>NZ_OU745391.1:0-669671 GCF_916618895.1 Pseudoclavibacter sp. Marseille-Q3772
TCGAGGTCGAAGTATGCCGAGTCGTTCACGCCGTCGCCGTCTGCGTCGATGGTGGCTTCTTCGGTGCCGCCGCCGTAGTAGTTGGTGCCGCCGTTATCGGTACCGCTGTTACCGCCGGTGTAGTCGGCTTCCGGGGTCTCTTCACCGGGGGTTGGTGCGGTTGGGGCTTCGTCGGTCGGTGCAGGGGTGTCGGTCGGAGGCGTGGTTGAGTCTTCAACCGGTGCCGAAGGCTCACTTGGAGTGTTGTTCTCCGAGCCCTGCGGTGCAGGTACCTCAGTGGGGATGCGTACGTCGTTGAGTGCGTCGTTCGAAGTGTTGGTGGATTCCATAGTGTCTGACATTCCGTCCTTGTTGTGGTCTACGGTGGTGAAGTCACCCTGGTTGTCGCCCGGGATGTCGCTGTGGGTGGTCTCAAAGTAGCCGTCGCCGTCAGCGTCCTGGTAAGCCTGGTTTGCGTAGCCGTCGCCGTCAGTGTCGACGAACACCGTGTCGACCTTGCCGTCGCCAGTGGTGTCCTGTGCAACGGCGTCGGTGACACCGTCTGCGTTGAGGTCTGCGGTCTGTCCGTCGTAGAAGTTGGTCTTGTCGCTCATGGGTCTGATCCTTCGTGTGGGTGGTTGTTTCCGTGTCGGTCAGATATTGGATGCGGGTGAGGGGCTAAGAGTTCCCGATTCGGCTAGATACTTCCGAAATCGCTCTGATCGTCGAATGAACCATCGTCAATTTGCTCGGCCTCGCCTGCGGTGTCAATACCGTCGAAGCGGCCATCGTTCTCTAGCGGGTCGAGCGCTTCATCCTGTGCGCCGGGCAGCTCGTTGTCGGCGGAATCTGCGGTCGGGTCTTCAGCATCGTCGAGTGCATCATGTTCGTGCGCATTCGATGCCGAATCAGTGCCGTCAACATCAGTTACCGGTTCTTCAAGCAGGTCGATGATCGCGAAGGGATCATTGATTCCTTCATCGTCGTCATCGGATGCGGCCGGTTGCGGTTCGGCTGCGTCCGTGTCGTCGCCGTGTGCAGCTGCTGCGGTGCTCGAATCTGTTTCGTCCATCGCTGCGGCGTCATCGATCAAACTGGTGTCGATTGCGTCATTGGCTCCATCATCGGCAAGCTCGGGATCGTACTGTTCGGCGTCAGCGTCCGGGTCATAACTGTCGACCAGGTCGTCAGCAGCGCCCTCCGGTGCGGAGAATGCGCCATTGAGGAGTGAGTCCCAGGAGGAATCATCGAGCTCCGGCACATCACCGAGCAGCGCTTCCTCCGGAAGCTCCGGTGCGTGTTCGTTTGCCATGGTCTGGCCTTTCATCTCGTGTGTGCGGATTGGTGCTGAAGATTAGATGTACGGGGCGGAAGGAAAGTTCCCGCCCCGTACATCATTTCTGCGCCTTATAGCTGAACTTCAGTGTCAACTGCGCCGTCACCGTCAGTGTCGGCGTACGCGACATCGAGCGTGCCGTCGCCGGAGGAATCGACGATGGCGGTGTCGAACACGCCGTCGCCGTCGGCATCGACGTATACCGCTTCGGCAACGCCATCGCCGTCGAAGTCGGATCCGAGCGCATCCAGCGTGCCATCACCATCAAGGTCGATGTAGGTGGATTCGTTTACGCCATCGCCATCGACGTCAAACTCCGGGCCGGTGCTGGGTGCGTCGATCCCCGCACCCACGGTCTCGACCTCATCCATGATGCCGTCACCGTCGGTGTCATATTCGATGGTGTCGATCTGGCCGTCGCCGGTGGTGTCGTAGACCTTGCTGTCGATCTGGCCGTCACCGGTGGTGTCGGCCTCACCGTAGTCGATCACGCCGTCGCGGTCGGTGTCGAGGACGCGAGCGTCAACAACGCCGTCGCCGTCGAGATCTGCCTGTGCTTCATCAATGACGCCGTCCTTGTTGTTGTCGAGCACCGTGGTCTCTTCAACACCGTCGCCGTCTAGGTCGTAGGTGGCTGCATCGATAATGCCGTCGCCGTCCACATCCTGGAAGGTCGCCGAGGCGTAGTCGCTGGTCAGATCTTCGAAGCCGACGCCGCCAGTGTTACCGGTTTCGGTCGGGGGCGTGCCTGCAGGGTCGGTGGATGAACCCTCGTTGTCGTACATCATGTCGGGAACACCGTCACCGTTGACGTCTTCGAGCGAACCATCGGTAGCTCCGTCTCCATCGTTGTCGAATGTTTTGGTCTCGGCATAGCCGTCGCTGTCAAGGTCGAACTCGTAGCGGTCATTGCTGCCGTCGTTGTTTGCGTCGATGGACTGACCGGTGTCGGTCTTGAAAGTGTCTTCGGTTCCGTCGCCATTGAGGTCGACGTAGGCGGATTCGCCGGTCTCGGGGACGGTGGTGTTGTTGTCCTGCTCGGGGATTGGTTGCGAGTCGGGAGCTGCGCCATCGGTGGGCTGCTGGCCCGTCGGGAAGCTGGTGCTCATTGGTTCTTTCCTTTGCCGGAGGTATTGGGTGGTGTGTCAGAGATTGGATGCGGGTTGGAGGGGAAAAGTTCCTGCGCGGCTGAATTAAAAGCCGGAATCAACTTCAGTGTCGCCGACACCGTCACCGTCGGTGTCTTCAAGGAAGGTTTCCATCACGCCATCGCCGTCGTCATCGGAGGCGAATACGTCATAGACACCGTCACCATCCGTGTCGACCTGCATCGACTCGGCCGTGCCATCACCGTCGAGGTCGATCAAGAGGGATTCCTCAGAGCCGTCGCCGTCGACGTCAACGAGCGCAGCATCATTCACGCCGTCACCGTCGGTATCGATTGTGGCTTCGCCCGAGGCATGGATGCCCTCATCGCTGATCGGATCTGCCTCCGGCTCCTCCGAAGGAGCCTCCTCGGTCGGCTCCTGCTCGGTCTCAGACTCTTCAGCAGGCTCCTCTTCAACCGGGGGCTGTTCGTTTCCTGCTCCGGCGTTCGGGTCCACGTGTGGCGAGGGCGCATCGGCTGCGTCGATGCTGTGCTCCTCGTCGGCGTAACCGTCGCCGTCAAGGTCTACGCGGGCGAGGTCGAGTACACCGTCACCATCCGTGTCGTACATGGTGGTGTCGATGATGCCATCGTGGTCAGAGTCGACATCGGCATAGTCGATGACGCCGTCGTCGTCGGTGTCAATGAATCGGGTGTCGATGGAGCCGTCCAGGTTCTGGTCTGAGTAAATGTCGTCAACAGCGCCGTTGTCGGTGGAGGAGTAGTGGTTCTCGTCAACTTCGTTATTGCCGGTGACGTCGTATTCGGTGTGTTCAATATTGCCGTTGCCGTTGCTGTCGTATCCGGTTGCGCTGGCAGCGGTGGCTTCATTGCCGGTTGCGGTGAACTGGTCGTCGCGGTTGGTGTCGCTCATGATTACTCCAATTTTGTTGCGGTGTGGGCGGGTGTGTGGACTGTTTAGCGAGCGTTACTGCAAAGCAGATCACGTCACGTTGAACAGGTTGGTAATGAGAGTCCCATCCGTGCGCGAAAGTTCCCCGGGAAGCGAATTGAATCCTCCTGAAGGCTGATGTTGTTGAAACTTCACAGTTGTTGTCACTCTTCGGCTGTACCATCTGCCAAAGCACACCGTCAGGAGGGGAACCCATGCCGATTGCCTCGCGCGAAGCGGAACTGCTCGCACAAGCAAAGCAGGGGGATCAGCGGGCCTTCTCCGAGCTGCTCCATCCCTATCGCAATCGGCTGTTCGCGGTGTGTATGCGAACGACGGGTAACCGTGCCGATGCCGAGGACGCGCTCCAGGATGCGCTGATCGCCATCTGGCAGCATCTGCCAAAGTTCCGCGGCGAGGCCTCAATCAGTACCTGGGCGTTTCGAATCGCAACCAATGCATCCCTCACGCTGCTACGGAAACGTCGCGAGATCACCGTCGACGATGAAGCAGAGTATGTGCTCGAGGAGGCTGACCCTACTGACTTCGCCGAAGACCACGCGGTAAAAGATCGTGTCCAGCAAGCGCTGGCAACCCTTTCCGAAGACTTCCGAGTGGCCCTGGTGTTGCGCGAGTTCGGTGACTACACCTACGAGCAGATTGCCGAATACCAGCAGGTGCCGGTGCAAACAGTCCGGTCACGACTCAACCGGGCTCGAAAGCAGCTCAAGGCCGCGCTCGAGGCACAACAGGTTTAGTTTTCCTCGAGCGTCTCGCCAATGGTGAGCCAGCGCTCCTCGAGCGAATCGATCTTCGCTTGGACATCAGCACGGTCATCCGCGAGCGCCTTGAGCTGGGTAAAGTCCTGCTGATCTGCCGCTGCCAGCGCCTCATCCGCATCCGCTAACGCCGCTCGAAGTTTGCTGAGCTTGCGTTCGATCGCTTGGGCTTCTTTTTCGAGCGCTCGGCGAGTTGCGCCATCAAGGCTCGGTGTTGTGGATGCATCGCTGTCGGCTGCCGTGGTGGGGTGGTCGTTGGCTGTTGTGTCCGGCTGCCTCGCCCGTAGTGCCAGGTATTCGTCGACGCCACCGGGCAAGTGGCGCAGTGTTCCGTCAATAATCGCGTACTGCTGATCGGTGACGCGCTCGAGTAGGTAGCGGTCGTGGGAGACGACCAATAGGGTTCCCGGCCAGGTGTCCAGGAGGTCTTCCATCGCGGCGAGCATGTCGGTGTCGAGGTCATTCGTCGGCTCGTCGAGTATGAGCACATTCGGCTCATCAAGCAGGATGATTAGCAGCTGTAGGCGCCGTCGTTGGCCACCGGAGAGGTCCTTTACTGGTGTCTGTAGCGCAGCGGCGCTAAACCCGAGTCGTTCCAGCAGCTGCGAGGGGGAGAGTTCCGTACCGGATGCGGTGGTGAGCCGTGATCGTTCGCTCACGACCTCGCGCACGCGGTGATCGGCGTAGTCATCGAGCTCGTGTAGTTGTTGCGAGAGTGTGGCGAAGCGCACCGTCTTACCGTGCTTGACGCGGCCAGATGTCGGCTCGACCTGACCGGTGATGAGCCGCAATAGCGTCGATTTACCGGCGCCGTTGACTCCGAGAATGCCGGTGCGCTCGCCCGGCGCAATATGCCAGTTGATGTTCCGGAGGATCTCCCGATCGTCCAAACGCAGCCCGGCGTCGACGAGGTTCACCACTTCTTTCCCGAGGCGTGCCGTTGCCATTTGCGTCAGCGCAACACTGTCTCGTGGCGGCGGTTCGTTCGCGATCAGCGCGTTTGCTGCATCAATTCGGAACTTCGGTTTCGAGGTGCGCGCCGGGGCTCCGCGGCGTAGCCAAGCGAGCTCCTTGCGCATGAGATTCTGTCGTTTCTGTTCGGCCACCGCAGCCTGACGGTCGCGCTCAACGCGCTGGAGCACATATGCTGCGTAGCCGCCTTCGAACGGCTCGATGGTGCCGTCGTGGACCTCCCAGGTGTCGGTGCTCACCGCATCCAAGAACCAGCGATCGTGCGTTACGACGACGAGCGCGCCGCTACCGCTTGGCCACCGCGAATTGAGGTGTTTCGCGAGCCACGCCACGCCTTCAACATCGAGGTGGTTGGTTGGTTCGTCGAGGATGAGAATGTCCCAGTCCTGGATGAGCAGCTGGGCGAGAGCTACGCGGCGGCGCTGTCCGCCGGAGAGCGCACTCACCGGGTCATGCCAGTTGAGGTCGCTAGCCAATCCCTGAATGACATCACGGATGCGGGCATTGCCGGCCCATTCGTGTTCGGCAAGGTCTCCAACGATGGCCTGGCCTACGGTGTGGTCGGCCTCGAGCAGATCGCGTTGGCTGAGCATACCGATTGTCGTCCCGGAACGCACCGTGACCTTGCCCGAATCGGGTGCTAACTCGCCCGAAATAATGCGCAGGAACGTTGACTTACCGTCACCGTTGCGGCCCACGATGCCGATGCGCTGGCCGGAGTTGATACCGATGGTGACGTCATCGAACACCACTTTGGTTGGGTATTCGAGATGGATGTGTTCGGCGCCGAGCAGATGGGCCACTAGGAAAGCCTTTGGGTTTGGGGCGATTGCTCGCCGTTGGTATCTGATGTCGCTGTTTCGATCTCGACGGATGGCGCGGGTTCGGAGAGTCGAAGCGCTAGCGTGCGCAGCGTCTCGACGAGCACGTCGAGCTCCTCGGGTGGGATATCGCTCAGTGCGGCCTGTTCGATATCGACCAGCGCGAGAATCGCTGCATCCACCCGTCGCTTCCCCTCGGCGGTGATTTTTACGCGTACGCTGCGGCCGTCATTAGGGTCAGCTTCGCGCACTACCAGCCCGCGAGCACTGAGCCGGTTGATGCGATTGGTCATCGTGCCGGAAGTGACGAGATTCGTCGCCAGCAATTGCGTGGGCGAGAGCACATACGGAGCGCCGGCTCGGCGCAATGCTGAGAGCACATCGAACTCGGCGAGGTCGAGTCCTGCGGCGGCGAACGCTCGGCGACGTAATGCATCCAATTGCTTATCGATACGACTAATGCGCGAAAACACCGCCAGTGGTGTGAAGTCGAGATCGGGGCGCTGGGTTGACCATTGGTGAACGATGCCATCAACGGTGTCGGTTCGAACGTCGCGCATGGCTTCTATTATGTATGCCGAGATTGTGTGCGCAGCCCCGCCAGCCCGTAGTGAAGCGGGGGAGTCACATTGCGAATGCACACGCCGTGCGCAATCATGGTGACTCGAAGTAACGCAATGCGTGGCAAACTAGTTCTGCACATTCCTCCTTGGTGTAACGGCAGCACGACAGCCTTTGGAGCTGTTAGGTCCAGGTTCGAATCCTGGGGGAGGAGCGAAATCGCAGGTCGATCGCGGAGTGAATATGAGCGAACCAACATTGGCAGTCATTATCCTCGCGGCCGGTGCCGGCACTCGGATGAAATCCAAGACCCCGAAAGTGCTGCATAACCTCGGCGGTCTCCCGCTGGTGGGGCATGTGCTGCGCACGGCATCGCAACTATCACCCACGCACACCGTTGCCGTCGTGCGGCACGAACGTGACCGGGTTGTCGAAGCGATTACGGCGCTCTCGCCCGAGGTCATCATCGCCGACCAGGACGATATCCCCGGCACGGGCCGTGCGGTCGAGGTGGGGCTTGCCGCACTTCCTGACGATTTTGATGGTGATGTTGTTGTCCTCTCCGGTGACGTTCCACTATTGGACGATCAGACGCTGAATCGACTCATCGCAGCGCACCGCGAGGCCGCTGAGGATATGACGCTGCTGAGTGCGATTTACCGTGACCCCACCGGGTTCGGGCGGATCGTCCGAGATGACGCTGGTCAGTTCGCAAGCATCGTTGAGCACAAGGATGCCACCGAAGCCCAGCGTGAAATCACTGAGATCAACGCCGGTGTGTACGTATTTACTGCCACAGCCGCGCGTTCGGCACTCGCCAAGATCGGTATGGCGAATGCGCAGGGCGAGAAGTACCTCACGGATGCGGCTTCGGTTATTAAGCACGACGGTGGCAAGATCGCCGCGGTTGCGGTGACCGACCCGTGGCTCGTGCAGGGCATCAACGACCGTGCGCAGCTGGGTGCGACCGCACGTGAACTGAACCGCCGCATCCTGGAACATTGGATGCGCGAAGGGGTAACGATCGTTGACCCGGACACAACGATTATTGAAACGACCGTGACGATCGGGCGAGACGTAGAGATTCAGCCCGGTACTCAGCTGCGTGGCGCCACCACGATTGGTGAGGATGCGGTGATCGGTCCGGACACCACGCTGGTCGACTGTGAAGTTGGCGAGGGAGCTACTGTTAAGCGCACGGACGCGACGCTTTCGGTGATTGGCGCAGGGGCGACGGTTGGGCCGTGGAGCTATCTGCGCGCGAACTCGATTATCGGCGCAGGCGCCAAGGTAGGCACCTTCGTCGAAACGAAGAACTCACAGCTTGGCGATGGTGCGAAAGTTCCGCACCTCTCGTACATCGGTGACGCCGAAATCGGTGCCGGCTCCAACCTCGGAGCGGGAACGATCACGGCGAACTACGACGGAGTCAACAAGCACCGTACCGTTGTCGGACGTGATGTGAAGATCGGTTCCGACAATGTGTTGATTGCGCCGGTACACATCGGTGACGGTGCTTACTCGGGTGCCGGTACCACCATCCGTAAGGATGTTCCGGCAGGTTCGCTCGCACTCAATGTTGCTCCGCAGCGCAATATCGAAGGCTGGGTCGGCAAACACCGTGCCGGTACCGCGGCTGCCGAAGCGGCCCAGGCGGCCGCTGACTCATCACTTGACGCGCAGGAGTAGGATGAGCACTGTTTGCGTCACGGTGAACACGAAGCTCGAACACGCAAGTCGAAAAGGCGGTAGGTAGTGTCAGGAATCGTCAACCCCGGTGAAAAGCGCCTCGTTCTGATCTCGGGACGCGCGTATCCTCAGCTCGCGGACGATGTAGCCGTCGAACTTGGCACCGAGGTGCTGCCTACCGAATCCCGCACCTTCGCTAACGGTGAGATTTACGCTCGCTTCGGCGAGTCGGTTCGCGGTGCCGATGCGTTTGTTATTCAGTCGCACACCGAACCGATCAATGAGTGGATCATGGAGCAGCTCATCATGGTTGATGCGCTCAAGCGCGCATCGGCCAAGCGCATCACCGTGGTCGCACCGTGCTTCCCCTACGCTCGTCAGGACAAGAAGGGCCGCGGTCGCGAACCGATTTCGGCCCGGCTGGTTTCCGACCTGTTCAAGACGGCCGGCGCCGACCGCATCATGTCGGTTGACCTGCACGCATCGCAGATTCAGGGTTTCTTCGACGGCCCGGTCGACCACCTGTTCGCCATGCCGGTACTGATGAAGTACTTCAAGGAGAAGTTCGGCGCTGTTGACAACCTAACGGTGGTTTCACCGGATATGGGGCGGGTGCGAGTGGCTGACCGCTGGGCCGACCAGCTCGGTTCACCGCTGGCAATCATCCACAAGCGTCGTGACCCGAAGGTCGCCAATGAGGTCACCGTGCACGACATTGTCGGTTCGGTTGAAGGTCGCACCTGTCTGATGGTCGACGATCTCATCGACACCGGTGGCACGATTAAGAAGGCTGCCGAAGCCCTCAAGGCACAGGGTGCTGAACGGGTAGTCGTTGCCGCAACCCACGCGGTGTTCTCGGGCCCGGCTACTGAACGCCTGCAGTGTGATGCGATTGACGAGGTCGTCGTGACCGATACGCTGCCGCTGCCCGAATCGAAGCGGTTCCCGAGCCTCACGGTGCTGCCGATTGCGCCGCTGCTCGCGCGCGCAATCCACGAGGTTTTCGAGGACGGCTCGGTCACCTCAATGTTCGACGGTGCAGCGTAACGAACAAGCGCGCTAACAACCACCGAGTGGGTGGATGCAGGAATCGCCTTCCCGCATCCACCCACTCTCGTTCTGCTGCGAACTAGTTGTCCGACTGCTGCGCGGCGACCGTTTCGCGAGCCGCCCGCGCGGCGGCCACGAGGTTGCGCAGCGTTGCCTCAGTCTCTTCATAACCGCGAGTCTTCAGACCGCAGTCCGGGTTTACCCACAGGCGCTCGGCCGGGATGTGGGCGGTGGCGATTTCGAGCAGTCCGGCGATCTCCTCGGTGCTCGGCACACGCGGTGAGTGAATGTCCCACACACCCGGACCGACACCGCGCGGGTAGTCGTGCTCGGCGAGATCAGCAACTACTTCCATCCGCGAACGAGCCGCCTCGATGGAGGTCACATCCGCATCCAGGCCGTCGATTGCGGCAATGACCTCACCGAACTCCGAGTAGCACAAGTGGGTGTGGATCTGGGTTTCGGGGCGAACAGCGCTGGTGGCAAGACGGAACGCGTTGACCGACCAGGCGAGGTAGTCTTCATGACGTTCACGCTCGAGGGGAAGCAGCTCTCGCAGGGCTGGCTCATCAACCTGAATCACCTTGATGCCGGCTGCTTCAAGATCCTGCACCTCATCGCGTAGTGCGAGGGCAACCTGGTTTGCAGTGGTTGCCAGCGGCTGATCATCGCGCACGAACGACCAGGCAAGGATGGTGACCGGGCCGGTGAGCATGCCCTTGACCGGAGAATCGCTCAGCGATTGGGCGTAGCTCGACCATGGCACCGTGATCGGTGTGGGACGGGAGACATCGCCCCACAGAATCGACGGGCGGGTGCAACGTGAGCCATAGGACTGCACCCATCCGTTGGCGGTTACGGCGAAACCATCGAGGTGCTCGGCGAAGTACTGCACCATGTCGTTTCGTTCGGCTTCACCGTGCACGAGAACGTCCAGGCCGATTTCTTGCTGGAGCGAGATCACTCGACCAATCTCCGCACGGAGGAACTCGTGATAGGCCTGCTCGTCGATCGTGCCGCGGGTGAAATCGCGACGCGCGCGACGAATCTCGGTGGTCTGCGGGAACGAACCGATCGTGGTGGTCGGCAGTACCGGAAGCCCGAGGGCGGAAGCCTGTGCCTGTTGGCGTACCTCAAACGGTTCACGCTTGAGATCATCATCGGTAACTCCAGCAACGCGATCGGCAACCGCTGGATCATGTACGCCGGCAGCGTGCTCACGGTCGTTCAGAGCCGCCGTGGCTGCGTCAAGCTCGGTGGCAATTGCATCTCGGCCCTCGGCCAAACCGCGAGCGAGCGTGGCGATCTGGTTCGCCTTCTCATCAGCGAAGGCAAGCCAAGAGCGCAGCTGTTCACTCAGCTGCTCGGTCTCATCTGCAAGCGTGTGTGGCACGTGGAACAGCGAAGTTGAGGTGGCAGCGTGCACGCTCACGCCATCGCGCTGCAGCGCTGCCAATGTGTTGTATGCACCGTCCAGGTCGCCGCGCCAAATGTTGTGACCGTCGATTACACCGGCAACCAGTGCCGTGGAGGTGGTTGCGGCACCCGACGGCGCATCGCCTCGGACGAGATCGAAACCGATGGCGTCGACACCGGCAAGCTCGAGGGCGTTGAATGCCGCATCCGGTAGGGATGCGTACGCGGTGGAAACAAACAGCGAGGGGCGTTCGGCGTGGTTGGTCAACACCGAGTACGCGCGCAACGCGGCATCCGCGAGGGTGCGCTGGTCGACACCCAGAACCTCGGACACCAGCGCAGATTCATCAAGCTGCGCCCATTCCGCACCGGCCTCGTGCCAGTCCGCCAACAGCTGCGTGTACACCGGCAGCAGATCATCAAGTCGCGAGAGCGGGTCGAAGCCTTCGGGTGCGTCATCGGCGGCTTTGGCAAGGGCCAGGAAGGTGACCGGTCCGACGATCGTGGGTCGCGTGCGGTAGCCGGCCGAGCGGGCTTCGGTGATGTGGCGGGCGCGTTCCCGGAATGCGTAGCGGAAGGTCGTGGTGGGGGAGATCTCCGGAACCAGGTAGTGATAGTTCGTGTCGAACCACTTCGTCATCTCCAGCGCTGGATGTGTCGCGTCACCCCGGGCGAGGAGGAAACCGTCATCGATGGTCAGCGCCTCAGCGCCGATGACGTCAGCGAATCGTTCCGGAACTGCCCCGACGGCGAGTAGCGTGTCGAGCACCTGGTCGTATGTCGCGGCATCCTCAGGAATGGAGTTGTCGTCGCGGCGGAGTCCGGCATTCGCGAGCGCATCACGCCGGGCAGCACGGACCTCGCTGTGCGTGCGCTCGAACGTCTCGCGGTCGATCGCACCGCGCCAGTACTGCTCCAGGGCGCGCTTGAGTTCGCGATTGCGGCCAATTCGGGGGTATCCCAGCACAGTTCCGGATGGGAACGGGAGTGCTGCATGGGGAGTGTTTGTGCTCATTGATTGGGCTCCTAGTTGTGGTAAGTGGTCTGAACGATCGGATGGGGGCTGGTGTTGGCGCTCGCGGAGGAATCACTTCGCTAGTGCGAGCGCAACAGCATTCGGTACGCCGACATCGCCGAGGCTGATGTTGGCGTCTGTTCGACATCCATCAACGCGGCTTCAGCCTGGGTGCGGGTTATCGCACCGACTCGGCCGAGTAGCTCTACCGGTTCGTCGATGCGGTTGTGGGTGTAGATGTGTAGGCCCGGGGCACCCGCTGCCAGCAAATCGAGGCATAGCGCGGTGGCTTGGGCAATTCCGAGTTCGCGGCGAGCGGCATCAGAACTGCATGATTGCAGGGCGTCATACAGCCGTCGTGGCACCTGCTCGCCCGTGAGCTGCCCCATCCGATTGAGTCGAGGTACGGATGTGATCGGCATGATTCCCGGCAGGATCGGCATTGTCACCCCGGCGGTCGTGGCTTCGTCAACGAAGCGCAGGTAGTCATCGGCGTTAAAGAACAACTGGGTGATGGCGAGGTTGGCGCCCGCAGCCTGCTTCGCGAGCAGCGCGTCCACATCCTGCCCCGGATAACGTGACTCGGGGTGGCCATTGGGGTAGGCGGCGACGGCGATGATGCCGTCCCGGTGATCGCGGATGCGCCAGCGGTTCTCGCCGGGAGCCACCGGGGTGAGCTCACCGGGGATGTGGGTACGTCGCACCCCGCGGATTAACTGGGTGAGCTCGGCGGCGGTGCGCAGCTCACCAAGCCAGCTATCGTCAACGGCATCGCGCGGTTTGTCTCCGCGAAGCGCAAGGAAATCAACAATGCCGGCGTCGATGAACTCAGCAACTGTTGCTGCCATTCCGGCGGTGGTCGCGCCCACGCAGGTCAGGTGTGCCATCGGGCGGCAGTGGGCAACTTCGCGGATGCATTTGAGTACTTCCAGCGAGCGGTCCTGTGTTGAACCGCTGGCGCCGAAGGTGACCGAAATAAATTCCGGGGCGAGCGCACCCAACCGTTGAGCAATCTCCGGCATCCGCGCAGCAACAGCAGCATTGCGCGGCGGGAATAGCTCAAACGAGAACGGAATTGAGGTCATGTCGCCACAGTACGAAGCCGCCGCGAGGGCACCGAACTGTGTGACGGGGTCTTACTGTGTGTGACCGTGGTTGACGAACGGTTACGTTGTGCAACGTAACAATGTTGACGCCCTCGCCGGCGTGCCGTAAACGGGGCGTCGTTATTGATCCTTCTCTCGGTCGGCAAGCAGTTGCGCAAAGCCATCCCAACCGAACATCTCAGCGGTCTGACGGCCAGAAGGCGTCCCCGCATCCGGGTCCGCGCCTGCTGCAAGGAGTACGCGGCTGATGTCCGCATCCTGTTGAAACACAGCGCAGGCAAGCGCGCGTTGTCCGCGGTCATTGGCGTGCTCAATGTTCGCGCCGCGCGAGAGCAATAGCCGGACAACATCAGTTGCCTGGTGGTAGGAGGCGAGCGTGAGCATTGTGTCGCCATTGTGATTGACCATATCCACGGGCGCGCCAGCATCGAGATAGGCCTCGAGCTGGGCGGCATTGTTTTCCCTTGCCCAGTCAAAGAGCTGTTGGGCGAGGGCAATCGTCTCGGGGGTCAAATCATCGACAGCCATGTCCAGAGCCTATCGTCGCCGGGTTCGGATGCGCGGTACGGGCTAAGCGTCTGTGCGACGCTCCGTGCGTTGTCCGGACCAGTTGGTGTGGAAGGAGCCGGGGCGGTCGATACGACCGTAGGTGTGCGCGCCAAAGAAGTCGCGCTGTCCTTGGATGAGCGCCGCTGGTAGTCGATCGCTTGCCAGGGAGTCGTAGTACGACAGTGACGCCCCAAATGCGGGAGCGGGTACGCCCGCGTAGGCAGCGGTTGCGACCACGCGACGCCAGGCTGCATCGGATGCGGCGACTTCGGTAGCGAAGTACGGGTCTGCGATGAGCGATTGCAGGTTTGGGTCGCGGTCGTAGGCATCGGCAATGCGGTTCAGGAACCGGGCACGAATGATGCATCCGGCTCGCCAAATCTTCGATACCGCACTCGGGTCGATCTCCCAGCCGTATTCCTGTGCCCCGGCAAGGATCAAATCAAATCCTTGGGCGTAGGCGATCACCTTCGATGCGTACAGTGCGAGGCGGATGTCCTCGACAAAGCTGTCATCGACTGTTGGGGCCTGCGGGCGGGCAGGAATCGTCGGGCGTACTGCCTCGCGTTGCTCGGTGCGACCAGAGACACCGCGAGCGAATACTGCTTCGCCGATGCTGGAGGTCGGTACCGCCAGCGAGAGCGCGGTCTGCACGGTCCACGTACCGGTTCCCTTCATACCGGCACGATCGACGATGACATCAACGAATGGTTTGCCGGTTTCGGCATCGACATGCCGCAAGACCTCCGCGGTGATCTCAATCAAATAGGATTCGAGGTCGCCACGGTTCCACTCGGCGAAGATATCGGCAATCTGCGCAGGCGCCAATCCGCCGACGCGGCGCAAGAGATCGTAGGCCTCACCAATGAGCTGCATATCGGCGTATTCAATACCGTTGTGCACCATCTTGACGAAGTGGCCGGCGCCGTCAGTGCCCACATGCGTCACACAGGGCGAGCCATCTTCGGGGGCACGCGCGGCGATTGACTCGAGGATCGGACCGAGCGTTTCGTACGCTTCAGCCGTACCGCCGGGCATGATCGAGGGGCCATTGAGCGCGCCCTCTTCACCTCCGGAAATACCGGCGCCGACGAAGTGCAGCCCGCGTTCGCGAACGGTGCGCTCGCGGCGGATCGTGTCCTCGAATAGGGCGTTGCCACCGTCGACAATGATGTCGCCGGGTTCAAACACCTCACACAGCTGTTCGATCACCGCATCCGTTGCACTACCGGCTTGCACCATGATGATTGCGGTGCGAGGACGCTGGAGGGATTGCGCGAACTCGGCGACCGTTTCGGTCGGGATGAACTCGGCTTCCGGATGTGTTTCGACCAGCGCGCGCGTGCGCTCGGGAGAGCGGTTGTAGATGGCTACTCGATTCCCTTCGCGCCCGGCGAGGTTACGCGCGAGGTTCGCGCCCATCACGGCTAGGCCAACAACGCCAATATTTGCTGCGGCATCGGAACTCGACATGGTGCACCTTTCGATCAAAGCCTGTTTCCATTATTGCTGTGCCCGGGTGGTGTGGGTTCGGAAACGCTGCACGCCGTTGCGCGGATCATGAGGTTTCGGCGGATACGCTCATCGCAGCCGCCCGTACCCCGCTTGGAAGGTGAACCATGAACGAACAGCCCCAACACCGTTCTGCCCAGGAACCGGCACCAACACGGGCGTATGACCCGCAGCAGTGGGGCGAGTCCGCGTCGTGGCAGCCAGCGCAGCCCGGTACGGATGAAGCAACGCAGCGCTACAACTGGCAGGAAGATGAAGTAACTCGCGCCGCTGCCTCGCACACTGACACTGCCGCGTTCGATAGCTATTCCAGCGGTAACGACCGCGGCAGTAACGAATACCGCACGCAGTCCACCGATGAGCTTGATGAGGTCCGTCAAGTTCGCAGCACCTATCAGCAAGGACGGGATGAGCCGACCATGGTGATGCCAGCGCAACCGGCCCCGCCCGCTGCGCCGGCGCATCCGACCCCCGCAAGGCCCCAGCAACCTACCTTTGAATCTCGTCCGCTCAGCTACGAAACCGCAACCGCCCACCCCACCACAGCCGAGGCAGCGCAGCGCCTTCGTGACGAGTTGCCGGGCCCGGGGACCGGTGCCCGGATCGGTTCCATCGTGGTCGCATTCCTGTTCGCCGCACTGGTCGGCTTCGCGCTATGGGACCTGTCGAGGGGCCCTGACAGTCTGGTGATGGGTGAGTTGGTTAATAATCTGATCACCGATGTGCGGTACTTGCCGCTGCTGATTGGTGGAATTATCGGGATCGCTGCTGCCGCCGTGGCACTGTCATTGATGATGTCCGGGCTCGGCGCGGGCCTATTGGGTGTAGTTCTGGTGACCGGGGCGGCCGTCTTAGTAATCAGTATCGACACCGCGGGGCCGTATGTGTATCTCGCGCCGACGCTGCTCACCAGTGGACTCTTCCTCATCATCGCTGGTATCGCGGCACATGTGGCGCGCGTCTCTGGATATCGCAAGGCTCGCCGAATCGTGGAAGACATGTAAACTAGTGCGCGTACTTCGGCGAGGGGCGCAGCCTGTGCCCGTTATCGACGCGGTCTTTGTGGTTACTCCCGGCACCGGGCGCCACGGGTTCGTGTTCACAACGCCGTAACACGAAAGGAAGACCCGATGGCTAAGAAAGAACTCGGTGAAAAGCTCACCGCAACCGTTCGCACCCAGTTTGGTAAGGGTGCCGCACGCAAGATTCGTGCGAACGACCTGATCCCCGCCGTCCTGTACGGCCACGGCAGCGACCCGCAGCACCTCACCCTGCCCGGTCACGAGACCATGCTGCTGCTGCGTAAGTCGAACGCTTTGCTGACGCTCGACATCGAGGGTACCGAGCAGCTCGCTCTGGTCAAGGACGTACAGCGTGACCCCGTGCTGCAGATCATCGAACACGTCGACATGCTCATCGTTAAGCGCGGTGAACGTGTTGAGGTTGACGTTCCGGTTCACGTCATCGGCGAGCCGTTCCCGGGCACCATCGTTGTTCAGGACGCGATGAGCATCCTCGTTTCTGCCGAGGCAACCAACATTCCCGAGAGCATCGAGGTCAACGTCGAAGGCCTGGAAGAAGGCGCATCGATCGCCGCAACCGAGGTTGCACTGCCTGAAGGCACCAAGCTCGTGGACGAAGAGACCGAGATCATCATCCTCTCCATCCAGGTACCGCGTGAGGAGATCGAGGAAGACGAAGCCGAAGGCGAAGAGGCAGCGGAGGACGCAGCCGAGGCTCCTGCAGAAGCCGACGCAGAGTAACGCACTCAGCTAACCCGCTATGGCAATTGACACGTGGCTCGTGCTGGGACTCGGTAACCCCGGGGACCGGTATCGAGCCACGCGTCATAATGTCGGGCAGATGGTGGTTGATGAACTCGCCACTCGCATGCACCAGACCTTCTCCCGACACCCGCGCGCGAACGCGCTGGTCGTTGAAGGTCGCACAGTACCGGGTGGCCCAAAGCTCGTGCTGGCCAAATCGACCGGCTATATGAACACCTCCGGTGCGCCCGCATCCCAATTGGTGAAGTACTACGACGTACCGCTCGAACGAACCATCGTGGTTCATGACGAGCTCGATATTCCATTTGATTCGCTCAAACTGAAACGCGGCGGCGGGCACGGCGGCCACAACGGACTGCGCGATATCTCTAGCGCGCTCGGTGCGGAGTACCTGCGCGTTCGCGTCGGTATTGGCAGGCCGCCCGGTCGCCAAGACGCCGCCGACTACGTTCTGCGCCCCTTTGCCGCTAGTGAGCGAGCGACACTGCCAGTGCTCGTTTCGGATGCGGCGGATGCGGTCATGATGATCGTGGAAGAGGGTCTGCTGGCAGCGCAACAACGGGTGCACGGAAAGCCCTAATATGCGCGCAGTGATCACGCGATGCGCGAGCGCGCATGTTGATGTCGACGGCGAGATCGTCGGTACCCTCCCGAGCGCCGGCCTGATGGTGCTCGTCGGGGTGACCCACACCGACGACCAGAATGACGTCGACAAACTCGTGCGGAAAATTGCTCAGCTGCGCATCCTTGCCGGAGAGCAAAGCGCCCTCGACACGAACTCGCCGGTGCTGGTCGTGAGCCAGTTCACCCTCTACGCAGACGCGCGCAAGGGCCGGCGGCCATCATGGTCGAATGCGGCCGGTCGCGCCGAATCCGAACCGCTCGTTGATGCCCTCGTCGCTGGGCTACAGCAGGTCGGGCTGCATGTCGAAACGGGCAGATTCGGTGCCATGATGCAGGTGCACTCGGTAAACGACGGCCCGTTCACGATCGTGCTCGATACGGCAGAGCTCTCTTAGCTGCCTTCGCTCCGTTCATTACACCGCCGCGCAATGATGCGGGTGTGCGCGGTTCTACAATGGTTTGGTGCGTCTTCACGGGTATCTCGAAACTGCAGCCGAATCCGAATCGTTCACTCGCGCCGTGCGGCGAGCACGCTCTGACGCTGATTTTGTGCTGGTCGACGGTCAACGAGCACCGCTGCTGGCCGCACTCATCGAGGCACGCGCTCGCGGTGAACACGAACATGCGATGGTCTTGGCGATCACCGCAACGAGCCGAGAAGCCGAGCAGTACGCGAGTGACCTCGCATCCTTTCTTCCGGACGCGCAGATCTGTGAACTGCCCGCTTGGGAGACGCTCCCGCATGAACGCCTCAGCCCGTCCGCAGACACCACCGGACGCCGGCTTGCTGCCCTGCGGCAATTGGCACAGTGGCGAGAGCACCGCGACACTCCGTTCATATGCTTCGCATCAGTTCGTGCCGCACTGCAGCCGCTGCTTCCCGGACTTGATGCCGAGGTCGGTATCGAACTGCGAAGCGGCACCCGCGGACACGATCTGCAAGAGCTTGCCGAACGGCTCGTGTATCTCGCCTATCAACGGGTAGATATGGTTACCCGGCGCGGCGAGTTTTCCGTCCGCGGCGGTATTCTCGACGTCTTCCCGCCGGCAGCCGATCACGCAGTGCGTATTGATTTCTTCGGTGATGAGATCGACGAGATTCGTCCGTTCTCGGTCTCCGACCAGCGCTCCTTTGATGAAACCCTTGAATCGGTGTTCTTGACCGCCAGTCGAGAACTGCTGCTCGCGGACGAGGTGCGCGCGCGGGCGCGAGAAATGGAGCACGAGTTTCCAGCGCTCGAAGCGATGCTCACAAAGATCGCCGAGGGTATTCCGGTGGAGGGGATGGAATCACTCGCGCCGGCGCTTGTCGATGAGCTGGTGCCGATCACCAGCTACCTCCCCGAAGACGCAGCGATCGCGGTGCTCGCTCCCGAACGTGTGGTCGGTCGGGCCATGGATCTGCGCGAAACAAACCGCGAGTTTCTCGAAGCTGCGTGGGCGGCGGCAACGGCGGGGGCGGATGCACCGATCGACCTGTCCGGTGGTGACTATCTGTCGCTGCCACAGTTAAAGGAGGCCAGGGGTGAGCGCAATTGGTGGACGTTTTCGCCATTCGGCGCTGAGGAAGACGATGCCATTCGCGTAACCGGCGAGGCAGTGCCCTCGTTCGCGGGAAATTCCGAGGCTGCCGTAGCCCATGCCGTGTCGTTGCTGCAACAGGGGTGGCGCGTCGTAATGGCAGCGAACGGGCAGGGCCTTGTTGAGCGCGCGGTGCAGGTACTCGCCGATCACGGAGCCGCCGGTCGACCCGTTGACGAGCTACCCGCATCCTTAGATACGGGTGTGGCCTACCTGATTCAAGCGCCGCTGAGCGCGGGCGTGCAACTACCGAATCAGCAGATCGCGCTGCTCACCGAAAGTGACTTCTACGGTCGCAGCGCCGGGTATACGGTGCCCGGCACTAAGAAGCTCGCGCGCAAGCGTGCCAACGCGGTGGTTGACCCCCTACAGTTGAGCGCCGGCGATATCGTCGTGCACGATCAGCACGGTATCGGCAAATTTCTCCGACTCGAACAGCGTGATATCCCGGTTGCCGGTCGCCCCGGACAGCGCTCTACACGCGAGTACCTGGTGATTGAGTACGCGCCGTCGAAGCGCGGTCACCCCGGAGACAAACTGCTCGTACCGACCGACCAGCTCTCGCAGCTCTCGCGCTATGTGGGCGGCGAAGCGCCAACGTTGTCGAAGATGGGCGGCAGCGATTGGGCCGCCACAAAGTCCAAGGCGCGCAAAGCCACGCGCGATATCGCCGTGGGACTGGTCAAGCTGTACTCGGCGCGAACCGCCGCCCGCGGACACGCGTTCTCGCCGGACACCCCGTGGCAACACGAGTTTGAAGAGGCGTTCCCACATATCGAGACCCCCGACCAGCTGCAGACCATCGATGAGATCAAACGCGACATGGAACGCGAAATGCCGATGGACCGGTTGCTCTCCGGTGATGTCGGTTTCGGGAAGACCGAAGTGGCCGTACGCGCAGCGTTTAAAGCGGTGCAGGACAGCAAGCAGGTAGTTGTGCTGGTGCCCACGACGCTGCTGGTGAAACAGCACTTGGAGACCTTCACCCAGCGCATGGCCGGCTTCCCGGTGCAGGTTCGTGGGGTGAGTCGATTCCAGAAGCCCAAGGAAATTGCCGACACAAAACAGGGGTTACGAGACGGCTCGGTCGATATCGTCATCGGCACCCACCGCATCCTTGCCGAAGGGTTTACCTTCAACGATCTGGGGCTGGTGATTATCGATGAGGAGCAGCGGTTCGGTGTGGAGCACAAGGAGCGCCTCAAAGAGCTCAAGACCAACGTGGATGTGCTGTCGATGAGTGCAACTCCGATTCCGCGCACGCTTGAGATGGCGGTCACCGGCATCCGAGAGATGTCGACGCTGGCAACGCCGCCGGAGGATCGGCACCCGATTCTCACCTTCGTTGGCCCGCGTAGCGACAAACAGGTGGCGGCGGCGATTCGCCGTGAGCTGCTGCGCGAGGGCCAGGTGTTCTACGTCCACAACCGCACCGCATCCATTAACAACGTCGCCGCACACCTCGCCGAAATCGTGCCCGAGGCCCGCATTGCCGTGGCACACGGGCGGATGAGTGAGAACACCCTTGAGCAGGTGATTGTTGACTTCTGGGAGCGCAAATTCGATGTGCTGGTCTCCACAACCATTGTGGAGACGGGGCTGGATATTCCGAATGCCAACACACTCATCATTGACGATGCGGAACGCTATGGCCTGAGTCAACTACACCAATTGCGCGGTCGCGTCGGTCGCGGTCGAGAGCGCGCATACGCATACTTCCTGTATGACGGGCAGCGGCCGCTCACCGAAACGGCGCACGACCGGCTGGAGACCATCGCCGCGAATAATGAGCTTGGTGCGGGTATGCAGGTGGCCATGAAGGATCTGGAGATCCGCGGGGCTGGGAACCTGCTTGGCGGTGAGCAGTCCGGTCATATCGCCGGGGTCGGTTTTGATCTGTACCTGCGCATGATCGGTGAGGCAGTGGACGAGTTCAAAGGCGAAGCACCCGATACCCACGCCGAGCTTCGCCTCGAGCTACCGGTCGATGCTCGTATTCCCGACGAGTACATCGCTTCCGAACGCCTACGCCTGGAGGCGTATCAAAAGCTCTCGTCAGCGGCATCGGCTGCGGCAAGACCCGGCCAGATCGATTTGGTCATCGAAGAACTACACGACCGATACGGCGCCGCACCCGAACAGGTCCAAACGCTCATAACTGTCTCGCGCATCCGCCGAATGGCCTCGCTGCTCGGGATGAACGAAGTGGTCGCAATGGGGAAGGTGCTCCGCATCGCACAGGTGACGCTGCCGGATTCAAAACAGGTGCGGTTGCAACGGATGTATCCGCAAGCGAAGTATCAGGATGCGGCGCATATCTTGACGGTACCGTTGCCGCAGGCATCACGGCCGGGTCAGACGGTTAGTGACGGTGAATTCCTGGAGTGGTTGCTCGGCTTCTTCCGCGCCATCTTCGATGCCACACCCGACGCTGCCGAACAGGAAGAATAGCCGCTATGGAGCAGTCGGATACAGGTGCCGTGCAACTGGATTCGTTGCTGGCGACGCTGCGCGGACACCTAACCGTCGGCGCCGCGCAGAGCGATTCCACGGCCCGGGCATTGATTGAGCGTGTGGAGCTTGTGGCAGATGAGGACCACCGCATCCAGCCGCGAACCATAGTGTTGGCGCCGGTGCTGCCGCAGACAGCAACACGGACGGATCGCGGCCCCGAAGCAGTGGTGGTGTCGCAATCGCATGTGCAGGATGCGCGCACGTTGTGGCCGAACGTGCCGGTGCTGGTGAAAGCTCCCTGGGTGGCGTGGAGCGAGCTCTTCCTGGCGTTAGCGCAGCTCGTTGAGGTCGCTGGCGCACACAGTGCGGCAACTTCCGGATGCGAGTCGCTCGACCAACTCGCGACGACCGTTTCAGAACTTACAGTGAGCTCGGTGACGATCGAGAATGACCGCGGCGTGCTGCTTGCCTACTCACCGACTCCGAACACTGTCGACGAAATCCGCCAACAGACGATCCTTAGCGGCAGCGTTCCTCAGTGGCGTCTAGCGGCTATGGAAGAAGCCGGTTTCTTCGATATTCTGCGCACTGCTCAGCGCCTCGTGGTCCGGCCAGAGACGGCGGATGCGCCTGCCCGGTTGGTCATGCCCGTTCGGGCCGGTGGACGGTTAATCGGTTTGATCTGGGCGACCGAATCCGCACTCCCACTCGAGGAGCTGGAGCGAATCTTTGCGGACGCGGCCACGAATGCGGCTCGACTGATGCTTCGAGATGCCTGGTCGCTCGATGAGCAGCACAGCCGGCAACAGCAGGTGGTCAGAGAGCTGTTGCACAGCGAGACAGACCCAGCATTCATGGCTCACACGCTCGGTATTCCGCCGGCAGCGCCAGTTTGCGTGATCATGTGGCAGGGTGGCTCAGCGCAGCTGCAGGCGGCGGTGGAGTTTGCGCTGCGCAAGATTGCCGGCCGAGTGTGGCTGCTGCACGATGACGGCCTACATACGGCTCTTGTGGAGTTCGTGGATGCGGCCGGTGGCGACGAGCGCCTGTCTGCGGGCATCAACGTGGCACTCGAAGCGGTCATCGCCCGGCATGCGGGCGCACCGGTTGTTGCCCGCAGTGCTATCGGGGTACTGACACAGGTGCGTGCGCTGTACTGCGAAGCCAGTGATGTGCTCGCTGCTGCCACTCACTGTGCACACAGCGGCGGGGGAGCAGTGCTGAGCAGCGTTGATATACCGTTTGCGATCGCAACGTGGCGGGTTATGCAAACGGCGGCACCGGACGCAGTGGCAGCAGTGCGTGAACTGCTGACACCGCTGAAGGAACACGATGCGCAGCGGCATACCTCGCTGGTGGATACCTTGCGGGTTGTGCTTAGCGACGATGGCAAGCTTGTGGATGTCGCGCGTTCGCTCAACATCCACAGCAATAGCCTGCGCTATCGCATTGCTCGCATTGAGGAGATCATCGATGGCTCGTTGCATGACCGGGATACGCGCACCGCACTCAGTCTTGCGCTCATGCTTGAAGGGCCCGCATCCAATTGTAAAAAATAACGAACTCAACGGTGATGGCCTCTCATTTTCGCACAATGTGCCTGTTGGATGCGCGTAAGTATTGGCCTCTTCGTTGATGGTTGGCAGGAAACTCTGTGCGTTGTGAGACACCGCGCGTCTCATCGCTGCCATAGAGTCGGAGAACACCCCAGCAAAGGAGCTGTAAATGGATGCGGTTACCCGACGCAAACAAGCAATCACCGACATCGCTGCAATGGGCATATTGGATGATGACAATCCGCTCGTCGGCTTCATTGATGTAGATGCGATTCACGAGCGCGTGGCCGAACTCAATGAGGCGTTCACCTCGGACAGTGAGGTGCTGCACACAGTGGCTGCCAAATCGGCGACACTCGTGCCACTGCTGAAGCTCGTCCAGCAAGCCGGTATGGGATGCGAAGTGGCCAGTCCCGGTGAGTTGGCGATGGCGCAGGCAGCCGGGTTTACCCCGGAACAGATGGTGTTCGATTCGCCGGCGAAAACGGCGAGCGAACTTCGGCAAGCGGTACAGCTCGGGATCGCGATCAATGTCGACAATGTGCAAGAACTTGCCCGGCTCGATGAGATCGTCGCCGACATCACGCCGACATCACGAATCGGATTCCGAATCAACCCGCAACTCGGCGCAGGGCGCATAGGTGCGATGAGCACCGCGACCGCAACGTCGAAGTTCGGTGTGGGGATCCAGGACCCGGGAGTTCGTGAGGCGGTTATCAACGCCTATGTCGAACGCCCCTGGCTTACCCAACTGCATGTGCACAGCGGTTCGCAGGGGTTGACGCTTGAACAGATGGCGCTGGGCGTAAAGACCGTGGTTGAGCTGGCCAACGAAATCGACGCTGCCGTAGGAGCACCGCGTATTACTCATATCGATATCGGTGGCGGCCTACCCGTTAATTTTGATAGCGCTGAGGTTACCCCGAAGTTTGCCGACTATCGCGCCGCGCTCGACGCTACGGTGCCAGAGCTATTCGATGGGCGACGCACCATCGTCACAGAGTTCGGGCGCTCGATTCTGGCCAAGAGCGGATGCATTGTGTCGCGTGTCGAGTACGCGAAGCGTTCGGGCGGACGCCCGATTGTTATTTCCCACGTCGGTGCTCAAATTGCGACCCGCACGGTATTCATGCCGGAATCCTGGCCGCTGCGCATTACCGCACACGCGTCGGACGGTACTGAGAAGACGGGCGAGAGCGTGGCACAGGATATCGCTGGCCCGTGCTGCTTCTCCGGCGATATGATCGCCAAGGAGCGTGCGCTGCCGGAGCTGGACCAGGGCGATCTCATCGCTGTGCACGATACCGGTGCCTACTATTTCTCGGCGCACTACAGTTACAACGCCCTTCCGCGCCCAGCGGTGCTTGCACACCGTGCTGAGAGCTCTAAACTCACGTGGGAAACACTGCGTGAAGCAGAGTCAATCGAGGCGCTCTTGGCAGCTGCCGGGCTGAACGCACTCAGTGTTGAGTGAATTCAGCAATGCTCGATAACAACGATATTTCGCACACCTTCTTGCAGATGGACTTACTATGAACATTGAACTTGATGATATCCAGACAGTTGGATTAGCCGCAGTCCTATTGGTCATCGGTATTCTTATTAAGCGGCGCGTCTATTTCTTCCAGCGCTTCGCTATTCCCGCTCCGGTCATCGGCGGATTTCTCTTTGCGCTACTCAACCTCGTATTCCACGTCACCGATACGGTGAACATCACGCTGTCAGACACCCTGCAGAAATTCTTCATGGTGATCTTCTTCACCACCGTTGGTTACGGCGCCAGCGTAAAGGTGCTGCGCTCATCCGGAACAAAAGTGCTCTACTTCCTTGGCGTTGCCGGTGTACTGGTCGCACTGCAGTCTGCGGTCGCATTCGGTTTGGCTCCGGTCGTGCAGATCGACCCAGCGCTGGCGATGATGACCGGCTCAGTATCGATGACCGGTGGACACGGTATCTCCGGTGGTATCTCCCCGCTCGTAGAAGCATCCGGTGTCGGTGGAGCGCAGACCGTTGCCTACACCGCTGCAACCTTCGGTCTCGTTGCCGGATCGCTAATGGGTGGGCCAGTCGCCAACCGGATCATTCAGCGCCGTGGGCTCAAGCCTTCCACCGAGCAAGTGGAAGTGAATCAGTCAATTCTCGAAACCGGACCCCGGGAGCTACAAGGGGACCGCATCCTGCGCGCATTCATCGTGATCTTCATTTCTATGGCGATCGGTAGCGCCATCACCGCAGGGTTGAATGTATTGATTGCGCAGTTCACCGACCTCGCCGCATTCCCCGTGTACCTGGGATCGATGTTGGTAGCGATCTTCCTCCGCTACCTCTCTGACCGGCGCGACCCCGAGGTCAAGGGTGAGCTCGTCCCGGTACAGGAAGTAAAGATTGTCGGCGACGTATCGCTCGCAGTGTTCCTGTCAATGGCGCTGATGAGCATCAAGCTGTGGGAACTGGCCGACCTCGCCTTGCCGCTGATCGTCTTGCTGCTCGCGCAGATTGTGCTGATGTTCCTCTACGCCAACTTCGTAACGTTCAACCTCATGGGACGTAACTACGATGCGGCAGTCCTCACTGCGGGACACTGCGGATTCGGGCTCGGCGCAACACCAAATGGCGTGGCCAATATGGACTCCGTGACCGAGAAATTTGGTGAGTCGAAAACGGCATTCTTCGTGCTACCGATCGTCGGCGGAATGTTTATCGACTTCATCAATATCTTCGTAATTATGGCCTTCCTGGCGTTCGTCTAAATAGTCCGAAAACGAGTGTGGGTGCTGCAATTGCAGCACCCACACTCTTGTTTTCGCTATTTGTGTATTGAGCTGTGCCGGATGGGTACTCTGCTCGTACCCCGTTCGCCTTATCGGCCGTTGTTGTTCTTGCGCTTATTCGAGGTAGTGCGCCGTGACTGCCGTCCGGCGGCGCCGCGTCCAGACTTGTTGCGGCCCTTCTCATCCGAGCCGCTCTTTGCGCCACCTTGGGGTGGCATACCGCCCATAGCGGTCTGGCCACGCATTCCCGCCGCATCCGCTCGGCCAACCGGTGCAGCTGCGCCGGCCGCCGATACACCGGTTGCACCGGCAGCGATTCCGCCACCTGCTGCGGTGCCCAACGAACCGGAGGAGAGCGCACCCGCGCCACTCATACCGGACTGCATACTGGTACCCGTGTGACCAAGGGACATCGAACCGTCAGCGGATACAGCACCGCGGGACGCAGCGAAGGATGTGTCGCCGATAACGCCGAGTGAAGGCCCAGCTGTTAGCGGGGCAGTGCTGGCGAGGTACCCGGGGCTCGGGAGCGTGGGAGCACCGTTGACAGAGGATGCGAATGCTGCTCCGGCTCCGTCCATCAGACCGGAGAGGTCATCCAGGTGGTGGGAGAGGGTCGATACAGAATCGACCAGGCTGACAACACTGGTGCTGAGCGAAGCAGCCATGGATGCTGCTTGCGTGGCTACTTTTGCGACTGCCGCGGGGGCACCAAGCCCCAGTGTGAACACGCCGGCGCTCGCGGCGGTAATAGCAAGCGTTACCAGCTGCGAGATTGCATCCCGAACAAGATCGTGGACGTACTGGACGATCGCCGAACCGGATCGCATCCCCTCGCTCACACCGTTGGCCCAATCGCCCGCAGCGTGCACATGCTGCGCGGCATCCGTTTGCATCGCCGTATAGGCGGTAACGAGCTGTCCGCTGAAGCCATCGAACTCGCGCAACCGGCCGAGCATTTCGTCACCGACTCCGTGTAAATGCGCGCCGATGTTCGACCACGTCTGTGCGAAGGCAGCAACTTCGGCACTATCACCGGTGAGGTCATTGAGCCAGCTCTTGAGCGGCTGGATGTGTTCTAGGATCCAGCCGACGCCCATGCCGACAACTGCGGCGAGTGGGTCTGCGGCAACGGCCTGCGCATCCATAGCGAGTCCGACGGAGCCGAGCGCTCCGGAGAGCCAGTCACCGTTCTGGATTGCTTGAATAATGGCGGTGCCGGATTCGATGGCGTGCAGGCCGGAGAACGGAGTCGAAACATCCTGGGGTACTGCGAGCAGTGCTGGGTTCATTCGTTATACGCTCCCGAGATCGAATCACCGATTTCGGTCTGGTTGAATGTGCTGGCGTATTCTTCGTCGGCCTCTGCGAATTCGGCGGCCGTTTTGGTCAGCGCGTCCGAGTTGCGCTCGAGCATGTGCTTAGCTTCCTGTAGGAGCCGTTGCGCCGAGTTAGCGACGCCCTCGGCGCGCGGCACGAGGCCGGAGCACATGAGGCCGAACGCTCCGCCGGAGAGGTTCATTGAGCCTGCCGTTGAATTCGTCTCGGCGATCTCAGCGGCGTCCTGGCGGGTGTAGTTGGCGTGGCGTTTGAGCGTTTCCGGGCTGATGTCTAGCGGTTCCATGCGGCTCCTGGCGTGTGGCGGCGAGACGGTTGGTCGGTGTCGTTCGGTGACTCATCGTCGATGTAGCCGAGCTGCTGTTCGTATTCGGCGCGCATCTGCGCGATCGTTTCTTCGTTCAGTGAGTGTTCGGCCTCTGCGAGCGCCTGCCGGGCAACGTTGCGCTGGGCGTCCATCATGGTCTCCATAATGAGCTTCGCCAGCGTGCGGCGGCCGAGGCGGATAGTGTGCTCGCCCAGCTCGAGGTTGGTGACAACGCATTTCGCGTTCACTCGTACTCGAACATCGCCACCGGGGGAGGAAGCGCTACCTTCGATGCGCTGTAAGCGCTCGTTCATTGCCGAAACCGAAGCCGCATGCTTGCGCGCATCCTCAACCTGCTGGGCAATCCTGGCGCGCAGAGCGACGGGATCCGGCAGGGCCTCGGCAAATGAATCAGGCGTTGCATTCGAGTCGGTCACCCAAGCAGGGTAAAGCACCGAATGAAACGCACAGTGACTGTGCACAGGAATGTACAACTCAAGGACTACGTCCGGTGGGCAGATCAAGCGACTAGCTGGCCGGAGCCACATCCTCCGCGTAGTTACCCTCATCCGTAGCACTCGACGACATCATGATCGCCGGCACCGTGCCCGTGATCGCGGGACCAAACACCAAACCGAAAGCAACGGCAAGGTTGCGGGGCAGCACGACGTTGTCGAGCGAGTGTGTATTGGCGTCGATGATGGTCCACACTGCATAAACCACGATCCATGCCGCAGCAAGTACCACCAGCATCCAGCCGAGCGATGAGCTGGTGCGCTTCAACCAACCGATGGGAAGCTCGCCGCGAAGCTGGCGTGTGCGGGCGCGGCGCACCTGCAGGATCGATGCCGAGACCGCGGCAGCGAGCCAAATCAATACTGGGAAGAATCCGGCCATTAGGGGTGCGATCAACGCTCCGGGATCCTCCGGTTCGGTGCTAAACAGGCGGGAGGATGCGATAGACGCGGCCGATAGCAGGGCAGCGGTTCCCGTAATGAGCCACACGGCAAGTGGCACCGGACGCAATTGACGACCCTTCATCCCACCAGGCTAGCCTCCGGTCATGAGCAAAACGTCTCCAACCGAATCCTGGGTTGCGCTACGCGACACCGTCGACGCACTATTTGGCGCGAAGGGATGTGCGTGGTGCGAACAACAGACGCACCGCTCGCTCGTGCCCTACCTGATCGAAGAGTCCGCTGAGCTCGTGGACGCAATTGAAACCGGCACGCGCGACGACCTCATTGAAGAGCTCGGTGATGTTGCTTTTCAAGTGCTGTTTCACGCGGCACTCGCACAGCGAGCTGGCAACTTCACCCTTGACGATGTGCTCGACGAGCTGCGCGAGAAAATTGTGCGCCGGAACCCGCACGTGTTCGGCACGCATCCGACACGCGATATTGATGAGATTCTGCGACAGTGGCATACGGCAAAAGCGCAGGAGAAACGTCACCGCAGGTCGGTTCTCGACGGAGTAGCGTTTGGGATGCCAGCCCTGGCGCTTGCTGCCAAAGTGATCGGTAAGGGCGAACTGGTAGGTGTGGCCGCGCCAAACGAGCCGGCAGCGCCCGAGGCTGATCCGCACGAAGCGACCGGGCAGGCACTCTTAGCCGCCGTGACTGCAGCGCGTGAAGCGGGTGTCGACCCCGAACAGGCGCTGCGAGACGCAGTACGACGACATGCCGACCGCATCCGCGCACACGAATCGGATAACGGTGCGCGCTAGCTCATAGGCAATAGTTACAGCGCGCGAACGTGAGCGGTGATCTGTTGGCAGATCTCCGAGTGGTCGAACTCCACGACGGTGCCGTACAGCTTGACGAACTCCTGCGCCGAGGAGTCGCCCGCGGCAGCCTCACGTTTGGCCTTGAGCAGCACCATGCGCATCATCTGCCGATGTACGAAACTCAATGCTGGATAGTTGATGCCGCCACGCGCATGGAACCAGTCAATACGGTTGGCCACGTCCGCAGGCGTTGCTCGCTCAGCTGCCGCCTCGCGTTCGCGCAGGGTCTTCGGGTCATCGGGATCAGAAGCACCCACCGTCACGCCAACAACCCGTTTGTTGTGCTTGTCGGCGACGAGCTTCATGAAGGTATCTGCACCGAGCAGACCGCCAGCGTAGCAGGGCGTTACGAGCACGAGCGTGTCGTGTTCTTCGATAGCGCCCTTGGCTGCTTCGGTGTCGAGGGCGAGATGGGGGCAGTCGAGCTCGGATGCAATATCGCCGGCAATCGCTGCTGAATGGCCATATTTGGACTGGTAAACGACCGCGATGGTCATGATCGATACACCGCCGATGCAGGGGATGAAATAAACGGTGACGCGAGTGCATCCCGCAATACCCAGGATACTCGGTGGCCCGCAACAGCGCGGGCGAATCGGCAGCTTGTTAGCCTAGGTTTCAATCATTTGAAGCGGTCGTCGACGCCGTCTGGGGCTCGTGGTGAGTGAGGAGCAACTATGGCAACTGTTGTCGCATTGCACGCTATCGCTGCTGATATTCCGCTGTTTACCGGCGCCACGATTGGGCGCCTGCGGGATGCGGGGCATCGCGTTGTGGTGATTACGCTCACTGGCGAGGCTCCGGGTGGGTTGGCTGAATCGCTCGGGGCCGCGCGAACAGAAACGCTCGGTGGTGCGTATGAGCCCGCAGCGCCAGCGCAGCTTCCTCCAGATGCGCTCGATGAGGTACGAGAACTACTGGAATCCGAGCGTGATATCGCCCTCATTATTGGCCATGATCCCACCGTGATGGAGCTCGATCCAACCCATATCGCGGTGGGAGCGCTTGCGGCTGCGCTCGCGGAACAATTGCAAGTTCCGCTCGTGAACGCCACGCTGCCGCGCGAGATCATCGAGAAGGGCGAACGCTTGGCGAAATCGCTCGACACGACGATCCCGTTGACCGGTGACCAGCTCGCACAGTTTCCAACGAAATCGAGCGTTGATTTCAGGATCAGCCCGTTGGTGCACGTCGGCGCAAAGTGGACGGCGGTCACGGAGCTTGCCAGCGGTGAAGATGCGGTTAGTCGCGGGATAGCTGCGGTCATGCGTCTGCCGCGGATGATGGTCTCGGCCCTGTTGAAGCTCGAGTACTTCAACCTGGGGGAGCACACTTCGCTCGAACAGGTGCCCGAGTTCTTCACCGAGCTCGCGAGCTAACTCACCTCCGAGCGCCGCGGAGGTGGGTCCGCGCGGGTGCGGCAATAATGGTAGGTATGGCCGCACAGATTAACCCACCGCGCGGAATGCGCGATTTCCTGCCCGCAGATAAGCGCCGTCGCGAGCGCGTGCTCGCGATCATTCGAGAAGCGTATGCGGCGCACGGGTTTGATGAGATCGAAACTCCCGTGGTCGAAGACAGCGACCGCCTGCACTCGGGACTCGGCGGTGATAACGAGAAACTGTCGTTTGCAGTATTGCGTCGGGGCCTGCAACAAGCCGATCTGCAAGCCGCTGCGGATACGGATGAGCCACTGGCATTGAGCGACCTGGGGCTGCGCTTTGACCTCACGGTGCCGCTGGCCCGGTTCATGGCAACCCACCGCGGGGAGTTGCCCACCGTATTTCGATCGCTGCAGATTGGCCCGGTCTGGCGTGCCGAGCGCCCACAGAAGGGACGCTACCGTCAGTTCATCCAATGCGATATTGACATCCTTGGTGAGGTCGGACTTTTGGCCGAGGCGGAACTGCTCGTGGCTGCATCCGACGCGCTGACGCGACTTGGCCTGCGCGAATGCGTGGTGCGCGTCAATGACCGTCGCATCCTGAACGAGCTGCTCGAGTGGGCGGGTTTCGCGCCCGAGCACCAGCCCGCGGCGCTGATCACGATCGACAAACTCGACAAGATCGGTGTTGATGGTGTCGTAGGTGAGCTTGCCGAAGTGGACGCTGATGCCGCGTCGCGGGTACGGGAAGCGCTCGCGGGGTGGGCAGACAAGATCGCCACGGGGATCCCGCTTGCTGATGTACTCGAATCCCTGCCCGAAGGAATGCGCGACCGTGAAGGCGTACGCGCGGCAGCCGCATCCCTCGCCGAAATTGCCGAAGCGACCGCAGCCGGTGCAATGGCGCTTCCGATGTTGTTTGACCCTTCGCTCGTTCGCGGGATGGGGTACTACACCGGCACGATCTTCGAGGTCGCGCACCCGGAATCTGGTTCGTCTGTCGGCGGCGGTGGTCGCTATGACGGCATGATCGGTCGGTTCCTCGGTCAGGATGTTCCCGCATGCGGGTTCTCGATCGGTTTCGAGCGCATCGTGGATCTCGTCACCGAGCAGTCCAGCGCGGATACAGAGGCAGTGCTTGCGCTCGTCGATAAGCGGATGAGCCCTGCCGATGTTATGCGCGTCAAGCAGCAGCTGGCAGAACCAGGTCGACGAGTCCGCGTCGAGAAGCGGCCCAAGAACGTTCGGAACATTCTCGAGCGTGCCGTGTCCGAGGGGTTCACCCACGTCGCACATGTGCGCGATGCCGAGAGCGAACTGACCGTAGAACCCCTGTCGTAAGCACGGCGCTGCCAGCGAACAGGCGGCTGCCCGTAGGCGTGCAGCGATCGAGCAGTATCCGCAAGGTTTCCATTCAGATCGCTCGATAGACTGACCGTGCACAACGCAGTTGCCTACCCGAAGAGGAGCCCATGGTGCCGTTCATTACTGACGTATACGCTCGCGAAATTCTTGACTCGCGCGGAAATCCGACCGTAGAGGTTGAGGTCACGCTTGAGGACGGCACGATGGCTCGTGCTGCGGTGCCATCTGGTGCGTCCACCGGTGCGTTCGAAGCATACGAACTGCGTGACGGAGACGAAGACCGTTACCTCGGCAAGGGTGTTGAGAAGGCCGTGCAGGGAATCGCTGACGAGATCAGCCCCGCACTAGAACTCTTCGATGCAACCGACCAGCGCGAACTCGACGCCGAACTCATCGAACTCGATGGCACCCCGAACAAGGCTCGCCTGGGTGCAAACGCCATTCTCGGTGTGTCGCTTGCCACCGCGAAGGCTGCAGCCGAATCGATGGACATCTCGCTGTTCCGCTATGTCGGTGGCGTAAACGCCCACATCCTGCCCGTACCCATGATGAACATCATCAACGGTGGCGCGCACGCAGACTCGGGTGTTGACGTGCAGGAGTTCATGATCCTGCCGATCGGTGCAGAAACCTTCCGCGAAGCACTGCAATGGGGCGCTGAGGTCTACCACCAGCTGAAGAAGACGATTAAGGCAAAGGGCCTATCGACCGGTCTCGGTGACGAGGGTGGCTTCGCCCCGCACGTTGACTCGACCCGCGAAGCGCTGGACCTGATTAAGGAAGCCATCGGCGAAACCCGTTTCCACTTCGGCCGCGACATCGTGCTCGGCCTGGATGTGGCATCGACCGAGTTCTTCGAAGACGGCGTCTACAAGTTCGAGGGCAAGGAGCTCTCTGCAGCGGAGATGACCGACTTCTACGAGCAGCTCATCAACGACTACCCGATCGTTACGATCGAGGACCCGCTCGCCGAGGAAGACTGGGACGCCTACGTTGAACTCACCGATCGTATCGGTGACCGCGTACAGCTCGTCGGCGACGACCTGTTCGTCACCAACCCGGAACGCCTCGCCAAAGGACTTGAGCTCGGTGTTGCAAACTCCATCCTGGTGAAGGTCAACCAGATCGGTACGCTTACCGAGACCTTGGATGCGGTCGCATTGGCACAGCGCAACGGTTACACCGCAGTGCTCTCGCACCGCTCGGGTGAAACCGAAGACACCACCATCGCCCACCTTGCGGTAGCCACGAACTGCGGTCAGATCAAGACCGGTGCACCGGCACGTACCGACCGCGTTGCTAAGTACAACGAGCTGCTGCGCATCGAAGAGGAGCTCGGCGACATGGCACGCTACGCGGGCGCCGAAGCGTTCCCACGCTTCGAAGTACCCGAGGCATAGCCAACCATTCGAGTGGCGGCGGGCCGGGCATCCCCGGCCCGCCGCTCTGTGTATCGGCGGCCGCTGGCGGCAGACAGTTTTGTAGATATCGGTGCTGTCTAAGGCATCCACACTCGGTTGCGAGGAAGAATAATCGGGATGAGACGACCGACCAGTGACGAACGCGCCGACCCGGCGACGGATACGCCAGCACGCTCGCAGGCGCGTTCCGCTCGATTGCGGATCACGAAACGCCCCTCCGGCGGGTCGATCTTGGTGCTTATCGGGATCATCGTGGGGGTGCTCATCCTTGCACCAACAACACAGCGGGTGATCGCGCAGCGACAGGAGATCGCTCAGATCGAACGCGATATTGCCCAGGCCAAACAAGACATCAAACAGATCGAAACCGATAACGCGCGCTGGGATGACCCGGCGTTCGTACGTGCCGAAGCACGCGGTCGATTGTTATTCGTGCAGCCGGGTGACACCACCTACCTGGTGATCGACGCCGAAAAACATCACAAAACCGATGTGCCGGTCGATTTATCGACCGAAGTGCACGAGACGAAAGCCGACCCGGTGACGCTGTATGTCGACTCACTCATCGGTGCCGAGCAGGCAAACGCCCCGAACCCGGTCGACGGCAAACCTGAACAGCCGCAAACCGACCCGGCACCAGCACCAACTCCGTAATTTTTTTAGTGCCGGTACGGATGCGTGCGAGCGCGGTAGTCCTCGCGGCGTACCGTACCCGTACGATTGACCCAATGCATCCGCCCCGCCACCACAAGGAGTGACGTGACCCCGCCAAGCACACGGCTTGACCCTGCCAGCGAACGTGATCTTGCAATCATCACTGAACAGCTCGGCCGTCCGGTACGCGGCGTGCTCGGAATCGGCGCCCGATGCGTGTGCGGCAACCCGGTCGTTGTGGTCACCGCACCGCGGCTCGAAGACGGTACGCCATTTCCTACGCTGTACTACCTGACGCACCCCGAAGCGACCGCAGAAATGTCGCGGCTCGAAGGCGCGCACCTCATGGTCGAAATGCAGGATGCGCTCGCGAACGATGAGGAACTGCGTGCGCAGTACCAGCGAGCACACGACAGCTATCTGGCGCAGCGCGAAGCGATTGAACACGTCGATGAAATCGCTCATGTGACCGCTGGCGGTATGCCCACGCGCGTGAAATGCCTGCACGCGCTCGCAGGGCACGCGCTGGCAGTTGGTCCGGGCATCAACCCGATAGGGGATTGGGCGCTGGAACGTTCGGCATGGTCGCCTTCGGTGTGCCAGTGCGCCAGGCCCGGAGACAAGCAACCCGTCGAGTAACAGCCGGCTGCGGCTCGCAGCCGGCTCTGAGTGACGGTGAGGTTAGTCTCAAGCCCGCGCACTAAGCTGAGCAACGTCGCTACACCACGACTTGTATCGAGGAACAGGAGAAACGCGTGACGAAGATTTTGATCGTTGGCGGTGGCTACGCAGGATTTGAAACTGCTCGTCGCCTTGAACGCAAACTCAACCCGGGTGAAGCCCAGGTGACCCTGGTTGATCCGCTGCCCTACATGACGTACCAGCCCTTCCTGCCCGAGGTTGCCTCGGGCTCGATCGAGCCGCGTCACGCAGTGGTATCGCACCGCCGTCACCTCAAGCGCACTCGCGTGATCACCGCTGAGGTAAGCAAGGTGGACCACGCGTCGAAGACGGCAACCATTACTCCCGAAATCGGTGATGAGTACACGCTGAAGTACGACGTAGTCATCATGACCGCCGGTGCTGTATCGCGCACCTTCCCGATTCCAGGTATCGCCGAGAACGCCGTCGGCCTCAAGCACATCGAAGAGGCCGTGTGGGTTCGCGACACGATGATCGATAACTTCAACCGCGCATCCACCATGGCGCCCGGCCCTGAGCGCGACCGCCTGCTCACGTTCGTCGTCGTCGGTGGTGGCTTCGCCGGTATTGAGGCCTTCGCTGAGATGCGCTCGCTGGCCACCGCACTGCTCGCTGACTACCCGTCGCTGCAGTTCGACGATGTGCAGTTCCACCTCATCGAAGCAGCTCCGCGCATTATGCCCGAGGTCTCGGAAGACACCGCGCTTTGGGTGATCAAGAACCTCGCTGAACGTGGCGCTACGGTTCACCTGAACACGCAGTGCACCTCGGCGGTTGACGGTGTTGTTGAAACCTCAAACGGCGACAAGTTCCCAACTGATGTCATCGTGTGGACCGCCGGTATGATGGCGAACCCGCTGGCGAAGGGATTCACCGACCTGCCAGTGAACGAACGCGGCAACATCCGCGCCCGCGCAGACCTTCGCATCGAAGGCGACAACGGCATTGTTGAGGATGCATGGGCGGCCGGTGACATCGCCGCAGTACCGGACCTGTCCGGTGGCGGTGTGAACGGATTCTGCGTGCCGAACGCACAGCACGCCGTCCGCCAGGCGCGAGTACTCGCCGACAACATTGTGGCTACCCTACGCGGCGACGCACCCACTGACTACTACCACGAGAACGCCGGTGCGGTTGCCGGACTCGGCCTGTGGTCGGGTGCCTTCCAGTCGGGCAAGACCGGCATCACCGGTCCGATTGCCTGGCTCATGCACCGCGGCTACCACGGTGCGGCAATCCCGACCTACGAGCGCAAACTTCGCGTATTCGGTGGCTGGGCAGGACAGCTCGTGCTCGGTCGCGACTTTGTGTCGCTGAGCAAGGTTGCCGAGCCGAAGTCCTTCTTCGAGCGATTTGCGGCTCGTCCGAAGCCGGCTGCAGACAAGGAAAAGAGTGACGACAAGCCAGCTGCGGGCAAGTCTGGTGCGGGTACCAAGACCGCTGCCAAGACTGTCACTGCTAGCGCGAAGTCGACCGCCGGTGTTGCAAAGCCAGCAACAACGAAGGGTGATGCCTCGACCGGCAACACGAACAAGTAACGTGTCGTGAACTCAACATCGCGTTGCCGCCGTATCCTTAGATGCGGCGGCAACGTTCTCCCTCAGTGGCCCAATTGGCAGAGGCACGCGACTTAAAATCGCGCAGTTGCGGGTTCGAGTCCCGCCTGGGGGACTTCTCTTATTCCGAGTGTGCGGGCATCTTCCGCGTGATTGCGCGGATCTTCCGGGAGTGGGATGTGGTCCCGGAGCATTGGAATGTGTCTAACACTGCCTAGATTGTGGGCAGGATGTGAACGCGAAAGCACCGGCGGCGAATGACACCTTGCGTTCCTGGCTGTTCAAGAACGGAAGACCTCACGACCAACGATGCTGTTTCATCCGGCGGTGCACGGTGTGTGCTCAGGCATCACTGACCGGTGCTTGGGCACCGACGAACCGGCTAGTATTTTGATCCAGTACTGAAGCGATCCGGTCGAGTTCATGACCGCGGACTCCGGCGTTCCGATAGATCTCCGAGCCATCCGAGCGAACTATGGACGCGATCCGTTCGACGATACCGACAACACGGTCCTGGTCAAGATCATTAGTGCGGGCGAGCTTTCGCCAATGGTGCAACGTGACTTCCTGCGCATGAGCTGCACCGGCGATTCTCATGGCAAGTTCAGATCGCAAATGCGGCCACACCGTTGTGGGGAGCGCGTCATACAGGGGCGCCACTGACACATCCTGATCGAGGAACACAGAGTAGTTTTTGCCATGCGCATCAGCGTTGCCGATTACCGTGTTAAAAACCATCAATTCAACGAACCGGTATCGCTCGTCTGGCGCGTGATGCGCGAGTAGCTGCAGGATGTGCTTGCTTTGGATTCGGTACTTGTGTTGCGGGCTGAGGCCGAGTGCTTGCGCGAAGTCCTCCATGTGACGGCGGCGAACGATGTCATCACGTACTGTTCGGTCGAACCGTTCAACCAGATAGGCGTCCTGCCCAAGGATCGAAAGCGTCTCGGCGTGCGGAGCCGACAGCCCTACGTGGCGGGCAAGTTGCAACGAAGCAGCCTCGAGCTCATGCACCTGCGAAAAGTCGTTGTGGCCTGGTTTGACGATATGGGTCGATGGGAACTGCGCGGTGGGCCAGAACCACTGATCGCGAACCCTGGCAAGAGAGCAAACTTGCCTTGCGCGCCAGCAAGCGACATTCGTCGCTCGCCGAGATGAGCGGGGTCCATCCATGCTTCAGGACGCTGTCGTATCGCGAGAATTCGGTCCGCGATTTCGTCGTCGCTGGCGGGTCGAACTGGTGCCGCAGTAGCGTCGGGAGAGGTGCCCTCAGGCATGATCGTGAGCGCTCCAGCGACATCCTCCCCGAGGCGCTCAAGTAGGTCGAATCCGGTGTTCGGTACCTCAAGTGTTCTCGCCCATGCTTCGCGAACCGCTGGGTTATCGGGCAGCAGATTTTCAAGTACCCGTTCCGCGGCCCGGCGAGTGTGTGGCGTCCCAGGCGGCAGCGACAGCGAGATTGGGATAGCAGCGTCAGGGGAGTCGTATCGAAACTCGATTCGATTATCTATGCGGACGAACTGGCCAATATGTTGACCGTCACGGTATGCCTCAAGTATCCGCATCGACGATCTCGTCATCAGCTGTGGACGCCCATGCCGGCGGCACCGGTATGGCCCGCGGTTGCAAGCCCAATGCGGTTAGCACGTCAAGTACTTTGCCAACCTCGGCGCGCGGGTGTGCCCCTTCGAGCGCAATGATGAACTTGCGTCCAACGCTCGCTCTGGAAGCGAGCTCCGACTGCGTCAACCCTTGACGCTGACGCGCGTCGCGCACCACTGCAGCCATGCGCTCTGTGGTGTGAATGAACGGGCGCGTTTCCATGCTTGTCAGGCTAACAAAAGTCCTCGTACGGGGACAGGGTGGTGTTTCGGCGAACTGTCACTGACCGCATAAGAGGGCGCCACACAGCGTTACTCAACGTAAGCGGGGCTGCTTGGTGATTTGGATACTGCCGCCATTGTGCAAACGGGTGGGGTGATGATTACCGGCGCACAAGCAGCTGGACCCGAGAAAACTTCAGTAACCATTACGGCAAGTCTGGGGGACCCCATGACTTCGCGCTCGCGGATGCGAAGCTGACTGAGGTTGCTGCTCACGATAGTTAGACTGCTCGCATGGAACCGGCACAAATCGCAATCCTCGTCGCAATCGCTGTTGTCTTGATCGCGCTGATCGCGTGGATCTTCATCACGCGCAGTGTGCTAGCGAAAAAGCGTGACCGGGTTGATGACGATTGGGGAGCAATCCAGGTGCAGCTCAAACGTCGCGCCGACCTCCTGCCCGGTCTTTCCGACGCTGTACGCGAGTATGTCGATGAGGATAACCGAGTATTTCGCGATGCCGAGCAAGCTCGAGCCGCGACCCTCGACGCATCCTCACCCGCGGCAATGTCGGATGCGGAGAACGGCCTGCAGGGGGCGATGCGGGCGCTCTTTGGGGTTGCGCAATCCTACCCGCAGCTCACCAGCGCTTCGCACTTCGTGCACCTGCAGAGTGATCTCGTGCAGACCGAAGACAAGATTCAGGCGTCCCGGCGGCGCTATAACAGCAGCGTGCGCACCTACAACGCAGCGGTGAAACGCTTCCCAAACAAGCTCGTGGCCGGCATGTTCCACCACGAACCGCGGGAGTTTTTTGAGGTTGCCGACCGCGCGGCCATCGCAGAACCGCCACGGGTGCAGTTCTAATGGCGAGCGTGCGTGCCACAAACCCCGCGGCGGAGAGCGAAGCCAGTCTCGTCTCGCGCCCGGTTCGCATCGCTGCCGCCTGGTCCTGGCGATGGATCGTTATCGTGCTTGCAGCCATTCCCGTGGCCTGGCTGCTCGACAAAACGTCGATTATTGTCATCCCGCTCGCGGTCGCACTGCTCATCACCGCGCTGCTGGTGCCACTCACCAACTTCCTGCGAAACCGATTGCGCTGGCCCAAGGGGCTCGCGCTGATCGCCGCACTCGTGGCCCTATTTGCCAGTGTGCTGCTCCTCATCAACCTCGCGCTGATCGCGTTCCGAAGCGGCAACCAGCTCGACTTCGGCATGCTGCGGTACCGCTTCGATGAGTTCATCGGCTGGATCAACACCACACCGCTGAAAGTCTCCGAAGACCAACTCAATGAGTGGTTTGCCACCGGCATGGAGTGGCTGCAAACCCACAGCGGAACGCTGCTGCAGTCCGCGCTCTCGGCGGGTAGCACCCTTGCCAGCGTGCTGACCGGATCTGTGGTCGTGCTGTTCGCGGTGATCTTCTACCTGCTCGACGGCCGGCGTATCTGGTTGTTCGTTGTTTCATTCTTCCCCCAACCGGCTCGCGCGGCTCTTGATGGCGCGGGCGAGCGCGCATGGATCTCGACCGGACAGTACGTTCGCGTACAGGTCGTTGTTGCTCTCATCGACGCCGTGGGAATCTTCATCGGCGCGATCATCCTGCAGGTGCCGTACGCGCTCGCAATCGGCATCATCGTCTTCCTCGCCGCCTTCGTGCCGCTCATCGGTGCGTTCCTCTCGGGCGCGCTCGCCGTTTTGATCGCGCTGGTGGCAAACGGTCTACTCAATGCGGTAATCATGCTGGTGATCGTCGTTGCCGTGATGGCGATTGAAGCAAACGTGCTCCAGCCCCTGATCATGGGGCAGGCCGTGCAGTTGCATCCCCTCGCCGTGCTGCTATCGGTCAGCGCCGGATCCATCTTCGCGGGGATTGCCGGGGCGGTCGTTGCGGTGCCACTCGTGGCGGCCATCAAAGTGATGGTGGTGTACATCAGTTCAGGCAAGTGGCGCGGTGAACCCGACCCCACCATTGGGCTAAGTGATGACGCTGACCGATTCGTGGTCCCCAAGCGAGCCCCACTTCGTGCAACGATTGAGGATGAGGTGAACCGCCAGACCCCGGCACCACCCGCATCCAGCTCCTAACCCGCGCGACCCGCGTCAGCTACGGCACTGCTGGCCCGCATCCGACCGAGCATCCCAAGCCGGTACCGAACCGGCACCGCCCGCGGTGACTAACAACGCATTCGCAATCGAATTGAGCAAGACCAAGTGACTGAACCCCTCAACCTCAGCTTCGTACCCACTCCGGAACAGGTTCGCGAAGCGCGCGCCATTGTGCGTCGTACCAGTACCCTGACCCCCTTAGACTCAGCGCGATTCCTGCGCGACTACACCGGCAGCCCCGTGTTCCTCAAGGCCGAGAACATGCAGCGCACCGGCTCCTACAAGATTCGCGGTGCGACCTATCGACTCGCGAAGCTCACCGCCGCAGAACAGGCACGCGGTGTCGTCGCGGCATCGGCAGGAAACCACGCCCAGGGTGTTGCCTTCGCGGCACGAGAACTCGGCATTCCCGCGACGATCTTCATGCCCGTCGGAGTGCCGATTCCGAAACTGGAAGCCACTAAAGGGTACGGAGCCGATATTCGGCTGGTCGGCAACAACGTGGCGGAAGCGTTAGCGGGGGCAAACGAATTCGCGGAAGAAACCGGGGCGGTATTCATCCACCCTTACGACCACCCGGATGTGATCACCGGGCAGGGTACGCTCGCACTCGACATCCTCGACGAGCTGCCGGATGTAGACACCGTTATCGTGCCAATCGGCGGTGGCGGGCTCGCTGCTGGTGTTTCGGCGACACTGAAACAGATCGCCGAACAAACTGGTCGTAATTTTCGTGTGATCGGCGTGCAGGCAGCAAACTCGGCGCCATTCCCGGTCTCACTGCGTGAAGGTTCGCGGCAGAAAATCAACGCGCGAGCGACTATCGCCGACGGTATCGCTGTCGCCGAACCGGGCGAGCTCACCTACGAACTCGTGAAGCGCTATGTCGACGAAGTCGTCACGGTCACCGAAAGTGAAATTGCCCGCGCCATCCTGCTCTTGCTCGAACGCGGCAAACTCGTCGTTGAAGCCGCGGGCGCGACCACAGTCGCTGCCATTATCGGGGGGCACGTAACCAACTCTGGCAACACCGTCGCAGTGCTTACCGGTGGCAATATCGACCCAATGATGCTCGAGAAAGTGATCTCACAGGGTCTGACCGCATCCGACCGCTATCTGAAGCTCAATATTGCGCTCCACGATGTCCCCGGTCACCTCGCGCGCATCTCAAACCTGCTCGCCGAGCGGAATGCCAACGTCATCGAGGTGCTGCACACGCGTCACAACAAAGCGCTACAGCTCACCCAGGTCGAACTCGATATCTCGGTGGAGACGCGGGGCACCGAACACGCACGGGAGGTGCTTGCCGCCCTCCGTGAGGCTGGATACGAGCCGCGGGTCGACCTCAACGCGACCGTCTAGTCGACGCTCGCAGGCGATACCAACGCGCTGTGCCGCATCCGATTGCGTACGGATGCGGCACAGCGCGTTGAACGGTTTGTTACCGTTTGTGGTGCTTACGGACGGAAGGTCTCCACGCCATCGATCCTGACCTCAACGCTATTGCCGTTGGGCGCTTCGTAGGTGGCCGATTCGCCGACCTTGAGGCCCTCGATTGCCTGGCCGACGGGGCTTTCCGGTGAGAACACGCGAAGCTGGGTCTGGCTCGCGAGCTCGGTGCTCGCGTACAGGAACTTCTGTGCGCGACCGGCGATCGTGGCCTCGACCACCGTGCCGAGCTCGACAACGCCCTTCGCCTCGGGTGCTTCACGTACCTCAGCGGTCTTGAGCAGCGCCTCGAGCTCAACGATGCGGCTCTCGATCTGACCCTGCTCATCCTTGGCAGCGTGGTAGCCGGCGTTCTCCTTGAGGTCACCGTCTTCGCGTGCTTCCTGAATCTCTTTAGCGATCTCCACGCGGCGCGTGGTCGTCAGCCACTCGAGTTCTTTCGCATACGAGTCGTAAGCGGCCTGCGTCAGCCACACGGGTTCGGACATAGTTGCTCCTTACATAACAGCAAAGCCCCGACCACCGTCAGGGCTGTAATGGAGCAATTATACCCCGGAAGTGCGCGTCAGCCTAGAGAACCCAGCATTCGTCGATGAAGGCAGTGTCGGCCGCCTGGGTGGTTTGCAGCCGCACGGTCACCGTTTGGTGCTGGTGTTCGATCGGGTCGAGCTCGACGACCTTGTAGCCCACGACGGTGGATACTCGGTTCTCGGCTTCTGCCACGCACGCCAGTGCAGTGCCCGGCTGTGCAGAAACTCGCGCGGTGACCTCAACCTCGGAGTCTGAGAGGACATTAAATCGGCCGGTTTGAGTCTCAATGGATGCGCCCGCAGACAGCATGGTTTGCGACCAGACGATCCCGACTCCGAGGGTCAGAACGCCGGCCACCACCCAGATCAGCCACTGGGGTAAGTGTGTAGTTCTATTACGCCCATAGCGGTCCTCGAGGTCGGACATGCCACATCCCGTTTAAGCTCGATCAATATCGCTGCCAGCCTATCTCGAATAGGCCCGGTCAGCGGCACCGCAGTCCGTGACAGGAGAACACCGTGACCCTACGTCTACTCGCGATCCACGCGCATCCCGACGACGAATCGTCGAAGGGAGCCGGTACCTATGCGTCTTACGTTGATGCCGGTGCCGAGGTGATGATCGTGAGCTGTACCGGGGGAGAGGCCGGTGACGTCCTCAACTCAGCAGTGCACGCCCGCGCACACGCGGAGCGTGACATCGCCGGATTGCGTCGGCTGGAGATGGCAGCCGCGCAATCAATCTTGGGCGTGCAGCACCGCTGGCTCGGTTATGCCGACTCCGGACTGCCGGATGACGGCGTTGTGGCCGACAATAGCTTCGCGCGAATCCCGCTGGATGTATCGGTGCGGCCACTGATCCGACTCATTCGATCGTTTCGCCCGCATGTGTTGGTGACCTACGACGAAACCGGCGGCTATCCGCATCCCGACCACATCCGAACACACGAGGTCTCGATGCTCGCCTGGCAGCTGGCGGGCAACGCGAACTACCCCGAATTGGGGGAGCCGTGGACTCCGCAGAAGCTGTACTACGACCGCACGATGAGCCAGCGCCGAGCAAAATCACTGCTTGATCACATTGCGCAGTCGTCTGAGCGGCACCTCGCCGAGCGAATGGAGGCCGCGCTCGGCTTCATGCTCGAGATTCAGGGGACGCCGACCACGCAGATTTCGATCGCAAACTATATTGACCGACGTGACGCGGCACTGCGGGCACATGAGAGCCAGGTCGCTCCCGACCATGAATTCTTCTTCGCCTATCCGCGCGACCTAGAGCGCGAAGCCTATCCGTATGATGACTATGAGCTCGTGGCTTCACGAGTCCCGTGTGAACTACCCGAGGATGACCTCTTTACCGGTGTCATCGAGGAAGGACTGCAATAGATGCGAGTCATCGAAGTGCTGCTTGCAGCAGCTCCGTCACCGACACCGACTTTTGACCCGGTGGATGTGACGCCCGGTCCGGCAGGATTCTTCGCCACGATCGGTTTGATGCTCGCCGTTGGGTTAATCGCCATGGCTTTCATGCGCCAAGCAACACGCGCCAGCGCAAAATACGATTTGCGTGAAGCCCGCGAACGCGAACAGGCGGCTCGTGAAGTCAAGGACTCGGCGAACAACCGCGATTCGGACAGTTACTGAGCCGATGCCGTAGCGCCGGCGACGGGGTGTAGTAAATATTACAGTCTGGCAATCCGAGTGAATTCGTGTAACATCCTGTTCACGTGATCAGTTCGGCACCGATGGCCGTCTAGCAATGGAGACAACGATGTCACCGAGTCAATCAACACCTGACCAAACAACGCACACCGTCGCGCACGACCAGACGCCTGCCAAGCGCTCATTGAAGACCTGGCAGATCGCTGCCATTTCCGTGGGGTTCATGGGGCCGGTAATGGCCATGTCCCTCAACGGAATCGGTGTCGCCGGCCTCGTCGGCAAGTCCGTTCCGTTTACCTTCGCTGTGGCGTTCCTGGGTACCTTGCTGGTGGCGTACGGGTTCATCCGACTCACACGCTTCATCACCCACGCGGGGTCCGTCTATGCGCTCGCGGGCTCAACCCTCGGCGCTCGAGCAGGCTTTTTCGGCGGTTTCGCGCTGCTGGGTACCTACATCTTCTTCGCGGGATGCATCGCCGGCGCATGCTCGGTGTTCTTCGAAGCGATGATGGCTGAGTTTGGTGTCACACTGCCGGCACAGGCATGGCTCGCAGTTCCGGTTGTCGTCGGTATCGCCGCGCTGGTCTTGAACCTGCGTGAATCGCGGATCACCGCAAACGCACTCCTCGCGATCGGCTTTGTCGGTATCGGTGCAATGATCGTGCTGTCCATCGTGATCTTCGCCAGCGTGCCAAACACACCCGACCACACCGGGATTGACCTTTCGGTGCTCACACCCGGTGACTCCTCGCTATCGGCGATCATGACCGCATCCGTATTTGCCTTCCTGTCGTGGGCCGGTTTTGAATCGGGCACGGCACTCGGCGAAGAAGCGGACGAACCCAAGCGCGTGGTGCCGCGCGCCCTACTCCTTGCCGTAGTCATCGGCGGCGCCGTCTACGTATTCGTCATGACCGCGCAGTCCATTGGATTTGGCACCGACGACGCCGGAATCGGGGCCTTCGCGACCGCATCCTCCACCCTCACCGCGCTCTCGTCGACCTACATCGGTTCGTGGTTCGCGATCGGCATCTCGGTGATCGCATTCTTCGTAGCATTCGCCGCGTTCCTCAGCTCCACCGCTGCGGCATCGCGCCTGTTGTTCGCGCTCGCTCGCGATGGATTCGGCCCAGCCGCCTTTGCAAAGCGAAACGAAACCACCGGTGTACCGACAACAACCGTGATCTTCTCGGTGGTACTGGCTGCCGTTATGCCAATCGTGCTCGGTCTCACCGGAGCAACCAGCGTGGACGCCTACTACTGGTACGCGACGATCGGCACCCTGTGCATGGTGGTTGCCTACGCCATGACCTCGATTGGCGTGCTCGTACACACCTGGCGACAGGGATCGACGATTCCCAAGTACGAATCCATCATTCCCGCGCTGGGCTTGGCATACCTCGTGTTTGTCTTCGTGATCCAGGTTGCTGGGCAAGAACCGCCGTACTCGTACTTCCCGTGGATGGCCGGTGCATGGTGTTTGATCGGGCTTGTGATCATTCTCGTTCGCCCCAAGCTCGCCGAGCGGATCGGCGCCCGATTCACTGACCACGACCCGCTCGCCGACGACTAGTCCGCGCATCCCTTCGACCACACTCTTCGACAAAGGAAAGCTCATGAACGCTACAGCTACGCCGAACGGCAACGAACTGGTATTTGTTGCCACTTCCGACATTGCCGCCCGTACCAAGGGACGCGCCATCCGGCTGGCCGAGTTCGGCCCGGAGACCTCGTTGGGGTGGGTTCCGGCGAACCTCGGCATCGGGCCGCTCGGGCACATCGTGGACGATATTCCGTACGGTTCCAGCGGTGACCTGCGATTGCTGCCGGATCACGACTCGCTGGTTCGCGTCGACGGCATCCCGAACCGCACCCCCTACAACGTCGTGTTTGCCGACCTCGTTGAAACTGACGGCACCCCGTGGAGCGCTTGTCCACGTACGTTCCTGAAGAACGCGCTGCGCGATTTGAAGGATGAGTTCGGTCTCACCAGCAGGGCCACCTTCGAGCACGAGTTCGTGGACATGTCGGCTACCGGTGAGCACCACCCGTTCTCGTTCCAGGAGTTCAGCCGCTTGGAGCCGATCGGCACGCAGCTGATGACGATTCTCCACGACGCCGGCCTCGAGCCGGAGAACTGGCTCCCCGAATACGGTAAGCACCAGTACGAAGTCACGGTGAAGCCAAGCGACCCGCTTACGGCGGCAGACCGCGCCATCCTGGTGCGTGAAATCGTCTACGACCTCTTTGAAGCACACGGACGCGAAGCATCCTTCGCACCGGTCGTGTCACCGGGAAGCGGTGGTAACGGCGTGCACGTGCACTTCAGCCTGTACGACGAGGACGGAGAGACTGCGGTATACGACCCGAACCGCACCGGTCGCATCAGCGAGCTTGCCGCGAAGTTCTCGGCCGGTGTCGTCAAGTACGCCCCGTCGTTCGCTGCCTTCTTTGCCCCACTGGTCACCAGCTACGAACGGCTCGCACCGCACAACTGGTCAACGGCTCGCTCCTTCCTCGGTCTGCAAAACCGCGAGGCGCTACTGCGCATTTGCCCGACGAACGAGATCGCCGGTCGCGACCCGGCACCGCAGCTGCACTTCGAGTTCCGCGCTTCGGATGTGGGTGCGAATCCGTGGCTGCTGCTCGGTTTGATCTTCCGCGCCGGGATGCAGGGGCTGCGCGAAGACCTGCCACCGGAAGAAGTCGTCGTTGGCGAACTGGACCTGGAGAACACCCACCGCGAGCTGTGCAAGCTGCCGCTGACGCTTGAGGCAGCTTTGGACGCGCTCATGGCGGATGAGGTGGTCACCAGCTGGTTCCCAGAGGCATTCCTGAAGACCTTCGAGGCGGTCAAGCGTGACGAAGCCGTGTATGTGCACGGTCGCGCGCTAGCGGAACAATGCCAGGTGTACGCGCGTGTCTACTAACCAGGCATTACGAGAAGCGTTTGAGGAGCTTCGACTCATCGACCACCACTGTCATGGCGTAATTCGTGCCGATGTCGACCGAGTCGAGTTCGAAGCAAACATCTCCGAATCCTCAGCACCGCCGCCGGCAGGAACCACGCGCTTTGACACCCAGGTTGGTTTCGCGATCCGCGGGCGTTGCGCTCCACTGCTCGACCTCGAACCGTTCGCATCCCCTGAGCAATATTTGGCGCGCCGCAACGAGCTTGGCGCGGATGAGGTAAACACCCGGCTGCTTCGCGCGGCAAAGCTGCATACGCTCGGGATCGAAACCGGTCATGTGCCGGTCGATATCGCCGATATCCCGGCAATGAAGGCATACGCCGAGGCTGACGCATTCGAGATCGTTCGCCTCGAGAAACTCGCCGAAACGGTTGCCGAATCACTGCGTGGTGACGACGGAGTTGCCGGATCGTTCCTTAGTCGCGTCAGTGCGGAGCTCGATCGGCGGTTGGCCACCGCGAAGGGCGTAAAAACCATTGCTGCCTATCGCATCGGGCTGGATTTTGCTGCGGAACGTCCGGAACCCGCACAACTGCGCACGGCCATCAAGACATGGTTCGCGCAGACGGGGGAGGGCGCCTTCCGCCTCGCTAATTCCGTAATCATCCGGGAACTGATCTGGCTGGCAATCGAGCGCGGCACCGCAATCCAGGTTCATATCGGCTATGGCGATGACGACCTCGACCTACACCGTTGCAACCCGCTGCTGCTCACCAACCTCATCCGTGCCGCAGCACCGTACGGTGCGCGGTTCATGCTCTTGCACTGCTACCCGTACCACCGTGAGGCTGGCTATCTTGCCGATGTGTTCCCGCACGTGTACTGCGATGTCGGGCTTGCGATTAACTACACGGGCGCGCGGTCCTCGGCAATCATTGCCGAATCGCTCGAGTTGACGCCATTTAGCAAGGCCCTGTTTTCGACGGATGCATTTGGCATGGCAGAGCTGTACTACCTGGGCGCGGCCCTCTTCCGTGAGGGACTTAGCGAGGTGTTTGCTGATTTCGTGGATCACCGCGGATGGCCAGTGGACGAAGCCATCAGGGTTGCGAACATGATTGCCGAAGACAATGCCATCCGCGCCTACCAACTGGAGGAGTAACGACACGATGACCGTATTTGACCGCGACGAGCAGCTGCAGCAGTGGCACGATGCGCTTGCTGAAGAAATCGAGTTCGGCGTCGAGTTTCGCAGGGAGCTTCACCAACATCCGCGGGTGTCGGGTGATGAACTGGACACCACGAAACGATTTCTTAACGCGACCGACCTCGCGGCACGCACCATCGCCGACACTGGTGCACTTGCTCGTATCGGGCCGAGCACGGGGCCTGCGGTCGGTATTCGTGGTGAGCTGGATGCGCTACCGGTTACCGAAGCAACGGATGTGTCGTGGCAGTCGACCGTTTCGGGTGCCATGCATGCCTGCGGTCACGATGTGCATGTGGCTGCGCTTGCCATGGTCGTGCGAGCGAGCAAACGCGTGTCGCTTCCGTACGGGCTGGTTGCCATGCTGCAGCCGCGAGAAGAAACCTATCCGTCGGGTGCGCTAGACATCTGCCGTTCGGGTGCGCTTGATGACTTGGATGTGGCCGTTGCGGTCGGGGCTCACGTGCACCCGCGCGTTGAGCGCGGCAGCGTCGCAATCGGCGGTGGTGCGGTGAACGCCGCTGCCGGTGAGCTTGAGATCACCTTCACGGGTGCCTCGGGGCACGGTGCGTACCCGCACCACGGTAATGATGTTGTCAATGCGGCGGCCACCCTCACCGTGCAGCTGCCGGAGCTGGTGCGCCGAACGATCGACCCCATGCATCCCGCCCTCATCAGTGTTGGCCGACTGATTGCCGATGGCGGCGCAGCCAATGTGCTGCCCTCGAGCGCGCAAATCCACGCGACCATGCGCACGACTTCGGCGGCCGATGAGGCGCTGTTGGCGGATGCGGTCAAGCGGGCCGCGCAGGCGCACGCGGCCGCCCTCGGGCTTGAGGTTGAAGCGAAGTACACGCAGGGCGAACCTGTGCTGCTCAATGACCCGCAATTGGCGTCTGCTGCCGAACGTGTGCTGCCGAGCTTCGGTCTCCAAGCTGCTGAACCGATGCGGTCGCTGGGCGCCGACGACTTCTCGTACTACTCCGATCGCAGCCGCTCAATCATGTGCTTCGTCGGTGTAGGGGATGCGGATGAGCAGGTGCGTGCTGCGCAACCGTCGCTGCATGACGCCACGTTCTTGCCCGATGACGAAGCCGTATTGCGTGTCGCCAAGGCGATGGTCGCCGGCTACATCGCCGGTGCCGAACTGCTGACCTCAGCGCCCACCGAGTGACCGGCCCGCCAGCCGCGTACGGATCGGCTCGACCGCATCCAGTCGGCTGACCGCATCCGCACCGAGCGCCTGCTCGGCGAGCGTGCACACGAGTTCGACCACGGCGACCATGGGCACGATTGTGTCCATGGCTCCGGGGCCGGCAACTGTCGCGGTGAGCACGACATCGGCTTCGTGCGCGGCGGGGGAGAGCCAACCGTCAGTGAACATCACAACCTTTGCGCCGCGTTGTTTTGCGGCTGTGGCGATGGCGTGGGCACGTTCGTGGTAACGGCGCACATCGAACACACACCACACATCACCGTTGTTGGTGTCGCCGAGGTTACTTGCGGTCAGCGCGCTATTGGCACCGGTGAGCCTGACCCGCGGGCGAAGCGGCGCCAATTGCAGTACCAGCTGTTGCGCCGCGACACTCGTGTAATCACCGCCGTAGGCGAAGATACTGCGGTGCCGATCGGCCAATAGCGACACCGCCAGCTGTAGTTCCGTCTCTGGGATTGCGTGCAGCGTCTCATGGACTGCGCCGACGAGGCCATCGCGGGCGGCGGCACTCGGAATTGCGTTGCCGTCGTCCGTGGCATGCTGTGATGCGGATGTGGTTTGGCTCCGCGAACGTGCCTGCGACAGTGCAGAGGCCTCGCGCCCAGACAGTTCTCGACGCAGCGCTTGCTGAAACTCGCGGAAGGAGTCGAACCCTGCGGCCTTGGCAAAGCGAACGACCGTCGGGTCGCTGACACCTGCGAGCGTGGCCAATGACGCGACGGTATCGAGCCCTGCGGCCGGATAGTTCGCGAGTAGCGCGCGGGCAACCTTGCGTTCGGCTGGGGTCAGCGCCGCATCGGATGAGATCAACCACTGTGCAATTGTTCGGTCACAGCTCGCGGCATCGGTGGCGGAGTCGGTGGATTTCACAGTGTCGATTCTGCCACCGACCCCGCGCTCCGCCCTAGCCGCCTACGACCGGATTGAGCACAATGAGGAAAATTGCGACCCAGTGGCAGCACCATGCGGCAACGGTGGCCGCGTGAAAAATTTCGTGAAAGCCGAAGTAGTTCGGCCAGGGGTTTGGACGCTTTACGGCGTATATGACGGCGCCCGCGGTGTAGATCACGCCACCGACCAGAATCAGCACCATCATGGCGATCGAGGCGCGGAACAGATCCACGATGAACATCATCGCGATCCACCCGGTTGCGAGATATAGCGCTACGTAGAGTGGTCGCGGAGCAGAGATCCAAACGACGTTGAAGAAGATTCCCAGGAGCGAAACTCCCCACACTAGCCAGAACAGTAGCCAGCCCTTCGATGGCTCCAGTGCCAGCAGCGCCATGGGAGTGTAGGTACTGGCGATCAACAGGAAAATGTTCGCGTGGTCGAGCCGGCGTAACAACGCCTTCGTTCGCGGTTTCCAGTCGAAGCGGTGGTACATCGCCGACATACCGAAGAGGATGACCGATCCGAGCGTGTACACCGACACGGCGAAGAGTGCCCGCGCACTGTGCACGAAGGGCAGCAGCAGGGTGCCGAGAATGATCGCGATCGGCGTCACGCCCAGGTGCATCCAACCGCGCAACAGCGGCTTGGCAACGGCAAGGATGGGGTTCGTCGGTTCCGGTGGCGGTGCCGGTGAAGCCTGGGGCTCGGCGGTCGCGGTGATGTCGGTGCTGGAAGGGGTCACAGCGCTGAGCCTACGCCTTGCACTAGATTTGCGGATGTGAAACCAGCCATTGTGCGTCGAATTCCCCGAATCGTGTATCGGGTCTATTCGCGACGCTTGTGGAAGCTGCTCGATCAAACTCCGGTGCGTCCCACGCATGTGGCGATGATCATCGACGGCAACCGGCGTTGGGCAAAACAGCTGGGCTTGCAGGATGCGGCGGCTGGTCACCGTGCCGGGGCAGCGAAGATGATCGAGTTCTTGCGCTGGTGCGATCGTGCCCGCATCAACACCGTGACCCTCTATCTGCTCTCGCGCGACAATCTCGTCGGGCGCGATGCCGAAGAACTCCACCAATTGCAACGCATCATCGGCCAGTTGGCCCGAGACATCGCCGCGACCGGCCGGTTTCAGATTCAGCATGTTGGATCGTGTGCAGGGTTGGACGCGGAACTGGCCGCGACCCTGACGCAGGTTTGTGAGGCAACCGCATCCGCTAACGGACCGCATGTCAACCTAGCAATCGGGTATGGCGGGCGCAGCGAGATCGTGGATGCGATGCGGGCGATCGTGCAGCAGCATGCGAACACGGGTGGTTCGATTGAGGAACTCGCCGATCAGCTCACCCCCGAGCTCATCGGTGAGCATTTGTACACGGGTGGCCAGCCCGATCCCGATCTGGTCATCCGCACCTCGGGGGAGCAGCGGCTGAGCGATTTCATGCTGTGGCAGTCGGCGCACTCGGAGTTCTATTTTGTGGAGGCCCTCGGCCCTGATCTGCGCGAGGTCGACTTTCTGCGGGCCCTGCGTGATTTTGAGCGCCGCGAGCGCCGCTACGGCAAGTAGCTCCCTGCGCGACACGTGCGACACGCGCGACACGCGAAAAGTAATCATCGGGTTAACTTGTGGCCTCGGAAGCTGCCACATATGTCACATAGTGCGCAGCAGTCACATCTGTAACGGGCAATGTAAACGTTGCGTGAATGCGTGCACGTATCGCGTGGAAATGCACCGTGATCACTGTCTGCGCGCGATACCTTGCAGTCATCAGGTTCATTCGCCTGATCGAAACGGCCACATACGTTCGTTTCGACGCCCCCGATGTGGCCGTTTTGCACACCAGCAACGAACACCAACCCGTGTTCGGCGAGGAGCAGATTGTGACCACCACCCACTTCGAGGCCGCGTACGACACCACCACCCAGTCCGCGCCCGATGAGCAGCTCGACCCCCACAGTGATGTGAAGGTTCGCACCTATGTGCTCGACACTTCGGTGCTCCTGAGCGACCCGCGAGCGATGTTCCGCTTCGACGAACACGAAGTGGTCATTCCCGTGGTCGTGGTAACCGAGCTTGAAAAGAAGCGCCACGATCCCGAGATTGGCTATTTTGCGCGGCAGTCGCTGCGTTTCCTCGATCAGCTGCGAGTGAAGCACGGCCGACTTGACCTGCCGATCCCGGTGGGGGAACAGGGTGGCACAATTCGTGTTGAGCTGAACCACTCGAACCAGCAGATTTTGCCGAGCGGGATGCAGTTGGCCGATAACGACTCGAGGATCCTCGCCGTGGCGGCAAACCTCGCCGATGAGGGATGCGAAGTGACCGTGGTCTCCAAAGACATGCCGATGCGTGTCAAGGCTTCTGCGATTGGTTTGAGCGCCGACGAATACCGTCACGAGCTCGCTCGCGATACCGGATATGTCGGAACCGCGCAGATCGACCTGAGCGCAAGCGAGATGGCGGACCTGTATGAACGCGAACAAATCACCACGGATGTCGTTCGTGAGCTACCGGTCAATACTTCGCTGATCATCAACTCCGAACGTGGTTCGGCACTCGGGCGCGTGACCGGTAATGACACGATCAACCTGGTGCGCGGAGATCGTGATGTGTTTGGTGTGCACGGACGAAGCGCAGAGCAGCGTTTGGCCATCGACCTGCTGATGGACCCGACCGTCGGGATCGTTTCTATCGGCGGCCGTGCCGGAACCGGTAAATCGGCGATCGCGCTCGCGGCCGGTTTGGAGCAGGTGCTCGAACGGGGCCTGCAGCGCAAGATCATGATCTTCCGCCCGCTGTATGCCGTAGGCGGTCAGGAGCTCGGTTATCTCCCCGGCGATCAGGACGAGAAGATGGGCCCGTGGGGACAGGCCGTATACGACGCACTTTCCTCCATCGTCTCCGACAACGTCATCGACGAGATCACCGATCGCGGTCTCATCGAGATTCTGCCGCTCACTCACATCCGCGGACGCTCGCTTCACGACGCCTTCGTGATCGTTGACGAAGCCCAGTCGTTGGAACGGAATGTGCTGTTGACCATGCTCTCGCGTATCGGACAGAACTCGAAGGTCGTGCTCACCCACGATGTCGCTCAACGCGACAATCTGCGCGTGGGCCGGCATGATGGCATTGCCTCGGTGATTGAAACGCTGAAGGGACACAAGCTCTTCGGCCACATCACCCTCACCCGCTCCGAGCGAAGCGCGATTGCGGCGCTGGTTACCGACCTGTTGGAGGACTACGAGATCGCCTAGCCGACACCCTGCGCATCCCGTAGCGCTGAGCATGCGCTTGTGGATAACTCGACCGGTTGATCTGAGGGGTTCGCTAACGTGCCGATGTGATGATCGGAGCTTGGTGCTGTGCCGCCTATGTGGCGGTCGCAACGGTGCCGCTCGCGCGACACGATCTACGTGAGCACCGGCTGCCGAATGCGTGGACGATGCCCGGTTGGTTGGTGGCGTTGGTCGCTATTGCGGTACAGGCTGTCGCCAGCGGGCAACTACCGCTACTACCGGTGCTTGCCGCTGGCAGCGCGCTGGTGATGTTTCTCGTCTTTGCGCTCGTGGCAGGGATGGGGATGGGGGACCTCAAGCTCGCGGTTCCCCTGGCGGCTGGTCTCGGGTTCTTTGGGATGCATCTGGTCGCGTTTGCGCTATTGCTCGCGTTGGCCTCGGGTGCAGCTCTGGCTGCGGTATTGCTCATGCGGGGTAGGGCTCGCGATACCGCAATCGCGTTTGGCCCGTTCTTGCTGTTTGGCTACTGGTGCGCGTTCGCGGTGGGAACGGTCAGTGGGACAACAGTTTGAGAGTGCACGGCTGGCATAAGCTAGGAGGAGGTAATCCTGCCCGAGAAAGGTGATGCACTTGGATAACAACGAGTACCGCATTGAGCACGACACGATGGGTGAAGTTCGCGTTCCGAAGGACGCGCTGTACGCCGCACAAACCCAGCGAGCCGTGGACAACTTCCCAATCTCCGGCCAGCGACTCGAAGACCGTCAGATCATCGCGATGGCGGAGGTTAAGCGCGCTGCTGCCATTGTGAACCAGAAGCTCGGCATCATTGACGAAGGTCGCGCAGCTGCGATCGTGTCCGCAGCCGAAGAGATCATCGGCGGCAAGCACCTGAACGAATTCCCGATTGACATCTATCAGACCGGTTCGGGAACCTCGTCGAATATGAACATGAACGAGGTGCTCTCGACTCTCGCCAGCGCATCGTTCGGCGAGAAGGTACACCCGAACGACCACGTCAACGCATCGCAGTCGTCGAACGACACCTTCCCTACGGCCGTCCACGTTGCCGCAACCGGTGCGCTCATCGAAGACCTCGTACCGGCACTGGAAGAGCTCGCAACCGCGCTGGAAGAAAAGGCTGGTGCGTGGAAGGAAGTCGTCAAGTCGGGCCGTACCCACTTGATGGATGCGACTCCGGTAACGCTCGGTCAGGAGTTCGCAGGTTACGCTCGCCAGATCCGCCTGGGAATTGAGCGTGTGAACGCTACGATTGAGCGCGTTGCGGAGGTTCCGCTCGGTGGTACCGCCGTGGGTACCGGTATCAACACGCCCAAGGGCTTTGCCGAACAGGTCATCGCTGAACTCGCATCCCACACCGGACTGCCCATCACCGAGGCGAAGGACCACTTCGAGGCACAGGGCGCCCGCGACGGACTCGTTGAGGCTTCGGGCGCGCTGCGCACGATCGCGGTCTCGCTGATCAAGATCAACAACGACCTGCGTTGGATGGGCTCGGGCCCGAACACGGGTCTCGGTGAGTTGCACCTGCCTGACCTCCAGCCCGGCTCGTCGATCATGCCCGGTAAGGTGAACCCGGTTGTTCCCGAGGCCGTGCTGATGGTTGCTTCCCGTGTGATCGGTAACGACGCGGCGATCGTATTCGGTGGCGCATCCGGATCGTTCGAGTTGAACGTGCAGATTCCGATGATGGGCACGGTGCTGCTCGAATCGGTCCGTCTGCTCGCAAACTCCTCGCGTGTGCTCGCGGAGAAGACCATCAAGGGGCTCGAGCCGAACATCGAGCGTGCTCGTGAGCTGGCAGAGTCCTCGCCGTCGATTGTTACGCCGCTGAACCGTGTGATTGGTTACGAGTCGGCAGCGAAGGTTGCTAAGCACGCTGTGGCGAACAAGGTGACGGTTCGTCAAGCCGTGATCGACCTCGGCTTTGTCGAGCGTGGAGAAATCACCGAGGCTGAGCTTGATGACAAGCTTGATGTCCTGAAGATGACCTCGCCGAACCTGTAATGTTGCGGTAATCAGTCATTACCGAATCGAGGCCCCGCTTCGGCGGGGCCTCGATTGTTTCGTCCTTCGGATGCGCTGTGGCGACTACTGCATGTCCGCTGCGACAGCCTCGGCTACTTCGTGCACGAGAGCCGGGTCATGCGAGCTGAAGACGATGTACACGCTGCCGTTGTGTTCGGTAGCGAGCACATACCCGTTATTGCCAACTTCCGAACGCTCAAGCGACGAGTAATCGTACTCATCCCAGGTCATCCCACCGATCTCGACGGTCCCGGTTGCCGGTCGCTCGCCGGTTTTGGTGTAGCGCCAGGTTTCGTTCGCGGCCAAGCCCTGCCGTACACCGACCATCGCCTGCGCCTTGTCATCGCTGACCTGCAGCAGGCCGATGTACCACTCACTGACCTTGTCGGCGCCGGTGCGCATTTCGGCTTCGTTCGCCCGCCACGATTCGTTGAGTTCGGGGACGACCAGGTGTGCCTGCTGGCCGGGTTGAGCGTCGCGCGCAACCTGCGCGTAATCAACGTAGTCCTGTCGCGGGTTGTCGTTGCGCGGCACGATCAGCACCATGATGAGTACCGCGAGCAGCGTTACGCCAACGGCCGCAATGAGGTTCTGGATCGTTTTGCGCGCGCGATACTTGCGTGAGTTCTCGGCGAGCCGAGCGGCTTTCTCTTCGGGGGTTTCGGGTCGACCGAGCTCTGCAACAACGGCGGGTTTGCGCGCCATTATTCGTCGGCCGCCTCATCCACGCGCTGTTCGCGAGCCTGCTCGAGACGCTCCCTGGCACCGCGCAACCACTGTTCGCATCGCGCAGCGAGCGCTTCGCCGCGCTCCCACAGTGCCAGGGAGTCTTCCAGCGGTAGCGAGCCTTCTTCGAGCTTCTGTACCACGAGGGCGAGCTCGTCGCGGGCAGCTTCAAAGCTGAGTTCGGCGACCGGGGTATCGCGAACGGTGGCCGAGTTCGGGGCGGGTTCGTTGGCAGGCATGCTGTCCATTCTAAGTTGTGGGGGAACGGAATACAGAGGGTTGTGGATTACTTAGTGGTCGCGTGGATGCGGCCATCGGTCACGCGAATGCTGAGCGCATCTCCGGTGCTGGTCTGTCCCGTTTCGGTGACGACCGCGCTACCGGATGCATCCACCCGCTCAACAATGGCGTAGCCGCGCTTGAGCGTGCCAAGTGGCGAGAGCGCATTGAGCCGGTGGGTGAGCGAGGCTACGCCGTCTTCTGCGTAGCGCAGGTGACGGTCGACGAGTTCCGCGCCGCGGGCAGCGAGCCGGCCGAGCTCATCGCCGTGCTGGTCGACGATGCGGACCGGGTTAGCGAGCACCGGGCGTGAGCGAAGCTGCTCGATACCACGCTGTTCGAGCATGATGCGTTCAGTGATACGGCGGCGGATGCGGGAGCGTGCCTGGTCGACGATGTCGAGTTGTTCGGCAACATCCGGGACGACGCGTTTTGCGGCATCGGTCGGGGTGGATGCGCGCAGATCGGCGACTTCGTCAAGCAGTGGACGGTCGGCTTCGTGGCCGATCGCGCTGACAATCGGAGTGCGCGCGGCCGCGGCAGTGCGCACCAGGGTCTCATCGCTGAACGGCAATAGGTGGAGGAAATCACCGCCGCCGCGGGCGATGATGATGACCTCAACATCCGGGTCGGTGTCGAGCACCTTGATTGCCTCGGTGACTTCGTTCGCTGCCGAATCACCCTGCACGCGGGTGTAAACAGTGCGGAACTCGACGGCCGGCCAGCGCAGTTCTGCATTGCGGCGGACATCCTTTTCAGCGTCCGATTCGCGGCCGGTGATCAGGCCGATGCAGCCGGGTAGGAAGGGGAGTCGCTGTTTGCGTTCGGCGTCAAAGAGCCCCTCAGCTGCGAGGGTGCGGCGGAGCCGTTCGAGCTGCTCGAGGAGGTTACCGAGCCCCGCGTGGCGCATATCGTAAACCTGCAGCGAGAGGGTTCCGCCCTTGACCCACACATCGGGTTTGGCCTGGATGATGACGCGATCGCCCTTGTTGAACTGTTCCTTGAGGCGTTCACGAACCGATCGCCACATCACGATCGATAGGGATGCATCCGCATTCAGGTCACGAATCTTGGCGTATGCGTGTCCGCCGCGGATGTCGAAACTGGTGAGCTCGCCTTCGATCCACGCGGTTCCCAGCTGTGCCACCCAATCGTGGATGGACTGGGCAATGAACTGTACCTGGAAGGGCTGTTCGGGGGAGGAGAATTGGCGTCCCATAAGTGGGCCTTTTCGTTTTCGGTTCGTACACTGGAGGGGTGAGTGGCCAAGCTGTGAATTTGTCGATGCCCCGTGTTCCTCGTGCTGCGGCGGTACTTGAAGACCGCCCGGTTGAGGGACACAAACGTGTGCTGTTGGCCGCACCACGAGGATACTGTGCGGGTGTTGACCGCGCCGTCGTGGCTGTGGAAAAGGCACTCGAACGCTATGGCGCCCCGGTGTACGTGCGCAAACAGATCGTGCACAACAAGCACGTTGTGTCCGAGCTTGAGGCGCGTGGCGCAATTTTTGTCGACGAGGTGGATGAGGTCCCAGAAGGTTCGCACCTGGTCTTCTCTGCACACGGCGTGTCACCGATGGTTAAGGAAGCCGCTGCCGAGCGCCAGCTGCAAGCGATTGATGCGACCTGCCCGCTGGTGACCAAAGTGCACCGCGAAGCCACGCGGTTTGCGAAGCAGAACCGTGAGATCTTGTTGATCGGGCACACCGGTCACGAAGAGGTCGAGGGTACTGCCGGGCACGGTGGCGATCGCGTCACGGTAGTGAATTCCCCCGAAGAAGCTGACACTGTCGTGGTTGAAGACCCCGACAACGTCGTGTGGCTTTCGCAGACGACGCTATCGGTTGACGAGACGATGGAGACCGTGAACCGGCTGCGTTCTCGCTTCCCGAACCTGCAGGATCCGCCGTCTGACGATATCTGTTACGCCACGCAGAACCGGCAGGTTGCGATCAAGAAGGTGGCTGCCGAGGCGGATCTGGTGATCGTGGTGGGCTCAGCGAACTCATCGAACTCAGTTCGCCTGGTTGAGGTTGCCCTGCAGCACGGGGCAAAGGCCGCGTACCGCATTGACTACACGGATGAGATCCAGCAGGAATGGCTTGATGGTGTGACAACGGTCGGCGTAACCTCGGGCGCTTCGGTTCCCGAGGTGCTGGTTCAGCAGACCCTTGAGACCCTGGCGAGTGCCGGCTACGCGGATGTGACCGAGGTCGAGACCGCGACCGAAGACCTCATGTTCTCGCTGCCCAAGGAGCTGCGCCGCGACCTTGGTGAATGCGACACCGGTGGCGCTCGCGGCGGCCGCGGTATGGGCGTGCGCAATAAGGACTAACCGACAGCATGCGGGAGGAGATTACGCAACTGCTCCCGCATCCGTGTCGCGTCGCTCCCGTGCAGCCTGGATGAACGCCAGCGAGAGTGCGGTGAAGTCGTCCACACGCGCCTGGTGCTCTTCGGGGTGCCACTGCACTGCCACCATCCAGCAGTCTGCCGGGCTTTCGACTGCTTCGATCACACCGTCATCAGCGCGGGCGGTGACGACCAGTCCGTCGGCAATGCGCTCCACAGCCTGATGGTGCGCTGAGCGGATGGGGATCACCGTCGCGTTGAGCGCGTTCGCAAGCATTGAGTCTGGAACGATCGTGACATCGTGATCGGTCATCTCATCCGATACGGGATGATCATTGTGCACCCGGTCATCACCGAGATCAGGGATGAGGGTACCACCGAGCGCGACATTGATCACCTGCATACCGCGACAGATCCCCAACAGCGGTTTGCGTGCATCCCGAGCCGCGTGGACGAGTGTGATTTCAAACTCATCGGCATCACGATCCACGCCCTGCGCGGCAGCGATCGCCTGGGCGTCATCGGTATATAGGTGCGGATCCACATCGGCACCGCCAAGAATCAGCACGGCATCAACCGTGTCGATGAGGTCGGGTGCGGTTCGGTACGGATGTGTTGCATCGACAAACACGACCTGCACGTCCTCGGCAATGCGATGCAGCGTCTTGCCGGTTTGCCCGGCGAGCGCGTGGAGTTCGTCAGCATAGGCACGCTCGACGTGACGGCTATCCATGCTGTACGAAACCAGGATTCGCAGGGGGCGTTTGGATGCGGACTGGATGTCAGTTGCCACGGGCAGTCTCCTCGTTGAGCGCGGGTCGTTACGGGGTCGGGGCCGTGCCGGACATCATCGATTGCGTTGCGAGATCGATGATCTGCGGATGTGCGGCAAGGGATAGGACGCCGATGATCGTACCGAATAGCAGCGCAATTAACGCGCCGACGAAGGCGCACCATGTCGCTTGCTTGCCCGCCCGATACCGGACGAGGGCGAGATACAGCCAGGCCGCATAGTTCACCACATAGCCGATAACACCCACCCAGCTAATTGGCGCGAGCTCGGCGGGTCGGTGATAGTCACCGAGATTGTTGGCGCGGAAGAACTCGGCAGCGTTACTCACCAGCGCCTGTTCGGTAACCCCTGTCATGTTGAACACGGTCGCGAACAGCCCGATGACAAACAGCGCAATCGCCGTGGAGCGGTCGCTCTTGCGCTGGAGCTCGCGCAGTTGGTCCGGATTGGGAACGGGCCCCGGAGTATTACCCCGAGGCCCGGATTGTGAAGAACGAGCCACTAGATCGACTGGGACTTTCCGTGTGAGCCCAGCTGCTGGGTTGCCTCGATGACTCGTGCGGCCATCGCGGTCTCTGCCTTCTTACCCCACGAGCGTGGGTCGTAGACCTTCTTGTTGCCGACTTCGCCGTCGATCTTTAGGAAGCCCTCGTAGCTGGTGAGGACCGAGTCGGCTACCGAGCGCGAGTAGGCGTACTGCGTGTCGGTGTCGATGTTCATCTTCACCACGCCGTTGGCCACGGCCGTTGCGATCTCTTCTTCGGTCGAGCCCGAACCGCCGTGGAACACGAGGTCGAGCGGCTTCGGGTCGGTGCCGTACTTCTCGGCCAGACCTTGCTGGATCTCGGCGAGAATTTCCGGGCGCAGTTTGACGTTGCCGGGCTTGTACACACCGTGCACGTTTCCGAAGGTCAGCGCAGTCATGTAGCGGCCCTGATCGCCGAGGCCGAGAGCCTCAACCGTTGCGATTGCGTCGTCCAGATCGGTGTATAGCTTGTCGTTGATCTCGCCGACAACACCGTCTTCTTCACCGCCGACAACACCAATTTCAACTTCGAGAATCTGGCCGTTGTTCTTGATGCGTGGGAGCAGTTCCTCCGCGATCTGCAGGTTCTCTTCCAGCGGTACGGCCGAACCATCCCACATGTGCGATTGGAAGATTGGTTCGCGGCCGGCCTTCACAGCCTCTTCGGATGCTTCCAGCAGCGGCAGCACGAACGTGTCCAGTGCGTTCTTCGGGCAGTGGTCGGTGTGCAGCGCCACGGTAATCGGGTAGTTCTTCGCAACTTCGGTGGCGAATGCAGCCATAGCCAGCGCGCCGGAGGCGCGAGCGGTGCGGGTTTGTCCGGCGAAGTAGTCGGCACCACCGGTAGTGACCTGGATGATGCCGTCGGAGCCGGCTTCGGTCAGGCCCTGCAGCACCGCGTTGATTGTCTGCGAGCTGGACACGTTAATCGCGGGGTAGGCGAAGCCGCCTTCCTTCGCGCGGTTGAGCATTTCAGCGTACTGGTCGGGTGATGCTACCGGCATTGGGTACTCCTTAGTCGTGGTGACAAGTCGTGTGCATCCTATCGACTGGAGTTCACCGAATCCCGAGCGTTCGAGACTAGGCTGAAGACAGGATTCCGACGTCGAAAGGGTTGATCGTGACCGATACAACATCCGCTGCTAACCGTCACGAGGCTGAGCTGATGGAGCATCCCGACCGTAACCTCGCAATGGAGCTGGTGCGTGCGACGGAAGCTGCGGCGATCCGTGCTGTCCCCTGGATCGGCCGCGGCAATAAGAACGCCGCTGACGGGGCGGCTGTGGATGCGATGCGCAAGTTCCTGGCCACAGTCGAGTTCCAAGGCGAGGTCGTTATTGGTGAGGGTGAAAAAGACGAAGCGCCGATGCTGTTCAACGGTGAAATCGTCGGTAACGGCACCGGGCCGCTGTGCGATATCGCAGTCGACCCGATTGACGGAACGAGCCTGACGGCAGCGGGCCGTCAGAACGCACTCAGCGTGATTGCCGTTGCCGACCGAGGCACCATGTACAACCCCAAAGAGGTGTTCTACATGGAGAAGATCGTCACCGGTCCCGCAGGTAAGGGCGTCATCGACCTTGAACGCCCGATCGGAGACAACATTCGCGGGCTCGCCGAAGCGCTCGGCAAAACTGTTGAGGACATGAACATCGCAGTGCTCGACCGTCCTCGCCACGAACAGCTCATTCACGACATCCGCGAATCGGGCGCCGGTACTGAGTTGCTGCTGGATGGCGATGTTGCCGGTGGTATCAACGCTGCGCTGCAGAACGGTCGCATCGACATGTGCGTCGGCATCGGTGGCACCCCGGAGGGCATCATCACCGCCTGTGCCATCAAGGGACTCGACGGCGTCATGCAGGGTCGCCTGTACCCGCGCAATGATGAAGAACGCTCGAACGCCATTAACGCGGGCCACGACCTCGACCGCGTGCTCACGGCCGATGACCTCGTCCGCACCGACAACACCTTCTTCGTGTGTACCGGTGTCACCGACGGTGGTCTGGTGAAGGGCGTCGACCGTGAACGCGATCGCATCACCACCGACTCGGTCGTGCTGCGTGCACGTTCGGGTACCTTCCGTCGCGTGACCGCAGTCCACCGCGTCTCGAAGTGGCTCGACGAAGACTAAGCATTCGCATCCGACGACTCATTTGACGCACTGTGCCCCGGCTCATTCAGCTCGGGCGCAGTGGTCGTTTTCGGTGCGTGCTCGATCGGTTGTGGGGATGTGAGCGGTTTCGCGGTTGCGTCGATATCAGCGAGTTTTCGTGCTGTCGGGTACAGGCGCGTATCGATCGAGCCGATGAGTTTGTTGTAGGCGTCTACGGAGGTACCGAGTTTCTTACCGAGATTGTTGAGGTGTTCGCCCACCGTCGCGAACCGTCGATACAGCTCGTTGGAGAGCTGCAGCACTTCGGCAGCGGACTCACTCACCCGCTCCTGCTGCCATGCCGAGGCCACCGAGCGCAGCACCGTCCACAGGGTGACCGGGGACGCGATTGCCACACCGCGTTCGAATGCGTAGTCGAGTAGTGATGTATCGGTGTTCAACGCTGTGGACACTGCGGCTTCGCTTGGGATGTACGCGATGACGAAGCGTGCCGACCCGGGAACGGAACTCGCATAGTCACGCGATTGCAGTGCATCCACATGTTTTCGAACTGCCTTGGCGTGCTCGCTCAAAAGCGATGCGCGCCTTGCCGAGGCTTCTTCAGTGGTGCCGGTGATTCGCATGGCATCGAGAAAGTACGACATTGGCGCTTTCGCATCGAGGATGAGGTGGTGTTCTCCCGGTAGGTGCACGATCGCATCGGGGCGCTGCTGGGAGCCGCTGGTGTCGGTCACGGTGACCTGCGTGTCGAAATCGACGTGGTCGACCATTCCCGCGGATTCCAGCAGGTTGCGCAGTTGCGCTTCACCCCAGTTACCGCGCGTGGTGTTCGCCCGCATTGCCGAGGCAAGCTGGGCGGTGGCATCGCGCAGTTCACGGTCGGATGCGGCCTGGATGCGGAGCTGTTCCGAGAGGCGTCCGTGCAATTCGTGGCGTTCTTGCTCGAGCGTGGCAACGGTGTTGCGCATAGTGGTCAGCTCACTGCGCATCGGCTGTAGCTCGCGCAAGAGTTGGGCTTGGGACTGTTGTTGTCGTTGCTGTGATTGTTCTGACAGTGCGGAATTTGCACGCAGTTCTGCCAGGCGCCCCTCAGCGACCGCCGCGCGAGCGTTGGCATCGGCCGTACGAGCACGTGCGAATAGGGCACCGAGGACAATGCCGATCGCGGCGCCGAGTGCGAAAGCGAGTATTACCCACAAGTTCTCCATGAGCTCATGTTCGCATGACCCTCCGACATCGAATGGTGTCGGAGGGATGCTGCGGGCGAGCGGGTACTGGTTTGTCGCGGTGCCGTTCCACCTGCCAGTGTCAGCGAAGGTGGCGACCATCCGGGCGAACAACTCCGGGTTCTGCGCGCTCCACGGGTGGATCATCCGCGGCGCGTATCCGTCATACGCCACGCCGGAAATACACAGCCACCGCACGAGTTCAGGGTGGCGGCTGGCGAGGTGGAGCGCGGTGAAGCCGCCCGTCGATAGGCCAACGACATGTGCTTTGCCGTCATGTGCCTCGTTGCGAGTAAGTTCGGCGATGTCGTCAGCGGCTGCGGGTAAGCCTGGCCAATCTTCATTCGCAGCCCGGTCGCCGTACCCGGGAAGATCGGGCATCAATAGGTGGCGGTCGGGTTTCCCGGTCTGGGGGATGGTTTCGGTTTCGATTGCCCCGTCGTCGGCGAGCCGTGCGAGTGCGCGGTACACCTGTGAGCGATCGACGTGCCAGAAATGTACGATCGATCGATCGTGCGAGATCGTAACCGCTCATCGGTTGGATATTGAGGAGTCCGAGTAGGGCGTGTTTCAGTTCCACACCCATAGTGCAATCTTGTGACTCCTGATGTTTTTGAAGCCGAGAATTCAGCTACACTGGCTAAAGTTGTATAGTTAACCCCCCCCGACGTGTCCACTTTCCGGGGTTCAGGCCCTACCCGCCTTCCATACATAAGGGATGAGCAATGCAATCAGACGTCATCATTATCGGCGGTGGCTTTGCCGGCACCGCCGCTGCCATCACCTTGGCCCGCGCTAACCGGAGTGTTCAGGTTATCGATTCCGGCACTCCCCGCAATCGCTTCAGCGAACATTCCCACGGCATCCTCGGCCTCGATGGCGTGGCTCCCACCGAGCTGCTCAAACGCGGCCACGCGGAGGTTAAAAAATTCGGCGGAACCATTACCCATGCCACGGTGGAGAGCCTTTCCCAACCTTCCGAGCAAGCCTCATGGCAAATAAGACTCGCCGATGGCGCACTTTTAGAATCTCGCCATGTCCTCGTTGCTACTGGTCTCACAGACAAGCTCCCTGAGGTCCCCGGCCTCAGCAACCTGTGGGGCTCACGAGTCTTTCACTGCCCCTACTGCCACGGCCACGAGGTCAAGGGAAAGAAGGTGGCGCTAATTGGCGGCGCGAATCCACCCTTTACTATCCACATTAGCAAACTTCTTTCTAAGTGGACGAGCGCTCTGACCTTCTACCCCAACGGCCTTGAGCTCACCGAGCTTGACCGCACCCAGCTCGCCGGATTGGGCGTAGAGATAAACGATGCGAAGGTGACACAAGTCCAGCCAGATCAGGCATCGCCAACCGGCGTGGAAGTACACAGCGCCGATGGAGTAAACATCTACGAAGCATGCTTTACTGGGCCCGATTTTCTGCCCAACGATGCACTGTTGCGGGATGCCGGTTGCGAATCGGCCAATGGCTGGGTCTGGACCGAGCGTGGTCAAACTTCGGTATCGCGCCTCTGGGCAGCAGGCAATGTAATCAGCTCGCCGGATCAGGTTTCCCAAGCAATGGGTAGCGGTGCCGCCGTAGGCATTGCTATCGACCAGTGCATGCTTGATGAGGACTTAGCCAAACTTTAGGGATATGCGACAGAAAGTGTGTCTGTGTGGGTGGGGTCCACGCAGGTGAAGAGGTAAAAACGGGGTGTTTATAATCCTCACAGCGATATAAGCGCCTAGGCAACGGTCAATCCACGATCCGATGCGGAGTCTGTGGTAGGCGTGCGTGTTGTCTTAGGGCAATGAAGAAAAAACGGCACCACGACCAAAGGCACAACTCGATGGCGTTGCACTTCACCGACGTGCGGGGCATCCACGACAAAGACCCGTCCAGACCGTCAACTATCCGCAGATTTCAGCACCTTCATCGACTGCATCTGCGGCGGTGCCTCAGTAACGCAAGTCGCTGCTAGCCACAACATCAGCCGGCGCAGTTTGGAACGACGGTTCCACACCTTCTGGTTCATCGACATCCCCCACCACATAGACAGCTTCCGCATCTACGACCAGATATTTATAGACGGAACCTACACCGGATCCGGATGCCTTCTGATTGCAGCCACACGCTTTCACGTCCTGAACTGGGTATGGGCCACACACGAAACCGCACAGGCCTACCAGCAACTACTTCAACCACTCCAGCCACCAAATGGGGGTCAGGTCCACTGAGCAAATAGGTGTGTAAGCAACTATGATTCTTGCTGCGCTATCTCAACCGGCCGAAGCCGCGCCGACGCCGGCGCTTTGGCGCCTGAGGTGGCGGCACCGGATCCGCATCCGGAATGGCAGCTGATTCGAGCCAGTTCGCGTACTGCTCCCACCGGTCGCTCGCATCCTGACCGACGCCGAATGCATCCGCGATCGAAACTGACGCCGAAAGCAGCGATTCATCCGCATTGCGCTGCTTCGCGAGCGCCTCGCGCGTGCGAGTGCCGGGCACTTCGGGGAGGAGTTCGTGCTCGCGCAGCCCGTCAATCAGCGCATTCACCCGATTGAGGTATTCCGGGTGGCCACCGGCGATTCGGCGACGTCGCGATGCGAGCTCTCGCACTGCGACACCCGCAGCGGGATTCTCGGACTTTGCGAACTCGAGCAGACGCGCATCCGCATCAACATAGTCACTGCGTGAGAGCGCATTGAGGTACTCCGCGGCCTCGCTGCCACCGGCTTCAACCTCTTCGATGTCACCGACCAGGTCAGCAAAGCGTTCGGCGGCCGCCTGTGAGCTGGTGCCCGCTAGGAGTTCACAGCTTGCGTGCCAAGAAGCAGGCATCGTGCCCGGGTCGGTCTGCGCAGTCGGTACGGTGTCGAGCGGCTGAGCCTCACCCCAGTATGAGAGCAGGGTTTGCTGGACCGGTGGCAGATCTGGGGTTGCCTTTGCTGCGGCAACGAGGAGATCATCGGCGATCAGCTCGGCAGCATGGGTATCACCGGCACCCGCGCGAATAACGACTTCCTGGGTGCGTTCCAGCAGTAGCCGTCGGGTTGACAGGTACGTTTCGCCACTGTCATTCGGGGCGAGGATGCGGCATGCTCGCGCCGCATCTGCCGGCAAGGACTGTCCGTCGCCGTCCTCCGCCCACATCCGCAGCGCTTGGAGGGCCCTTGCGCCGAACACGCGAGTCAACTGCCGCGACGGCGTGCGCACGGCGCAGCGCCACGCAAGCTCCTCCGGGAAGACCTCGTCCCACTCCGCGGCGATGTATTCGAGCGCCCGACCGTCATCGAAAGCATCGCCGAGGATCACCGCAAGCCCGGCATTGGCGTCTCGAGCGTCGGTGTCGCGAATGCGGTTCCAGCGCGACAGCGCGGCTCGATAGGCGCCATCGCCACCGTCGGCAATGATGTCGATACCGATTCCGGCAGCTTCAAGCGAGTCGGGCTGGTCGAGGAGTTGTTGCCATCGGGGAGTGTTGGTCACGCGGGATCCTTATCGATTGCAAGGGGAAGCAGGGTTTCGGCGGGTTCGAGCTACCAACCGCCGTATGCAGCGATGTCGTCGTCGTGCACGGCGCCGCCGGCGACATCATCGATCGCGGCGAGGAGGCGGTCGATTCCGTTAGCAAGTTCCGCCTCGGCGATGGTGAGGGCGGGAGTAAGTTCGATGACGTTATCGCCGACCACATAGGCGACCGCGCCGAGCTCCCAAGCGCGGTAGGCGACCTTCGCGCCGATACTCGCATCGCTGCCGCTCGCATCCGCACTGCCTGACAGCGCGATACCGCGCAGCAAACCGCGGCCACGAAGCTCATGCACCAGCCGTGCTCCGGGTCGGTCACCGGCGCTGTATTCGCGCAGCGCGCGATCCAATTGTTCGGCGCGCTGCGTGACATTCTCGCGAAGCGCCGCGCTGGTCACCTCATCGAGTACTGCAGTTGCTGCAGCAGCGGCGATATCGGCGCCGGCCGTGGTCAGCAGGACCGATGCGGAAGGGGCATCAAGAATGCCGTCACCGGCGACGGCCGCGCTGACCGAAAGTCCACCTCCGAGCGATTTGCCGAGCGTGACGATATCCGGCGTGATTTGCTCGTGTTGGAACGCAAACAGTGTGCCGGTGCGTGCAAGTCCGGCTTTCACTTCGTCTACGATCAGCAGCGCGTTCGCTCGGTCGCACGCCTCGCGCAGGAGTGTGAGCAAGCCGCTCGGGGGAGTGCGCACACCGCCGTCGCACTGCAGCGCCTCAACGATCACCGCGGCAACATCTCCCGCGCCGAGGGTCGCGTCGAGCTGAGCGCGTAGCCCATCGAGGTCCTCTTGCGTGCTGGGGTAGGGGAGCACGGTTGCAACTTCGTTCCCATCTGCGTCGATCGCGATACCCGAGGACAGCTGGGCAATACCGAAGCCACCGTGGTAGCTCTGGTCAAAGGTCAGGATGCGTGAACGGCCGGTGTGGTGGCGCGCCGCGCGGATCGCGACATCATTCGCATCCGTACCAGCAAGCCCGAGGTAGGCCTTCGGTTTCTTGCCGTGAACGGGGGTGAGTTCGGTGAGGAGCGTCGCCAGTTTCGTGCTGCGTGCCGTTGCCGTAGATAGCACCGAGCACGCGGGAGCTGCGGTAGCCGCATCCTGAATCGCCTGCGTGATCCTCGGGTTCCCGAGCCCAAGCCCCGTCGCGGTCCAGCTTGCCGAAAGGTCGATGCACTCGCGACCGGATGCGGTGGTCAGCGTAGAACCCGAGCCGTGTGTGATCGCCAGCGGGAAGAACCGCAGCTGTTCGACACCGGCAACCACCGCCTGATCGGCGGCATAGGCGTCGAGTTCGAGCTCGCGCTCGGCTGCGCTGATTTCACGGATGGGGCCGGATGGCGACGTCATTGTGACCTTCCTTTTGCGAGAACTACTGGTGGGTCCGACGTTACCCGAGCCGCTCGAGTATTGAGTGATGCGGTGACTCAGAACGTAGCAGCGGCAATGAGGTCGTCGTGGTCGCGGTTATTCTGTGGTTCGAGCTGCTGTATCTGTACTGAGGTGGTTTGGCTTAGCGCGTCCAGGTCGACTGCGCCGCGAGATCGCGCGACGTCACTCACGATCGCCGCGCATGCCTCGGCGTCCTCGAGCGGATCATGGTGATTCGCCAGTGTGTAGCCGGCGGCGTTGGCCGCGGCCGGTAGACGGTACGAGGGCAGCTGATAGTGCTTGCGTGCGAGACGCAGGGAACACAGGTAGCGCATGGCCGGCACCGGCAGGCCGAGCGCGCGACTGGCCGCAACAAACACGCCGATATCGAATCCCGCATTGTGCGCGACGATCACATCGTCGGCCACGAAATCGATGATCCGCGCGCGGGCCTGGTGCCACCTTGGCGCTGTAGCGATGCGCTCAGCGCTAATACCGTGGAGCTGCACGTTGAACGGCTCGAAGTGATCGTGACCCGAAGGCGGATGGATGAGGAATGCATCCTGTGCCACCATCTCGCCGCCGCGCACACGAACCATTCCGATCGCGCAGGCGGAAGCCGGCGAGCGGTTCGCGGTTTCAAAGTCGATGGCGACGAAGTTGGTCATAGCTCCAGTGTGCGGGATGGCGCGATACGAGTTGGCCTGCCTCGCGTTGCCGCCCCCTAAAGCAAGCGCCTAGTCGAATGCGGACAAATGGCGAAAATAGGGGTCGGCATCCGTATATACGGGTTAGTGGGTCGTATGTTCGCCATTTGTCCGGGGCGTGGGTGTACCAGGTGGGTTCGCGGGGCGTCGGGGGTAATGCTCGGGGTCTGAGGATAGATGCGTGAGCTGTGCGGGATGCGCAGAGACGGACATATGCGCGACAGTCGCGCGACGGGCTATCCTGCGTGGCGCCGGACGGCGTCGACAACCCGGTCAAACATGGCACGCTCGAGGATCGCACCCTCTCGACGCACCGCATCCGGATCGACCCTGATAATGCGATTCACGCGCACCTCACTTGGTCGGCCGGCGCGGTCCCAATCACCGGTGCCGATGTCCTGCCAGAATCGGCCTGCACGTGCCTCCTGTTCCGCATCGCGGTCGTGGTCCTTACTGGTGAGCTGCAGCGCGAGCAGCCACTTTCCGTCGTGACCAATGATGAGCACGGGGCGATCCTTGCCCTGCGTGTGGTCTTCCTCATACGGCACCCACGTCCACACGATCTCGCCGGGGTTGGCTTCGCCGTTGAGGTCGGGGGCGTATTGGATGCGGGGAGTGCCGCGAAAATCCCCCGGATAGTCGGCAGTGCGGCGCGAGGACTCGTTCTCAAAACTGCTTCGTTGCGATGCAGGTTGTCGATGTTGTTTTGATCCTTCGGTGTGCGTACGACCGGACTTGTTGAGCTGGTCATTCAGCGCTCGAGTGGCGACGGGCAGGAGTCGGCGAATGATGCGGCGCAGCGTGGTAGAGAACGAAGCCATGCAGTCACCCTATCGGGCGGTGGCCTCCCGAAAGTGCTGGTTTACCGCGTTGCGGCTGTTCGCTACGGCAGTGCGCGGCGCTGCGTTCGCGGTGCGCGGATGGGAGCGGGCTGAGTCGACATATACCGTCCAGTTGGTATAGTGACAGCACCCTGCTGAATCCCAGCAGTTCTTACAACGGTGTAGGAGGGGTACCCGGCGATGCGTACCGAAACGAAACAGCGGCCGGCCAACGATGATGTCGCGGTCCGGCTCGATGCAATCACCAAGGTCTACGGCGAGCATGTCGCAGTGGATCAGCTCTCGCTGAACATTCAGTCCGGCGAATTTTTGTCCCTGCTCGGCCCGTCGGGATGCGGGAAGACCACGACACTGCGGATGATCGCGGGATTCGAACATCCCGACTCGGGCGCAATTCAGCTCGGTGGCCGCGATGTCGTAGGCGTCCCGCCGCACAAGCGCGAAGTGAACACGGTCTTTCAGCAATACGCACTGTTTCCGCATCTCACTGTTGCAGAGAACGTCGCTTTCGGCTTGCAACAGCGAAAGACACCGCGTTCGGAGATCGCTGAGCGCGTGAGTGAAGCGCTCGCAATGGTGCAGATGCGCAAGTTTGCCGATCGTAAACCGACGATGCTCTCCGGCGGTCAGCAGCAGCGCGTTGCCGTTGCTCGGGCGCTGGTGAACCGTCCCGCGGTGCTTTTGCTCGATGAGCCGTTGGGCGCGCTCGACCGCAAGCTGCGCGAAGAAATGCAGCTCGAGCTGAAGCTCTTGCAGCGCCAGCTGGGCACAACCTTTGTGTTCGTGACCCACGACCAGGCCGAGGCGCTGTCGATGAGCGACCGAATCGCCATCATGCGCGCCGGCCGAATCGAACAGCTCGGCAGCAGCGAAGCGATCTATGACAACCCCAGCAGCGCCTATGTGGCGGCGTTCGTTGGTCAGCAGAACTTCTTCGATGGCACGTTGGATTCAGCCACCGAAATGACCTCCGAGCTCGTCGACCTGCGCACATCCGCATCCGTCACCATGGCCGCAGGAAGCGCGGTGCGCGGCGCGGTTCGACCAGAGTTTGTTCAGTTTGAGCCGGCGGTAGCGGATGCACCTGCCGCGGTGAACTCGCTCGCCGCGACGGTGAGCGGGTTCGCACATCACGGCGAAACAATGCAGTTTTTATTCGAGGCTGCCGACGGTCGAACGGTGCTCGCACGGCAGCCCGTGGCGGCGCGCGGAGACTTAGCGATCGGGGATGCGGTGCGGTTGTTCTGGGCTCCAGAGCACGTCCGAATCTTCGCGGCCGACCCCGAAGCCGATGCGGTGGGCGGTCAGATTGACGCAAACCTTTCGACGCAGATGATCGCCACGATGGGGGCGCGGCGATGAACGGCCAACCACCTGTCCGCATCCTTGCGAATGCCCAAGCGGCGCCGCGCGTTCGCGCCGAACTCACGCGCCGCTCCTTCCTGGCCACGCTCGGCGCGTTTGCGGCCACGGGAGCCCTTGCCGCCTGCGCGGGCCCCGCACGTCAAACGCGTGCCGGGGTCGACGGTGAGCCGATCGAAGACAAGCTGGTCATGTACACCTGGGGCGAATACGACGACCCCGAGGTGCTCGACGAGTTCCGTCAGGAGTTCAACGTCAACTTCATTGTCGACTCCTATGGCTCGAATGAGGAGCTCATCTCGAAGCTCGTCGGTTCCAGGGGAACCAGCGGCTACGACATCGTGGTGCCTACCGGAGGTTATATCGGCGCGATGGCTGAGCACGGCCTCATCCAGCCGCTTGACCACAGCCTCATCCCGAACCTGAAAAACGTGCAGCCCGAGCTGATGAACCAGCCCTGGGACCCTGACAACACCTATTCGGTGGTGAAGTCATGGGGCACCACCGGGTTTGTATACGACACCACGAAAATCTCGCGAGAGCTGAAGGACTGGAACGACTTCTTCGACTGCGCCATGAACGAAGCATCGGGAAAAGTGTCGATGATTGACGACCCGCAAAGTCTCGTCGGCGCGTACTTCTGGGCCAACAAGTACAGCACGAACGACAACAATGCGGCGCACTTCGACGAAGCTCACGACTTCCTGGTGAATAAGCTCGCGCCGCATATCTCGACCTTCGACTCGTACCCCGGATCCGGCGCTATCCCGCAGGGAACGCAACGGTTGTACCAGTCCTGGAACAGTGACGCGCGCCTGGGGATCCTCGAGTCGCCGGATCCAGACCGCTGGCGCTGGGTGTTGGGTGCACCACACAGCGAGTTGTGGATGGATAACTGGTGCATCGCCGCCGGCGCGCAACACCCGAAGGCGGCACACGCGTTCCTGGATTTCACCCTCGATACGGATATCGCGTACCGGCAGCTGGACTATGTGGGCTCGGATGTGGGGATCAAGAACCTTCGCGAGCGCGCGGAGACCGAGGGGATGGAGCTGCCCGAGCTTATCTTCTTCGAACCTGAACAGGTCGAGAACTTCAAAGTGATGCTGCTGACCGAGAGTCAGCAGCGGTTCGTGGATATCTGGAATGCGGTGAAGGGGAGGGCAGCAAATTGACTTCGACAACGACTCGATCACCTCGCCGCGGTGGGCTTCTCGCATTGCCGGCTGCAGCGTGGCTGCTGGTGTTCTTCTTCATTCCGGTATCGCTGGTGTTGTTCTACAGCTTCGGTGAGAAGCCAGACATCTTCGAGACCCACTCGAACGACGTGTTCACGTTCCAGCGATACTTTGAGGCGCTCACCGGATCGAACGCCAGCATTCTGCTAAACAGTATTTGGGTTGGTGTCGTAGGTACGTTCGTGTGTCTGCTGGTCGCACTGCCGTTCTCGTACTGGCTCGCCACGAAAGCCAGCCCGAAGCGTCGAGGGCTGTATCTCGCGTTGGTGCTGGTGCCGTTTTGGACAAACCTGCTGGTGCGCACCATCGGTTGGCAGGTGATTCTTTCGCCCGAGGGGTGGCTCTCGCAGCTGCTCATGGATGTGGGACTGCGTGCGGAACCGCTCGGCTTATTGAACACTCGCGAGGCGGTGCTGATCGGTGTGGTCTACAACTACCTGCCGATGATGATCCTCCCGCTCTTTGTCGCCTTTGACCGGGTTTCGAAGAATCTTCGTGAAGCAAGTGCCGATCTGGGTGCGGGCCGAGTGACGACATTTGCGCGCGTGACCCTGCCGATCGCCTGGCCGGGCATCCTGGTCGCCATCTTGCTGGTGTTCATTCCGCTAATGGGTGACTACATCACCCCGACAGTGCTCGGCGGTGCACAGGGATCGATGATCGGGCAGCTCGTTGCAAGCCAGTTCCAGACCGCTCAGAACTGGGCATTGGGTTCAGCGATGGCAGTGCTGCTGGTTCTGGTTGTGCTGCTGCTTGCGGCTGGCATCTGGTTGGTTACCCGGTTGATTGCGCTGCCGTTCCAGCGTCACTGGCGGGTTTCGCTGAATGAGGAGGCATCGTCATGAGTCGCAAGCCGCTCAGCAGCCGGCTGCTCAACGTATGGGCAGTGCTGGTGTTTGTCTTTCTGTTCCTGCCCATCGTGGTGATCGTCATTTACTCGTTCAACCAGGGGCGATTGCTGGTGTCGTTTAGCGAGCCAGGATTCGGTGCCTATCACGATGCGTTCGCGAATGAACGGATCACCAGCTCGGTGATCGTATCGCTGCAAAGCGCGGTGTGGTCGGCGTTCCTGGCGACCCTGCTGGGTACCCTTGCCGGGCTCGCGCTGGCGCGTCGTGCCGGTAAGTGGGCACCGTGGTTGGTGCTGGCATTGGCACTGGTGACGGTGACTCCAGAGATCGTGGATGCGGTGGCGCTATTGCCGTGGCTGGTCACGCTCGGTCAGGACTTCCATCTGGCACCCTTCAACAACGGTGTCGTGCGCCTGATCATCGGTAATTCGCTGTTTGCTACCGCCGTGGTCACCTTCATTGTGCGAGCGCGGTTTGCCGGTCTCGATGACCGACTCGAAGAGGCTGCAGCTGACCTGTTCGCGCCTCCTGCGGTGGTGTTCCGGCGGGTGACCTTGCCGCTGGCGATGCCGGCGGTGCTCTCCGGTGGTTTGCTGGCGTTTACGCTTTCGCTGGACAACACGGTGGTTGCGTCATTTGTGCAGGTGTCGGGTTCGACCCCGTGGCCGGTGTACATCCTCTCGACCTTGAAAACGGGGATGCGTCCGGAGATCGCGGCGATGTCCACGGTGATGATCGTGTTGACGCTCGCGGCGTTGGCGATTGTCGCGCTCGTGCTGCGCCGCTCGGGCGAATCCACGACCGATATCGTCAAGACCATGGCGGGCTAACCGCATCCGCGTGACAGGCAGCTGATTTGCTGGCAGCACGCCCTGTCGCGGTGCGTGGGTGTCGCTGCTGCCGCTAGACTCGTTGCCTATGGCGCTCACTCTCGGAATTGTCGGTCTCCCGAATGTTGGTAAGTCAACGCTGTTCAATGCGCTGACGAAGAACACGGTGCTCGCTGCGAACTATCCGTTCGCGACCATCGAGCCGAATGTGGGCGTGGTGGAGCTACCCGACGAGCGGTTGGGTAAGCTCGCCGAGATCTTCGGTTCCGAGCGCATCCTGCCGGCAACGGTGTCGTTTGTGGATATTGCTGGCATCGTGAAGGGCGCCTCTGAAGGTGAGGGGCTGGGCAACCAGTTCCTCGCGAATATTCGTGAGGCGGATGCGATCGCGCAGGTCGTTCGTGGATTCACTGACCCGGATGTGGTGCACGTTGATGGTCAGGTCTCGCCTGCGAGCGATATGGAGACGATCAACACTGAGCTGATTCTTGCCGATATGCAGACGCTCGAGAAAGCGCTGCCGCGGTACGAGAAAGAGGTCAAGCACAAGAAGATGGATGCTTCGGTGCTGACCTCGGCGCAGGAGGCGAAGGCGGTGCTGGATGAGGGCAAGCTGCTGTCATCGACCGATATTGATCTCGAGCCGATTCGTGAGCTTGGGCTGCTGAGTTCGAAGCCGTTTATTTATGTGTTCAACGTCGATGAAGACGTGCTGGGGGATCAGGCGAAGCTGGATGAGCTTGCTGCGCTTGTTGCTCCCGCGAAGGCAGTGTTCTTGGATGCGAAGACCGAGTCGGAGCTGATTGATTTGCCTGCGGATGAGGCCGCGGAGTTGCTCGCTTCGCTGGGCCAGGAAGAGTCGGGCCTTGACCAGTTGGCACGTGTCGGTTTCGACACACTGGGCTTGCAGACGTACTTGACGGCTGGCCCGAAGGAAGCTCGCGCCTGGACGATCCGGAAGGGATGGAAGGCGCCGCAGGCTGCCGGTGTGATTCACACTGATTTTGAGCGCGGGTTCATCAAGGCTGAGATCGTGTCGTTTGACGATCTGGTCGCGGCCGGTTCGATGGCGGATGCGAAGGCTGCCGGCAAGGTGCGGATGGAGGGGAAGGACTACGTCATGCAGGATGGCGACGTGGTCGAGTTCCGCTTCAACGTTTAGTGTCGTACACTGTAGACCAGGTCTGGTTTGTTCATGTTTTTCATGTCTTGAAATGCTGAGCACCTCTCAGGGAAAGATTTAGTCAGTGGGTTGGTTTATAGGGATCTTGATTCTCCTCGTGACTCAATTAGTGATCCTGTATTCCTTTTACGCTCTTGTGTTGAGGCCACTCCCTGAACGAATCAATGAACTAATATTTGACAAGCATTTAATGAATGATTTCGAGAAAATACCGCAACAGCTGGTGAATCAGACCAGAGAGAGAATGCTGGAATTAAATCAAGAGCGAATCGACGCGGAAAGCGATTACATTGCCTTAAAAGGGCGACGTGGTCTGACCGAAACTCAGAGGCAGGAAAGAGAAGCTAAAAGGCGTGCGGTACAGGAATTGACGAAGCAGATAAAAGGACTTCGAAAAAGCTTGGAAAAGTTATATGCCCCGCCGTCTTTGTCAAGATTCGAGAGTTTAGAGGATAACATGGTAGTGAGGGCCTTGAATCGTCTCGTAGATGGTGGGCATGCTAAATCCAATCTGCAGCCGAATCCAGCAAGCACTCAAGAGCCGTCAGAGGCAAACACTACAGAAAACTCGTTCTAAGTGCCGAGCCTGCGCAGACATATATAACATCGAGTTGTTCATCGGCGCGAGTACATGCGTTCCAATGCTACATGTGCGATCTAGGATCGCGTTTGTCGTGTCATCATGCAATCATTTCGTCTCGAGCGAGACCTCGTAGCTGGTCGGGTGGAAGCGCTAGACAGCGCACAGAATATTGGCGGTACTGTTAGTTGAGTGTCAGCGTAATAATTGCTCTCGTTCGCATGGGGTATTCCATCAAGAAATCTTATGTATTCCAGGTGCTGCCAATTTGGATGGCACTCGCAGCCTCGGATACTCTTTCGCAATACCCAAGGAACTAGTTCCGTAATGATTGATTAAACTGACTAGGGCTCAACGGTCGGCGAATCCAAGTCCAGAAGTAAACACTCATCGGCACCGATTGCGTCGCAAAGCATGCTGAAGTGCTCCCTGTCGATTAGATGCATGAAGCTAAAACATGCCCTGAGTGTCGCCTGCACCTCATCAGGGGGTAGCGTGTCATCACTATCTGGTGTGTCACGGTGAGAGTGTGCGTGGCTGAATCGCGTCAAATGAAGTCGTAGCGCATCTGCACCTTCCGATTCAAGTGAGGCGATTGACTCGCGCATGGACCTGTTGAAGTCGCCGGCCAAATCTGGTCGCCTAAAGGCCAGGAAGGTTTCCAGAACTCTTCGCATCACATTTGGATATAGAAGTTGTGCTTCAAGTTTGGTCTCCAAGGAAGTGTCGGTAAGTAAACACTGGTAGGCATCAACCAGGCTGCTAAAACCATGAACGTAAGTCGACCGTAGTCGTCTCCGTAGTTTTTGTTCCTCTGGCCAACTACTTAATGCGGGGTGGCGGACCGATCGATCTGGCCCCTTCGAATACTCGGATTTTAGCTCCAGGCGCGTCGCTGGAAACTTTTGGCTCAACGGTTTGCTCTTGTGAAGCGCATCGATCTGAATATCCCATTGGCGAAATAGTTCGAAATTATGTGTTAGCAGAATCAGCTGTTGGACGTAGTCGTGAGAAACAACCTCACTCCAAATGTACGTTGAAACGCCCATAAAGACAGAGTTGTCTAAGCTAGAGACTGGGTCATCTATTATGATGATAGGCTTGGCTCCCTGAGGGTCGAGTTGGCTAACGCTCTCGAGGAAGTGAACCACGATGATTGCAGTTTTTTCGCCTTGGCTAAGGTGCTTGACTGGTTCTCCATTACGAGTCACGTCATAGCGCCCATTTCGCAACTTGAACCCAAGTTCACTACGGCCGAGCATGCGTGCGACTTCTCTAGTTAGTTTTTCGGCGCTCGGGAGTGGATCGCCCTCTCGCATTTCAAGCGCTTGTATCGATTGGCTAATCTGAGTTTTGCGATCCTTTAGATCTTCAGCCTGTTTCAAAAGTTTGTCATGGGTCTGCCGTGACGAGGTGTAACTGGCGAAATTGCTTAACAATATGTGTTCTTCAACACGTTTTGCAGCCTGCTGAACTTGCTCGTGGTGGGCATTTACCGATTCGTTGTGTCTCGTAATCACGTCAAATACATTCGTAAAGCTGACCACTGGAATCTCATCCGTCATCACAGACGGGGTCGCGAGAACGTTTTCCAGTTTCTCGGAAATGCGGGTTTCCGCGGCCGTGCGCCACTCATGCCGTTTCTCTAGTGCTGTATTCAACGCGCCCAGTGCCTGCTCATACTCATGTCGATGTGCTGGAGCGATCAGCTGCGCTTGGGGCAAGCTTGCCAGCGTGGCTTGGACCTCATCGGACTCCTGGATTAGTTCTTGGCGCTTGAGACGAAGGGCAGTTTGGAGTTCGCCTACTGCATCAGAAAAATGCGACGCGATCTGTAGACGGCGTTTTTCTGTTAGCATCCCTCCACAGTAGATGCAGGGGCCGGAGTGTTGATGAAGGTTCTGACCCTCCTGGACCCAGCGCGTGGCCTCCGGGTGTTCTTGGAGCGTGTCCAAAATCGTTACCGATGGAACTTTGACGAGCAGGGCATTAATGTCAGACCGCAATCCTATCTCTTCAATAAGAGAACATCTCTCGACAGAAATCATTGTACCTGGATCGCTATTGACGACTTCAATGTCAAGGGAAAGTTGAGCGTCGTCCAGCGCCGTCGCAACATTCGTGTCAAGCGATTCAAGTCGTTTCCTGGCGGTGAGGACGCTGTAGGATCCTTTGGATTGGAACCTTCCGCCAGCACGAGCCAGGGTGGTGACTATCTGAGCGGAAATGGTTCTGAGCTGCTTGGTGATTGAGTCACGCTGTTGATCAATATCGCTCCGTCGTTTCTCAAGCAGTTTTTCTACGTCCGTAAGGTCTTGGCGGAGAGTCTTAAGCCTGTTTTCTGCATCTATTGCCTGTTTTCCGATAGTCAAGATGGTTGGCATCCCAATGGTTTGGGCGGCATCGAGGCTCTGGTTCTGCTCGATGTACTCGTCACTCAGCACATGGATGCGAGTAAAGCTATCGTGCCACTTGTTCCCAGTTCGAAATATTGTGCCGTCGTCCTCGATTTCGAGATCAACACTTTGATAGGCGTGCTGGTTGTGTCTGTCGCGTAGTTCGGAGAAGAGTGAAGCTAACGTCGTTTTCCCGGTTCCATTCGAGCCGTAAATTAGGGAGATTCGCTTGAGATCGGGGACATCGTTGTCCCATTTGAAATCTCGGAAGAATCGGTAATCTTTTAGCCGTGCAATCTTGCGGATCATCGCATTCCTCGCATTTGCGTATAGCTGAGTTTAGTGTTCCATGGGTGGCATTGAGGCGTCTGATCAAGTAATGGGGTTATGAGGAAGCCGAAGGGCAATTCTCGTCGGTTTCTATGTCAGATTCTTATGGCGTGGTTAGGTTTCTCGACGGGCTTTAGTGCGCCCTTCGGCGTGACCTGAATGCAGGCTTGATAGGTGTAGCGGTTATCTCGCAGAAAATTGTAACAGTCGATGAGCGCGTCTCTGAAGATATTTGACGCTCGTTGCAAGTCATCAGTCGGAACGAGATCGAACCACCGGCGCGTGTCGTCGTGTCGGACCTCACCGCCCTTCTTAACGACTGACCACAGACGTACTTCGGCTCCTCCTCCTGCGACGAACACCAGCCAGCGTGACGGCGGTTTGGCAAGGAAGTGCTGAGACGCAACCGACTGCTCGGCGGTATAAGCCAGGATCTCTTCGTCGCTTGAATCGGCGTGAATACCACCGCGCTCAGCCATAAATGCGTGCCGAAGCACGATCGCGTCCGTGCTGTCGAGACCAGCATCGGCAAGAATCAACCCCAGAGTCAACGCCATGGTGGCTCACCTCCCTCGCAGCTGAACGATATGCTCCCTCGCGCTGAATTGCGGCGTGGGTTATTCCGACTCGGGAACGCCGACGCAGAACTCGTTGCCCTCGGGATCGGTCATCACAGTCCACTTCAGTCCCGGAGCCTCGTGCGATGACAACTCGGTCGCGCCGAGTTCCCGCAACTGTGCCACAAGTGATTCGCGGTCTTCGCCGCCGCCGTCAAGGTGGACGCGGTTCTTCCCGTGTGTCGGATCCGGCACCCGCTGAAAGCCCAGCGGGGGAGTCGAGCCAACCATCACGAAATCGCCGTAGTTCGCAACGATTTCGCAGCCCGTGGCTGCAGCCCAAAACTCCGCGAGCTCGGCTGGGTTCTCGCTGTCGATCGTCACTTGACGGATTGAAAACGTCGGTGTGGACACATCATCTCCCATCGTGGATCGAGCGCTCATTCGTCCAACGCCCAGTTCGTTCGACACCGCTGTCGATGCTAACGAGTGCGGTCGTGAATCACCGCAAAACCGACCCCGCCACCCGGTAGGCTGCGGGCCTGAACAACATCGTTTCTGTCCTGCATCGCTATCCCGTGAAAGCCACGGGCGGCGAAGCGCTCGAACGCGTCGAGGTCAACGCCGTCACCGACGACGGCCATGTTCTGGTAACCCGAGGCGACGAGTTATGGGACGGTGCCGACGCCGACCAGAAATGGCTCACGGTGCTCACGCGCGAACACGACTTGAACGCTGCGATCTACCTCGACGTCATCACGCCGGGCAGCATCGCGGTCGGCGACGAAGTGCAACTCCACACCGCGGAATAACCGCGGCCAGCTTCAAAACGTAGCGCCCGCTAGTCGACCGAAAGCTCGCTCATCGGACCCCATCCCTCGTCGCCCGAAACCTGACGCGAGACAATCTGCGGGGTTGCCGCAAGATACTTCGGAAATTCCTGCTGCATCGTCTTGAAATGATCCGACTGCACGTGGGGTTCGGCGGCATCATCATTGAATGCCTCAATGAGAACAAAGGTCGAAGGCTCCTCGAGACTGCGCGACCACTCAAACCAGCGGTTGCCCGGCTCCGCGCGCGTCGCCTCAGTGAACGGGCGAATGATCTCGGGCCACTGCTCAACAAACTCAGGTTTCACCGGAAACTTCACATTGATGAGGATCATCATTCGTCCTTTCTAGGCTGCGAGTCAACGCGTCGTATTGTCTCGGCACTAACGTGACGGGCCGTGCCGTACTTGGTGATTCGGTGGATGCCAACTGGCCAGGCACCCGCCCAAGCGCACGTAACCTGCCGCATCCAGTCGCCGCTCAACAACCGCTAAGCGACGACCCAGCAGCTCATGAAACGCTGCGTGCAACGAACGTGAAGGAACCAAAGTAGGGGAGTGATCGATGAGCTGGGAAGCCGAGATCGACGCGATCGCCGAGCGGGGCAATGACTGTATGGATGCGGAGGACTTTCTCGGCGCGGTCCGTCACTTTGACCATGCCTGGAGTTTGCTCCCCGAACCGAAAACCCAGTGGCCACAGGCCACATGGCTGCTGGCAAGCATCGGTGACGCGCACGTACAGCGCGGCGACTTCAAATCCGCTCACGGCGCACTCACGGCCTGTATGCACTGCCCGGATGCGATCGGTAATCCGTTCATTCACCTACGTCTCGGGCAGGCGCAATTCGAGCTTGGCAACATGCCGCGCGCCGCCGATGAACTCATGCGGGCATATATGGGCGCGGGCCCCGAAATCTTCGCCATGGAAGACACGAAATATCTCGACTTCCTCGCCACCCAAGCCCGGGACATCCAACGCCCCGATTCAGCCACGATCGAGCCGAATAGCGCTCAGTAACCATTCGATAGGCTGCGGGAATGAACCGCACCGTAACCCAGCTGCGCCGCTATCCCGTGAAAGCAATGGGTGGTGAGTCCCTCCAGCGCGTCGAGGTGGATCAACGCGGCTTGGTGGGTGATCGTAAGTATGCGGTCTGGGATGCGGATGGCCGACTGGTCACGGGCAAGAACAGCAAGCGGTTTCGTCGCCGCGACGAGATCTTCGAGTTTCACGCCGAAACCGATGGTGACCGTGTTCGGATCCATCGGGGAAGTGAACACTGGGATGCAACCGACCTCGAACTCAACACGCGGCTTGCCGAGATCATGGACGCGCCGGTGTCGATAGCGGCCGAAGCGACCGTGTCCCACTTTGACTCCGGATCGGTATCGCTCATCGGCAGTGCAACACTGCAGTGGTGGCAAGACCACCACGGCATCGACGCCGACGCCAGGCGGTTACGAGTCAACATCCTCGTCGATACGACCGAGCCATTCGAAGAAGACAATTGGATCGGCTCGCAACTATCCATCGGCTCGACCCGATTCGCGGTCACTGAGCGTGTGCCGCGCTGTCGAATGATCGACGTTGCCCAAGACGGCGCCGCCGCCGAGCAGCGATGGTTGAAAGTGCTCACACAGCAGCGCGATATGTGTGCCGCGGTCTACCTCGACGTGCTCACTCCGGGCGCCATTGCCCTCGGCGACACTGTGCGGGTGGAAACTCGCGCATAAGCGCCAAGCGGATGCTATCCGATCGTAAATATCAGCGTTGGCTGCAGTGGCGTTCCCAGTGCGCGATCGCTTCATCCGTGCGCGCGATGCTATACGTGTAAATCAATTCCGCGGCGGCAGGATGCGTTCCTCGCAGTTCGGCGACGATCGTAAGCCACTCCTCGGCTCCGGCCGCATTACGGAATAACTCCTGGAGGTCACGAACCGCGACTGTCGCTTCTCGCGGCTCGGCAGGTTTGCGCATCGTCTGTGTCGTGGTGTCCTGGAAATCAAAGCTCGTTTGTGCAATGACTGCGACCTGTGCGTCGACCGCATCGGGAGTAACTGTGCCGTCGGCAACCTGATCGGCAAGATTGTTCAATTGCTGGAGCCGCGCCAGCGCGCTCGGATTGCCGATCTTGGCGCGTCTGGCCGAGATCAAATGCGAGAACATCGGTGCAGACAGGCCAATCACCCGGGCGGTCTGGGACTGGTTCATCCCCAGATACCGCGTAATGTGCGCGGCAATTTCGGCAACTGTGGCACCGTACAGTTCCCGTTGACGGTGGTGATTCTCTGACTCCATGAGACCTCCATTCACAGAATGAGGATACGCTGCCAGCACTTGACATGCATCCAGATGTAGATAAAACTTTCCATGTGGAAACACAAGGAGGAACGATGGAGCGCTTGAGAACGATGATGGCCGCGGTCGCGATCTCGTTGATGAGTTTCGTGCCACTGTTCGGGGCAGCAACGGCAGTTGCTGAGCCAGGAAAATCCGAGATTGAACAGAAAGACGTACAGAAGGTTCACCTGGTGATGGACTCGTCCGGCTCAATGGCTGAGCCGACCGGGGGCGGAACCACCCGCATTGAAGCGGCGAAAACAGCGCTGCGCTCGCTGATCGACAACACTCCCGACAGCACCCATCTGGGGTTACGCGTGTACGGCAATAGCAATACAGCCGAAGGCAGCAAGGAGTCCTGCACCGACTCCAAGCTCGTCGTACCGATCGGTCTCGACAATAGGGAAGAGCTGCGCCAGCAAGTCGACAAGTACAAGCCGGCAGGTTGGACACCAATTTCGTATGCGCTCGAACAGGCCGGTAATGACATCGGTGCGGCTGCTGACGGTGAACAGCACACCATCGTGCTCGTATCGGACGGTGAAGAAACCTGCGTGCCTGACCCGTGTCCGGTGGCGGACAAACTCGCCGCCAAAGGTATTGACCTGACGATCAACGTCGTTGGGCTCAATGTGTCGGGCAAGGCCCGCGAACAGCTCACCTGCATCGCGGACCACGGCAACGGCAAGTACTACGACGCCGAGAACGCCGACGAGCTTGAAGACGCGATCAATGACGCGGCGCTGCGCAGCGGACAGCACTTCCTGCACGACGGCGATCCGATCACCGGCGCCGACAGCAAGAGCGAAGCAACTCCAGCGCAGCCCGGCGTGTACAACGATGTGCTCACCAAAGAGAAAGACCGGTGGTACCGGATCACGAAGTCGGATCCGGGATCGACAATCTGGGCGAGCGCGCTCATCCAAGCCGAAACCGGCAATGCGGGCACGAACTCGCTCGAGTTGGAGTTCTACGAACCCCAGTCGGATGATGATTGTGCCTACGAGGCAGACTCGGCAGGGGGAGTGAGCCCCGTTCGCTTGCACGCAGCGAGCCTTGCCAGCACTGAGTGCGAGCAGGCAACTGAGCTGCTACTCAAGGTCAACCTGGATATGCAGGAGGCCACCGAGCTGCCCTACCGCCTCACCATTGTCGAGGAGGCCCCCGTCACCAACCAGGATGAGCTTCCTGCCAAGGCCGAGAAACCCAAGTGGCAGGAAATGCCTAAGGAAGAAGCGTCCGGCGAGGTGCAATACGGTAGCGCCAGTTTCGCCGATGCGCCCGTGCTGAAACCCGGTGCACATTCGGTCGCATTCACTGAGGGCGAGGCGCAGATTTTTGCTGTCGATGTTGATTGGGGCCAGCGCCTGCAAGTGCAGTCCGCACTCGACGCCAGCAAACAGCACAGTCGTGCATGGAGCATCGATCTAATCTCGCAGCTTGGCACCGACGCGGCGATGAACGATACCGACTCGATGGACTGGTCAGATGACGCAGGCGTTCAAATGCGCGCCACGACCTACGATGTGCGATACAACAACCGCGGTGGGATCGGCGCAGTCGGTCAGAATGCGCTCTCCGGGCGCTACTACATCGTTGTTTCTGGCGGCAACTTCGACGCGATCGATGAGAAACAAGAAGAGGTCAAAGGAACCCTGCAGATCGAGGTGATCGGAAACGCTGGTGATGGCGCGCCCGCTTACGCCGAACTTGAATCAACACCCACACCAACCCCGCAGCATGACGACGCTGCGACAGCGAACCAAGCGCAAGCTCGTCCCGAAGGTGGGCAGTCAGGACCAAACTGGGCGCTCATCGGAGGCCTTGGTGGCGGAGCGGTGCTCTGCGCCGCAGTGGGAATTACTGCGCTCGGGCTCCGTAACCGCGCCCGGCAGGGATAGCCGAACCTAAAGGAACGCAATAATCGCGGACGCAGCGCCCAGAGCCACCGCAAGTGCTAACGACACGGTAGCGACAATCTGGAGCCTGCGTTCGCGATTGTGTTTGGCAGGGCCTTCGAGGTTCGCGGTTGTGTGTTCATCGGATGCGAATTGTCGCGTAACCGGCACCGTTGCGGTTGCTTCGCTCGGTTCCGAGGCGGGCGAGGCGGGCGCAAACTGGTCAAAGACAAACGGTGGATCGTCACTCTGCTGCCACGGCGCCCCTGCCGGTACCAGTTGCATCGCATCCATCCGCTCGAGCACCTCGCGTGCAGACCTCGGCCGTGCCGAAGCATCGGCAGCGGTGAGCCACTCCAGTACCGGCCACAGGCTCGAAGGATGCTGTGCCGGAAACTCACTTGGCCGCATCCCGGTCACTAACCGTTTACCGACGACCCCAACCGCATACAGATCATGCATTGGTTCAGGCTCGGCACCCTGGGCAGCCTCGGGTGCGAGATACCCGGGTGTACCGATGCTCATGCGCGTCTCGGTGAGTCGAGGTTCATCGCGGACTACCGCAATACCAAAATCGGCAACACGCAGATGGGGCCTGCCGTCGCCGGTTGCCTCCAACAGCAGGTTGGCCGGTTTGATATCGCGATGCACAACGCCGTGATCATGAACTGCCACGAGCGCGAGCAGTAGCTGCTGCAAGAGCACCGCAACAAATGAGTCGGGTAGCTGACCGTGGTCACGCACGAGCGTCTCGACCGAACCGCCGCGCACCAAGTCCATGCTCAGCACGACGATGTCGTCATCGGCCGCCCACCCGCTCGGAGCAACAACATGCGGGTGACGCAATCGCAAGCCCTGCTCACGAACGAACCGCAAGAGCGTCTGCGCATCGTGGTGGTGCAGCTGTTTCACCGCAACTTCACGCTGCGTCTTGCGGTCGAACGCCCGCCACACCGAGCTCGCTCCGCCGGACCCGATCTGTTCACGCAGCTCAAAGCGCGAAGCCAACACACGCCCCGGCGGGGTGTGGGGATCGGATGCGGTTAGACGGTCGGTAGTCATTGCTCGACAGTGTAGATGGGCAGCGTTTCGTCGTGCGCTCGTACGTTGTGCGGATCGTAACGGCATTGTGACGGGATATAGATGTGGGAGCGGCCGTTCTGACCAAGAATGGGTCTCAACAGCAGTGACGACTCAAATGGCCAAAGCGCCCTAGACCTAGACCCAGACCAACTATGAACGATTCTCCCAAGACGACCGGCTCTCGACCCCGCATCGGCACTACGCTCCTGGTTTCGGTACTCGTGATCGTCGCGTTCGGAGCGCTCATCGTGTTCGGCGCAAGCACCGGAGCGCTCGGCGCGCTACTGGGGCTCAATCCCAAATCACCCGAAACTGCACTCGATGAGGCAACAGCGGAACGAAGCGACGAACTATTGGATGCGGCCCTCCAGCAAATCGCCGACACCCGGGGCGAGGGAGCAGCGTCATCAGCAGAACTGAACGAAACCCTGCGGGTCGAACACTCCGCATCGAGCGATCTCAATAGCGACGGAACCGAGGACGCCATACGGGTTATTTCGGTGCAGGATGCGGGATCTCGGCTGTATATTGCGCTCGCGGCGGTTAGTGTCGAGGGTGCTGATCCGAAGGTGCTGCCCAGCACCTTTTTAGGATCGGACCTTGCAATCGATGCGATCGAGGCTGCGGGGGAGTCGGTGACCATCACTGGCGCTGCTGCCGGACCGGCGAGCGCCACGAAGCCGGCCGACCCGAAACATCTACGTCGAATGGGATTTACCCAGCAGCTGCGAGTGGTCGACGGCCAACTCAATGTCGAGACAGCAAGCGACGGTAAGGCGCAAGCGCAGGGCGATGAGATTACTGCGGAGCCGCCACTGGAGCTGGCCGCAAGCTCGAGAACTGACCATCCGAAGGAGCACCTCACCGGTGCTCTACGGTTCGGCCAGCTCGCGGTCGTACACGCGCAAATTCCAGAAACACACACCCTGAATATCGGTGACACCAGCACATCGAGTGCCACAGTCACGGTCGTGGATGCGGCCGGCGAGCCCTGCCAGGTCAGTGACAGCGGCGACGTGGACTGCGCCGGAGATGTCGAGATTGTGGTTGCTAGCGCAAATGCTGCGGTTGCCGCATATGACCTGACGGTCGAGATCATCCCTGACCCGCTGCCGCCGGCGCCCAGTGAAGATGGATCGCTTCCTGCGTATGACGAGCAAGGTCGCCCAATCGCCTATTTCACCTTCGATGACGGCCCGAGCCAGTTCACACCACAGATACTTGACACCTTGCGGCGCCATGAAGCGACCGGCACATTCTTCATGATCGGGTCGGAAGCACAAGCGAACCCCGAGTTGGTCGACAGGGTTCGCCGCGAGGGCCACGCCATCGGTAACCATTCCTGGTCACATCCCGACCTCACGACCCTGGACGAAAAGCAGGTCGCGCAACAGATTACGAAGACTGATTCGGTGATCGGCGAGGCTAAGTGTGTGCGTCCGCCGTATGGCGCCACAAATGATCGCGTGCGTGCGCAACTCACCGAGCTGGGGAAGACACAAGTGCTGTGGACAATCGACACGCTCGATTGGAGCCGGCCCGGAGTGACGAAGATTGAGAAGAACATTATGGGCCCGATGGCTCCTGGAGCGATCGTGCTGATGCACGACGGTGGCGGCTCACGTGACCAATCGGTAGCGGCGCTTGAGCGCGTACTGACGGAACTCGATGAAGCAGGGTATGTCGTACGTGCGCTGCCAAACTGTTTCTAGCCCCATCCGTTGTGCCAGCCGACTGCCAGGCACTGTGCTGAAGCGAGGGTAGGCTTGCACCATGAATCGTTGGGAAGCCTCCGAAGACTGGCACAGCCGGCACACGACCGATGCGCTGGTGTATACCGTCTACTTCGAGTTCGCCTCGACCGAAGCCGCTGACGCGGTGTGGGATGCGCTTACCGCGACCCACACTGTGGGCGAGGAAAACAATGTGTACAACGGTGGCGCATCCATCGCTCGCGTCTCGTCCACGGTGATGTACGCGTGCAGTGGGGGACAGGACGCACTCGATTCCCTCGAGGACACCATGAACGACTGCCTCGACGAGGCGATTAGCTCGGCTGGCGACCAACGCCCCGAGTTGCGCGAGGGGCGCGCGCTCGAACCGAAGATCTTCCGGGAGATCCGCGAACTGTGCCGTGACTAGCCTGTTCGGCCAGTTAGCGGATGCGGGTGACCAGCCGGCGCGTCGCTGTGCCTACTCGACGATGAGGTCGATGCGGTCCTCTTTTTCAACGTTGTAGGCGCGGCGGCCCGTGAGTTCGTTGCGCATCCGTTCAACGTCGTTCGGGTTTCCGGCGAACACGTGCACGGTACCGTTCTCGTGCGTGGATTCCGCCACATCAAATTGGTGGACGTACACGAGGTAGCGGTCGAGGACGTCTTCCATTGGGTATTGGTCGTCGTCGCCGGCTTCTAGAGCAAACTCAAATGCAATGAGCGCTTCGCCTTTTGGGTTCTGGTAGATACCTTCCCCCACTTTGGTGAGTCCATCTTGTTTGGCAAACCATGGGCTATCGACGGTGCGGAAAAACTGCATGATTATCCTCGCTTGCGTGTCATCGTCTGTGCTGTGTATCAGACCATTCGGCTCGTTGACATTGTGCGGCATAGGAATGGCCCTGTCCGGGAATTAACTACCAGCGGTCGGTGAAGAACCTTCATGAGACGTATGGAAGATCGTTCGCAGTATTGATGTGTTCTGCCGTAGCGCTCCAATACTTTGTCGGTGTGACAGACAGCACTCAAAGCATGTTCACCGACCCGGAAGCGATGCGCGAGCGTGTCGCACGTCAAATGGAAGAAGCTCATGAACGAGCTGCCAACGCTGCGGCACTCACAGAGCGGCTCAAACAGATTCACGTGGATGTCGATTCCAAGCGCCGTGAAGTGTCGCTGCAGGTGAACGCATCTGGTCTGCTCACCGACCTGAAATTCGGTCCGGCCGCGACGGAGCTCAGCCTGGAAGCGATCGCAAGTCTTGTTCTAGAGACTTACCAGGACGCACAGCGGCAGGCAGCCCAGCAGGCCGTTGCGCTCACAGAAGAGGCAATGGGCGAAGACATCGCGGGACGGATGCGCAGCGACTATGAGTCGCGACTCGGAGCTATTGGTGATGACAGTTCAGACGACGACCAACAATACGGAATGCGAGGAATGCTGTGGAATCGGTAAACATCGACCCGGATCAGTTACGCGACCAAGCGTCTCAGTCGCGGGACGGCGCGGCAGCGGTGGCTGAAGCCCAGTCGGCTGTTGGCTCAATGAACCTGGGTGGCGGCGCGTTCGGAGTGATGTGTGCGTTCCTGATCCCGCCAGCGATGGCTGTTACCGGTGCCGCATCGTCGCTCATGAGTTCAGCCAAGGACATGCTTGACCGCGAAGCTAGTGCACTCGAAGAAACGGCCGGAGACTTCACCACAACCGATGACTCGCGCGCTCAGAAGTTCGATGGCGCCGACACCGGTGAAAACACGTCAGGAGCGTACCGATAATGTCGTCATCGTTAGTTGCAGGGCCCCAGGACGTATCCTCACCATTCGGCGGTCTGCTGGCAATTGAGTCCGGCGCCGACCTAGCAGAAGCAATCGGCAATGGTGACTGGACCACAGGCGTGCTCGCAGGCGTCGGGCTTGCGCTGGACACCGTGGCCACCGTTATAGATCCACTCGGATCAGTAATCGCGATGGGCATCGGCTGGGTGCTTGAGCACGTTGAGCCACTGCGTGGCTGGTTCAACGACCTCACGGGTGACGCCGGGGAAGTTGCTGGGTTCGCGCAGACGTGGTCGAACATCGCCAACCACCTGCAACAAACGGGTCAGAAGCTGAATGACCAGCTCAACGCGGTGCAGGACTTGAACGGTCAGGCCATGGAGGCGTACCGCAAGGTACATGAGGATGCGGCAAAGCACGTTCATGCGGCTGGGGTGTGGGCGAGCGGCATCTCCGGTGGGATGGAAGCCGCCGGGGCAATCGTGAAGATTGTGCATGATGTCACTCGGGACGCGCTCTCCGAAGTGGTCGGGACGGCTTGTTCTGCAGCAATTGAAACGGCCTGCAGCTTTGGCCTTGCCACACCCCTGGCAATCTCGCAGGTCACGGCAAAAGTTTCGGCAATGGTCGCCAAGGTCGGCCGCTACATCGATGACCTCATCACATCGATCACCAAGCTTTCCAAGCACCTTGACGACCTGATGAAGATCTTCAACGACGCTGCCGGAGCCTTTAGATCTGCGATCCGTGGCGGCGGTGGTTCGGGTCTGCCAAGCGGTTCGAGTGTGCCAAGCTCATCGGGTCTGCCGAGCGGTTCCAGTGTGCCGAGTGGTTCCGGCGTGCCGAGCGGCTCTGGCGTGCCGAGCGGTTCCGGCGTGCCAGGTGGCTCGCCGAGCACACCCGGCTCCTCAAGCGTCCCGACCACGCCGAACGCCCCGAACTCGCCAGCCGGTCCGGTCTTGCCGAAACCGAGCGACAGCCCGAGTTCGCCGAGCAGCCCCGACTCCCCGAATCCTCCGGACGCAGGCGGGCCACGTCCCCGTCCGGATGAATCGGGTAGCGGTTCATCCCCGGTCGATGGTGACGCGGGGGGTACTTCGTCGAGCGTTGACAACGGCACCACGCCAAAGGATTCGCCGACTCCGAACCCTGAAACTCAAAAGGGGCCCACCGAGAAACTGTACGACGACCCGGCGGACATCCCTGATGACCTGCGTGATCTAGGCCGCGAAAGAGCGCAAGCCATCCAAGATGCAAACGCGGCCAAATCGGACTTCAACGCTAAACTCGATGACTTCAACCAAGGCATGAAGGATGCGGGTCTTACCCCCGTCGACCCGAAGTCGTTGAACTCTGGTTCGGGTGATCGGACCATCATCCGTTTGCAGAAGGAGCTCGAGCTCGAGGATCACCCGGCCTTGCTGGATAAACTCGAAGACCTTCGCGATGCTAGAGATGCTCGGACAAACGCAATCCGCGAGCAAACCCGCGCCGGTGAAGAGTTCGGCGAGGCGGCGGGTCGTACTGTCGCGGAAAGCGAAGGCATGCAGTCGATCTTGCCTGACCGGACTGGTGCCGGCCAGGGTACTTTCGATCAAGCCTACAAATCACAGGACGGTGATTTGGTAATCCAAGAAACCAAGGGGCCCTCTGCTGAGCTCGGTACGCGTAACGGCAACCGGCAGGGATCGGAAGCATATCTGCACGACGTCCTTCGGGAGGATCAGGCACTGCGTGATGCTGTGCTCGCCGACCCGGCACTACGACAAGGACTTGAAGACGGTTCTGCATCCGTTCGGTACCGCATGGTTCAGCCTGATGTTGCGGGAAACCCAAAGGTCACGGAATTTATCATCAACGAAAACACCATCGATGTCCCGGGCTGGTTGCGTGGGAACTAGACATTCCCTCGCCAAGGTCAATACGTGATATCCCCGCCAACCTGATTGAGGTAAGGAAGAGCAATGACAACTCTCAACACCGTTGCCAAAGAACAACTTTGCCCTTTGGTTACGCTCTTGCGGGATGCGCCCAAGCCGATTCCGTATGACGAATTTCCAGCACTGTTCGAACGACTGGGCTGGGTCAAGGATCGCAAACGGGGTGGAAAATCAAACTATGACATCAACCTTCCGATGGCGTCTGTTGGCCAGCAACGGGGTGAGATTTCCCGACTTAGCGCGCGCGTCTCGGACACGATTGCCGAGGAAGGGCCTGCGTCTCGTGCTGCCGTGAAGGAAGTGTTCCCCGAGGTGACACGGAGCATTTCGGAATGCATCGGGTACGAGCCAACTGGAACCCCCCTGCACTATGAGGGTATGGATTGGGATCTTGAAGATGGTAGCCTCATTCGCCTAATTCCCGCTGACGACGTGATCGAGTTCATGTTCATGTCGAAGGACATTGCCGATAACGAACGTTTCGAACGCCAATACGGAATCAATCTCGACGACGAACTGGAACGGCCACAGGAATAACTGGCCCCTGCTGGATGCTCATTCTTTAATGAGAACCCGTGCTGCCGATTTCTCGCGACGTGGTGCCCGGCGTTCGTTAGAACAAACGCAACTATCTAGCGTTTGGCCACGTTAGGCGTCAGAGTCATTTTTGGTTGAACGACCGTGGTCAACGTTCGTCCTTTATCAAGCGAGATCTCAGATGCATCCTCAATCGCCCGAAATTGTGACTCAGTGTATTTTTAAGCACGGGCTCGGCGACCTTTCTCACAAGCGGTGCCTATTTTTGAGTATTCGCGAAAGGAAATTGCCTCAACAGGACGCTTCGGTGGCTTTTCAAGCACTATTGCTCCGGATAATGAGTGGGGTTACCAAATTTGACATCTCTCAACGTTGCCACTAAATACGACATCTGTCCGCTGGTAACGCTATTGCGTGACGCTGCGAAGCCTATCCCGTACGCGGACTACCCGGCTATGTTTGAGCGCCTGGGATGGGTGAGGAACCGCGAAACTGGCGGGTTGTCAAACTTTGATATCAATATGCCCAACGCATCCGCGATTGAGTTGAACGGTGAAGTTGCCCGACTTCGCGCCTTCGTCTCAGACACTGTTAATGAGCGCAGCCCACTTGTCCGCGAAGCTGTTCAAAGAGCATTCCCCGAGATAAGGCAGAACATCACCGACTGCATAGGTTTCGAGTCGACCGGTACGCCGCTGCACTATGAGGGCGCCGATTGGGATCTCGAGGATGGAAGCGTAATTCGCTTACGAGTCGGTGAAAATGTTCTCGAACTTATATACATGTCGAAGACAATCGCCGATAACGAGCGTTTCGAGCGCCAGTACGGGGTTGATTTCGATCAGTTAATGTCAGAGAAAGGCGAAGAATAACCCGGTTCCTGACACGATGTCGGTCCCATTACGCAGGCGAGTGCCCGCGCGACCTTCGACTTGGTGGCTACGTCCGTAAACTGGATTCCGTGTAGGACGACTACCACTGTCGCTCCTGATACAGCGAAACGGTTGCGCGCGCCTGTAGCCTGAACGCGACTTGAGGCCGTGTTTCGAATCAGGTAATCAGGTAAGGAGATGCCATGACAGTTCTCAACGTCGTCGCAAAGGACGACCTCTGCCCTCTAGTGACCTTACTGAGGGACATCCCCAAACCAATCCCGTACACCGAGTACCCCGCCATCTTTGAGCAGCTTGGCTGGGTCAACAGTCGGAGGCGCGGTGGGCGATCGAACTTTGCGATCAGTTTTCCCGACGCATCGGTGACTGAGCAACGAGGTAATGTATCGAAGTTTGGTGCATATGTCTCGGACAGTCTCGACCCGAACGATCCGAACGCCCCCCAGGCTGTGCGGGACGCATTCCCCGAAGTGAAGCAGAGCGTTACCGATTGCATTGGTTTCGAACCGACCGGAACCCCGTTGCACTATGAAGGTGCCGACTGGGAACTCGAGGACGGCAGCGTAATACGCCTGCATATGGGGGAGATCGTGATTGAGCTCGTGTTCCTGTCCAAGCTGCTTGCGGACGTGGAACGTTACGAGCGTCGTCACGGGATCGATCTCGATCAGCCTATGGAGGAAATCGACGCGTAGGCACAGGTGCGTGCCTGCTCCGCGAGTGTCGAAGCCTCACCGCCCCCTGCCGTCGTCGTTTCGCTGTTCTCTAGAGGTGCGCCAAACGAAGCACAGTTCTCCCCTGGTAAGCAAGCCTGTAATGGGAGGACTGCTTCGGTGAGGTAAGGAGAAAGAGTGGAATCCCTCAAGGTCGCCACGAAAGAGGAGCTCTGCCCTCTAGTTACGCTCCTGCGCGACGCGCCCAAGCCGATTCCATTCGAGCAATTCCCGGCCCTGTATGAGCAACTGAACTGGGAGAAGAACCGCAGGCGCGGTGGCTTTACCAACTACGACATCAATTTGCCACTTGCGGCCGTGAACGAGATGCGCGGTGAGCTTTCGCGCTTCAACGCGCGTGTATCTGACACGATCAAAGAGCGAGGTGCCGCGACTCAGGCTGCGGTACGCGCGGCCTTCCCCGAAGTAAAACAGAGCATTACCGAATGCATCGGCTTTGCGCCAACGGGAACTCCGCTGTACGAGGAAGGCGCCGATTGGGATCTGGATGATGGCAGCGTTATCCGGTTGGCGGTGGGAGAAAACGTGCTCGAGTTCATGTTCATGTCGAAGATGATTGCCGATCTGGAACGCTACGAGCGCCGTACCGGGATCGATCTCGATCGGCCTATGGAAGACATTGACGCCTAGGGGCAGGTGCCTGCGAGTGTCGCTCCCTCGGCGTGTCCTTGCCGCCTCGGTTGCCTGCTTCACCAGGTATTGGCCGAGGCGACGCGCCATCTTCCTCTGATAACTAAATGTGCAAGCGATATGCCTGACGAGCTAAGGGGAGAAGAGGTATGGAACCACTCAAAACTGTCACGAAAGACGACCTCTGCCCTCTGGTTACGCTCCTGCGCGACGCGCCCAAGCCGATTCCATTCGAGGAATTTCCCTCGATTTTTGAGCGTCTCAACTGGACGAGGAATCGTCGGCGTGGCGGATTCTCCAACTACGACATCAGTCTTCCACTCGCGTCGGTCAATGAAATGAACGGCGAGATTTCCCGATTTAGCGCACGCGTCTCGGACACGATCGACGAGGAAGGTCCTGCTGCTCGTGCTGCGGTGAGGGAAGCGTTCCCTAAGGTGACCCAGAGCATTTCCGAATGTATCGGGTACGAGCCAACTGGAACGCCGTTGCACTATGAAGGCGTCGATTGGGATCTTGAAGATGGCAGCCTAATTCGGCTCCTTCCCGGTGAGGACGTGATCGAGTTCATGTTCATGTCGAAGGAGATTGCTGATAGCGAACGTTTCGAACGCCAATACGGAATTAATCTCGACGACGAACTGGAACGGTCTCAGGAATAGCGTTCGCGAGACTCGCTCGACGCAATACCGTTAATGCCATGACCGACCCATCCGTGCCGACTCACTGCCTGCAGACGAACGGCGGCACCATCGATGAGCTCTTGCCGCTGCTCGACCCCCGTGCCGTGGTACACCGTGCGCTCGCGCGCCTCGACGGAAACCAGCATTTCGCGATTTCGCTCTGGCGGCTCCCCGAAGGAATGCGTCTGTGGGATCAACTGCCAGGTAGCTGGCCGTTCCAGTTTCTCCAAGCCGCGGGTAGCGCGCAGCGAATGATGGTCGAAATGCGGCAATCGGATGAACGCGGGCAGTCTCACCTGTCCCGGCTGCAGCGCGCCTCGAGCGGTGGCGACGAGACTACCGTCATCCGACGGGGAGCGCATCGCGAGCAAATCGCCGAGCACGAATGCTTTACTGCCGACGAAGCTGCCACCATCTTCTGGCACTACTACGAACACGGCACCGTGCCCGCAGTGTATGACCTGCGAGCGCTCGAGTGATTCGGCTCTCGCAAAGCGTTGCGTGTTCGAGCCAAGGGATGACGACCGACCATGCTCGCGATGGACTCGGTACCACCAAACATCCGTCAGAATAGAAACGGAACTACTGCTGCGAAAGGTGCGCCATCGCCATGATCGAAGACCAGCTCGGAAAGTACGTCTGGATCATCATCCTGATCCTCGTACTTCTCGTCCTCATCACCCAGACGTTCTTCACGACCCGATCCGCAACGAACAAGATCATTGAACGGTTCGGCAAGTTCATCCGCGTGACGAAACCCGGCCTGAACATGAAAATCCCCTTCATCGACCGCGTCGTAGTGGAAATGAGCTTGCGCCTGCAGCAGCTCAACGTGCTGGTCGAGACGAAGACGAAAGACAACGTGTTCGTCAACGTTCCGGTCGCGGTGCAATATCGTCCGCTATTTGATCGGGTGCCGGAGGCGTATTACTCGCTGTCGACTCCGGAAGAGCAGATCCGTTCGTATGTGTTTGACACCATTCGCACCACGCTTGCCGCGCTGACACTTGACGAGGCGTACTCCAATAAGGATGCGATCGCGAACGATATCGAGACGCGCCTGCAGCGGCAGATGGCCCAGTACGGGTACCAGATTGCCAATACGCTCGTGACGGATATTTCACCGACTGACGCGCGTGTGCGTGAGTCGATGAACCGGATCAATGCGGCGCAGCGTGAGCGTGAGGCCGCCAGTGCCGAGGGTGAGGCTGTAAAGATTCGAGCGATCAAGTCGGCTGAGGCCGAGGCTGAGACCAAGCGGTTGCAGGGTGTTGGTGTCGCCAGCCAGCGCAAAGCGATCGTGGAGGGTCTTGCCGAGCAGTACCAGGTACTGCGCAAGATTGGCATCGAGGAATCGCCCGAGCAGCTGCTGATGATGACGCAGTACTTCGACACGCTTCGCGATATCGGTACGCAGTCGCGCACCAACACCATTTTTGTTCCTTCGAACCCGGGTGGGCTCTCGAGTTCGCAAGAGGAGATTCGCAACACTCTGTTAGCGGTGCTCAACCAGGGCGACGCGGGGGATGATGTGTCCGAACGATTGAAGGCAGCGCGTCAGCGGCGAGACGAACGTCGAAACGAACGATTCGACAGTTCGGATGGGAGCTAGCGCGCACGCAGGGGCGTGCCGCTGAAGCCTGCCCGGGAACCGCATCCGCTAAGTTAGGTTTACCTAACTTAGGAGGTTTGCCGTGCCGATTATTTCTCCAAAAACCGAGCTACAACGGTTTGTACCCCGACGCCGACTCGTCACCCTGGATGCGATCGTCCCTCGCGGCGAGAACATGGTGCGTTGCTGGTTTGTTGGCAATGACCTCGAGGATTTCGAATCACCGAACGCAACCGACCACATCAAACTGCAAGTCCCGGACGAGTCGGGGCACCTTGCCGAGCCGGAGCGCGATGCCCAACACGGCCGCATCCTGAACCGTGAACAACTCGGACTGCGCGATATGACCCCGCGCATCGTCGAGCCTCACCGCGTAGCCATCGATATCGTCCGCCACCCGGGCGGAGTAATCGGCAATTGGCTTGGGCGAGCACGCGTCGGCGATCGCTGTGCCTTCCTCGGGCCACGCGGATCAAAACGACTCATCCAATCGCTTGACCGGCTCATCGCCATTGTTGACCTCGCGGCACTACCAGCCGCAGAACGGCGGTTCAACGAACTCGGTCTGCCGGGAACGCTGCACATGGTAGGCGCCGGCGCTGGAGCTATCGACGTATCTGAGGCGGTTGCTGTCGAGATGCACGAACCTGGCGACTGGATGCGGGCTATCGATGCCCTACAGCCTGCGATTACTGACGCTGACCGCACGCTCGTGTGGGCAGCGGGGGAAGCCACCGGTGTCGCGCGGGTAAAAGCGTCGCTGCGAAACGCCAAGGAAGCCGAAATTATCGCGCAGTTCAACGGCTACTGGCAGCAAGGCGTCAGCGAATACGACCACCACGCCGAGCTGCCTGCCGTTAGCTCAACTTGACAGTACGTATGCGCAGATCTTGAATATATGCGTTATCAGCAATTATCGGTATTGGCGCCGTTAAATGAGTAATGCCGTCTACCTCGACGGTTTGCGACCACGCTTAGGAGATCATGATGAAGGCACTCGTTTATCACGGCCCCGGTAAGAAAGCTTGGGAAGAAGTACCAGACCCAACGATTCTTGCGCCGACCGACGCAATTGTGAAGATCGACACTACGACTATCTGTGGCACAGACCTGCACATTTTGGGAGGCGACGTACCTGCTGTGACTGAGGGGCGCATCCTCGGTCACGAAGGCGTTGGACATGTTATTGCAGTCGGCGATAGCGTCAACAATTTTAAGGTCGGGGATCGCGTGATCGTTTCCTGTATCTCGAAGTGCGGCGTCTGCGAATACTGTCAGAAAGGATTCCCCGACCACTGCCAAGCAAACGAGGCCGGTGTCGGCTGGATCCTCGGCCACATGATTGACGGCACCCTTGCTGAACAGGTGCGGGTCCCGTTTGCTGACGGGTCACTGCATCACATTCCTGACCACGTCACTGACGAGCAAGCCGTATTCCTTTCGGATTCCCTGCCGACTGGTTATGAAGTTGGTGTGCTCGCGGGTCAGGTGCGCCCGGGAGACACGGTTGCAGTGGTCGGTGCCGGTGCGGTCGGGCTTTCATCGATTCTCACCACTTCGCTGTGGGGCGCATCGAAGGTAATCGCGATTGATACCAATGAGTTTCGGCTAGAAAAGGCTCTCGAATTTGGTGCTACCGATGCGATTCTTTCGGATGAAAATACCCGTGACAAGGTGCTTGAGCTCACGGATGGTCTTGGCGTAGACGTGGCGATGGAAGCTGTTGGATATCCACAAACCTTGCAGCTGGCCGCGTCCCTCGTGCGTCCACGTGGTCACATCGCCAACCTCGGAGTACACGGTAAACCAGTTGAGTTGCCGCTAGACACGATGTGGATCGGCAACTACACCCTCACCATGGGCCTCGTAGACGCGACCTCGACCGCGACACTGCTGAAGATGGTTGCCTCCGGCAAACTGCCGAGCGAGAAGATGGGCACCCACACATTCAAGCTCGACGAGATTGAGAAGGCATGGGATGTGTTCGCTAACTCAGCGCAGGAACGTGCGCTGAAAGTGGTGCTTAAGGCGTAGTGAGAACCTCGGTAGGTTGTGCGGTCGTGCGATCACGGCGCGACCGCACAACACCGAGGTTGATGTCATTCAATGGGGCTCACTTTTGCCAATCCCTCATTGGGCGACCACTGTCATCGGTTATTAAGTTGATCCGTGAACTCGATCGTAAGAACCAGAAATTCTCCGCTTGAAGCGACGCGGCAATTATTTGTTCATGAACTATGGGCCTATAAGCTAACGCCATGCGTGCGGTTGGTGTGAAGTCGGTGCGTGAAGAACCTGCAGATGCTGACGGGTTTCGCATCTTGGTCAATCGGTTGTGGCCACGCGGCATATCGAAAGCAAAGGCCGCGGTCGATGAGTGGTGCAAGCTAATCGCTCCGAGCACGGCGTTGCGTCGGGCATTCCATTCCGATGAAATCGACTACACCGTGTTTCGCGCGCGCTACTTTGACGAGATTGCATCGAACGCGGATGTATCAGCTGCATTTCGTGAACTCGTCGTAGTTCACTTACCGGTCACACTCGTATATGACTCAAAGCGGTCTCCTAATCACGCTGATGTGTTGTGCGACTGGTTAGATCTCTGAACGAATAGCGTCAGTCTCTGACTGGCTGCCTGGGCTAATTGGTCGAGTGACCGTGTCCGGCGGGAATTCGGGCAGCTTTGCAGGCGCGAAGAATCGCGTTTGGTTATCCAATTTCCTGATGCGTGCACATAGTCGTGCACAGCACTGGCCCGGGCGAACAGTTTCCGAAGAACGAAGATAGCTGGTCAGCGTCTTACCGAGTTCTAGAAGTCGCTGATTTCAACTCCGGCTGCCTCGAGCGCTGCCTGCTGCTGCTCGGTCGGTGGCTCGCAGATTCCATAGCTCAGTTCTTCCAGCTTCGGGAATCGCTCGGGCGTCACCTCAGCCCACGAACCCACAGTAAAGAGGTCCTGCTCTCCATCCCAAGATGGGCAAAGCAGGTGATAGATTTCGTTGCCGCCGTCCCAATACAGGCCAGTGACCGAGTCGAGCTGTTCCTCGCTGAAATCGAACTCACGAGCCCACCGCTCGGCCGCAGGAAGCATTTTGTCGAACAGCTCGTCCCCGTAGATGATGTCTTCGGCGCCGCTGAAATCAACGTCGTATTCCGCCTCAACCCAATCGTGGCCGGTGGCGTACGGGGCTTCGATAGCCTCATTCTCGAGGAGCGCATCGAGCACCAATAGCTGGACGCCGAAATCGTTGAACTTCATGGTCTGCTCCGATCTGGAATTAGCGGGATGAATCGCGGCAGTGTGCCACGGAAACGGCCGCAGCCGCGTTCACGACGATTCAAAACCGAAACGGTGAACGCGGCTGGGGAGTCTGCTTGATTATTGCTGAACGCCAGTTCGTGTGGCCGACGCTATCTCGTCGGCTGCGGTTCGGGTTCGACGGATGCGGGAGCGTCCTCGGTTGTCGAACCCGCAACTTCTTCACTGACAGCAGCTTCCGCACGGTCCGGGCCGAGGCTGCCGTCGAATGCATCGGGTCCATTGAACACCTCCACATCAAGCGAGCCGTCACGCTTCGACACGAGTGCCGGTACAAGTGCCTGACCCGCAACATTGAGCGCAGTGCGGAACATGTCGACAACCGGGTCAACAGCAAGCAGCAGGCCGATACCTTCGAGCGGAAGTCCAAGCGTGGAGAGCATCAGCGTGGTGATTACCGTTGCGCCCGTCAATCCACTGGTTGCTGCCGAACCCAATACCGAAACCAGGGCGATCACCAGGTAGTGCTGCGCCTCCAGCGGTACCCCGTAGAAATTCGCTACGAAAATGGTGGCAATCGCCGGATAGATCGCGGCGCAACCATCCATCTTTGTCGTTACGCCGAGCGGCACTGCGAACGATGCGTAGGCCTTCGGTACACCGAAGTTCTCGATGGCAACGGCGCGGGTGACCGGCAACGTGGCGATCGATGAACGGGTGGCGAACGCCAGTCCCACTGCGGGCCATACGCCGGAGAAGTAACGGCGAACCGACAGGCCGTGGAGCTTCACCAGTGCCGGGTAGACGATCAAGCCAACCGCAAAGATACCGATGAGGAATGCAGTAATGAATGTGCCCAGGCTCGTCAACGCTGACCAGCCATAAGCGACCACGGCGTATCCGAGCAGACCGGCAGTGCCGAATGGTGCGAGTCGAATAACCCACCACAGCGCCTTCTGCACGATTGCGAGCAATGAATCAACCACATCGATGAACGGCTTGGCTGCGGGGCCAACCTTCAACGCGGCGATTCCGGTGACGATCGACAACACGAGGATCTGCAGCACATTGAAACCGACCGAGGCAACCCCATCCGTCACCGTGACGGAAAGACCGAGAAAGTTAGCCGGGATCAGGCCCTGCAGGAAGTCGAACCAGCCTCCCGTGCGGGAGGGATCGGCGGGCTCGCTCACACCGAGGTTTTCGCCGGTACCCGGCTGCAGCACGATACCGAGACCGATACCGATTACCACCGAGATGAGCGCGGTGATCGCGAACCACAACAGCGTGCGCCATGCCAGCGAAGCAGCGTTGGTTACACCGCGAAGTTTCGTGATCGACGAAACCACGGCGAGGAAGATCGTCGGGGGTACGAGTACCTTCAGCAGTGTGGTGAAGCTCGAACCAATGGTTTCTAGGGTGGTGGTGAGCCAGTTCGGTGCCTCAGCCGGGTCGGTTCCGCTGGTCGGTCCGATGCTGGCGGCCCAAAGACCTAAGGCGACGCCAGCGATCAGACCGATGATGATTTGCGCGCCGAATGGGATGTGAAATCGAGATCGTTGTTTGGATGCGGTACTTGAGGAATTGGTTGTAGGTGAAACAGACATGTCTCGAGGTTATGGGCCGAGATCCATGCGCGCACATTTTGTTACAGACCATGACCGAAGATGACTCACCAAGTAGACAGCGTCAATGACGTAGCATCGACTGCGTGACTCGCATAGCCTCATCCACTGTCGGATCCGGCCCACAGCGAGTGGTGTTCATCCACGGACTGCTTGGGCGCGGAAAGAACTTCAATGCCATTGCGCGAGCGCTCGCTGATCGCTGCACGAGCCTGCTGGTTGACCTCCCGAACCACGGCGAATCGGAGTGGACCGAGCAATTCGACTACTTCGAGCAGGTAGAAATCCTTGCCGATTTCCTGCGCGCAGATTTTGCTGCCGACGGTCCTGTGGTCGTAGTCGGCCACTCGATGGGCGGCAAAGTGTCGATGCTCCTCGCCCTGCGTCACCCCGAACTGGTCGAGCGCCTGGTTGTCGTCGATATGGCACCCAAGGACACCGGCGCCGCATCCGACACTATTAAGGGCATCATTACGGCCATGCGAGGTCTTGACCTGAAGGCGCTCACTTCGCGTGCACAGGCCGATGAGCTGCTTGCGCCCGAAATCGAATCGCCAGCAGTGCGGGCGTTCGCATTGCAGAACCTGCGCCGCGTCGACGGGGGATTCGAATGGCAGCCGAACCTCGAGCTGCTGTTCCGCTCCTTGGCGACCATCCGCAACTGGCCGGATATGTCTGGTGTCACCTACGGCGGCAAGGTGCTGTGGATTGCCGGCGGTAAATCTGCCTACACCAGTGGAGACGATGCTCGCGCGATGCGCGCGCTCTTCCCAAACGAGCGCAGATTCGTGATCCACGAAGCCGGACACTGGGTGTACTCCGAGGAACCCGAGATCTTCATCAAAGGGCTCTCTCGATTCCTAGAGCGGTGACTCGGATGAATACACGACTTGATATCACCCCGGGGCGAGTGGTCGCGGTGCGCATCGGGAGCGTGCAGCCACGGAACTGGGGAGGGCGAGCGTTTGACTCGGCCGCAGTGAAGCACCCGCAATCTCGTCCGGTGCGTGTGGAGGAGCTCGGGCTGGTAGGCGATGAACAGGCCGAAGCGATACATGGTGGCGCGCAAAAAGCTGTGCTCATGTATGCCCAGCACCATTATCCGAGCTGGCAAGCCGAAGGCTATGACCTGCCCGAAGGTGCGCTCTTTGAAAACATCACGATGACGCAGCTGGATGAGACGGTGATCCACCTTGGCGACACTGTCCGCGTCGGCAGCACAGTACTGCAGGCCACCCAGCCGCGCCGACCCTGTTACAAACTCGCCGCGCGGTGGGGTGTCAAACAGCTCCCGCGCATCGTGCAAACAAAGGGGAGAACGGGGATCTACTTCCGCGTGCTCCAGCCGGGTGAAATTGCTCCCGGCGATGCGATCGAGGTGATTGACCGTCTCGAGGGGAGCGTGAGTGCTGCAGAGGTCAACCGGGTGATGAACGTCGACCGAGGTGATATCGAAGGAATTACCCGGCTACTGGCGAGTCCGGAGCTTCCGCCGCGCTGGCGGGCGCAACTTGAACGCCGCCTCGACGGTGAGTTCGAAAGCGATGCCAAACGCTTGGGGGAGAGCGAAGAGTAACGGCGCATAATCCCTTACGACGCCGGCACGGTCTCCTTTATACTGAGAGCGGTTCTCAGTAAGGAGGGTGTGGAATGAGTGTTTCCGAGGTTTGGGGTAGTGCTGACTACGGGCCGACTGCAGTGCGGCTCGCCCCTGCTGCCACGATGGTGTGCGAAGCGTTCTCAGGATTGGCTCCTGAGAGCACGGTGCTCGATCTCGGCGCCGGGCACGGGCACCTGACTGAACGTTTGGCGGAACGTTGGCACACGATCGCACTCGAACCCGTAGCGCGGATGAGGGATGTGGGCATGCGGCGCTGTCCTGGCGCGAGGTGGGTCGATGCCCTCGGCGAGGACACCGGGCTTGCGGACTGTTCCGTCGATGCCATCGCCTCAAACTTCGGTGCGTTTCTCTGCGACCCTGACCGAGCCACGCCCGAGTGGCTACGCATCCTACGACCGGGCGGAATGCTGGCATTCACCGCGTGGGACCGGCGTGGATTCCTTGCTGAGATGACGCTGGAGATGATGGCGGCGGCCGGAGGTCCGCGGATTCAGCCGCCGCACATGACCTGGGCCGATCCAGGAGTGGCAGAAGAGCGGCTGCGTGGTTTCACGGACATCACCATCACTCGCCACGATCTGCCGTGGAATTTCTCCAGCGTGGAAGACGGTATGGCCCTGTACCGCGAGGGCTCACCAACCCACGCGTTTTCCTTCGCGAGGGCTGGCGAGCACGCGCGGCAGCTGGAGGATGCGCTCAGAACACACCTGGAGGCGAACGCTCGAGCGTCGGGACGAATTGAGAGTTTCTCCGGATGCGTACTCATCACGGCCCGAGCTGCCGCGTAGCCGCCCGCATCCACACCACCGAACGACCCCGCACGAGGCCTACCAGCCGGTTACAGCGAACCCGCCACGAGCTCATCCAGCCCGGCTGGCGAGAGTAAGTACGGGGCAACTTCAAGCGGAGTGACCGCTCCGGTAACTCCCTGCTCGCGCAATCGTGCCGCAGCCCTCGCATAGGCAACCAACACCGCACCGGTGAAATCGGGGTTTCGGCCAAGCTCCAAACCGAACGTCACCGAATTGTGCGAGCTGGCGAGCTCGCCGGCCGTAATGACCTGACCTCCATGAGGCATCCCCGTGTGGTTCGCTGTAAACTCCGCTTCGCTCACAAACTCAACGGTGGTGTCGTAGCCCACGAAGTAGTCCGGCATCGTCACAATCGCCTCGCGGATCCGATCGTGATCAGCCGCATCCGCCACCACAACACACTGTCGCCTGTGGGCACGCTTCGCATCAACCGTGCGACCCGCCTTCGCATCCGCAACGGCATCCTCGTTCGGAACCGTGTATTGCACGCCACGCTTCACACCCGGGATCCGGCGGATCGCATCCGAATGTCCCTGCGAAACCCCGAGTCCCCAGAACGTTGCCTGCTGTGGCTGTGGAAAGAGGGATGCGGCCAGCACGCGGTTGATCGAGAACAGGCCCGGATCCCAGCCGGTGGAGATCAGCGCGACGTTCCCGCCCTCTCGTGCTGCCGCATCCATCCGGGCACGGTGCTGGGGGATGAGATTGTGGTTGTCGTAGGTGTCGACAGTGGTGAATTCACGGGCGAACGCGGCTGCTTGTTCGGGAATATCGGTTGCGCTGCCAAGGCACAGCAACAGCACGTCGAGTTCGTCGCGGTGTTGTGAGATCTCGGCGACCGGGAACACATCGGTGTCGGTGCCGAGGCTCCGGCGACGCGAAAAAATGCCGTAGAGGTCCATGTCTGGCTGCTGCTTGACGAGCGCTTCGGCACTTCGTCCGAGGTTGCCATAGCCGACGATGCCGACACAAAAACCGGAAGTTGTCATAGAAATCCTTTGATTGACGATTGACGATTGGATGCGCTGGTGAGCTGCTGACTACGCGTCGCGGGATGCGAGTCGCTCGGCCACGTAGTCCACATCCTTGTCGCCGCGCCCTGACAGGTTGGCGATGATGATCTTGTTAGCGTCAAGCGTTGGCGCGAGTTTGCACGCATATGCGATTGCGTGTGCGGATTCCAGCGCGGGGATGATGCCCTCGGTCTGCGAGAGCGTGCTGAATGCATCCAGCGTTTCGTTGTCGTTCACGGAGACGTAGTTCACCCGGCCGAGCGACTTGAGGTGTGAGTGCTGCGGGCCCACTCCCGGGTAGTCGAGCCCGGAGGCGATCGAGTGCACGGGGGAGGGGGAGCCGTCCTCTTCCTGCAGCACGAGCGTCTTCATGCCGTGCAGTGTTCCAGGGCTACCGAGCGTCATCGTTGCGGCGTGACGCTTCCCATCCAAGCCCTCGCCTGCCGGCTCCACACCAAACACCTCAACGGATTCGTCGTTCAAAAACGCGTCAAACAATCCCATTGCGTTCGAGCCTCCGCCCACTGCCGCCACGAGTGCATCGGGGAGTCGTCCCTCGGCCTCCAGGATCTGCGCGCGGGCCTCGCGGCCGACCACCGACTGAAAATCCCGAACCATCGACGGGTATGGGTGTGGGCCGACCACCGATCCGATGGCGAAGAAGTAGTCCTGGTGGTCGGCAGCATAGGTCGCAAACGCTGAGTCCACGGCTTCCTTCAACGACCGGCCACCCTCTTCAACCGGCACAACCTTGGCGCCGAGCAGCTCCATCCGAACCACGTTCGGGTGCTGCTTGGCGACGTCGATGGCGCCCATGTGGATTTCACATTCCAGTCCCACCAGCGCCGCCGCGGTTGCCAGCGCGACACCGTGCTGGCCCGCACCGGTTTCAGCAATCAGGATGCGCTTACCCATGCGTTTTGCCAGCAGCGCTTCACCTAGGCAGTGGTTGATCTTGTGTGCTCCGGTGTGGTTGAGATCTTCGCGCTTCAGGTAGATTTTTGCGCCGCCGAACTTGCGGGTGAGGTTCTCTGCGAAGTACAGCAGCGAGGGGCGGCCAACGTAGCTGCGCAGCAGCCGCTCGTACTCGGCGATGAACTCCGGGTCTCGGCGAGCCTGCTCGTAGGCATCGCGAACCTCGGCGATTGGCTCGACGAGGAATGGCGGGAGTTCGGCGCCACCGAACTCGCCGAAGTAACCCTCCGCATCCGCCCGATACACCGGGTTCGGTACGTGTTGCGTTGCGGCAGTGGTTTCAGCGGTTGCGGGGTGCTGGGGTTCAGTCATTGTGAGGGCTCCTTGCCGTTAAACATGCCACTTCGCGGAAACCAAACGAATCGCCTCCGGAAGGGGCGATTCGAATCTGTTGCATACACACGGGAACCGCCTCCTAGGCGGTCCACCAAGCTTGTGTGAAATGCATGCCGAAAAGCGTAGCACCACAGTGAGGCAATGTCGTTCATCTCGCGAAATGCAGGACTGCGTGGGCGCTACCGGTCGGTTATGCGGATGCGTTCTCTTGCGCAGTGGTTTCGGTTTCGTTGCCGTGGTGGTTACCAAACGGGAGCAAGTGCACAATCCCGACGATGAGTGTACCGAGGATGAGCCCGAACACCAGGGAGCACAGCGTATTGATGCACCACCCCAGCACGCTGCCGATGCCCGGCACCTGGGCACCAAACTGTTCTAGGTGATGGACCAGGTCGTAGGGGGCGTGGAGGCCGAGGGGTGCCATACCGACCAGGATGAGGTGGCCGCCAACCCAGAGCATCGCCACCGTGCCGACGATCGAAATGAACGTGAATACTCCCGGCATGATCTGTACGAGCCACAGGCCGAACCGCCGTTTTGCTGCCCGGCCCCCGGCTGCCATCCGCAACCCAATATCGTCAATTTTGACGAGTAAGGCGACCGCGCCGTACACGGCCGCCGTGATCACCACGGCAACGATAATCAGGATCGCGAGACGGTTCCAGAACGGCTGATCGGTAACCTCGTTCAACGCAATCACCATGATTTCAGCGCTCAGGATGAGGTCGGTGCGGATCGCACCGGAGGTGATCGCCTTCTCATCCTGCGCGGATTCGACGGCCTTCGGGGCATCGTCGCCGCCCCCGCGATTACGGATCGACGTGACGATTTTCTCGGCACCCTCAAAGCACAGAAATGCACCGCCGAGCATCAGCAGCGGTTGCAGCAGCCAAGGAATGAACTGGCTCAGCAGGAGGGCAACCGGGAGGATGATGCACAGCTTATTAATGATCGAGCCGCGGGCGATCTTCCAAATGATCGGCAGCTCCCGGTTCGGTTCAATACCCGAAACGTACTGCGGGGTGACTGCCGCGTCATCGACCACTACGCCGGCAGCCTTGGCAGAGGCCTTTAGCGAAGCAGCCGCAATATCGTCGAGACTGGCGGCGGCCGCCCGGGCAAGGGCAGCAATATCATCGAGTAGCGCAACGAGTCCGACAGACACTGGCGACGGTTCCTTTCCTTAGGCCCGAAAACGGGCAGCGGCACTTCACATTACGTGACGTCGGCGCAGACACGCCCGTAACGACGGTAACTATTTCGCGCGCAGACGCTGTAATCGCTCACCTGCGGCACGCAACACCTCGGGCCGTTTACTAAACGCGAACCGAATGAGTGTTTCCGCCCCTGCCGCATCCCGATAGAACGGAGCAAGCGGAATCGCGGCAACACCGGTTGTTCGCGGCAGTAATTCACAGAACTCCATCGCGCAGCCCGCGTCGAGCGTAGCCACATCCGCGACCACGAAATACCCGCCCTGCGGAACGAACGCATCCAGCCCCGCCGATCGCACCGCATCCACCAAGAGGTCCCGCTGAGCCTGGAGATCGTCACGGATCGCATGAATACGAGCCGGTGGCAGCGCGAGTCCCTCCGCAATGCCGTACTGCATCGGCGCGGGACCAACAAAGGTGAGGTGCTGCTTCACGGTTGCAACCGCCGACACCAGCGCAGCCGGTGCCGTGATCCAACCAACCTTCCACCCGGTCGTCGAGAACGTCTTACCGCCGGACCCAACCGAAATCGTGCGCTCGCGCATCCCCGGTAGTGACGCAATCGGGACGTGTCGGTGCCCATCAAACACCAGATGCTCATACACCTCATCGGTGAGCACGATCAAATCGTGCTCAATCGCCACCGCAGCGAGCTGCTCCAGCTCATCACGGGTAAACACGCGACCGGTGGGGTTATGCGGCGAATTCAACAGCAGCATGCGCGTTCGCGGTGAAATCGCCGCACGCAAGCGATCCGCCGAGAGCGCAAACTCCGGTGCATCCAAGCGCACCGGAACCAGGGTTGCTCCAGCCAGCGCCGCACCGGCATCGTATGAGTCGTAGAACGGCTCGAGCGCAACGACCTCGTCCCCCGGATTCAACAGCGCTAACTGCGCTGCCACCAGTGCTTCAGTTGCGCCGACAGTTACCAAGACCTCGGTGTCGGGGTCGTATTTCATGCCGAAAAAGCGCTCGCGGTGGGTGGCAATCGCCTTGCGTAGCTCGGGCACTCCACGGGCCGGAGGGTACTGGTTGTGACCGGTAAGGATGCTGCGGCTGGCGGCGTCGAGGATCTCGCGTGGGCCGTTGGTGTCCGGGAATCCCTGACCAAGGTTGATCGCATCGTATTGCTGCGCCAGGGCAGATATCTCCGTGAAGATGGTGGTGGTGAACCGTTGCATTCGTTTCGTCAGCGCTGCCATTGCACCACTGTACCCAGCAGCGAGTTACGGGCAATCATTCGTGTCGCTAGGTGACGATCGATCGGTTCAGCAAGCACAAAGGTGCGATTGTGAGACTCGACGTATGGCTACAACTGCTCTTGAAGGAACCCCCGTACACCTCACCGGTGAGCTTCCCGCCACCGGCTCGACCGCTCCGGCATTCACGCTCCTAGACACCGACCTCGGTGATGTCACGCTCGGTGATCACGCCGGTAAACGAGTCGTGTTGAACATCTTCCCCTCGATCGACACCCCCACTTGCGCGAAATCGGTTCGCCGTTTCAACGAGCTTGCTGCCGGCCTCGACAACACGGTCGTGATCACCGTCTCGCAGGATCTCCCGTTCGCACTCGAGCGCTTCTGCGGTGCCGAGGGCATCGACAATGTCATCCCCACCAGCGCGTTCCGCTCCTCCTTTGGCGCGGACTACGGCGTAACACTTGCTGATGGGCCGCTTGAGGGACTGTTGGCCCGAGCCGTGGTCATTGTGGATGAGCAGGGCAAGGTCGGGTACACGCAGCTCGTTCCTGAGATCGGTGATGAGCCGAACTACGACGAGGCGCTTGCATACCTCGGTAAGTAGCAACCGGCGCGCAGCTATGCCGGTTCAATCCGGATGCGTCTGCGCTTGATGGAACTGCCGCCTGGATGTTCCGCGAAGCGACCCGGCAGGATCGCGCCGCAATTACGGCACCCGCCGCGTTCATCCAGGCGGTATTCCAATACGTTGAACCAGTCGCGCACCACGAGCGATGCGCCACAGTGATGACAGTACGTTGTGCCACCGACCGTGTCGTGCACGTTTCCGGTATAGACATACCGCTCGCCGGCGTCCATGGCGATGCGACGTGCCCTGCTGAGGGTGGCCGCGGGCGTTCTCGGGATGTCGCGCATTTTGTGGTCGGGATGAAATGCACTGAAGTGATGCGGAACACTCGGCCCGAGTTCGCGCACGATCCATTCGCTCATCGATCGGATCTCTTGATCGCTGTCGTTCTTGCCGGGAATGAGTAGTGTCGTCAGCTCAACCCAGCATTCGGTGTTGTGATACACATCGGCGATCGTGTCGAGTACATCGGTGAGTGCCGCGCCAGTGACCCGCCGATAAAATTCGTCGGTGAAGCCTTTGAGATCGATATTGGCCGCATCCATCTGCGAGTAGAGCGCGCGGCGGGGCTCCGGGTTGATCCAGCCGGCGGAGACGGCGACCGGATGTACGCCGGTTTCGCGCGCGGCGATCGCGCAGTCGATGGCGTACTCGGCAAAAATTGTCGGGTCGTTATAGGTAAAGGCGATTGATTCCGCGCCCTGGGCGGCAGCGGATGCGGCGATGGCGCCCGGGCTTGCGGCATCGGCAAGCGTGTCGTACTTGCGTGAGGTGGAGATATCCCAGTTCTGGCAAAACTTGCAGGACAGATTGCATCCCGCCGTCCCGAACGAAAGCACCGAGGTACCCGGATAGAAATGGTTGAGCGGTTTCTTCTCGATCGGGTCGATGACAAACCCGCTGGAGCGACCGTAGGTGTCGAGATAGAGCGAATCTCCCTCCCGCATCCGCACGAAACAGAATCCGCGCTGACCGTCACGCAAACGACATTCGCGCGGGCAAACATCACATTGGATGCGCCCGTCGTCGGTGGCGTGCCACCACTTCGCTACTTGTCCGCCCACTTGCGAACCTCGTATCGCTCCAGCGTGACGCCCTCCGGCCAGCTGACGGTATCGATCCCGGCTTTTGCGCGCAGATGCCGCAGGAACTCGGCAGGGTCGGCAAGTTCCTCCCACACCTGGGGTAAGAATGTCGCTCGCTTGTTCCCCTGCCGCAGCACGATCCCGTCGATGCCTGGGCGCATGGCCGCAATGGCGCCGGCTTCGGAACCGTCATAGTCCAGGGCTTGTGGTGCGGTGAGCAGCGACACTGAGAGCGATACCGAAGCAAGCTCGGTGGCAGCAAGCGGCATAAATCGGGGGTCGGCGGTGGCAGCAGCAACAGCGTTCTTGGCAACATCCTCACCGAGGGGACGATGGGCAACCAACGAACCGATGCAGCCACGTAGCCGGTCATTCATCGTCAGCGTCACGAACGTCGCGCCAGGCGCTTCGAGCCGTTCGGACACCGCTGCATCAATGCTCGGACGATCACTCACATGGGCGCCGATAGCGGTCGCGATTGCCTCGCGAGCGATGGCGAGCAGGGCGCTGCCGAGAGCGTTATCGCGTGCGGTCATGGTGAGGTTCGCTCCTGGTTCACTCGTTCGTACTTGTCGGTTCGAATGCGATGCTGGTGTACCCGACGACCCGGTCGCGCCCGCCCCACGGAGTGTCGCCGGAGTGGTAGTAGGCGACCTCGCGGGCGCTGAGCGCGCGCTGTTTCGCGAACTCGAGGAGCCCATTGACCGGTCGAACACCGCAGGCGTCGTGTCCTGTCAGAGTGGAGTCAAGGGCAAGGATGCGATCAATCGTCTCGCGGTCATGTCGCGCTGCCTGCTCGGCAGTTTCAAAATGGGAAAGATCGCTCGAGGTAATGCACACGGTCTCGTCATCGACCATCAGGGTGTCCAGCAGGGAAGCGACTTCGGCAGGTGGCACATCACCGACAGCGACCGGCAGTACGGATGCGGTGGGGAAGCGTCGCTGTAGAAACGGGAGGTGAACTTCGAGGGAGTGTTCCTGCGCGTGCACCGGCGGAGCGACCACAACGGCCGGGTGATCCAGCGCGATCTCCTGCAACTCGGCATCCACCCGCACTCGGCCAAGCGGCGTTTCAAACCAATCGTCACCGCTGAGCGCTGCCGCACCGATACCGACACGATGGGTTGGGCCAGTGAGCACGATTCGCCGAACTCGCTGCGGATCAAACAGCGTGTATGCAGCGGCGGCGCATCGGCCAGAAAAACGGTGACCGGCATGCGGGGCGATGACGGCAACCGGATGCGCAGGTGTAGCGCGTGCCACCGAGGCGGCGCTGTCCAAGAGCGCATCCACTTCGGCTGTGAGCTCATTCGCATCAGCCGGGTAGAACGTGCCGGCTACAGCAGCTGGTCGAACACACATAGCGCGATTGTTTCAGTTCTTTCTGCAAACTTGAGCACTAAGCGGCGCTACCCGAATAGGAACCGCATCATCGCATCCTGCTCGTGACGTGTCTGAATCTCCCCGAGCCGATACTGCTCACGCAGTTTGCGCACATTGGTTTCGCTATTCGAAATCGACAGGTTCTCTGGGCAGAACAGATAGGCGCGACCCTGCCGCTCCAAGTCGAACAACTCCTCGCGGGTGCTGTTGTATCGAGCGGGGCGCTGCAAAATCCCATTAATCACCGCGGGGTAGCGGCGAAACAATCGTCGATACATGGCTGAGACCCGTGCCTGGGGTTTGTAGTAGTCGCGCGGTCTGGTCATCACCACAAAGAACCGTTCGTAGCCGGCGCGCTTGGCCGCATCCAGCGCGAATCCACCGGTTGGCCCGAGGGCCCCATCGACATAGACTTCGTCACCAATCGTCACCGGCGGCATCAGGATGGGTAGGGTTGAGGATGCGCGCACGCGCACCAGCAGATCCCGTAGTTCGTGGATGTCTTTGCGTGACCAGTACTGCATCCTGCCCGTGCGCATAGCAAACGCACCGATGGCGAACTCAGTTGGGCTCGCCTGAAACGTCTCCCAGTCATAGGGGAGCGCCTGCCCCGGAGCGGCGGTTTGCTCATAGATATATTCCGCGGAGAACCGACCCTTGCCCTCAAGCCAGGTGCGCCACGAACCAAAGTTCGGGTCTGCCGCAAAATCCACAAACGACTTCTTCGCGCGGTGCGCATCCCGAGACAGGTAGTTTGCGGTACAGCTCGAACCCGCAGAGATCCCACCGACCCAGTCGAACCACACCCCGGTATTGATCAGCATTGTGCACACTGCCGAGGTATAGGCAGCGCGCATCCCGCCACCCTCAAAAATCAGGGCGGTGTCGTGAACATTCGTCGGTAGCGGAGCAACAGAGTTTTCGCTGGACACCTTCCCAGTGTGGCAGCAGCAGTTGACCTGACCTTTGCGGTATCTGCATGAATCGCGGCAAAAGTGACGAAAAATATCGAGTGTGACTTCACGGACGCTGGCAAAACACAGCGAAAAATGCCACTATTGGGCACCGTGCCTACTGCAACCTCACAACTTTCCGCGCTGCTGGGACGCCTCCTGAAGCCCGAGGAAACCCCGCTGGTGATGCAACCTGCGCGATTCATCGAATGCGAAGCAGATCTCACCGATTCCCGTTTCGCGGATGAGGACGAGCACGCCGGCGAGAACACTGCCGCTGACCGCAAAGCAGCGCTCGAACCTGCGCAATCGGAAGAAGAGTGGCAGCGTCGCATCAACGAACTGCTTGATGGCAGCTCCTACTACGGTTGGTCTGGTTGCGAAGCACTCAAACTCCGCAAGGCACTGGAAGTACCGACCACGAACATCCTGGTCACGAACCAGCGCATCCTGGTGGTCGACGTCAACAAGGTCGACGATCCGCACATCGAGTGGGAACATGACCGCGACCGCATGCCCGGGATTTGGAAAGCAGCCCGGTTTATGGAACCGGGCCGAGTGGTCATGGTGCTCCACGACGGTTCAGTACTGGTGATGCACGTGGGCATGCTCGGCGGTAAGCGTGCGCAGAGTGTTGTCAGCGCCTGCGAACACTGCGAGTAACACGCACAACCCACCGCGAGGGCGACCACCGAGTTCAGCTCGAATCGCTAGGGTCGAGGTATGACTGACCTCACCGCATCCACCCCAACGCCCGGTCGGAAAACCGCCGAACCAGCCGTGATGACCCGCCGCGTGCTCGTGCGCAATACTGCGCTCGCGGGTGGGGGAACCGTGATGGCCATGCTGCTGACCGGATGCGCTGACGACAAACCAGCAGCGCCGCAGGGAGAACCGTTCGATGTGCCGGTGAGTGAGGTACCGGTGGGGTCGGGTGTCGTGCTGCCCTCGCACGATGTCATCATCACCCAGCCGGAAGCCGGGAAGTTTCTTGCCTTTAGTGCGATCTGTACCCACAAGGGCTGCCCGGTGTCTGAGATACGCGAGAAGGGTGCGTTCTGCGGTTGTCACTCCAGCTATTTCGATATCGCAACGGGTGAGGCAGTTTCTGGCCCCGCCCAGCAACCGCTGCCGCAATTGACCGTCACCCAGCAGGGCGACTCGCTACGCGTTACGCCATAGCGGTACGGATGCGAACCGGTTCGGTGTGGCGCGACCATCAGCAATTGTTTGAGCACGCTGCATACACTCGGCCCTGTGAGTGCAACCGTTTCGCATGAGATCCTCGCCGAACTCGCCGAGCAGTACGGCATCGCCAGTAGCTATTTTGATTGGCGCGGTAATCGCGTAACCGTCGCCGAAACTACGCTGCGCTCGGTGCTCGCGGCGCTGGATATCGACACCAGCACGGATGCGGCCGCTCGCGCCGCTCTTGCGTGGGCCCGCACTCGGCACCTGCGCCGGGTGATTCCGCCCACGCTCGTGCAGCGAGCCGGCAATGTCACGCCGGTGCTGGTGCACGTACCTGCGGGCGTCGAGGTGCACCTCGAGCTAGTCTTCGAAGACACATCGCGTCGCCACGTTGCCCAAGTCGAGCACCTCGTGCCCAATGTGACTGTCGATGGCATCGCCATTGGTGAGGCAAAGTTTGAGCTGCCCGCCGATGTGCCCGCAGGTTGGCACACGCTCGTGGCCCGCATCCCGCGCGCACAATTGAACGATGCGGCGGTCTCGCTCTTTGCGCTTGCGGTTGACGGTGAGGATGCGGTTGCTGAAGGAACGGTAATCTGCGCGCCACAGCGCAGTAGCGTGAGCGTTGATTCGCCCGTTTGGGGCATCATGGCTCAGCTGTATCAGGCACGCAGTGAGCGGTCGTGGGGGCTTGGGGACCTCGCAGATCTGCGCACGCTTGGACACTGGGGCGCCGAACACGGCGCTGATTTCGTGCTCGTAAACCCGTTCCACGCGCCCTCGCCGGTGACACCGATCGAACCCTCACCGTATCTGCCAACGTCCCGTCGCTTCGTCGACCCATCACTCATCAATATCCAGACGGTTTCGGATGCCGTCGACCTCAATGATGCTGCAGCGAACCGGATCGACGAACTTGAACGTTTTGTTCGCGAGCACACCGCACCGGATGCGATCGATCGCGATACCGTGTGGCTCGCCAAACGTGAGGCGCTTGGCCTGTGCTTCGAGGTGGCCGATCATGACGCCGACCACTGGCGCGAATTCGGCGACTACTTGGAAACCCAGGGGCAGGGGCTCATCGATTTTGCCACCTGGTGTGCGCTGTGCGAGCAGCACGGTTGGAATTGGCGGGACTGGCCGGCCGAGTTCCACAATCCGGGTGCTACCGGCGTCGATGAGTTCCGCCAGGAAAACGCTGACCGCATCCAGTTCTACTGCTGGTTGCAATTCGTCGTGAACGAGCAGGCAACGCAAACCCAGCGTGCGCTGACCGAGGCCGGGATGAAGATCGGAGTCATGCACGATCTTGCCGTCGGTGTGCATCCGTCCGGTGCCGATGCCTGGTCGCTGGATGAATCGCTCGCACGCGGTGTCTCGGTAGGAGCGCCGCCGGACGCCTTTAACCAGCTCGGCCAGGACTGGTCGCAACCACCGCTGCGTCCAGATGCCCTCGAGCGCACCGGGTACGCGCCGTTACGCGATATGCTGCGCGCCGCCTTTACCGGGGCGGGTGCACTGCGCATTGACCACATTCTCGGCATGTTCCGACTCTGGTGGATTCCATCGGGATCGCAAGCGGGCGAAGGCACCTACGTCACCTATAACCACGAAGCAATGATCGGGGTGCTGCTCCTTGAGGCAGAACGCGCAAACGCGCTGGTGATCGGAGAAGACCTCGGTGTGGTGAGTGATCTCACGCGGCAGGTGATGGCTGAGCGTCACGTCTACGGCACCCAGATCATGTGGTTTGAGCGTGACGACACCGATGCGCCGAAACCGCCGCGTGAGTACCGCAAGGAATGCCTGGCCACGGTCACCACACACGACCTGCCGCCCACGGCTGGGTACCTCGAACTCGAACACGTCCGTGTTCGCCACGACCTCGGCTTGCTATCGCGCTCGCTCGACGAAGAACTCGAAGCAGAACGCGAGGTTGTTGCATCCTTTGTGCAGCAGGTGGCGGATGCTGGGCTATTGGATGCGGGAGCGTCCACCGACGATACGGTCATCGCCCTGCATCGCTACCTCGCCGGCAGCGTATCGAAACTCTTCGGAGTGGCCCTAGCTGACCTCGCCGGTGACCGGCGTTCCATTAACCAGCCCGGCACCTTCCGCGAATACCCCAACTGGACGCTGCCGATCGCAGGCCCCGATCGACAGCCGCTGACCCTGGAGCAGGTGCTCGCATCGCCGCACGCCGAGCGCATCGCAGCCGCATCCCAACGCCAACAGTGAGCGCAACCGGAGCCGGTGCCGCGCGATACCCGCTTAGCTCCGCGCGGCGGCGTGTGCGTTGGGAGATCGGTATTGTCCTGACACTTTCCGTAGTGCCCTCGGCGCTATTCGCGATCCTACGCTTGGTTGAACTCTCACTGGGTTCTACGCCACTGGGCGAATCTTCGGTCGCGCTCAATGAGCCGACGGCCACCGACGTGTGGCTCGACCTCACGCGACGGTTCGTGCGCGCCGTGAGCATCCTCGCCCCGGTGGCGCTCGTGATCTGGCTGTGCTGGGATCGGCACCGCACCGGATTTCAACGGCTCGGTATGGATCTCGGTAGGCACTCCGGTGCCTCGGCAGCTTCGGTTGTTGGGCGGGATGCGGTTCGGGGCGCCATGCTGGCAGCTGCGATCGGGATTCCCGGGCTCGCCCTATATGTCATCAGTCGCAGGCTGGGGTGGACGGTGCAGGTGGCAGCTGCACCCGAAGAGATCCACTGGTCGGCGGTAGTTGCATTGATACTCGCTGCCGTGCAGGCCGCGCTGATCGAGGAGGTCGTCGTAGTCGGCTATCTCACGCAGCGGTTACGGACGATCGGCTGGTCGGTGCCGCTGCTCATCGCCACATCCGCCGTCCTTCGCGGCAGCTATCACCTGTATCAGGGTGTGCCGATGGCGTTGGGCAATGTGGTGATGGGCGTCGTGTTCGCCTGCGCATTTTGGTACTGGCGGGATGCTACGGGGCAGCGCAGGGTGCTGCCGCTGATCATCGCGCACGCGATCCTGGACGCGATCGCGTTCCTCGGCTATCCGCTTGCTAGGCAGCTGTGGCCGCAACTCTTCTAGCTGCCCGAGTGGCATGACACCACGAAAAATCTGAAAATTAATATCGTCGATCGCTCAGCCTCACCTAGAATTGAGCGTCTGACCACCAATCACGAAAGTCGAATGCGTATGACTCCATCGCTCACCCACCGTAACGACCTCCGAAACGTGGCTATCGTTGCCCACGTTGACCACGGCAAAACAACGCTGGTTGACGCGATGCTGAAACAGACCAATACGTTCGGCGACCACTCGGCGCACTCGGATGAAGAGCGCGTGATGGACTCGAATGACCTCGAGCGCGAGAAGGGCATTACCATCCTCGCGAAGAACACGGCCATTCGCTATGAGGGCGAGCACGCGCCGGATGGTCCGATCACGATCAACGTGGTCGACACCCCCGGCCACGCTGACTTCGGCGGTGAGGTTGAACGCGCACTGTCCATGGTTGATGGTGTTGTGCTGCTGGTTGACTCATCAGAAGGTCCGCTGCCGCAGACTCGCTTCGTACTCCGTAAGGCGCTGGAAGCATTGCTGCCGGTGATCCTGCTGGTCAACAAGACCGACCGTCCGGATGCACGGATCGACGATGTGGTCGGAGAAGCACAGGACCTGCTGCTCGGTCTTGCCAGCGACCTCGCCGATGATGTGCCCGAGCTTGACGTCGACGCCATCCTCGATCTGCCCGTACTGTACGCCTCGGGACGCGCGGGAGCCGCATCCACCAACAAGCCAAATAACGGTGAACTTCCCGATAACGACAACCTCGAGCCGCTATTCCAAGCGATCCTGGAGAACATCCCGGCCCCCAAATACGATGCTGACGCACCCCTGCAGGCCCACGTCACCAACCTCGACTCCTCACCGTTCCTCGGCCGACTGGCGCTGCTTCGCATTCACAACGGCACGCTGAAGAAGGGCGAGACCGTCGCCTGGGTGCATGACGGCGAAACTCGCAGTGTCCGCATCACCGAGCTGCTCGAAACGAAGGGTCTCGAGCGAGTACCGACGGATGCGGCAGGCCCCGGCGATATCGTCGCGATTGCCGGTATCGAGGAGATCACCATTGGTGACACCATCGCCGATATCAACGATGTCCGGCCGCTGCCGCAGATCAAGATTGACGATCCGGCCATTTCGATGACCATCGGTACGAACACCTCGCCACTGGTCGGTAAGGTCAAGGGGCACAAGCTCACCGCACGCATGGTGAAAGAACGCCTCGACCGAGAACTCATCGGTAACGTTTCGATCCGGGTACAGGACATCGGTCGCCCCGATGCCTGGGAAGTTCAGGGTCGCGGGGAGCTGCAGCTGGCAATCCTCATCGAGAACATGCGCCGCGAAGGATTCGAACTCACCGCTGGAAAACCACAGGTGGTTACCAAGGAAATCGACGGTAAAAAGCACGAACCGTTTGAACACGCCACGATCGACGTCCCGGAGGAGTTCCTCGGCGCAATCACGCAGCTAATGGCGAACCGCAAGGGCCGGATGGACTCGATGGAGAACCACGGTTCCGGCTGGGTACGGATGGAGTTCACCGTGCCCGCACGCGGCCTCATCGGCTTCCGCAGCGAGTTCATGACCCTCACCCGTGGAACCGGTATCGTCAACTCAATCTCGGCCGGATACCAGCCATGGGCTGGGGCAATCACCACCCGCGTGAACGGTTCGATTGTCGCCGATCGCGCCGGGGTCGCAACACCGTACGCCATGATGGCGCTCCAGGAGCGGATGACCTTCTTTGTCGATCCAACCGACGAGGTATACGAAGGCATGGTTGTCGGCGAAAACTCGCGCGCTGACGACATGGATGTGAACATCACCAAAGAGAAGAAGCTCACGAATATGCGGTCAGCGACGGCAGATGAGCTTGAGAAGCTTACGCCGCCGCGCCAGCTGACCCTCGAAGAATCGCTCGAGTTTGCTCGTGACGACGAGTGCGTCGAGGTAACACCCGACAAGATCCGCATCCGCAAGGTTGAACTCGACGCCACCGCCCGCGCACGTGCGGCCGCCCGTGCGAAACGAGGCGAATAACTGCGGTATGGCTGATCAGCAGGGGTCAATAACGCGAGCGCAGGGGCGCAGAGTACGTCCCCGCCGCATCCTGGAAAACATTGGGGTGGCGCTCTGTTACGGCGTGTTTGGCATCCTCGCCGGATCGCTGGGCACGGCGGTGCACCGTCAGCGATTCGCAATCGAGCAGACTGTGATCTGGCACGGCATAGCGCTAGCGCTGCTCGCCATCGCGCTGACAGCAATCGGACTTCGCTGGTACTTGCGTGACCGGTTAACCAGTTTCGCTTTCGCCGCCGGTGTGTTGGTCGCAGTGCAGCTCTTAGCAATGCCGGGGATGGGGCTCTCCTTCATCATTCCCGCAGCTGGCGGTGGCATTGGTGTTGGCGAAGTGTGGAGCATCGGAGCGCCGATCATCGCATTCCTGCCCGCAATGTGGCCCGATTTACGTAGCGCGCGCATGGCAGGTGGGCAGTCTGCATCCCGGTCGCGCTACCCTAAAACACAGCACCAAGTGGCTGAATCCGGTTCGTCCGGTTCGCACACGCACGCATCGTCTGCTCTGGAGGAGAACCGCTCATGACGTACGTCATCGCCTTGCCCTGTGTCGATCTCAAAGACCGAGCCTGCGTGGACGAATGCCCCGTCGACTGCATCTATGAGGGTGAGCGCATGCTCTACATCCACCCGGATGAGTGCGTGGACTGCGGTGCGTGCGAGCCGGTATGCCCGGTCGAAGCCATCTACTACGAAGATGACCTCCCAGAGGAATGGGCCGACTACTACCAGGCAAACGTCGACTTCTTTGAAGAGCTTGGATCGCCCGGTGGTGCTGCAAAGCTCGGCCCACAGTCGTTCGACGTACCGCTTGTTGCCGCGCTCGAACCGCAAGGGGAGTAGTTCGTAACCGACCGCAGCCGTAAGCGGTCGAACCGGTAATTCACCAGCGCACCAGGATTGTGGCGTTAGGCTGAGCGGTGACGTTTGCGCACCGATGCCGAACGCGTCCGGCGACCACGCTTGGTAACGAGGAGGAACAGTGAGCGACCAGCAGAACACTCAGGATGAGAAGCCGCCAGTAGCCACGCTGTCATACCCAGCCTTGGACGGACGCCCGGCGGGCACCGCCGAGTTCCCAATCGTCACCGCCACCGAAGGCGGTCGTGCAATCGACACCTCAACGCTGCGTCGACAAACCGGACTGACCGCGCTGGACTACGGCTTCGTCAACACCTCCTCGACCGAATCTTGGATTACTTACATCAACGGCGATCAAGGAATCCTCCGCTACCGTGGATACCCCATTGAGGAGCTTGCTGAGCACTCAACATTTCTCGAAGTCGCGTTCCTCCTGATCTATGGCGAACTGCCGACCCGCGAACAGTACGAAGCATTCGAGCACCGCGTAACCCGTCACACGCTGCTGCACGAAGACATCAAGCTGCTGTTCGAGGCGCTTCCGTTTACCGCCCACCCAATGTCGGTGCTCTCCAGCGCCGTGGCCGCGCTCGCTACGTACTACGAAGATTCACTCGACGTGCATGACCCCGAAGCGGTGGAACTCAACACCATCCGATTACTTGCAAAGATTCCTGTCATCGCCGCATATGCGCACAAGAAATCCATCGGGCAGGCATTCCTGTATCCCGATAACTCGCTGAGCTTTGTTGATAACTTCCTCAAACTCAACTTTGGTAACTACGCGGAACCGTATGAAGTGAATCCGGTGCTGTCGCGAGCACTGGACCGACTGCTCATCCTGCACGCCGACCACGAACAGAATGCATCCACCTCAACGGTGCGCCTGGTTGGTTCGACTGAGGCGAATATTTACGCCTCCGTCTCCGCCGGTATCTCGGCGCTGTACGGCCCGCTGCACGGTGGTGCAAACGAGGCGGTACTGAACATGCTGGCCGAGATTCGCGATTCTGGCGAAGGCGTTGCCCGCTTTGTTGAACGAGTCAAGAACAAAGAGGATGGCGTTCGGCTCATGGGGTTCGGGCACCGCGTCTACAAGAGCTACGACCCGCGCGCGAAAATCGTCAAGCAGTCTGCCGACGAAGTGCTCGGTGCGCTCGGTGTGCACGACCCGTTGCTGGAGATCGCGCTTGAGCTGGAGCAAACCGCGCTCAATGATGACTACTTCCAGTCGCGGAGCCTGTACCCGAACGTCGACTTCTATACCGGCATTATCTACAAGACCATGGGGTTCCCGACGCGAATGTTTACCCCGCTGTTCGCGATCGGTCGCTTGCCAGGATGGATTGCGCAGTGGCGCGAACAGAATATGGACCCGCGCTCAAAGCTCGGCCGCCCGCAGCAGCTGTACCGCGGTAATGGTGAACGTCACTACCCGGAAGGCCGCGAGTTTAGTAGTAACTAGCTCGCGGTAATCGACCGACGCTAGCGCGGTGAATCGGTCACGGTGAGAACGGAAATATTCTTCTACCCACGTACACTTACTTCCATGCGCCAAAGCGAACGACTACTCCGACGAGTCATTGCGGGTACAGCAATGATGCTCTCGGGCGTACCGGTGGCCGAGCTTCGTTGCGTGGGGCGTACTGCATGATTGAACGCCTGCTAAAGCGGCCCATGCCCACGGGCCTTCCAGAGCGCTACGAGCATCCGGCTGTTGATCGCGACGAGGTGCACATCACCCGCGACACCGCATCCGGTCCGGTATGGAAAGCGTGGAGTCGACTACCTGCCATCGTGCAGGTGCTGTTCGTGTACGTGCTCAGCCGGGTGGTCACTACGGCGATCATGCTGGTGTACGCCGGTAAGCAGGAGGTGACCTGGCAAACACCGCAGGCGTATCCGGATCTGTTCACATTCTCGAACCTGTGGGATGCGGAGTGGTACGGCCGGATTGTCGCGAACCTGTATCCGAGTGAGCTACCCGTCAACGAACAGGGGCTCGTCACCGAGAACGCCTGGGCCTTTATGCCCGTGTATCCGTTGCTGGTGCGAGGGTTGATGGCCATTACCGGGCTGCCGTTCTCGGTACTCACGGTCTGTGTTTCCGTAGTTGCTGGTTTTGGCTGTGCCTACGGGCTCTATCAACTGCTGGTGAAATTCACGAACCACAACACCGCCCTATTCGCAGTAGTGCTGTTGTGCTTCGGACCAATCTCGCCGCTATTCCAGGTCGGCTATGCCGAGGCACTGCACTTCTGGATGCTGACCGCGCTCTTGCGGATGTTGGTGGCCCGGCAGTGGTACGCCATGCTCCCGCTAATCGCGGTTGCATCGTTTACCCGCCCAACCGGCCTAGCCTGGGCGTTCACGCTATTTCTTTACATCTGCTATCGGTACTGGAACTGTTACCGGATGGAGCGGGAGGCGTTCCCGAAGCGTGAGCAGATTGCCGCTTGGGTCGCAGCAGTGTTCTCCGGCATTATGGGCCTGGCCTGGCTGGTGATCGCCGGCATCGTCACCGGTATGCCGCGCGCCTATCTCGAGACTGAATACGCTTGGCGTCGCCACTACACGGGCGACACCCACACCCTGCCGTTCACACCATGGTTTTTCGGAGCCGATTTCTGGTTCGGCCAACCGCTGGGAACGATCGTGGTTTTCGCCATTCTCATCGCGGTTGCTGCATGGTTGACTTCGCGCGTGCTGAACCGGTTCGGGATTGAGATCCGACTGTGGGCAATCGCATACTTCACCTACATCTTCGCGGTGTTTTTCCCGCAATCATCCACATTTCGGATGGTCATGCCGATGTTCCCGGCCGCTGTGGCGCCCCTGGCGCTACCGCGTTCACCCGTGTACCGGGTGTCCGCAGTGCTGGTGTCGATCATCGCCCAGGTGGTGTGGATTCATTGGATGTGGTTCGTCATCGGCTACGACTGGACGCCACCGTAACCTGGCATCGCTAGGCGGGGTCGTTGTTGCGATACGCCCGAAAACGATAATGCGGGTGGCGAAGTTGTTCGCCACCCGCATTCGTGTTGTTACAGGTTAGTTGGCCGCAACGGCTGCATCCAGGCGCTCGGCAACGTTCTGCCAGTTAACGATGTTCCAGAACGCCTTGACGTAGTCAGGCTTGACGTTCTGGTAGTCGAGGTAGAACGCGTGCTCCCACATGTCGAGCATCAGCAGCGGGGTTACACCAAACGGAACATTGCCCTGCTGGTCGTACAGCTGGAACGTCGAGATGTTTCCGGTGGCGTTGTCGCGTCCGAGCACGGCCCAGCCCGAACCCTGGATACCGAGGGCAGCTGCGGTGAACTGCTTCTTGAAGTTCTCTTCGCCGCCGAACTCGTTGTCGAGCAGTTCCTTGATCGAACCGGTTGGTTCCGCGTAGTCGGGGGTGAGGTTCGTCCAGAAGATCGAGTGGTTGTTCACACCGCCGAGGTTGAATGCGAGGTCTTTCTCGAGGCGGTTGATGTTGGCGAAGTCGCCGGCCGAGCGTGCCTCAGCAAGCTGTTCGAGTGCGGCGTTTGCGCCCTTCACGTACGTAGCGTGGTGCTTCGAGTGGTGCAGCTCCATGATTTTCGCCGAGATGTGCGGCTCGAGAGCGCTGTAGTCATATGGAAGATCAGGAAGGGTGAACTCTGCCATGAGGGTGTTCCTTTCGTCGTGCGCAGCGACCCAAACAGTCGCTAACTGCGAACGCAGTTGTCCTGAGCCTAACGAATCAGATTGTGCTCACCGGCAAAATTGCTGGGTTAGTGGCACCTCGTGGATCTGCCGGCTGCTGTTGTGAATGAATGCAACTTCGGATGCATTGGCAGCGATTTCCTTCTGGTGAAATAATGGAGGGCAATAGGTATCACAGGAAGGCAGAAATACATGGCTGCAATGAAGCCGCGCACTGGCGACGGTCCCATGGAAGCAGTTCGCGAAGGTCGACTCATCATCGTTCGTGTTCCCCTCGAGGGCGGCGGCCGACTGGTCGTTTCGGTGAACGACGACGAGGCGAAAGAGCTGGCTGCCGCTCTGAACGGTGCCGTAGCAAGCTAGCGCGTTGGTCGGCCTCTGCCGACCGTAGATGTGGCGGGCGGGCGCAGCAGCGTCCGCCCGCTTTGTTGTTTCGGGATGCAGCGCAGCTAGCGCGCAGGGACTGAGATCTGCAGCAGTCCGCCATCAAGCGCGAGCGTCGCTACGACAAAATCCGGGTGGCTCGAGAACTCGCGGATCAGTGTACGAAGCGATTGGGTGACCGCATCCCGACGTGCCGGATCGGCAACCCGACCGTGGTTCAGTGCGTTGAGCACGAGGATCGTGCCGCCGGGCTTGACTAGGCGAAGTGCGTGGGTGATGTGTGCGGCGACGTGGTCGAGCGTTGCTGATATGAGGGCCAAATCGTAGGACGACTCGCTCATGCGAGGGAGAACCTGGAGGGGATCGCCCGAAATATTGCGAATCCAAGCCGGTGCGTGTCCAACCCGCAACAGGCTGCGACGCTCGCGGTCGAGCGCTTCACTATCGCGGTCAATCGTGGTGATGATGGCCGAGGGAGCACCGCGATGCAATGCCGCACCAGCAACACCGCCGGTTGCGCCGATCTGCATGATCTGATCGCTGCCCGAAGTGCTGGCAATGAATGCTAGATGGGCAGCCAGCGACTTGCTGACAACCGGAAGGTTATTGGCCAGTGCATCGACTCGAATCGCGTGATGCAGCGACGACTCGACGGTTTGTTCGTCGACGTAGCGCTTGCTCAACTCGTATTCGGCCATTGCGACAGTTTAGCCGCGTGGCAGTAAACTGGCCCAATGGCCGGTTTAACCTTCGAAAAGCTATTGCTGATCGGGGTTATTGCTATGTTCATTTTCGGCCCCGAGCGGTTACCGGAACTCGCCTCGCAATTGGCGAGCTGGATCAAGCGTGCCCGAGCGTGGGCGGATGGGGCCAAAGACCGGGCGAAAGAAGAGCTCGGCGAGGACTTTGATGTTGACCAGTGGCGGAAGCTCGATCCGCGCCAATACGATCCGCGTCGAATTATCCGCGACGCGTGGAACGAAGCCGGCTCGGAAACATCCGCCGCGCCCGCCGCATCCACCACGGCCACCGCAACCGCAATCGAGGCATCTGCGCCTAGCTGGGCTGCATTTGGCGGTGCCGGTGCCGACAAGCTCGTCCCCGGTCACGCACCGTTCGACACTGAGGCGACCTAACCGGGGCGTATGCCTGGACGCGGGAGCTTAGGCCCGCAAACAAGCGGCTAGTCGAAATGCAGCGGAAGCCGGCGCCCCGCCAAACCCTGGGGCCGGACGCGGATCGCGTCCGCGGCTTGCTGCAGCGCGCGAGCTGCCGGATCGTCAGGATGGGACAGCACGATCGGCTCGCCGCTATCACCTGCGGCGCGCAGCGGCTCGCTAACCGGAACATTCGCGATCAGCGGCACACCGAGCTTATTCGCAACCTGCTCGCCACCGCCCGAGCCGAACAGCGCAAACTCGCTGCCATCCGCCAACACCGTAGGCGAGAGCGTCTCAATCACGCCGATCACCCGCTGACCCGTTTTCTCTGCGAGGGCACCAGAACGCCACGCCACCTCGGCGGCGGCGGGCTGCGGCGTGGTGACTACGAGCACCTCGCTGCGGGGAAGCAGCTGCGCCAGCGAGATGGCGATATCGCCAGTACCTGGCGGTAGATCAATCAGCAGCACGTCGAGGTCGCCGAAGAACACATCGCGCAGGAACTGCTCTAAGGTACGGTGCAGCATCGGGCCGCGCCAGGCAACGACTTCACCTGGATTGCGCAGGAACATGCCGATGGAGACCGCTTTGACATCGTGCGCAATCGGCGGCAGCATGAGTTCACCAACCTGGGTTGGTTGCGCTTCGGGAGGTAGGCCCAGCAGTCCCGGTACCGAAAAGCCGTACACATCCGCATCCACAACACCAACGCGTAATCCGCTCGCGGCAAGGGATGCGGCCAGGTTTACGGTGACTGTCGATTTGCCAACACCACCCTTACCGCTGGTGACTGCAATGATGCGCGTCAGCGAGTCGGGTCCAAAGGGGTGAGTGTCGCGCTTGCCGCGAAGCTTCGTGGTGAGGTCCTTGCGCTGCTGCGGTGTCATCACGCCGATACGCAGCGTGTACTCGGTGTCGCCGCAGGTACGGTCCAGAGCGGCGCGTACATCGGCCTCAATTCGACTCGCTGCGGGGCAACCAACGATGGTGAGCAGTACCTCGACGTGCACGCAGCCAGCGTCGTCTATGTCAATCTCGCTGACCATGCCGAGCTCGGTGAGTGGTCTGCGGAGTTCTGGATCTTGGACTTCGCTCAGCGCCTGCCAGACTCGGTCTCGCAGCTCAGTCATTCGCTCTCACGCTCGGGCGACGCGGGCGAGTCTGCGCGCTGTTGCTGGTCGAGTTCGCGTTCGTACTGACGCTGTTCGATCTCCTCGACCATGGCGCGGACTTCCGCCCGTACGAAGTCCTTGGATGCGAGTTCGCTGGCCAGCATCCGCAGGGCAACCATCTCGCGGGTGAGATACTCCAGGTCGGCGACCTGTCGCTCTGCTCGCTGACGGTCTTGCTCAATCTGTACGCGGTCACGGTCATCCTGGCGGTTCTGTGCCAACAGAATCATCGGTGCCGCGTAGGAGGCCTGCAGCGAGAGCGCCAGTGTCAACGCGATAAAGCCGAGATCTGCAGAGTCGAACCGCCAATTGGGTGGGGCGACGGAGTTCCAGATCATCCAGGCCGCGACGAATACTGACAGGATGAGTAGGAATGCCGGGGTGCCCATCCCACGGGCAATTGCTTCCATAGAGCGGCCGAGCAAATCCCGGCTGCCGCGTTCCTTGCGCTCTGACCGATCGCCTCGCTCTGTTCGCTCAGCGCGATCGTGACGAGAACCTTCCTGGCGGCGTTTGCGTGACTGCTGTCGCGCGGTTTTTGGCACAAACAGCAGCTCGTCGTTCTGATCGATTTCAGCCACGGGTACCTCCATTCGCCACCGATGGGAGGGTGATCGAGGCAGTCGCGGGTGCGGAGTCGGCCCGATCGTCAGCGGCCTTCGAACGCCAGTCATTGGGCAAAATATGGTCGAGCACATCGTCGACGGTGATCACGCCGACCAAGCAATCATTATCGTCAACGACTGGCAGCGCCACCAGGTCGTAGCGTGCCAGCGAACGCACCACGTCGATATCCGGGCTCGATGTATGTGCCGGTTCGACGCGCTTATCCAAGATCGATCCGACCCGCTCATGTGGGGGGTAACGCAGCAGGCGTTGGAAATGAACGAGACCGAGATAACGTCCGGTGGGCGGTTCGTAAGGGGATGCGGTGACGAACACGGCGGTTGCAAGCGCGGGTGCAATCTCGCTGCGACGGATGAGCACGAGCGCTTCGGCAACTGAGGTGTCTGCCGACACAATGATCGGGTCGGTGGTCATCAACCCACCGGCCGTATTCGGCTCGAATTCGAGCAACATGCGCACGTCTTCGGCCTCTTCTGGGGCCATCAGCTCGAGCAGTGCGTGCGATTTTGCATCGTCGAGCTTGCCGATCAGGTCCGCCGCATCGTCGGGTTGCATTTGGTCGAGCACATCGGCGGCTCGCTGCTGGTCGAAATGCTCGATGATGACGAGCTGGTCATCCTCATGCATTTCTTCGAGCACATCGGCTAGCCGTTCGTCCTCCATCTCCTCGACCACTTCCAAGCGGCGGTCCACGGGGAGATCGAGGAGCGCATCGGCAAGGTCACTCGGCTCCATTTCCGAGTGCGCCGTGAGGAACTGCGTGGCGGCAGTATCGGATGCGGGGTCAAGATCGAGCTCGATTTCCTCCCAGTCGATATACCGGGTTGGTGGCTTGCCGAATAGCGTGGTGGTGGTTCGGGGAAGCCTGACGAATAGCTGACTGATCGACCAGTTCCCGGCTTCGTCCTCGGCAATCGCGCAGTCCTCGATGGTCGCGCGTGTCTTGGAAGCATGCAGGGTTCCGGCATGATCGAGAACATCGGTGAACACCCGGACTTCCTCGCCGCGCTGTTCGAATGGGCGCTCATCCAGCTCATCCCAATCGACGATGAGCTGAGAGGAACCGATTGAAAGTACGTGACGCATCGGTACGAACACGGGGCGCCTCGCACCGGAGGGATCAACCAGGATGCCGTTGACCGCAGGCGCAGCAGCGGAGCGGTAGTTCACGATAATGTCGCGGAACTTGCCGACGCGATCCCCGCCGGGATCAAACACGGCGGTATTGGCGAGACGGGCAACAAACACCTTTGCGACGGACACGACGCCATCGTACTTTGCTCGGGTCGTGGTGCGGAGAAAACGCTCGGGCCGGCAGCGGATTCGTTCGATCAGCCACGCCGGTATGGGGGACTTTTCAGTGTGACGCGCGCTCGCGGGAGACAATAGTGGGATGAATAACGCGCGCCCCTCATTTTCGCCACAACTCCCGAAGATTCCCGATGGAACCGTCGTTGCGTCATTTTCTAGTTATGAGCAGGCGCGGGAAGCCGTCGATACGCTCGCTCGGCGCGAGGGATTCTCCTTGCAACAGATCTCCATCGTGGGCAGCGATCTCAAATCGGTTGAGCGCGTGATTGGTCGGATGAGCGCGGCCCGAGCCGCGATGAGCGGAGCGGTGACCTGCACCATGATGGGTCTGTTTGTGACGCTGATGTGGCTGCTGATCTATCCGGAGGCGGGATTTAGCTCGATCCTTGGCGTTTTTCTCTTGGCGATCGCATTCGGAACCATTTGGAGTCTGCTCGCGTACGCACTTTCGCCGCGCAAACGTGAGTTCACCTCGATGATGCAACTGACCGCATCCCGCTTTGATCTGCTCGTGCCACCTGCCCTGGCAGCGCAGGCTGCTCAGGTGCTCGGTGTGCAAGCGGCTGCGGACGGCGGGCACATTGCACAAACACCACAGGTGCCTACGCCGCAGAACACGACGGTGCCTCATGACGCCAGTGGCGCAACCGCACAAGCAACACAGCCGTCACCGGAGTGGGCGGGGACTAATGAGCCCGCTGACGGGTCCGGTACGCAGGCGCAGCGTCCGCGTACCTATGGCGAGATGCAGGATGAGCTTCGACGCAAACAGGCACAGGAGCGCGACGAGCAAGGGGAGTAACGCTGCTCCGAGGTCAACCCCGGCTTGCATGCCGGGGTTGTTTGTTTTCCCATGTGATACGTGATGCTTTGCCTTGCATACTATGCCACGCGTAGTTAAAATGTGAAGTGGGAGGTTCAAATGATTAGTCCAGAGATCATTCGCGGCTATATCGACCTGATCGTGCTCGAAGCACTTTTGGACGAACCTTCCTATGGGTACGCCATCTCGAAACGAATTGATCACCTCACCGACGGTGACTACGCCATCAAAGAAACAACGCTGTACTCGGCGCTGCGACGGCTCGAGCGCCAAGGTCTCGTTTCCTCGTACCGGGAACAATCGGAAGCTGGTCGCCTGCGCACCTACTACGCACTGACAGAACCCGGTCTAGAGCATTATCGAGATCGTGTCGAGCAGTGGGTTGCCACCGGAGACCTGGTCCGCCGCTTCATCCGCACAGACGTTCTGCCCACCCACCCAACACCGAACTGTCGCTAGGAGGCGACCGTCATGGAAACCATCACCACCTATATCGAACACATGTTTCGAGGGCTTCCGCGTACCGAGAACGTGTTGCGAGCACAGAGCGATCTCGAGCAGATGTGCCTCGACCGCTTCCACGAGCTGCGTGCGCAGGGTCTGGGAGAGAACGAAGCCGTGGGGCAAGTCATTAGCCAGTTCGGGAATCTCGATGATGTGGCCGACGAACTCGGCATTAGTTCCGAGGTGCACCGCGCCAATCCCGATCAGCCGCGCTTCATTCCTCGCGCGGAGGCAGACAAGTACCTCCGTGTCTCCGGTTTTGTATCGCGCTTGGTGGCTTGCGGCATCGCAATCATCTTTGCCTCGCTCATCGCGTTCTTCCTTATCGGTAATCTTGCCGAGGGCGGGCTCGATGGAATTGATGAGGGCGATCCGCAGGGTATGCTCGCGATCATCGTGATGCTGCTTGGTATCGCAGTGAGCGTGATTTTCTTCGTGCTCGCGGGTGTCAAGTATGAGCGATTCGAGCCACTCGAAGAGAATGGCGTGGCGCTCGCACCGCAAGACCGCAGGGAGTTTAGCGAGCTGCGCGAGCGCGAAGGAACACGCTTTGCGCTGATGATTGGCGGGGGCGTGCTTGTCTGCCTGCTGGGCGTGTGCTCACTGCTACTGCTTGGCATTATGCGAGGTGCAGAGGATGTGCTGGCAATTAGCTCGCTGTTTGTATTCCTCGCAGTGGGTGTCGCCATGCTCGTCATTGCCGGGATGCGTCGGGGCGCACTCAGCGTGCTGGCATCAGAGGGTGACTACACGCCGGAGCGACGCGCGCAGGCGAAGCGCCTGCAGGGCATCGCGGGTGCCTACTGGTGTGTCGTTGTTGCGGTCTTCTTGGTTTGGGGCTTGGGCTTCAATGGATGGAGACAGGCATGGATTGTCTGGCCGGTCGCCGGTGTGATCTGGGGAGCGATTGCTGCGTTCGCTGAATCGAGCAGCTCCGGAAAGAAATCAGCAGAGCGATAACCGCTACCAAACAGTGCCGTGCACCCGGAGAGTAGCTCTCCGGGTGCACAGGACGTCTGAGGAGACTAGGCTCGCTGGCCGCGTACGCGACGCATCCAGTCTTCGACATCATCGGCAGTTCGCGGAATGGCTGCCGATAGGTTCTCGGCACCGGAGTCGGTCACCAGAATGTCGTCCTCGATCCGTACACCGATGCCGCGGTATTCCGCGGGGACCGTTAGATCATCGGGCTGGAAGTACAGGCCCGGTTCAATGGTGAACACCATGCCGGCCTTGACCTCCCCATCCATGTACATCTCGCGTCGAGCCTGGGCGCAGTCGTGCACATCGATGCCAAGGTGGTGACTGGTTCCGTGCACCATGTACCGGCGGTGCGGCACAGTATCGGGGTCGAGCGCCTGCTCCAGCGGCATATCAATGAGGCCGCGATCAATCAACGACTCAGCGATCGAGCGCATGGCGGTGGCATGCACATCACGGAAGGTGATTCCGGGGCGAACAATGGCGAATGCTGCATCGGCGGCTGCGCGCACTGCTTCGTACACCCAGCGCTGCACCGGGCTGAATGTTCCGTTCACCGGCAGCGTGCGCGTGATATCAGCGGTGTAGTAGGAATCCCCCTCGACGCCCGCATCCACGAGTAGTAGATCCCCATCGCGCACGGCACCGTCGTTATCCGTCCAGTGCAGGATGCAGGCATGGGCTCCCGAGGCCGCAATCGTGCCGTATCCGACATCGTTACCCTCTACGCGGGCCCTCGAGAAGAACGAGGTCTCTACGATGCGTTCGCCGCGCGGGTGACCGATGGCCGCATCCAGGCCGCGAATAATGTCATCGAATCCGCGAGCGGTCGCTGACACGACCTCGCGCATCTGCTCGATCTCCCACGCATCCTTTACGAGTCGCATCTCGCTTACGGTCTGAGCGACCTGCGGGTTCTCGCCAGTGAGGTCGCCGCGTTTCGCCGTGAACTCATCGATCGGTGCGCACTGAATACCGAGCTCCACAGAAACCTGCTCGACGCTCGGGCGCGGACCCGTCCAGAACTCACCAATTGCGGCATTGGCGTAGAACTCGTCCGTGTCACGTCCCGCAGCTTCGCGGAAATACAGGGTGACTTCGTGACCGTTCGTAACTGGATCAAATACGAGCACGGCGCCCGGAACGGTGCGCGATCCCCATCCTGCCAAATAGGTAAAGGCGGTATCGGCCCGGTACGGATAATCGGTGTCATTGGCACGCACCTTGGTATCGCCGGCCGCAATCACCAGACGTTCACCGGGGAATGCCGCTGACAGCGTCTCGCGGCGTTTGGCAGCGGCGTCTGCCACATCCCAGCGCTGCGGTTCCGGCAGCTTCGGGTCAGCCCATCCCGACATGATGAATGAGCGGAATGCGTCACTATCGGGAGTGGTGCTGCGATTCTCGTCCCGGTCCTGCGACGCGCCAGCCGAGTTGTCTGTGGCTGCTTGCTGCGTGGTTTCGGAGATTTGATCGGATTCACTCATATGCAAAGTCTGTCATAGCGGCCGAGCTGCGCGAGCTGGGAGCGGGGCACTAGCCGGCGGGTGTGAGCTCGGCAAACACCGGCCGGTGATCGGAGCCGGAGCGATCCTCACGCGTAATCACCTCGAACCCTGTCGCTTGCCATTGCGGTGTCGACATGACGTGGTCGATGGATGCGACCAGCAGCGGTGGCTTACCGCTGGTCCACGTTCCCGCAGTTGCCGTGCCCGTAGCAACGGCCGCATCCACACACGCGCCCAAATGTGCGCCGGACGCGCTCTCCAACCCCGCAAGGTGATCGATGGTCGCATTCAGGTCGCCTGCGAGGATCGTCTCTCCCTCGCATACCGTGGCCAACCACTCCAGGTCCTGCTGCCATGTTGACATCGTTCGTGGCAGGGGAGCGATCGGGTGGGCAGCGATCAATCGCGGTCCGGAGCTGTCCTCAGGTTCCGCAATGACCGTAGCCAGTGCCGCCGTGTCACCGAGATCCTCGCGCTTCACATAATGACCGAGATCGGTTGAGACAAGCAGGGTCGTCTCAGCGGCACGATAGCCGGGAGCACCGGTACCGGCGATCACCTGCATCGGCTTACCCAGGTCCTCCAGCTGCGCGGCAATTTCGATGCCCATGTCTTCAGTGGTCTCCGGCAACATCAGTACGTCGACGTCGTAGTCGGCAGCGAGAGCGGCAATTGTGGGCGATCCGGGCTCATTGCCGAGCGTGTTCCAAGACAGCACCCGGATGCTTCCCTCCCCGGACTCCGGTGTCTTGGCAAGAGCCACGCCACGTCCAAACACATCAGCCATGCCCACGGCGAGTACCGCCGTCAGCGTTATCGCAAGGATTCCGGATGCAGCGCGGACAGTTCGGCGTGCGGCAAACGCGATGGCCAGGCACAGCACGAGCAGCACTGCAATAGCGATGAGGTGGATGATCCGAAACGGTACGACCTGCGCGAACGGGAAGGTGCGGTTCATGCCAAGCAGGCGCGGCCACATGATGAGTACAGCGGCACAGGCAGCGATCACCGAAAGGATGACGCCGGTGATGATGCCGCCGTACGCGGGCTGCTTAGATTTCGACATAACCGCACGAGCGTAGCGCTGATGCCTGACGGAATGGTGAATAGGATGCTGTTATCAGGCCGAACTGAGCGAAGAGGTGAGCGCCAGCATGATGCAGCAGCACAGTCTGTCAGAGCATGATCGAACGGCGAAGGCGATCCGCATCGACCTGCACACACACTCGAATGCCTCCGACGGCACCCAGCCGCCGGGCGAGCTTATGCGCGTCGCCAAAGCAAACGGACTCGATGTGATCGCCCTGACCGACCACGACACAACAGCCGGTTGGAGCGATGCTGCACAGGCCGCCGTCGAGGTTGGGATCATGCTCGTTCCGGGGATCGAGGTTTCTACAAAACTCGGGCCGGCGTCGGTGCATGTGCTCGCCTACCTGCCCGACCCCGAGCATCCCGCCTTAATCGAAGTCATGGAACGAGCGCGGCAGGGGCGCGTACATCGCGCCGAGCGAATCGTCGCGGCACTCGCCGCTGATTTTCCACTCACCTGGGAAGACGTGCTCGCAGTAAGCGAGCCCGGGGCAACGATCGGCCGCCCGCATATCGCAGACGCCCTCGTTGCGCGCGGTATCGTGCCCTCACGCAGTGAGGCGTTCGCGTCAGTGCTGCATGTGCGGGGTAAGTATTACGTACCGCACGAATCACCCCATCCGGTAGACGCCATTGAACTCATCGCTGCTGCAGGGGCAGTGCCCGTGCTCGCCCACGGTGGCAGTCGTGGCGCGGTGGCGCTGAACGAACCGGTGTTCACCAAGATGGTGGCGGCAGGGCTCGCGGGAGTCGAGATCCGGCACCGCGAGAACGACGCTCACGCTCGTGAGCAATTGGCCAATTACGCACGGCGATGGGATTTGATCGTCACCGGATCAAGTGATTACCACGGGGCCGGAAAACCGAACGAGCTGGGGGAGAACACCACCGACCCCGAGCAGCTCACCCGCATCCTGCAAGCTGGCACCGGTACCGATGCGGTGAACAGCACTGCAGTGTTCGGGTAGCGAGCCCTACGCTGGCGGTTGATCCTGCTGCTGGCCGCTGCTGTGCTGCGATGAACCCGAGCGCTTGCGGCGGCGACGACGTCGACGTGGTGCCTGCTCTCCGGCTGCGGTGTCGGCTGGGGATGCGGTCTCCGGCGCGTTCGAGGTATCCGTGCCATCCGAGTGGCGCTTCGTTCGCGTGCGACGGCGGCGCGAGGTACGCGGCTTGGTGCCGGCTTCGCGGTTCTGCTCGGGTGTTGCCGATTTGATACGCCCCTTCGTGCCCTCCGGAATATCGAGGTCGGTAAAGAAATGCGGGCTCGATGAGTATGTCTCCTGCGGTTCTTCCTCGCTTAGCTCGAGCGCCTTGGCGATCAGTGTCCAGCGTCGCAGATCATCCCAGTCGATCAGCGTGATGGCAACACCGGTACGGCCGGCTCGACCGGTTCGTCCCACACGGTGCAGATAGGTCTCTTCGTCATCGGGGATGGTGTAGTTGAAGACGTGTGTGACATCATCCACATCGATACCGCGGGCGGCAACATCGGTGGCAATGAGCACATCTTTCTTGCCGGACTTGAACTGCGACATTGAGCGTTCGCGCTGGTCCTGATTCATGTCTCCGTGCACTGCGGCGACGCTGAATCCGCGACCGCGCAGTTCGTCAAGCAGCTTCGCGGCTGAACGTTTGGTACGCATGAAGATGACGGCCTTTTCACGGCCATTGGCTTGCAGTGCGCGGGCGATCATCTCATCCTTGTCGAGCGGATGCGCGCGGTACACCAGGTGACGGATGTTCTTCTGGGTGATGCCCTCATCCGGATCAGAAACACGGATGTGCACCGGAGTCGACATGAACCGTCGGGCAAGGCTGAGGATGGGGCCGGGCATCGTCGCTGAAAACAGCATGGTGTGGCGTACCGCAGGTAGGCGATCAACGATGCGTTCGATATCGGGGAGAAAACCGAGATCAAGCATCTTGTCGGCCTCATCGAGCACGACCTCCGAAACCTCACGCAGCGAGATAATCCGGCGGTTCACCAGGTCAATCAGACGGCCGGGAGTTGCCACAACCACCTGCGCCCCGGCTTTGATCTGCTCAATCTGTTCGTCGTACCCTTTTCCGCCGTAGATTGGCACGACGGTGGTACTGCGGTCACGGACCGCGAGCTGCAGATCCTCGTATACCTGCGCCGCAAGTTCGCGCGTCGGAGTGATCACCAGCGCTTTAACTCCGGGGGAGGGGTCTTCGCCCAACCGCTGCAGCAGCGGTAACCCAAATCCGAGGGTCTTACCGGTGCCCGTCTTGGCCTGGCCGATAATGTCCTGGCCCTTCAACGCCAGCGGAATGGTCTGTTCCTGGATGGGAAATGCCTCAACGATGCCTGCTTCAGACAGCACACCGCAGATATCGGGTTCAATGCCGAGTTCTGAGAATTTCACGAAAAATCTGCCCTATCGAAGGTGGAAGTCGCAGCGCCCACTTGTCTAGGACGCGCAGGTGCGGTCGACAGCACCATCCCCAAGCCTAACTTGCTGCCGCGATTACGGGCGAAGGCAGCGCTACGATTACAGTCATTTCGCCATCGATAGGATGGGGTACGTGACCCAAGCAGCGCGCGAACAGACCCCGGATGCATCCCCATTCGCATCCCTCATCCCCGAACCGGAACGGCTTGCGAGCATGGCCGATGCCATCGTCGCCCGGCAGCGGCGTGAACTCACCGCGCTGGCAGAGCAGGGCGAGCTGCCCGAGGCAGTGCGCGCGCAGCTGGATAATGCGGTCGCGGCACTCCCGGAAGCAACCGGTTCGCAGGATGATGCTGCTATCGCCCTACTCGAGGTGCTCTGGGCGCGAGTGAGCGGTCGCAATACTGTCGAACACGCGGGATCGCTGTTAATCAGCAGCGGCATCGCCATGGATGCACTCGTTGAGTATGCGCGAATGGTCGACTCACAGATTACCCAGGCCGAAGAGTTCAACGAGAGCCTTACCGAGCTGTCCGAGGCACTGTCGACGCTCACCGTTGACTCTGCGGTTTCGGCCCGCCTGGCGGTATGGGCGCGACGGATCGCCGGTGACACGGTGGTTTGGACGCGAGAAATCCTCGGCATCGAACCCGGAGCCAGCGCCGACACACTGGCAGCGGGCGCTGAGGCCGGTGCCGAGAGGCTCGCGAGCCAACTGTTCTCAAACCACTCGCGGCGCATGAACACGCTGAATCTCGCGGCCTAACCGCAGGCGCAAGTACCCCCCCCCTGAGCTACCGCCGCTTCTTCAGGCTGCCGAAGACCGACCGCACGACTTCGCGAATAACCGTCTTGCCGGTGCGCGAGGTAGCGATCTGCTCGATCAACGACTTGTCTTGTTTCGCCTTGGTGCGAGTGCGCGGTGTACGGGATGTGGTGTCGCGCTCGCGGATGTCACGCTCGAGCTGATCTGCCTCGCGATCGCGCGCGGAGCTGTTGGCCTTGGCTTCTTCGGCTGCACGTTCGGCCTCGGCAGCTTTGTTGATCTTCTTCGCGAGAATTTCGTACGCCGATTCGGGGTCGACCGGGGTGCCGTATTTTGCCATGAGCGGTGAGGCGCTCACTGCGGCTTCAATTTCGGTTTGTGGAGTCGGATCCATCGACCCTTGCGGCGCACGCAAGCGGGTCCACGCCACTGGCGATGGTGCGCCCTTCTCATTCATCACCGTGATGATGGCTTCACCGGTGGCCAGCTGCGTGAGCACCTGCTCGAGGTCGTAACCAGACTTTGGATAGGTGCGCACGGTTGCGCGTAATGATTTCGCATCGTTCGGCGTGTGAGCACGAAGCTGATGCTGCACGCGCGATCCAAGCTGCGCCAGCACGTCTTCGGGAACATCCTTCGGAGTTTGGGTGACGAAGAAGATTCCGACTCCCTTGGAGCGGATCAAGCGCACTGTCTGGACGATCTGGCTAATGAACTGTTTCGACGCATCCTTGAACAGCAGGTGCGCCTCGTCAAAGAAGAACACCAGTTTCGGTTTGTCGAGATCGCCGACCTCGGGAAGCGTTGCGAACAGATCGGCAAGCAACCACATCAAGAAGGTGGAGAACACCTGCGGTTGCTGGGCGACGCCGGGGATCTCAAGCAGCGATACGATGCCGCGACCGTCGGTGGCGGTACGCATGAACTCGTTGGTGTCGATTTCGGGTTCGCCGAAGAACACATCTGCGCCGGCGGCAGCGAAGTTGGTCAGCTCTCGCAGGATGACGCCGGCGGTCTGCTTGGAAACCCCGCCGATGTTTGCGAGTTCGCTCTTGCCTTCGTCGCTGGTGAGGTACTGCAATACGGCGCGCAGATCCTCAAGACCCACCAGCGCGAGTCCCTGCTGGTCGGCGTAGTGGAACACCAGCGAAAGGCTCGACTCTTGTGTCTCGTTGAGACCCAGTACCTTGGCAAGCAGCAACGGGCCGAAGCTGGATACCGTCGCTCGAATCGGTACGCCGACGCCGCGGCCGCCGAGCGAGAAGTATTCAACGGGAGAGGAGACCGGCTGCCAGTCCTGGCCGATGCTCTCGGTGCGTGCGAGCAGTTTCTCGCTGCCGGTACCGGCAGTGGCAACACCGGAGAGGTCACCTTTAATATCGGCAGCGAATACCGGTACGCCCGCCGCAGAGAGCTGTTCGAGCATTACCTGCAGCGTTTTGGTCTTACCGGTTCCGGTAGCGCCGGCAACGAGACCGTGACGGTTGGTCATTGCGATTGGGATGCGAACGGGCACATCCGCAAGTGCCTCACCGTTGACGAGCGCTCCGAGCTCGAGCGCCGGGGCGTCAAAGGAATATCCGGCGCGAATTGCTGCCACAGCCTCATCATCGAGCGGGCCCGAGACATCGGCCGAAGTATCTGCAGGCTGCGCGGGTTCTTCTGGCTTGTCTTGCTCCGCCGGCTGCCCGCTCTCTTCTGGTTCAGCGGCGTCCGACGCCTGAGCAGTGGTTTCCGGTTCTGCGGCAGCAGAGCCGGCTGCAGCAGTGTTCTGCTCCTGCTGTGCCGCAGCTTCAGCCGCGGCAAGGTCAGCCTGCGCTTTCGCGAGTGCCTCGCGAGCGGCTTCAACATCTGTGTTGGTGGACTTTGATTCTGACGCCATGCGATCAGCCTACGCAACGTGGCGGCGGGAAAGATGGAAGTGTCGGCCGTTCCCAGTTCGGGGACGCGACCGACACACGCAAACCCAAGGGCGCTAGGAGACCGCCCCGCGGTGGCTGAGGCGTTCAAAGAGATCTTCGTCGTCCTCGGCTCGACGGCGGGGAAGCGTTAGGGCGGTAGTAATGGTGACCGAGGCCACAAAGGCGACCAGAATGGTCCAGATTCCGACCGCGTCGTATCGCAGCCATTCCCATCCAAACAACCGCATTGCCCAACTAGCGATGACCCAATACACCAGTGCGGTAATGGCACCAAGAGACGGCAGCAGCGCGATACCCACGGCTTCTCGCGGCTTGGCGACGAGGATTGCAGCGGTGCCGATGGCTACGCCGATGAGCCCTGCAAAGAGGAGTTCCAGGCCGTTCATGGTTATGCGGTGAATCCAACTCGGCGTACGGTTTCTTCACCGATCTCCACGAACGCGATCTGTGCCGCATTCACGAGAATCACACGTTCACGGTCATCCGTGAATCGAACTACGCCGCTCTCCGACTCCAGCGCACGCGAAACACTCTTCTCGATTTCCTCCGCGGACTGGTTCGTTTCAAAGGTGAGCTCTCGCGGTGAGTGCAGAATACCGATGCGCAGTTCCATTGCGTGTCCTTTCGTTGGGAAGGCAACGCGACCACAATACCCGCCTCAACGCCGTGTTTGTGTGCGCGTCCACCGGTGGCGAACAATGTTCGATGGCAAGCGGATGTGGTGCTGCACCGTTTGATGTCGGAGGGTGCAGATAGTGTGACGGTACCTCTTGATCGAGCGCTTAGGAGCACGCCATGAACAGTGCATCAACTACCAGCGAGGGCATCGGCCGTTGGCCGGTGGTGCTTGATGAATCACAACAGCGAGTAGTGGCCGAGGCTCGGACACAGTCATTTGCGGTGGTTGGTGCGCCCGGAGGTGGCCTGACCACGACCCTGGTTGAGCTTGTTGCGGATGCCGTAGATCAGGGCACGGATCCTGCGCAGATTCTCGCCATCGGTGCAAACCGCCGCAGTGCTGCACGGCTGCGCGATCAGCTGCAGCAGCGGCTACAGCGAGCAACCACGGGAAGCCTCCTGGGTCGAACGTTGCCCTCAGTGGCGATGGAGATTATCTCGGCGAGCAGGGCACGTGCAGCAGAATCGTCACCCCGACTGCTCACGGGCGCGCAGCAAGACGCAATCCTCCATGATCTGCTCGAAGGTGATGTCATTGACGCAAGGGAGCGTGGCGTATGGCGCTGGGGCACGGGGCTCGATCCGGAAACCCTCATGCTGCGCGGGTTTCGCGATGAGGCGCGAGATCTCCTCGCGGCGATGGTTGAGCGGGGCGTTACACCGGCACAGCTTGAACAGCTGGGTGACTTGAGCGATAAGAACGAAGAGTGGCTCGCGCGGAACCGGTTTCGCCAGCATTGGCGCGGTTTTGCTGATTTCGCCGAACGCTATTTCGATGTGCTTGAATCGGGATATAGCGGCGTATTCGATACGCCCATGGCTTGCCGTGAGGCGGTGCGCGTGCTCCGCACCGATACCGCAAGCCTGGGTGCATTTGCCGAGTTGAAGGTAATCGTGGTCGACGATGCACAGGAGCTCACCGCACCCGCCCGTTCGTTACTGCTCGCCCTTGCCGAACGCGGTACTCGACTGATCACCTTCGGTAACCCGGATATCGCCTCGGGTACCTTCCACGGTGGCGTGGCGAAATTTGCCGGCGGTTGGCGGCACCCGGCTACGAGAACGAATGTGCCGGTTCGCACACTGGAATACGTGTACCGGCACGGCCAGACCATACGCAATGTGGTGAAGCAGACCTGTGGGGCGATCGGCACCGCGGGCGTCGATATCAAGCATCGCCGGTCGGCATCGCTGGCGGAGCGTGCGGGAAATGCGTACCTTTCGACCGCGGCCTCATTTGCCGAGGCAGAGAACGACATTGCGCAATTTCTCCGTTGGCAGCACCTTCTTCACGGTGTGCCGTGGAACGAAATGGCGGTCATCGTGCGCAGTTCTGCGTCGCTGGCGTCGCTCGCGCAGCGGTTAGAGCGCGGTAAGGTGCGCACGCAGATCAGCGGCAGCGCGACGTTTGCCGATGACGCGGTTGTTCGAGCAATTCTGACGATGGCGCTGGCTGTCGAACGCGGCGATATCACGGCCGAAGGAATCGCCGAGATCCTACAATCACCGCTGTACGGTATCGACCCATTGCAGCTTCGGGCGCTTCGCCGATTGGTGTACTTCACGGCTCGCTCTACGCAGCATGCCGATCCAAATCCCCGTGGCGGTATGGAACTCCTTGCTGAGTCCGTCAGCGCTGCGTTTCTCGACGCGCAGCAGCAAGTCACCGCACCCGCAGAGCTGTTGGGTAGCCATGGAAACGCGCTGGTACGAGAGCAAACGCGCCAGGCCGTGTTTGCACTTGTTGACGCCCTGCAGCGTATGCGGCGTCGGTTAGTGGCAAACGAACCGATTGACGTCATTCTCTACGAGGCGTGGCATGACGATGAACGCGCCGAACAGTGGCAACAGCTTGCGCTCTCACAAGAACCGGGTGCAGCCGAGATGAATCGTCGGCTGGATGCGGTCGTGGCGTTGTTTGAGCGGGCAAAACGTTTGGTCGAGCAAGAACCAGGTACCCCGCTTTCGTCATTCGTAGCGAAGTGGCAGGGCGCATCGGTACACGAGGATTCGCTCATCGCACGAGGCACGACGGATGCGGTCACGCTGACCACACCAACCGGTGCGATTGGCCGACAGTGGCGGGTCGTTGTGGTCGCCGGGGTGACCGAAGGTGCCTGGCCAAACCTGCGATTGCGAGACTCCCTCCTCGGCGCGGGAAGGCTTGCCGAGGCGCTGGAAATCTCCGAGGCACTCAGTGTGATCGATCGCCGCAAGGCAGTGCAATTTGACGAATATCGGATGCTCACAGCGGCGATTTCGCGAGCGAGCGACCAAGTTCTCATCTCGACCGTGAATAGCGAGGATGCGCAACCCGCATCCATCCTGTCCGCCCTGACCCTCGAACCGCTACCAGAGGCATTACGCGACGCTACCCGCATCCTGAACGACCTGAACCCGGCAGCGGGCAGCAGCGATGCCGAGTCGCTGTCTGAGGATGGTTCAGAGCGTAAGCTCACGGCTCGTGATGTGTTAACGGTTGATGGGCTCGCTGCCACACTGCGGCGCTCGCTGCTGCAATCACAGCTTCACCCGCAAATCGCTCCGGCCTCATTCGATGCCGCTGAGGTTCGGGCACTCGGAGCGCTCGCTGCTGCGGGAGTTCGAGCCGCTGACCCAAACCACTGGTATGGAATCCAGGGGACGAGCACTACGGCTCCGCTTACGCCGATCATTGACGGCGAGCTGACACTGTCGGTATCGCCATCGCGTATCGCGGCCCTGCGTGAGTGTCCGGTGAATGCCTTCCTCTCACAGGTGGTCTCGAGCCCGGCTGGAGAGCCGCAGTGGTTGGGAACGATGATTCACGATCTCGCAGAGCACGAGCAAGAGTACGCATCCCACGAGGCGATGAAGAACGAAGCGTTGCGGCGAGTGGATGCGTACCCGTTTGCGTCGGAATGGATGCGGCAGGTACTGCGAGCCCAAGCGTTGCAAGCCGTTGATGGTTTGTGGTCGTACCTGAAGCAAGCGCAGCCCGCGATCGGATATGAGACGAAGTTTGTCTCGGCCTCGCACCTGCAGGCGGTGAGCTCGAGAGCACAGACCGTTGACGTCACCGTACAGTTGCGCGGTCAGATTGACCGACTTGAGATCGTGGACGGAAGCGCTCGGATCATCGACTTTAAGACCACTGCCACGAACACAGAGCGAGCCGATGAATCCCCGCAGCTACAGGCATACCGAATCGCCTGTGTTCGCGGAGATATCGATGCCCTTTCTAACGGGGAGCCCTTCGGTAGCGCTGCGCTGGTGTTCCCTCGCATTCCGCGAAGCCGCCCGGTGCCCGCATCCTGGAGCGAACGGGTGCTGACACCGGCCGATGACGATGAATTGCTCGAACAAGAAGCAGAATTCAACGCTCTGGCATTGGCTGCGGTCGGAATCAATGTTGTGCAGGCAGGGCGATCGGGTGACGTTTCTCGAACCGTCGTCGATGCACCACCCGAATTGCTGCGCGCCGTTGAGGCGCATTGCGCATCCGCATCACACGGCGGAATCCAACACGATTGTGCGCTCCATGTCGCCGAGGAGGTTTGCGCCTGATGACTGCCGAACGCGTTACGCATGAGCAGATTGCTCGGGCACTGGCGGGTCCCGACGGAAAGTTCTATCCACCGACACCGGAGCAGCAGCGCATTATCGAGGCGCCGTTGACCCCGCTGTTGGTTACCGCGGGGGCTGGCAGCGGTAAGACACAAACCATGATGAACCGGGTGCTCTGGCAGATCGCGAACGGGGTTGTGGCACCGAGTGAGATCATCGGCCTTACCTTCACCCGTAAGGCAACTCAGGAACTGCGCGAACGCCTCATGCATGGCATTGAAACGCTACGTTCGGCAAAACTACTCGAGACGCCTGCGCATGATCTACCGGAGGTGAGCACCTACAACTCGTTCGCCGACCGGTTATACCGACAGAACGCCCTCATCATCGGCTGCGAACCGGACGCACAAATCTTGGATGCTCCGGCCGCGTTTGCGTTAATGCGCGAGGTGGTGCTCGGCGCAGACTTTCCCGAGCTTGCCGAGCTTGACACGCTCAACGTCTCGCAGCTTGTGCAGCGTTCGCTCGCATTGGCCGGGCAGATGCGCGACAACGGGATCACCGCAGTCGATATATGCAATCACCGTGACAGAGCGCAGCTGGCAGTCGACAAGATTGTCGGTGAGAAGAAGCTACCGGCCTACGCAAGCGATGCCCTGCTTGATGCGTTTCCGAAACTGGTGTTGCACGCCAAGCTGGCGGACGAATACCAGCGCCGCAAACGCGAACTTGGGGTCATTGAGTTCTCGGACCAGGTGGTGTTTGCACGCGAGGTGATCGCAGCCGACCCGGCGGTTGCCGCCGAGCTACGCGACCGGTTCAAGCTCATCATCTTTGACGAATACCAGGACACCTCGGTCTCTCAGGTGCGGCTGCTGTCCGAGCTGTTTAAGGAATGCGGCGTGGTTGCAGTTGGTGACCCGAAACAGTCCATCTACGGATGGCGAGGCGCAAGCGCCGATAACATGGCTCGGTTCTACCGTGACTTCGGCGGCGACAACACTCGGCCGATGACGCTATCGGTGTCGTTCCGGAATGACGAAGCAATTCTGAAGGGCGCCAACACGATCGCTAAGCAACTTCCGGAGTCGGCGGATACCTTTGCGCCGGAACTGGCAGCGAAGCCCACAGCAGCACAGGGGCACAGCGAACTTAAGCTGTTCGAGCGCGAACGCGACGAGGCACGGTATCTCGCGAACTGGTTCAAAACAATGCTTGCCGAGCAACCGAAGACGAGCGGAGCCGTTCTCGTGCGCGCTCGGTCCCAGATCGGCGCAATCGTCGAACAGCTTCAACAGCTCGGCATACCGTATGACGTGGTCGGGCGTGGGGGCCTGCTGTCCACACCGGAGGTTCTTCAGGTCATCTGCCTGTTGCGCGCAGCCGCCGATCCGTACGCCGGGAACGAGCTAGTTCGCATCCTTTGCGGAGCACAGTTTGAGATTGGCCTCGCCGATATCAAGGCTCTGCAGCAGGTGGCGAGGATGCTGGTCAAACAGGATCCTGGTACCGGCTCACCCCTGGCAGGGCAGACCTTGGCGGAAGAACAGCTCGACCCACAAGCTGTCGACAGCGCAGATTCACTCGCAGAAGCGCTTGAATTCCTGCGAACTGTGAACGACCCGAGCCGGTTCGGGCTCAGTGAGACGGGGGTGCGTCGGTCCCGAGCGGCAGCAGAACTGTTGCATGAGATTCGGCTCCGATTGCATCTACCACCGGTACAACTCGTGGAATATTGCATTGAAGCGAGCGGTGTTCGTGCCGAAACACTGGCGAATCCCGACAAGCCAATCGGTGATGCCAACCTAGACGCGCTGCTGGCTGCCGTGTCGCAGTTCAGTGCGGCAGTGCCACGGGCCGATATCGGCGCGTTCCTCGATTGGCTGCGGGTAGCCGAGCGCGAAGACGAGCACGCGGAAATCGTCGAGATCGCACCCGAAGAAGGGGTCGTGCAGATACTCACCATGCACGCGGCAAAAGGGTTGGAATGGGACGCCGTGGCGCTTCCGGGATTGCACGATGGGCATTTCCCGAACTACGACAGCACAACGAAGTGGACTCGTAACGATGCATTGCCGTACGAGTTACGCGCCGACCGGCAAAGCCTGCCTTCGATCGACTTCAACGAACTCGAAACCCTGCGAGACCTCACCGACCAGGTCAAGCGGATGGGAGCGGCTGAGCGTCGCGATCCCGGAGATCGCAAGCACACCTTCGTGTTCCGAAACCAACAGCTCCGACGTGATGAAGCAAGACGGCTGCTGTACGTGGCGATGACTCGCGCCCGACACGATCTGCTGCTCACCGCATCCCTGCTGAAAACCGGTGGTAAGAAGCTGCGCCGGCCAAGCGAGTTCTGGTTCGAGCTACAAGAACAGGTGCCCATCCTCGCGAGCCCAGATTCACACACGCCGCGAACCGGGGAGCACGTTATTGACGCACAGGGCGAGCAAATATTCCTTAACGAAGCATCACTGGAAGAGAAACCGAGTGCCCCGGAATCGACCATCGGGCGACTTGCCGAGGTGCTCGACGTAGACGACGAGACAGTTGGCGCATGGACGACATGGCCGGCCGCACCGATGAACGAGAAGAAACGTGATGTGGTGAACAAACTCGCAGAACGTGTTCGGGAGCACATGCACCACGAGGAAGCGAAGGAATTCTCGGCTGCGGACGGCGGTGCGCAGCCGGTATCCGGGCCAGAATTCTTGGCCAAGCTGCTGCTCAACGAACGCGATGAGGTTACGCAGCCGCGGATGCAACTACCGCAGCGGTTCGGGGCGTCCAAGCTCAGCGATATCGTGGCCGATCCGGTCCAGATTGCGCGTCAGCTCGCTCGGCCGCTCCCGCAGCGCCCATTCACGGCAACGCTACTTGGCAACCTGTTTCACGACTGGGTTGAATCGCTGTACAGCCAGGAACGAGTAGGCGGCACGCTCTTTGAGGAAGACGCGCTTGATTCGGACGAAGACACCAACAGCTCGCTCCGGCTCGCCAGCGATGCTGAGCGGGAACGCCTCGTAGCCCTGCAATCCACGTTCCTTGCCAGCCGCTTCGCAACGGCGGGGAACGCACCGATCGCCGTTGAGCTGCCAATCAGCATGCCTATTGGAGAGTTCTCACTCGTCGGGAAAATCGATGCCGTGTACGACCACGGCGAGGACGGTATCGAAATTGTCGACTGGAAAACCGGTCGTGCGCCCACGACTCCAGGGGACATCACTGCGCGAGAGCTGCAGCTGATGTGCTACGCCCACGCGTACTCTGCCGGGTACGACGTGCCGCTGGACCGCATCCGCGCAACGCTGTACTACGTCGCCGACGATCGAGAGATTTCCGTGCGTGAAATCATCCCGCTCGCGGCCCTCGAACAGCAGCTGATTGATGCCCAGACGCGCGTAGATGCGTCAACGATCGGCGATGTTGCTCCCAGCTAACGGCGAATCATTCGTGTCCTCGGGTGCAGAATCAGCGACCTGAGCGGCACGCTCTTCATCGGTGAGGTCATCGCTGAGGTCCTCGGGTGTATCCGTATTCCCGGAGGTGCGGGTGTTTGGCAGCCCGCTACGGGCGCGGTTGCCGGCATCCGCCAAGAGCGCCTGCACCTCGTCGAGATCAAGGACCGGCAGCGTCTCGTGTCGAATCGCGGACTCATCCAGCGCACGCACCCGCGTAACTAGCCCGTCAAACAGCTGTTCCGCATCCGTGATGATCGCAGCATCACCGGTATCGATACCGTGCAGCAACCAGCGGGCCAACTCCAGCTCGGCGTACAGCAACGAACGCTGCTTGATTTGACGGTCAACGGATGTTCCGCGGGCGTCGATGTACTCGTCGAGGATTCCGCGCACGACCGCAGCATCGAGCGAGTGAATCCAGCGCATATCCACCGCCGGGTCGCCCACCTGCAGATCGCTCCACCCGAGTACTCCGGTAATACCGGCGCCGTTACTGATAAAGCAGTAGCGCTCGAGCGAACCGTGGATCACGCACGGCGAGAAATCCCACAGCTGCGCATCCTCGATTGCTGCGCTCCAACGCTCAGCGAGCGCCGAAGGTAGGCGCCCGGTCCCATCCGCGCGATCCAACAACAGCTGTGCCTGCTGTCGTGCCTGCGATGCATCGCGTTCGGGAAGTCCCGCAGCCGAAACAAACTGGCGGGGCAGGGAGTGGATGGCAGCAAGAGCTCGACCGATATCCGGTACGACATTGGCATCAATATCGAGTTGCACGCGATCAAGAGTGGTGCCGGGAATGAACCCGTAGATACCGACGGTGCCGCCGTCTTCTCGCGGCAGCAAACCAAACTCGTGCGGCACGGCGAACGGGAGCCGAGCGCGGATACCCTGCGTCATCGCCGATAGCGCTCGTGAGCGCGCCAACAGCTCTTGATCGGCCTGCTTCGTCGTTGCCCGTCGCACCAGGAGCGAGGTTGCCTCATCGGTGCGGATGAGCGCTGAGTCATAGCTGCCACCACTATTTGAGGTCCACGGTGCTGCCCCGGATACGCGCAACTCGGGGATTGCGGCAGTTGCAAGGCCGGCTAAATGCAGGGTTAGACCACTCATGGCGCTAGCCTACGGGCAACAGCTACGTTCGGCGCGCAGCCACACCCGGCAGTTGGCCGGATGGCAGGCTCACTAGAATGAGGGCCACTATGAAGGAGTTCACACACAGGCTGGCGTTGGCGCGTTCCGCTCACGATCGAGACGATCCCGGGCGCAGCGAACGGCACTTTCGCGGTGCCGCACACCAGCGTGTATTGCTGCTCAACGGCCAGCGAGCACTGTGCCTGCCAGGAGCGCAGCCCGCGCTCGATCTTCGCGCAGCCGCGAACCTCGACACTGACGTTGCCGATCCGATCTATCTCGGCCTGGTCGACAACTCCGGCGCCGAACCTAGCGAAGTATTCGCCGCCAGCGTTGACGACGTTACCGCTGAAGAAATCGAACCCGATAATGCTCGCTGGCTCGAGCTGCGTGCGGTAGCAACGCAGCTTTCGGATCTGGATGTGGGGCTGTTCACGCAGGCGCTGGCAATTCACAACTTCCACCGCGCACACCGATACTCGCCCGCTGACGGTGCACCGATGCAGCGTTCAAGAGCCGGGTGGGTGCTTGCCAGTGAGCGCAGTGGGAAGCGCACCTTTCCGCGAACCGACCCCGCAGTAATCGTCGGCGTGGTCGATCGCACCGGCCGCATACTGCTCGGTGCAAATGCGCGCTGGCAACCAAAACGTTATTCCGCGTTCGCCGGGTTTGTGGAACCGGGCGAGTCGCTCGAGGATGCGGCCCGTCGCGAGGTGTGGGAAGAAGCGGGTGCCAGGATCACCAATCTTCGATATTTGGGATCACAACCGTGGCCATTTCCGGCCAGCCTGATGGTCGCCTACCTTGCCGAACTGCATCCGGACCAAGACCCCGAGTCGGTGCGCTGTGATGGTGACGAGATCATCGAGGTGCGCTGGTTCACCCGTGACGAGTTGCGCGAGGTGATCGATATCCTGCCCGGCCGGGAAGCCATCGCCCGGACCATTCTCGAAGAGTGGTTTGGTGGGCCACTAGCGAAGGCGGCCCCGTGATGATCGCCGAGGCAGGGGAAGCACAGCACCGCGCCAGCCTATTGGCCGACCTCACACCGCAACAGCAGGAAGCTGCACTCGCGCTGGTTGGTCCGGTATGCATCCTTGCCGGTCCCGGAACCGGCAAGACCCACACGATCACCCGCCGCATCGCCTATGGCGTACAAAGCGGCGCATACGCTCCCGAACGCCTACTAGCGCTCACATTCACGAATCGCGCGGCGGGGGAGCTGCGCGCACGACTGGGCGCATTGGGAATCCCCGGCGTGCAGGCGCGAACATTTCACTCGGCGGCCATGCGCCAACTTGGGTATTTCTGGCCGCAGGTGATCGGTGATTCGATGCCGTCGGTTGTTGCCTCCAAATCCGCCGTCGTCGCCGAAGCTGCCGAACGCAACGGTATTCGCATCGACCCCGCGCAGGTGCGAGCGATCGCCGAAGAAATCGAGTGGCGCAAAGTTAGCGATCTCAGTATCCAGCAATACGACGCAGCCTTGCAGTCTGGAACGCGCGAGGCACCTGCAGGGCTCAGCCCAACCCAAGCCACCGAACTGGTACTCGCATACGAGACCATCAAGGATGAGCGTCGGCAGCTCGATTTTGAGGACATCCTGCTGGCGACAGCCGGCATGATCGAGGTCGAACCGTGGGTAGCTGGACGCATCCGCGAACAGTACCGCTTCTTCGTCGTTGACGAGTACCAGGACATTTCGCCGCTGCAACACAAACTGCTTCGTTTGTGGATGGGACAACGGCGCGAACTGTGCGTGGTCGGGGACCCCGCGCAGACGATCTACTCGTTCGCCGGGGCGCAGGCGAAGTTCCTCACCGATTTTCAACGCGAGTTTCCGGAGGCAAAACGAATCGAGATCACCGGATCGTTTCGCTCCACGCTGCCAATCTTGGCCGCCGCGAACACCCTCGCCACAAACATCCCTTACGCCCTGCAACTCACCAACCACGAATCCACAGCCGCGAAACTACCTCGGCCGAGCTACATCGAGTTCGCATCCGAAACCGAAGAAGCGAATTACATTGCCAAACAGATCTCGACAGCGATCGGCCAAGGTAAAGAACCATCAGAGATAGCCGTGCTTGTTCGTACCAATGCCCAGACGGCGGTGCTCGAACAGGCCCTCCGTCGGGAGGGGGTGCCGGTACGCACCGCTGGCGGACCCGCGTTCTTCCAGCGTCCGGAGGTTCGACAAGTCATTGCCGGACTGCGCGGCGCCGTTGTGGCCGGGCAAGACCAGCGGCCGCTGTTCCAGGCCGTGAGCGAGGTCTTGCGGGCACGCGGGTGGACACAACAAGCGCCAACCCAGCAGGGGCCGCTACTGGATGCCTGGGCAGCAATGGACGCCATTATGCGACTCGCCGATGCTGAGCCCGAAGGCACCACCCTGGCGGAGTTTTCACGCTCATTACAGGAGCGCGCCGCGAACCAGCATGAGCCGGCGATCGCGGCGGTCACGCTCGCAACAATGCACGCAGCGAAGGGTCTTGAATGGAACCGCGTGTACGTTGCCGGGCTGAGTGAAGGCAAGGTGCCGATCGCGCAGGCAAACACCGCTGAACAGATCGGCGAGGAACGGCGGCTGCTTTACGTGGCCGTCACCCGAGCGCGAAAACAGCTGAACCTGTCGTCGGCACGAGAACACGGTCAGCCGTCTCGCTTTCTGCAGGAATTCGGCAACCGCATTCGGGTTGAAACACCACCGGCAGCACCGAACGAGCAGCCGGAGTAAGTACCTCGCGCGAACCGGCAAACCGCATCCGCGAGAGCCGGCCCTGCGCTGTTCGCTCACGCCAGCTACGGCGTAGCATCGTGCCCCACATGCCGAGTTCGAGTGCGGTGACCAGCTCGAGTTCTGGGATAGATGCCGGTGGCGGCTGATCCAGTAGTTGCGTCGCAGTAAGGAGCCAGGCGGGGTCGCTTGCCAGTCGCGCAAGCTCGTTGCAGCGGATGCACGGGGTCGCACCCGGCACAACGAAGGGGCCTATCGTGATGGATTTTGTATCCCGAGTGACCAATAGATGTAGCCGATCGTTACTGAGGTGTTCGAGGTAACGCCGCGGCGCGATTGCCCGGTCGCACACTTCGATCACGAAATCGGCGCGTGTGCTGATTGGTGCATCGGCACCGCCGAGGAATACTTGGCACCCGGAGTGGGTCAATTCCGCGGCGATGCGTCGAGCCAGTGGTTCGGCCGCGGCAGTGGCACGGATGCATGCCCGTAGCGTTGCTGCGTCTGCGTCGGTGCGCTCGCAGCAGCTCAGCAAGTCGTCAAGCAAACGGTGCCCACAATGCGGTTCGCTATCGCTCGAATCGACGATGCCGCGCAGCAGGGCGAGCTCAGCGCCCGTGCGCAGCTGGTCGATGAGGTCGTGCGTGAGTTGCGATTCGGCGACGGTCACCGCGTGCAGGGCACAACCGATACGAATTCGGTCGCTTGACGCCCAGGTGATAGCGACGTCAGTGGGTAGTTGAAAGCGCATACGCGCATTCTTGCGAACTGTGCGCCTAGCCCCGCCGAGTTGTCCACAGGTCGGATGCGGGCGAGCGACTAGTTAGTGGGGGATGCGGGGGAGTCGCCGCCGCTGGGTGCGTCACCGAAAGAATCAGGGTCGCCAAGCAGTCGCTCCAGATCCGCATCGAGCTCGTCCTTGGCAGCGTCGGGTGCGCTGGTCAACCGTTCGATGAGTGCGAACGGGTCGTCAATATCGGCCGAGGTGGGTACCGCGTCGCGGTGTTCCCAGAGCTTGTCGCGTTCGGCGGCGCCGAGCTTCTCATGAACCAATCGCCACATATTGGCTGCCTCACGCAGTCGGCGCGGGCGCACCTCCAAGCCGACGAGGGATCCGAAGGCGTGTTCGGCGGGCGATCCGGTAGCCCGGCGGCGGCGCACCATCTCCGCGAGTGCGCTGGCATTGGGCAGCCGCGACGTGGCCTCTTCGGTAACCACTTCCACCCATCCCTCGATCAAGGCAAGTGAGGTCTCGAGGCGTTCAAGCGCGATCTCCTGTTCGGGGGTGCGCGGCGGGATGAGACGCCCAGACTTCAATACGGCCTTGAGCTCTTCGGGTGATTGGACGTCGATATCGCGCACAATGTCCTCCACGCGGGTGACATCAATCTCGATTCCGCGCGCAAACTCGGTGATCGACGAAACCAGGTGCAGGCGCAGCCAGCGGGCGTGCTCAAACAATTGCGCATACGCAAGCTCACGCACCGCGAAATACAGCAGCATTTCTTGCCGATCGTTATCGAGCTCCTTTGCCCAGGCATCGAGGTTTTGTGGCACGAGTGCTGCCTTCCCGGGCGGGAGTACGGGCATACCGATATCGCCACCGGACAGTACCTCTTTCGCGAGCTGACCGAGTACCTGCCCCAATTGCATCCCGAACATCGTTCGACCAACCGAGCGCAGCATGCTGCCCGAGTGCTGGACAGCCAGCTGGTACTGCTCGGGAACATTCTCGGTAAGCATGTTCATTAGCGCGTCGGAGATGCTGTTTGCAACCGGTTCGCTCAGTTCCGCCCAGCCGGACAGCGATTGCTGCAACCACTCGTAGCGAGTGATGGTCGACGGTATGACGGATGCGGCCCCGATCGTTTCGCCGGTCACCTCGGATAGCCACAGCTCGGCAAGCGTGAACGCGCGTGCATACTCGTCAGCAAGCGGTTGCGCGACTTCTTCATTGGGTTTGGCCGTCTCGCGCGCGGAGTTTCGGACGATTTCCCAGTCAAACTCGTCGTTCGGGGCAGCCATCGAATGTTGCAGAGCGTTCAACATACTCGCCAGCGCAGCGGGGTTCGCAGGAAGCCCGGCAACATTCGCGAGCTGATCCGGGTTGATTGCACCACCCGCACCGAGCATCTGCTCGAGTAACCGACGAAGCTCGTCCTCGGGCGAGTTGTCTGATCCAGCGTTATTGTGCTCGGTCATTGCGGCACTCCTCTCAGCGCGTCGTTCTACAGTATCGAGCGCACCATCGCGCCGCTCCCAGCGGCCGGCGTGGTTCACTGTTAGCGAATCACCGCATGCCTGGCACTTGCCGCGCGCATCGCGCTTATGTTGAAAGTCTGTATGGAAACCGACCCTTCGAACACCACCACTCAGCCGCACAACGCCGCTGGATCGCATCCGCAAACCACAAAACGGGTATCGCGTGAACGGCTAGGCAAATGGTGTCTCAGTGCTGGTGTCGTGCTGTTGACGGCGTTCGCGTTTCTGCCCACGCCATACGCCATTAGCTCACCGGGACCCGCATTCAACGCGATCGGCGAGGCAACAATCAACGAGGATGGCAAGGACGTTGACCGGCAGGTGATCGATATTTCCGGCGCCACCGAGTATCGACCGGATGCGGGGCAGCTATTTGTTATGACCGTGAGCGTCGCCGGCAACCCGCAATCGCAACCGCGCTGGATTGAAGTGATGAGCGCGTGGGCGGACCCAGCGCGCGATGTGAAACCCGTCGAACTGTACTACCCCGAGGGCGTAACGATCGAGCAGCGTGACCAGTACACGACCCAGATGATGGTTCAGTCCGAGGACACCGCTATCGCTGCCGCACTACACGAGCTCGGATACGAGGTACAGCACCAAGTCGTAGTCCAGGAAGTCACCGCCGACTCGGCCGCTGCGGGCAAACTGCAGCCCGGTGACCGCGTGATTTCCGTCGGCGACCAGAAAGTGGCCGATATGGACGACCCCACCCGGTTCGATCTGAAACCGCAGCCCACCCCGGTTGTCGTTGAGCGCGACGGAAAAGAACAAACCGTCGAAATCACCCCGAAGGTCACCAAACTCGACGACGGCAGCGAACGGCCGCTGCTGGGCATCGTGCTGCAGTACTCGATGAAGTTTCCGATCGACGTGAACATCGAACTCGGTGACGTAGGAGGCCCCTCGGCCGGCACCACATTCGCACTGTCCGTGTACGACCTGTTGACCCCCGGCAACCTCACCAACGGCAAGAACGTGGCGGCGACCGGCACCATTACACCGACGGGAGACATCGGCCCAATCGGGGGAGTGCGCCAGAAGTATCACGCGGCCGTAGCAATGGGCGCCGATTACTTTTTGGTGCCGGAATCCAATTGCGCTGAAGCAATCGGCACCGGAGCGCCAACGGAGATCCCCACATACGCAGTGAAGAACCTCGACGAAGCGTTGAACACCGTTGAAGCCGCCGGACGCGATGAGGTTGACGGGCTTCGTTCCTGTCAGCAAGCCGTGGATGCGGGCATCCCGCAAGCATAGGCGGCACCCAGGATCGGGCAAGGCAACGGTAAGCACTGGTGCGCCGGCACGTCGCACTCTTCGGTAGCATGGTCAGAACACCGGTACGCGCTGCTATTGGCCGCTTACCGGCGGTGAGCAACACAGCAACGACAGGGTTTTCGTGAGCACTACTACTCCTTCATCTCGTCCATCCGGTGCTGCCGGCTCCAAAACAACACGGCCGCTACTGCCGCTGCTAATCACCCTCGCAGTCGTCGGTGTGCTGATTGCCGCATTCTTCTGGTTCTCCGGGGTGTACACGGATGTGTTGTGGTACGACCAGCTCGGCTACTCGAGCGTGCTGTTCACTCGCTGGATCGCCGCCGGCGTGATGTTCGTGCTCGGGCTTATCGCGGTGGCGGTGCCCGCATTCATCACCATCTGGTTGGCGTGGCGAAACCGGCCCACCTACGCAAAGCTCTCCCAGCAACTCAACGAGTATCAGCGGATGCTCGAACCCATTCGTCGACTCGTATTCATTGCGGTGCCGGTCCTTTTTGGTATCTACGGGGCGTTCGCGCTCGCGACTGCGTGGCCCACAGTGCTCACCTATTTCAACCGCACACCGTTCGGCCAGACCGATCCGACGTTCGGGCATGACGTTGGGTTCTATGTCTTCGAGCTGCCGTTCCTGCGTGGCGTCGTTTCGTTCGTGAGCGCGATCGCGATGCTGTGCTTTGTGCTCAGCATCGCGGTGAACTACCTCTACGGCGGCATCCGAATCACCGGCTCAGACATCGTCATTTCGAAGGCTGCGCGCATCCAGATCGCGATTACTGCGAGTGTGTTTATTACCGCACAGGGCGCATCGTTCTGGCTCGACCGGTACAACTCACTCACATCCAGTAACGGCCGCTGGACCGGTGCCCTGTACACCGACGTCCATGCCCGCATCCCCGGTATGACCATCCTTGCCGGAGCCGCGGTGATCGTGGCGTTGCTCTTCCTCTTTGCCGCATTTGCCGGCCGCTGGCGACTGCCGTTCATCGGCGTTGGCAGCCTGTTGGTCGTTGGTCTGGTGACCAGCATGGGGTACCCGTGGATTGTGCAGAACCTGCAAGTGGGGCCGAACGAACAGCAGCTCGAGCGTGAATACATTCAGCACAATATCGATGCCACCCGCGCTGCGTACGGTCTGGACAAGGTCGAGGAGAAACCCTATGCGGGCGTCACCACGGCCGATGCCGGTCAGCTGCGCGAGGACGCGGAGACCACGGCGAATATTCGTATTCTTGACCCGGATTTGGTGTCGGATACGTTCCGTCAGTTTGAGCAGGAACGTACCTACTACCAGTTCCCGCGCGAGCTTGACTTCGACCGTTATGAGATTGACGGCAAGACCCAGGATGCGGTGATGGCGGTTCGCGAGATCAACATCGACGGTCTGGGGAATGACTCGCGGTCGTCGTGGGTGAACCGCACCATCGTGTACACCCACGGATATGGTTTGGTTTCGGCATACGGTTCGCAGCGTGGGCCAGACGGTCAGCCGGTGTTCTTCGCCGCGGGAATGCCGCAGGAAGGCGCATTGGAGAGCTTTACGCCGCAGGTGTACTTCGGTGAGCAGTCGCCGGAATACTCCATTGTTGGTGCGCCAGAGGGCAGCAAGCCTGTCGAGTTCGATCACGTTTCCGGTGAGGATGGGGCGAACCAGACGTACACCACGTTTACGGGTGATGGTGGTCCATCGCTTGGGAACTGGTTTAACCGGCTCGCCTACGCGATCAAATTCCAGTCGGAACAGATCCTGCTGTCGGACCAGATCCATCCCGAATCGCAGATTCTCTACAACCGTCACCCTGTCGAACGAGTGCAGGCAGCGGCTCCGTATCTGTCCATTGACGGCGACCCATATGCCTCAGTTGTTGACGGTGAGCTCGTGTGGATTGTTGATGGTTACACCACCAGCGCCGATTACCCGTACGCGACGCGGACCTCGGTGGAGGGCGCTTCGACCGGGCAGGGCGAGGGTGCTGGCGGCGCCGCTCTGAACTACATGCGTAACTCGGTGAAGGCGACGGTGAGCGCCTACGACGGCAGCGTAAAACTGTATGCGTGGGACACCGAGGATCCGATCCTGCAGACTTGGCAGAAGGTGTACCCGAACACGCTGCAGCCGATCACGGAGATGTCTGGTGATCTGCTCAGCCACGTGCGATACCCCCAGGACATGTTCCAGGTACAGCGTCAGATGCTCGCGACCTACCACGTCACGGACGCGGGGGAGTACTACAACCAAACGAATGCGTGGCAGCTGCCTGCCGACCCGGTTTCGGGCGCGCAGACGAAGATGCCGCAGCAGCCGTACTACCTGACCATGCAAATGCCCGGACAGGATCCGGCGTTCTCGATCTATTCAACCTTCATCCCGAGGGTTGCTGGTGATAGCACTCGAAACGTGCTGACCGGTTACTTGGCCGCGAACGCGAATGCCGGGAAGGAGGACGGTAAGGTTTCGGATGACTACGGCCGGCTCACGCTATTGCGCGTGCAGAATGACTCGGTAAACGGTCCGGGTCAGGTGCAGAACATCTTCACCTCGAATGAGAAGGTCGCTAACCAGCTTGCGCTGCTTGAGCGTGGCCAGACGAAGGTTGAGCGCGGTAACTTGCTCACGGTTCCGGTTGGCGATGGCTTCCTGTATGTGCAGCCCGTGTATGTTCGCTCGACCGGTGAGACGAGCTACCCGCTCTTGCGCCGCGTGCTCGTGGCGTTCGGTGACAAGATCGCCTTCGAGGACACGCTGAACACGGCCCTGGATGAGATCTTTGGAGGGGATGCGGGCGCGGCCGCCGGTGACAAGGACGTCGATCAGACGCCGAAGGATCCGAACGCGGTGGTGCCAGAGACCGGTGGCGACAACGAGCAGGACATTCCGGAAGACGAAGGCGCAGAGGGCGAGAAACCGAGGCCTTCGCCGACACCGAGCGCACCGCCGGCAAATGGTGGTTCCGGCGCTGGTTCTGCTTCGAGCGAGGTGGAGCAGGCACTGGATGAGGCCTCGCAGGCGCTGGAGGAGCGTACCAAGGCGTATGAGGAGGGTGACCTCGTGAAGGCGGCTGAAGCGGATAAGCGCATGACGGAAGCGCTGGAGCGTGCCACGGAGGCGAAGAAGAAGGGATAGCCATTTGGTCGCGGGGTGGTTGTGCGCGGAGGATGCTGCGCAACGCCCCGCGGCGATCGCTGTATTGCCGAAACTAGACATCCACGTGAACACCTGGTAACGTTGTTGCTCGTGCCGCGGGGTGGAGCAGTTCGGTAGCTCGCCGGGCTCATAACCCGGAGGTCGTAGGTTCAAATCCTGCCCCCGCAACCAATTAAGGCCCTGACCAGGAAAAATCTGGTCAGGGCCTGGACCTTTTCCTGCCTGGGTTGCCGCTGCCTTGCTGGTGCCGCGCGCCCTTGCGCCTACGCTTCGCCTGCCACCCTTCCTCCCACATCCCCACATCCCCACATCCCCACATCCCCACATCCCCACATCCGAGTTGGGGTCCACTTCGCACACTTGTGGCGTCCCTAAGTGTGCGTTTTGGGCCCCAACGTGTGGGGTGGTGCAGGGTTGGGGCCTGCTTTGCACGGTTGGCGCGTCCCTAAGTGTGCATTTTGGGCCCCAACGCGGAAAGCAGGGGGCGTGGTGGAAGGGGTCGCGCGAAGGGGAGGTGTCGCGGAAAGGGGTCGCGCGAAGGGGCGGTGTTGCGTCGGGCTGTGTGCGGCAGAAGGTGCGCGGATGGGATGGGGAGGGCGCGGCACGGTAAGTGTGCGTTTGGGTCCCCAACGTGTGGAGTTGTGCAGTGTTGGGGCCTGCTTTGCACGGTTGGCGTGTCCCTGAGTGTGCATTTTGGGCCCCAACGCGGAAAGGCGGCGCGGAAGGGGCGCGGATGGGGCGCCAGGCGTAGGGATTATGCGGCATTTCAGACGCATCCCTTGCTGTGACACCGGCCGCTTGAGAAATACACTTCGTCGGTACCCCGCGCGACCACAACTTCACCTTGCTGACGCCGGCCGGTTGAAGCAATACACTTCGGCCATGAGCAGTTTCGCGGAACGCATGGCGGAAGAGCGCATCCAAGCCGCGATCGATTCTGGTGCGTTCGACAACCTCGCAGGCTCGGGAAAGCCACTGCCACAGACCGGCACCTTCACCCAAGAGCGCTGGCTTCAGCAATACCTGGAGCGCGAGGGCCTCGACGGACTCGCAACTGCCCCGACCGTGCTGGGGCTTCGTAAAGAAGCGCAGCAATTCCCCGACTCGCTGCTGCACTATCCCGACGAGCAAGCCGTACGCGAGCACCTGCGCGACTACAACCGTCGCGTAAAACACAACAGGCTGCATCCGGACCCACAACTACCGCGAACCATCATGGCGCCACTGATAGATGTGGAGGCCATGGTTCAGCGTTGGCGTGAGCGTCGGATGCGGTCGGCTCAAGAAGACATTACCCAGTAGAGACCGGGGTAAAACAGAAGTCTGAGTGTGGCGTACAGATTCCTTTGTTTGGCTTGCACCACTGCAACCGCAGAACACGCCAACAATCTAGGAGGCACTTCATGGGTTTCATCGACGACGCAAAGAACAAGGCTGAAGAACTCATCGGTCAGGGTAAGGAAAAGGCCGGCGAAGCTACCGACAACAAGGACCTCAAGCACGAGGGCCAGGGCGACCAGCTCTCCTCGAAGATCAAGCAGGGTGTTGAGGGCGTTAAGGACGGCTTCAACAACCTCACCAACGGCAACAAGTAAGCTGCCAGCCCGCTAACGGGTACTAAGAGCGGCGTCCCACGCTAGTGCGGATGCCGCTCTTTTCGTTTCCGGGCAGGTCAGCGTTTCGCTGGTGGTTCTGAGTCTTCATCTCGAACAGCGTCTTCTCCGGGCGGCAACAGTGCCTGGATCGGATCGCGGTGCATCCGTTTGTCCGGATCAAGGACGTTCAACATCGCCTCCGTGACGCGCAGGAGATCAGCTGTCCCAGAAGCATCCTGCGGGTCAAAGATCAGCTTGCGCACGAGCGCAACGTGCTCCGGTGCCGCCTGACCGAGACGATCCAATCCGCTTTCGGTCAAGACGACATCAGTGGCTCGTGCGTCGGCGGTATTTGCAGCCCGGGCGACGAGGCCCTCGCTCTCTAGCCTGGTGATTACTCGGGAAAGCCGCGACAGGGTTGTATTGGTGCGAACAGCGAGCTGTTTCGTCTGGAGTCGTTTGCCCGGATGGTGGGAGAGCATCGCGAGCACGTAGTACTCAGTAAGTGTCAGCTTTGCTGACCGGCGCAGCTGCGAATCGAGCGTGCTCGGTAGCAGCTCCAACACCGCCAGTATGCGTAGCCAAACGGCCTGCTCCTGCCATGAAAGCCAACGAACGTCATCGTGCGTCATACGCCAATGCTATCGATGACCGAGCGATTTGACGGTGCTACTCGCCCTGATCGCGGGACCGCTGCTTGCCCGGCAGCAGCGCGCGCAGCTTCGGCTTTGACTTAACAGACAGGTCCTTTGACTTGTCAGACAGAGCTCGGGATGCATCGCGAGCGGCGAGGGCTTCGTCGCTGAGTGCGCCGCGGAAATGCTCTGGGCCATTGCCGAAGGCACTGCGGGCGGTTCGAATCACCTCGTTCGCCAGCGCCCGGTTCCCAAACGCGCCGACCGCAGCGCCGATGCCAAAGGGGATGATCTTCCCGACGGCGCCAGTCGCCTGGCGGTTCGTGAACCGCTGGACAAACGCACGCCGCATCCGCTGCCCGAGCTCGCCCATCGTGAATGACGGCATTGAGCTGGTGATCAGACCTCCCCAAAAGGGAGAGCTCATCAGCGCCGCGGGCGTGCGGTTACGAGCAACTTCCATGACCAGGGCGCGGCCACGTTCCCCCAGCATGATCGCCATTACCAGCGTGCGCGCTCGCTCCGGGTCGCCGGTGGCAGCGCCCGCGAGCTCTGCCATCGTTAGCGCATACAGCGCCGTGAGCTCAAAAAACGTGACGATCTCCGCACCCGCAAGCGCAATACCGGTGGCGGTGCCGATGCCCGGGACAACGGCTGCTGCACCGACTCCGGCACCAGTTCCCATAGCGGTGCGTCGAAACCATCGATCAGCTCCAGCCATCAGCTGTGCCGGCGTTGCCTGCGGGTTCTGGCGGCGCATCCGCCGGGCCATTGCTGCCGCTGCCGGCTGCTGGACTTTCAAGATCCGATCCAGCTGACGAACGAGACGATCGTCGCCACCGGTCGGCTGAGCATCGTCGCCCGCTTGCGGTTCGGCAACGACTGCTTGTAGGTGGGGATGCGATCCGTGTGATGACTCGGCATTCATGCTTTCAGCCTAGGGAAAGAGTCTGCGAACAAGAGCACTATCGCAGCCGTAATGCGGCTGTGAGTGCTGCTATCGACTCATCAGCGTGCGAGGTAAACACCGAAAAATGGTTCGCCCGTGCATCGAGATGAACTCGTGCTCCGGGAAGGTGCTTCGCCATCCGGGTGGTACCGCGCCATGGCACCGATAGGTCTCGCTTGCCCTGCCAGATATCAATCGGCCGGTTTTGCAGCGCCTCGAGGTCAAAATCCCACCTGCCAAATGTGAGCGCCCAGTCCTGCAGCACCGTGCGCGGCCCGTGCGTAAACGCGGCGCGAACCGATTCAAGGAACGCAGCCCCACTCACATCCGGAAGCCCCAACTCGCGCACCGACCGGCTGTTGAGTCGTAGAAACCGTTGGTGCGTTGCGGGGAGATATTTGGCAATCTGCGAGTGGACAGCTTGACCAGCGATGAGCGGGATGCTCGGCCCGGGGAGCATGCCGGTCATGGATGGAGGAGCGACGGGCGCCAAAAGGTTTACTGACACCACCCGGTCGCCCAGCAACGCAGCTGCCGCCAGAGCATACGGGCCGCCAGCGGAGTATCCGGTCACGCCAACGTGATCGATACCCTCAGCGTCCAGGAAATCGCGAGTGTCGTCGATGAATCCCGAAAGCGACCTGCCCGGTTGGGGTGTCGATTGGCCAAACCCGGGACGTGAAAGTGCAATCACCCGAGCACCGAAGTGGTGCGCGGCCGGACCGTACATCGAAGCCTCGCCGCGAGACCCCGGGGCCCCGTGAAACGAAACAATTGGCACACCGCCGGCGCGGCCAAACTCGGCCCATTGGAGCCAGCGGCCATCGCTCACTCGGAATGTACCGGTACGGATGGGGGAGTAGAGCGCCGATTCACGCGGGATGCTCACAGGTTTGTCGCTCATGCGTCGTGCCGCTCGGTTGCGGCGTCCATCAGCGGCAACATACGGTCGCGGATGAGCTCTCGTAACACGATTGACGTCGTGGTGCGCTCAATGTGATCGAGCGCACCGATGGCATCAATAACGCGTTGCAGGTCGGTGTTAGAACGTGCAACCACACGGATGAGCAGGTCCCATTCGCCGGCCATCGTGAAGCAATCAACAACCTCGGGGATACCTAACAACTTGTCATATAGCGAGCCTTGCCATGCAGACTGGTCAACCTGTGCCATCACCATGGCCTGTACCGAGTACCCCATTGGTTCGGGAGCGAGTTTCGGCAAGATGGCGACCAGGATGCCCTGCTCGCGGAGCCTGTTGAGGCGCGCCTGTACGGTTGGTCGCGCGACACGAAGTTCTTTGGACGCTGCCAGTACACTCGTGCCCGGATGCTGGGTAAAGTGCTCGACGATTTGGTAGTCCAAGCGGTCCAAGGTTCGACTCTCCTAAGGTGGTCAGTTCACAAGCGACTTTGCAAGTTGTAAGCTATCTCCGCGATTTTGTTCAAAAAGCTGTGAAATTTGCATGTCGTAACTGCGGTGCAGGGAAACAGTTTAGTCAATAGGAGTTCGAAGATGCGGAAGCGCACAAGACTTGCTGCCGGTGCGATCGCAGCAACGTCGCTGCTGCTCAGCGGTTGTGCCGCCGGCGGGGATGCCGGTGGAGATAGTGACTTCAAGGTCGGGATCGTGCAGCTCGTGCAGCACCCCGCGCTGGATTCGGCCACGGAGGGTTTCCAAGAAGCGTTTGAGAAGGCTGGCGTCAACGCTGAGTTTGACGTACAGGTAGCCAACGGCGAAGCGGCCACGGCAACGACGATTGCGAGTAGCTTCGCATCGGATCCGAACATTGATCTCGTGCTCGCCGTTGCTACGCCGGCTGCGCAGTCGGCGGCTACTGCCATCACACAGGTGCCGGTGCTGTTCACTGCGGTTACGGATCCGGTGGAGGCAGGCCTTGTTGAGTCGCTTGACTCGCCCGGTTCGAATGTGACCGGTACCACGGACCTCAACCCGGTTGCTGATCAGGTTGCGCTAATCAAGGAGATTCAACCGGAGGCCGCGAGCGTAGGCGTTATTTACTCGTCCGGAGAGGTGAACTCTCGTATCCAGGTCGACATCGCAAAGGAAGAAGCGAAGAAGTCTGGTCTGAAGCTGAAGGAGGCAACCGTCGCCAACGTCGGTGAGGTGCCCACCGCACTCGAATCACTGGGCGACGTTGACGCACTGTACATTCCCACCGACAACACCGTGATTTCCGGCCTGAGCTCGGTGCTTACCTACGCTGAGGGACGCAAGATTCCGGTGGTTACCGGTGACACCGACTCGGTTGAGGCGGGGGCTACCGCGACCGTAGGGCTGAACTACCGCACACTCGGCGAGCAAACCGGTGAGATGGCGATTCGGCTGCTCACCGAGGACGGTGACCCGGCCACTATGGCGGTGGAATCGCAGAAGGAGTTCGACCTCGTGCTCAACAAGCAGAGCGCCTCAACAATTGGGCTCGAGTTCTCGAAGGAACTCCTCGACCGGGCCGCGACCGTGATCGACAAGTAAACCGTCGCGCATCCCATCACCCCAGGTGGCTACCGAAATGATCGGTGGCCACCACCATCCCTGGAGAATCACTTGGTACCTGCAATCGAACTCGGCCTGCTGTACGCAGTGGTAGCGCTCGGCGTTTATCTCACCTTCCGGGTGCTGAACTTTCCCGATCTCACGGTTGACGGTTCGTTCACCACCGGCGCAGCAGTTGTCGCAGTCCTGCTGACGAAAGAAGTCAACCCCATCCTCGCCATGGCAGCCGCATGTACTGCCGGTATGGTCGCGGGTGCAATAACCGGGTTGCTGCACACAAAGCTCAAGATTGACGGTTTGCTTGCAGGAATTCTCACCATGATCGCGCTGTGGTCGATCAATCTACGCATTATGGGGATCGCGATCGATCAACCGTCAACACCGAATGTCGGTGTGCGTAGCAGTGAAAGCCTGTTTTCAGTTCTGCGCAGGGCCGACCTGCTCGGCACCTGGGGGAGCGTTGCGATTCTGTTTGCAGGTGTTGTCGTGATCAAGCTGGTGATCGACTGGTTCCTAGCAACGGACCGTGGCCTTGCGGTCCAGGCAACCGGTAATAACGAGCAAATGATCCGCTCATTCGGCGTGAACACCGACAATCAGAAGATTCTGGGACTTGCGCTCTCCAACGGCCTGGTAGCGCTCGGCGGTGCACTCGTGGCGCAGTATCAGGGTGGGGCGGATATCAGTATGGGTATCGGTCTGATCCTGATCGGTTTGGCGTCGGTCATTCTGGGGCAGGCGTTCTTCGGTAACAGCCGGGTTTGGTTGGGCACGTTCGGAGTGATCGTTGGTGCGGTGCTCTACCGGCTCATCATTTTCTGGGCCATTGCGGCCGGGTTGAGTAATACCGACGTTCGCCTGATCACGGCGGTAATTGTTGTGATTGCGCTGGTCATTCCTCGCCTTGGCATAGTTCGCCGGATGCGGGTGGCGGTTCCCTGGCGGAACCGAGAGCCGGTCGCGGGCCAGCCTCAGGATGCAGGCGCTGCGAACGCCAAGGACGCTACGGTGACGGGAGCCAAGTAATGCTTGATGCACAGCAGATATCGAAAACGTTCTTCCCCGGAACTGTGAACGAAAAGCGAGCACTGATCGATTTGTCGCTCCGGTTGGATGAGGGGGACTTCGTCACGGTCATCGGCTCGAACGGTGCCGGTAAGTCGACGCTGCTCAATAGCGTGGCCGGTCGTTATCCGATCGATAGCGGAGACATTGTCATTAACGGCAAATCGGTCGCTCGGATGCCGGACTTCCGCCGCGCGCGATACATCGGGCGAGTGTTCCAAGACCCGATGGCGGGGACCGCACCTGATCTCACCATTGAGCAGAATCTCGCACTGGCGCTGCGTCGGGGCAAGCCGCGAGGACTGAAGATCGGTATCACTGGCGCTCGACGAACACAGTTCCGGGACGAGTTGGCCACTCTCGAGCTCGGCCTTGAAGATCGGCTGACTGCGAAGGTTGGGCTGCTCTCGGGTGGTCAGCGACAGGCGCTATCGCTGCTGATGGCAGCGTTCACGAAGCCGGCAATTCTCTTGCTCGACGAGCACACTGCCGCGCTCGATCCGGCACGCGCCGAACACGTCAGCGCCCTCACCGAGCGCATCGTCGCTCAGGAACGGTTGACGACGCTGATGGTGACCCACAATATGGGGCAGGCAATTCGCCTGGGTAACCGACTCATCATGATGCACGAGGGGCGGATTATCTACGAGGTTGCTGGCGAACAGAAAGCAGCGACGACGGTTGCCGATCTGATGGAGCGGTTCGCCAAGATCAAGGATGTCGTGATCGATGATCGGGCGCTGTTGAGCTAACAACAACGACTGTTGAGGTGACAAGACAGTGCGGGGCGGCCAGATGGTCCGCCCCGCATCCGCTGTTACGCCCTATCGACGCGTCGAGTCGCTATCGTCCTCGTCGTCATCGACGTCGTCTACAAACTCAAGGTCGTCCTCGTCTTCATCGAAGTCGGCGTCGTCCTCGTCGGCGTCAAACTCGTAGTCGTCGTCATCGTCAAGTTCTTCGTCGGTTTCGATCTGGTCGAGCCATTCTTCGATGAGGTCTTCGGCGTCGTCTTCATCGTCGGCCGCTTCAACAGTGATCGTTCCGCCGCCCCAAATGCGCTCAGTGACTGTGACGGATTCCGTGCCTTCGGTCTCCTCATGCACCGTTGCTTCGTAATCGCGGGCGATAGCGTTGGCCTCGTCCTCATCCTGAGCGTCGATGATCAGACCAGAAATCACTTCATATCGAACGAGTACTGCGTACTTGGGCATGGGTTTCCCTTCCGGCGGTTGCGGCATCCGATATGCCGCACGATCATGACGCTAGTCGGAAAAAACGAACGCGACAAGACACGTATGGTGCGTCATAACAATCCCGTCGCTTTGGCGGGCTAATCATCAAACTTTTGGGTTCATGTTCATAGGGTGGTCATATGAATTCCCGGATATGCGCGGCCGCCGCGCAATATGCTCCAACACTCGACTACGGCGCGAATATTCGGTTATTGGTGCGCGCCGCTGAAGAGGCGAGACGGGCCGGAGCGTCGTTGCTTGTTTGCCCAGAGTACGCATCCGGGTTTGCTCCTGAACAGGGGGAATGGATGCGTGCGGTCGCTCAGCCGTTTGACGGCGAGTTCGTATCTGTCGTGCGCGAGGTGGCGCGCGAGTATGAACTCACTGTCGTGGCGGGGATGTTGGAAGCGCCCGAAGGCGCATCCGAATCGCGCCCGTTCAACACCGTGTTCGCAATGGGCCCTGATGGTGAAGTTGCTGCCAAATATCGCAAAGTGCATCTCTACGACGCATTCGGTTCTAGCGAATCGAAGTGGGTGGCGCCCGGCCAGCCGGAGCAGGCGGCCGCCGTGTTCGAGCTTGGCGGGTTCCGTGTCGGACTACAGACCTGCTACGACCTGCGGTTCCCGGAGTCCAGCAGACGGCTCATCGACGCCGGCGCGACGGTACTTGCTATCCCCGCGCAGTGGGCGACAGGGCCGCTCAAGGAAGCGCACTGGCAGACATTGTTATCGGCTCGAGCAATTGAGAACATCAGCTATGTCGTGGCCGCCGACCAGCCTGCACCAAACGCAGTCGGTCACAGCAGCATCCTTGATCCTCGAGGAGTCGTTTTGGCGTCGGTCGGAGCGGATGCGGGCATAGCGGTAGCCTGGTTGTCAGATGACGGCCTTGCTGCCGCACGAGAGCAGAACCCAGCGTTGCGTGTACGCCAGTATCGAGTGGATGTATCCCGGCCAGCGTCTGTGGCGGACAAGACATAAGGAGAATCGGAATAAACGTGACGGAAGAACATCCCCCTCAAATGCCAACTCACGGTGATGTAGGGAGCGACGTTGACGGCGACCCTATCGCTGACAACATCGTTTCGAGTGTTGACCAGGAGCACGGCGGGGAAGCGCTGTTACTTGCGGATCTCACCAAACGATTCGGCTCGGTTACCGCGGTCAACGAGTTGAGCTACACCGTGCCTGCGGGGTCATTCTCTGCCATTGTGGGGCCTAATGGTGCAGGGAAGACCACTACGCTCTCGATGATCTCGGGCCTGCTGCCACCAACGCACGGCAGCGTCGAACTCTTCGGCATTGATGTGTGGCGAGACCGTGTGCAAGCCCAGGAACGAATCGGAATCCTCCCCGATCGAGTCCGCATGTTCGAACAACTCACCGGCGCTCAGTACCTCGCGTATGTGGGTGCGGTTCGCCGAGTAAGCGCTGACGACATCACCTCGCGCACGGATCAGCTGCTGGACGCGTTCGATTTGCGTGCCGTCGCAAACCGGCTGGTTGTCGACTACTCCGGGGGCCTGCGTAAGAAACTGGCACTTGCATCCGCCCTCATCCACGCGCCAGATCTGCTCGTGCTTGACGAACCCTTCGAGTCCATCGACCCGGTATCTGCGCAGACACTGACGCAGGTACTACACGAGTTTGTAGACCGCGGTGGCACGGTGATCCTGTCGAGCCACTCCATGGATCTTGTGCAGCGCATGTGCGATCACGTCGCGCTGATCGTTGAAGGTCAGCTGCTGGCAGAAGGCACCGTCGATGATGTTCGCGGTGATCGGTCGCTGGAAGAACGTTTCCGTGAGCTTGTGCACGGGCCGTCAACATCGGAGGGACTGGATTGGTTAGGCATCTCGTTCGGCTGAGTTGGCAGACGATCGCCCGCGGTCTGGAGGGCGGCTCACAGATTCGAGCTGTGGCCGGAACGCTTGCGGGCGGCAGTCTCGTATTCACGGTCCTGGGAACGCTCGCAGTGCTCGCGTTACGCGTCATTCCCGCCGCTTTCCAACCGGTTTGGGTGATCGCGCTCGCGCTCCTGCTCGCCCTCGGTGCATTCGCGCTCGGACTCAGCGGCAACCCTGCCGACGCGCTTGACAATCGCGCCCTAGCGATCGCATCCGGAAGACCGACCGGACTGGCGGTCTCAACGTTGCTCGCAGCACACCTGACGCTTCCGGCTCTGTTTGCCCTGATTCCCTACACGGCCATGGCAGTGCTCATCGGCATCGCCGCTCAGCATTGGTTTGCAATCGCCGTGGTCGTCTTGGCATGGCTGCAATGGGTCATGTTGTGGCGGCTTGGAACGCGAACGGGAAGATGGTTCACCGAACGGCACATCGCCCGTGAGGGGCGGGCGGCGGTCACGTACGTACTCCTCATGCTCCTTGTCGTGTTGATCGCCGCGGGGTGGCTTTTGCCATGGCAGGATGCATTGGCGCAAGAGTCCTCGGCAACGTTCGAGGTTCTGGCTCTGGTTCCGGTGGCGAACGTCTTCCTCGCGAGCTACGGTGCCGATCCACTCGTGGTGCTGGCCGTCAACGGCGCCTTGCTGGTGCTCTTGTGGGTAACGGACGTAGTGCTTGCAACACGAGCCGGCCGCACCGTCATGTTCCGCACGCAGTATGGCGGCCGGGTTCGATTCGGTGCGTTTCGATTTGCGCTTGGCTCGGCGACACGAAATATTGCAGCGCGCACCTGGATCGCCTGGTTGCGCGATGCCCGGTATCAAGTGCTGCTGGGTACAGTCATCGTGTTACCGCCGGTGCTACTGCTCCCGGTGTGGGTTGGTGGGGCGCCAGTCGAGGTGCTGCGCTTGTTCCTGCTGCCGCTATTTGCAATGTGTCTCGGATGGGCGTTGCACAATGACACCGCATACGATTTCACGGCGCTCTGGGTGCACGTAACCGGTGGGTTACCGGGCCGGGCAGACCGTGCCGGTCGCGCGATTCCCACGCTCGTTACTGGCACCATCGTTTCGCTCGTAGGTGCGCTGTTGTTGGGGCTAGCACTGCATGATCAGGTCACGGCAATCGGGGTATTTGCCGTGTCGATTGCAGTGCTCGGTACTACGGTCGGTGGGTCGTCGATCATGTCCACCGTTGCGCCGTACCCGGTGGCGCGCCCGGGCGACTCACCGTTCTCGCAACCGGTTCGTTCGTGGGGGAGCGCGGTGGTGTGGCAGCCGTTCGCGTTGCTCATTGAGGTGGCCCTGTGTCTGCCAGTCGCTTGGCTTGCATGGCAGGCGATTACCGGGCAGTCGGTGGCGGATGCATGGCTCGCGGCCGCTGCCGGCTTCGGTACGGCCGTGGTCGCGATCACGATCGGCATCCTCGTGGGTGGTCGGATCTTTGAATCACGGCGAACTGCGCTGCTGACCTTTGCGCAAAGCTACTAGCGGTCGTGTTTCGATGCGTACACTCGAACCATGACTGGTTTCGTATCGTTCTCTCAGCCGGATACCGCTAATCCTGCCGGCGGCACCGATGTTCTCGATCGCGAACTTGAGGAGCTGCTCGAGGATGAGCAGGTCGAGGACGGCGATCATGATAAGTTCGCGCACTATGTTCGCAAGGAGAAGATCCTTGAAGCCGCGGTAACCGGAAAGCCGGTGCGGGCGCTGTGCGGCAAGAAGTGGTTGCCGAATTCGAACCCGGACCGTTTCCCAATCTGCCCCGACTGCAAAAAGATCTATGAAATGATGCGCGACTAGCCGCATCCGCGCAGGTGTCGGTACACGCACTCGCGCAAACGGCGTGTCCTTAGATGCGGTGCAGCGCGCCGTCTGGGTGCACGAAATACGAGATCAGGGCAGGGTCGCCCTTTCCGAGCCGGTGCGCGGTGCGCGGTAGTTCCGCTCGAGCCTGCGCACAGTGCTCACGGGCGGCAGTAACGCCGGCAGCGCCGAGCCAGCGTTCATCCACGACGCCGTTGGTGACGTAGTTGACGTACAGCGGGCGGTCATCGTGATCGCCTACGGCCTCGCCGCCAACGGCAATCAGCTCCGCCGAGGCAACACCGTGTTCGCGGCGGCGAACGGGGAACTTCGCACCGCCGACGGATGCTTTACCTGGTGACGCCTTCGCAACGGAGACCCACTGGCCATCATCCGCCTTACGCGCCACGAGCTTGTACACCATCCCAGAGGCGACTGCGCCGGAACCCGTGACCACGCTCGTGCCGACGCCGAAGCTGTCAACTGGCGTGGCCGCAAGCGCAGCGATCGCGTACTCGTCGAGATCGTTGGTGACCGTAATTTTGGTGTCCGTCGCGCCTAGATCATTGAGCTGTTCACGGACCTCTCGTACGAGCACGGGAAGGTCTCCGGAATCCAAACGAACACCGTCGAGGTCGGTACCGGCAACCTCTATGGCAGTGTTGATTGCCTGGTGCACGTCGTACGTGTCGATGAGTAGCGTGGTGTTGGCCCCGAGTGCGGCAACCTGTGATCGGAACGCCTGTTCTTCACTGTCATGCAGCAGCGTCCAGGAGTGTGCTGCGGTGCCCATCGTTGGCACGCCCCAGCTGCGACCCGCTTCAAGGTTCGAGGTCGCCGAGAAACCAGCAATGTAGGCGGCCCGGGCAGCGGCTATGGCACTGCGCTCACCGGTGCGGCGAGAGCCCATTTCGGCGAGAGGGCGACCATCTGCCGCACCAACCATGCGCGCGGCTGCTGAAGCAACAGCGGAGTCATAGTTGAGCACGCTCAGCAGCATTGTCTCGAGCACAACGCCCTCGGCGAAGGTCGCGTGGACTTCCATGAGTGGAGAGTGTGGGAAGTAGGCTTCGCCTTCGCGGTAGCCACGGATCGACCCCGAAAACTTGAAGTTCGCGAGCCAATCCACGGTCTGGTCCGAGACGATGCGCTGCTGTCGCAGGAACTCAAGCTCTTCATCCTTGAACTGAAAGTGCTGTAGCAGCTCCATCGCGCGGCCCTGCCCGGCAACGATTCCATAGCGTCGGTCGTTTGGCAGTTTGCGGGCGAACAGCTCGAAGACACAATCGCGATGCGCCGTGCCGTCTTTGAGCGCTGCATCCAGCATGGTCAACTCATAGTGATCAGTAAGCAGTGCTGTGGATGTGGGCAAGACAGCTGGTGTTTCATCGGTCATAGTTGCAGGGTACTTGGGAACGATAAAAGAATTCGTGGGCAGGGTGTGCTGAGCAGCGATGCGCGTACGATTTCGATCAATGCGTAGCGCACCAATTGGAGTTTCGTTTCGGGTACGGGCGGTGTCAGCGTTGCGCGTGAAGGATTCGGTGGATCGGTGATCGAGGTGCCGCTGCATTCGGTGCGGCCAGGTGATTTCTGCGACTCGCAGTGAACGTGATACTTAGGCGAGTCAGACTTACAGGTAGAGAGATGACGAAGGTGGAGAATTACAACGACATGACGAAACGAGCTGACGGCAGAGCAGTCGATGAGCTGCGCCAGGTAACGATCGAACGTGGTTGGAGTGAACACGCCGAAGGTTCGGCGTTGATCAGCTTTGGGAATACGCGCGTGCTGTGTACCGCTTCGTTCACCCCCGGTGTACCGAAATGGCTCACCGGCAAGGGCAAGGGCTGGTTGACTGCCGAGTACGCGATGCTCCCACGTGCTACGAACGAGCGCTCGCAACGCGAATCGGTCAAAGGCAAGCTCGGCGGCCGCACGCACGAGATCTCTCGGCTCATCGGACGTTCCCTGCGTGCCGCGATTGATCTGGAGGCGCTCGGAGAGAACACGATCGTGCTCGATTGCGACGTATTGCAGGCAGATGGCGGGACGAGAACGGCGGCGATTACCGGCGCGTTCGTAGCGTTGGCGGATGCGGTCGATTGGGCGCGGGCCAATAAACACGTTCCGCGAAAAGCTGAGGTCATTACCGACTCGATTTCAGCGGTGTCCGTCGGAATTATTGATGGTGTGCCAATGCTCGATTTGCCGTACGAAGAAGACGTGCGCGCGGATACCGATATGAATATTGTCATGACCGGTTCGGGTAAGTTCGTTGAGGTTCAAGGAACTGCCGAGCAGGAGCCGTTCTCCACGGACGAACTCATGCAATTGCTCGAACTTGCCACTAAAGGCAACGCGAATCTGGCCAAGCTGCAAGCGGAGGTACTAGCCAATTGAGCACCAACATCGTTCTCGCTTCTAAGAACGCCCACAAGCTCGAAGAGATCCAACGAATCCTCGGTGCGGAGCTCCCGCAGCTACAGCTCGTGAACTTTGACGGTGAGGCACCCGCCGAGATCGGGCTCACCTTTGAGGCGAATGCACTCATTAAGGCGCGCGCCGCGGCGGAAGCGACCGGCCAGCCGGCAATCGCTGACGACTCCGGGCTGTGCGTTGAGGCTCTGGGATGGATGCCAGGAATCTTCTCGGCGCGCTGGTCAGGGCCCGCCCGCGACGAACGCGAAAACATCGATCTCTTGCTGTGGCAGCTACAGGACGTGCCCGATGAGGCTCGGACCGCATCCTTTGTCGCTGCCGCGGCGCTGGTGTTGCCGGATGGCCGCGAGGCGGCGGTGCGTGGAACATGGCTCGGCAGTATCTTGCGAGAGGTTCGCGGCGAAGGTGGATTCGGTTACGATCCGATCTTCCTGCCCGATGGGGAGGAGCTCTCGGCCGCTGAGCTCGGCGCGCATGAAAAGGATGCGGTGAGCCACCGTCGCCGTGCCTTCACAGAACTGGTGCCATACCTGCGCGACATGCTTGAGCTGTAGCTCTTGTGCACGCCTGAGCCGGATTTGCCTTAGTATTGGGTGATCCGCGGGAGTGGTGAAATTGGCAGACACGCAGGATTTAGGTTCCTGTGCCTTCGGGCGTGAGGGTTCAAGTCCCTCCTTCCGCACGCAATGACGATCCCCCCCCCTACTTGCCAGTAAATTACTGGGAAGTAGGGGGATTCTTATGCCTCGGAAACTGCACGCGTGGTCACACAGTGGTCACAAGAATTCTGGCGAGCGCGTTGTGCGAGCGATACGTGCCGGCTCGGTCTGTGGATAACTCGCGGAGCGGGTTAGCTGCGTCGGGCATGATGCGCGCGTGACCGTCACTACCGCCATTGCAGAACAAGTCCGTGCCCGTGTCCGTAGCGATGAACTCGATATCGATCCGAACAGCAAACACACGCGTGAGCTGGTTCGGCAGGAAGTGCGTCGTCACTTCGACAAGCATGGCTTTGCGCGCGCATCCCTAGCCGTTGAATCTGGTACGCGTAACGCCAACGATGCCGTTACCGAACAACACACGGTGGATGCGGTGCTCGCCGAAGTCGCCGGTTTCGGGGCATTGCAGCAGTACTTGGACGACCCCGAGATCGAAGAGATCTGGGTGAACGGACCATCGCGTGTCTTCATCGCCCGCAACGGCACCACAGAACTCACCGACACGGTGATCCCCGCCGAACAGCTGCGTGCGCTCGTCGATCGAATGCTGCAGTCGACCGGTCGGCGCATCGATGTCTCCAGCCCATTTGTTGATGCCTCGCTGCCGGACGGCTCGCGACTGCACGTCGTTATCCCCGATATTGCCCGAAAATACCCCGCAATCAACATCCGAAAGTTCACTCGCCGCATCCGCGACCTTGGCGCCCTAGTACAGCGAGCCTCACTGAGCGAAGAAGCAGCCGCGTTTTTGAGCGGTGCCGTACGAGCCGGAAACAACGTCATCGTGTCCGGCGCCACGCACACCGGAAAGACCACCATGATCGGTGCACTGCTCACCGCCATCGGCGCAAGCGAACGCATCGTCACCGTTGAAGAGACGTTCGAACTCGATGTTGTGGCACGCGATATCGTCGCCATGCAGTGTCGACAGGAATCGCTCGAAGGCACCGGCGCAATCACACTCCGGCGGCTCGTCAAAGAGGCCCTGCGGATGCGGCCCGATCGACTCATCGTCGGTGAGGTTCGTGAGGCTGAAGCACTTGAACTGCTGATTGCCCTGAACTCGGGTATTCCCGGAATGTGCTCCATCCACGCAAACTCTGCCCGAGACGCGTTGATCAAACTGTGCACATTGCCGCTATTGGCCGGGCGCAATATTGATTCCGGATTCGTGGTACCCACGGTCGCGAGCACGATCGATCTTGTCGTTCACCTTGCCCGGAACGCTCAGGGCCATCGATATGTCGCCGAGATCATCGCGCCCACCGGCGCGGTCCATGCCGGAGTGATTGAGGCACAAACGCTCTTTCGACGGCAGCATCACGAACTCGTGCCCACGGCTGCCGTCAGCAGCCAGCAACTGCGGGGGAGCGGCAATGATTGAAGTTGCACTAGCTGTTCTAGCGGGAGTCGGCGTCGCGCTCATTGTGTCCGTGTGGCTGTGGCCCAACACCCCCTCGGATGCACCAAACCGTCCAAGCCGCATCCGCGACCTGCTCCACCGCGCTGATATGTCGCAGACCACGCCCGGTGTGTTTATCACCGTGTCAGTTCTCACTGGCTGCGCCTGTGGCATCGTTGCCGCTGCCCTCGGCGGAATCCCGGTACTCGGGCTGCTTGCAGGGGTCATGGGTGGTGGGCTGCCGACGCTTGCGGTGCGGCAACGAGCGATCAAGCGGGCACATACCCTGCGAACCCTGTGGCCGGACATCATCGATCAGCTCATTGCCTCGGTGCGCTCTGGTATGGGGTTGGCGGATGCGATTGAAACGCTCGCGCGGACCGGTCCGAAGGCCGTACGCCCCGGTTTCCAGGCGTTTACGAACACCTATCGAGCAACCGGCTCCTTTCAAACCGCGGCACGTAACGCGAAAGATTTACTCGCTGACCCCATCGCCGACCGACTATTGGTCACACTCGAAATGGCGAACCAAGTGGGCGGTACGCAGTTGATTCCAATTCTGCGCTCGCTCGGCACTCACCTGCGGGAAGCACAAAGCGCCCGTCACGAAGTGGAAGCTCGACAAAGCTGGGTCATCAATGCCGCTCGGCTCGGCGTCACCGCGCCGTGGGTTGTGCTGGCCCTGCTGCTTACTCGACCCGAAGCTGCACTCGCCTACAACTCGCCGCTTGGCGCAGTCATCATCATCGTCGGCGCGGTGATCACGGTTATGGCCTACCGACTGATGATTTATCTCGGCCGGCTTCCCGAAGAACAGCGGTGGTTCGCATGAACATACACACCGGCCAACTCTTCGTTCTGGCCTGCGTTCTCGGAATTGGGCTTTGGGCCTGTCTCAGCGCAACACCGCTGTTTCGGCGTGCACGACTCGTTGACACGATCGCGCCACATCTGGTTGATATCAGTGAAGAAGCTCGCCAACACGTAGCAAGACCGGCGAATGAGCCACTGCCGGTTATCGGCACGCTGCTTTCGCCGCTGATGAGTCGAATCCAGCGCATACTCACCGAGACGGTAGGAACAAACCAGGCTATTGCGCGCAGACTCCGGCAGGCCGGTATCCATATGGCTCCGGAACGATACCGGATGCAGCAAGCCGCCTGTGCTCTGGCCGGTATCACCGGAGGGCTGGTGCTTGGCAGTGCAATGGTCGTACGTGGTGGCGCCGCCTGGAATCTGCTCCTGGTGGCCCCGATCGCGTGCGGGATTCTCGCCGTAGCGGCATGCGATCTTCGCCTGCGAGCGCGCGCGAACGCCCGGATTCGACGGATCGCCAGCGAGTTTCCATCAATTCTCGAGTTCATGACCTTGGCACTGGCTGCGGGCGAAGGCACACTCGATGCAATGCGGCGCATCGCCGAGCTCGAGCACAGCGAACTTGCGCGGGAATTCGCCGGCGTCGTACGTGAAATCCACAGCGGCATCCCCACAGATCGAGCGTTGCGCACCTTCGCGCGCGAACTCGGATTCATTCCGCTTGAACGCACGGCTGATCACCTCATCACAGCGATGGAGCGCGGTGCCCCGCTTACCGACGTCTTACACGCTCAGGCGGCTGACGCTCGGGTGCTCGAAAAACGCGATCTGCTGGAGCGCGCCGGACGCAACGAAATTCGCATGATGTTCACGCTCGTCCTGCTCATCCTGCCTGTCACCGTGCTCTTCGCCGTATTCCCCTCCTTCTTCGTCCTCACCAATACGTTCTAGCCGCCCACTCCCATCCCAAACAGAAAGGTAGTTCCGTGTTCATTCGTGCCATTAACAATGCCCTACAAACGTTCATCCACCGACTCGTCACCATGCTGCTCGAAATCACCCGCAAGGTTCGCACAGAAACTCGGGGCGATGTTCCAGGATGGGTGCTGATCGCGGCAATGTCTGCCGGTCTGGTGATCCTCATCTGGGCACTGGCAGGACCGCTACTCACCCAGGTGTTTGAGGATGCGGTCAACCGCGTCACCGGGAACTTCTAATCGTGCGTACCGGCTGGTTACGGCGAGCACGATCTGTCCGGGTGGTTCGCTCCGACAGAGGCTCGCAGACGGTTGAATGGGTGCTGGTCACCAGCTTGCTCACCATGCTGTTGCTGGCGGTGCTGCAGGTCGCGTTTGCCCTCCACATCCGCGTGACCCTAATCGACGCAGCTGCTGAGGGCGCGCGCTATGCGGGTCTGCGTGACGCCACCGTTGCGGAAGCAACCGAACAAACCCGGAGCTTGATTAACGCCGCCGTTGCCGAAGGCTACGCTAACGACATATCGGTGGAACGCGGCACACACGAGGCGAGTGTTCGCGTGCGCGCACCACTGCCGCTCATTGGTCCGTTAGGGATCCCCGACGTTATTGAGGTGAGTGCGAGTGCGCCGATTGAATAACCGTCAGCGTTTGTGGTGTCGGACGTGGGGTGCGGCTGTCCTGACGGCGCTCACCCGACGGCTCGAACTCATTCGTCGAGCACAGCGAGGAAGCGCATCAATCGAGTTCCTGGGCTTGGGGATCGTAATCCTGTGCCCAATCGCGTATGGGGTGCTCGCACTCGTACAGCTCGAGCAAGCCGCGCTCGCGACCGAAAGCGCAGCTCGCAATAGTGCTCGAGTGCTTAGCGTGCAGGCGGTTGATGCAAGTAGCAGTGAACTTGCCAACGAACACATCCATCGCGCGCTTGAGAATCATGGGATTGCTATCGATCGGGCACATGTGACCGTACGGTGCTCTCTGGATGCGGATTGCAACACGATGGGGGAGACGCTCACCGTCACCGTTCGAGTTGACACACCGGTGCCGCTGGTCGGCCTGCTGAATGACGATTGGCGAATTCCGGTTGAGTCCTCGGCGACCTTCCCGCGCTCGCCATCGACGCAGGTGCAGTCATGAAGCGGAGAATGCGTGCCTTGGCAGCCGCAGTGCGTAGCCGGGCCCGTGAGGATAGCGGCACAGTGCTGCCACTCATGCTCGGGTACACCGTGCTGGCGCTGGTCGTCGCGTACGTTGTCGTGCTGAGCGCGAGCGCCTACCTCGCTAGAAGACAACTGTTTACCATCGCTGACGCGGCGGCAATTAGAGCGGCGGATGCGTTTGAGTTGGAGACAGTGCACTTGGACGCAACGGGGCGTCCCGTCGCGCACCTCAACGAACACAGTGCAGAACAGGTGGCAAAACATTACCTCGAGTCGCTACCAGACAAGTCCGACGATGCTCGAGTGACCGCCGTGGAGATTGCGGGTGACGAAGTTCGAGTCACGGTGAGCGCGAAGTGGGATCTCCCGTTGGCGGTGGGGGTATTCCCTCACGGTGTTGATGTCACCGTCACGGCCGCATCCAAGGTGGGATTCCAGTAACGGTACGCTGGAAGAATCATGATTAACCTCGACTTCAGCGCTGAGATCGGCCAGTTACGCAGCACGTTTGAGAGCGTCAAAGCAGTGCTTGACCCGAAAGCGCTTGAAACGCGCGTCAGCGAACTTGAGGTTGCCGCATCCGCGCCCGACCTTTGGGATGATCCGGATGAGGCGCAGAAAGTCACCAGTGCGCTCTCGCACGCACAGGCTGACCTGAAGAAAATTGCGGCGATTGAGCAGCGACTCGATGACCTTGAGGTGCTTATTGAACTGGCGAATGAGGCCGATGACGAAGAGTCGGCGAGCGAGGCCGAGCACGAACTGAAGGCCATCACCAAGGTCGTCGAAGACCTCGAGGTCCAGACGCTGCTTGACGGTGAGTTTGATCAGCGTCCCGCTGTGATGACAATCCGCGCCGGCGCGGGTGGTGTGGATGCGGCAGACTTCGCGGAGATGCTGATGCGGATGTACACACGTTGGGCAGAGCAGCATGACTACCCGGTGACCGTGCTCGACACCTCGTATGCAGAACAGGCGGGAGTGAAGTCCGCGACAATTCAAATCGACCAGCCGTACGCGTTCGGGACGCTGTCAACCGAGGCCGGAACCCACCGATTAGTGCGAATGAGTCCGTTCAATTCGGCCGGATCGCGAGAAACAAGTTTTGCCGCAGTTGAAGTTGTGCCGCTAATCGAGCAAACTGACCATATAGAAATCCCGGATAGCGACATTCGCATTGACGTGTTTCGTTCATCCGGCCCCGGCGGACAATCGGTCAACACCACCGATTCCGCAGTGCGCATTACTCACATTCCTACAGGAATTGTGGTGTCATGCCAGAACGAAAAATCACAGATTCAGAACCGCGCCGCAGCGTTGCGGGTCTTGCAATCGCGACTGCTGTTACAGCAGCAGGCAGAGGATGAAGCCAAGAAGAAAGAACTTGCTGGCAACATCACCGCGAGTTGGGGTGATCAGATGCGTTCGTACGTACTGGCCCCGTACAAGATGGTGAAGGATCTGCGAAGCGGATACGAAACCGGTAACCCGGATCGCGTATTTGATGGGGATATTGATGAGTTCATCGCAGCCGGAATCCGTTGGCGAAAGACTCAACAACAAACCGATTCGTAACCGCTATCCGTCTGTCGGCAACGGCCGCAAGGCGACACCACCATTTGCGAAGGAACTGTGAACAAGTGAGCGAGTCAGTATCTACGCGGACCACGCGACGTGGTAGCGGCGAGAATTTCGCATCCCGAAACCTGTTTATTCTCGCTGCCATCGGTTCAGCGGTAGGCCTGGGAAATATTTGGCGATTCCCGTATGTTGCCTACGAAAACGGCGGCGGCGCATTCATCATCCCGTATCTCTGCGCACTACTGGGCGCGGGTATCCCGCTGCTCTTCCTCGACTACGCAATCGGTCACCGTTACCGCGGTTCCGCGCCACTTTCGCTGCGGCGAATGTCGCGGTGGTTTGAAACGCTCGGATGGTGGCAGACGCTGGTGTGCTTCATCATCGGTATCTATTACGCGGTGATTGTTGCCTGGGCGGCGATGTACTTCGTGTTTTCAATGACGAAAGCATGGGGCGAGGATGCAAACGGGTACTTCTTCGGTGACGTGCTTCAGCTCAATGAGCAAGCCAGCGTTGGCTTTGATTTCGTCGGCGGAGTCTTCTGGCCGCAACTAGCAATCTGGCTGGTCGTGTTCGCTGTTCTGCTGTTGGGCGTGAATAAGGGTATTGCCCGCGCAAACATGATTTTCATGCCGCTGTTGATGGTGATGTTCCTGGTGATGGTTGTCCAAGCATTGCTGTTGCCGGGAGCAACCGATGGCCTGAACGCACTGTTTACTCCGAACTGGGAAGCATTGCTCAAGCCGAGTGTGTGGGCAGCCGCCGTCGGCCAGATCTTCTTCTCGCTGTCGGTCGGGTTCGGCATCATGATTACTTACTCTTCGTACCTGAAGCGTAAGAGCGACCTGACCGGTTCGGGGCTCGTCGTCGGCTTTGCTAATAGCTCGTTTGAACTGCTTGCCGGTATCGGTGTGTTCGCAGCACTCGGGTTCATGGCGCACTCGAGCGGTGCTGGGGTGAACGAAGTTGCTGACGGCGGTATTGGCCTTGCGTTCGTAGCCTTCCCGACGATCATCTCGCAGGCACCGGCCGGTGAACTCATTGGTGTCTTGTTCTTCGGATCGCTGCTTTTCGCCGGCATCACTTCGATGATCTCGATCATCGAAGTAGTGATTGCCTCGGTTCGGGACAAGCTCGCCATCTCCCGCCAACTCGCTACCATCATCGTGGTTGTTGTGATGGCGACCGTATCGCTGTTGCTGTTCCCGACGACGACGGGCTTGTACGTGCTCGACGTGTTTGACGAATTCATCAACAAGTACGGCATCCTCGCCGGTGCGCTGGTCATGATCATTGCAGTTGCATGGTTCGGCCGGAAGCTGCCAATGCTGAGCCGTCACCTCGACAAACTCAGCTCGTTCAAGACTGGCAAGCCGTGGATCGTGATGGTCGGTTTCCTCGCGCCGATCGCACTCGCTTACATGCTGATCAGCGACGTCATTGCGAAAACCCAAGAGACCTATGGTGGCTATGACCCAGAATTCGTCGGTGTCGTCGGCTGGGGCATGGTTGCGCTGGTGTTCGTGCTCGCGATCGTTGTCGCCGCTATTCCGTGGTCGAAGCGTGCGCAGATTGAGTTTGACGAGGACGCGGAGGACGCCGCCGTGGATGCCCTCTACGAGGCACGGGTTCACGGTACAAACACCGAACGCCATGCCGTTATTCAAGACAACAATGAGGTGAAACAATGACCGGTGAAGCCATCTTGATGATGACGGTTTCCTTGTTCGCGGTGTGGGGCGGACTTATTGCAGTCTCCGCCCACCTGTGGAAACGCGGCACCGATAAGGAAGACTAACGCTGCGGTGTGTCTCTAGACACTCGCTGAGATTCCGCGCGTCGCCCCTGCAATTCTGCGGGGGCGACGTAGCGTATGAACGTCATGATCAGATTCGACCACGTATCCAAGACGTTCCGGGGACAGTCGCACCCCGCCTTGAATGACGTCACTTTTGAAATCCTTCGTGGTGAGTTTGTCTTCCTGGTTGGGCCCTCCGGATCCGGTAAGTCAACGGTACTGCGTCACATCCTGCTTGAAGATCAGCCGAGTAAGGGGCACGTGAATGTGCTTGGGCAGGACCTCAGCAAAATTTCGTCGCGCAAAGTTCCTTACTATCGGCGCAATGTTGGCATGGTTTTCCAGGACTTCCGGCTGCTCGCCAACAAGACCGTGTACGAGAACGTGGCATATGCCCTGAAGGTGCTTGGTCGTTCGCGGGCACAGATCAGACAGGCCGTGCCAGAAGTGCTGAAAACGGTCGGCTTGGTTGATAAGCAGCGTCGAATGCCACACGAGCTGTCCGGTGGTGAACAGCAGCGCGTGGCAATTGCACGTGCGGTGGTGAATAAGCCCGCCATTCTGCTTGCCGATGAGCCCACGGGTAACCTTGACCCGCAAACTTCACGAGAGATTATGAGCGTGCTGCGGCGCATTAACCGCAATGGTACTGCTGTCGTTATGGCGACCCACGATGTCTCGATCGTTGACGAAGAGCGTAAGCGCGTGATCGAACTGTCCGACGGCGAGATCGTTCGTGATGAGGCTGCTGGTGTGTACACGCCGGAGGTCGTCAAGTACGAGGCGCCGCAGACACCAGAGATTACCGAGGATGCGAAGCGGCAGACGATCGCTGAGGCGATGGCTGAGCGTGTGGCGGCACCCGATCGGGGCATTTCGGTGCGGATTGAAGAGGTGTCTTCACCTACGAGCCGACTTCCTGATGAGTATCACGATGATGGCGAGGACCTCGACGGACGGGGAGGTCGCTGATGTTTGGTTTCATTTTTGGCGAGATGTGGCAGGGACTGCGCCGCAATACCTCGATGGTGATCTCGGTTATCCTGGTGACCTTCGTGTCGTTGACGTTCGTCGGCGCGGCGATCATGTTGCAGTTTCAGATCCAGTCGATGAAGACCTACTGGTACGACAAAGCCCAGGTTGCCGTCGATTTCTGTCGTGATATCTCGACGTCTCCGGACTGTGCTGCAGGCGAGGTGACGCACGAGCAGATCGATGCGGTCGAAGCAGAGCTGCACGGGGAAACGCTCCAGCCGTATGTTGATGAGGTCCACTTCGAAAGCCGTGACGATGCCTATCAGCGTTTCCTAGACCAGTTCAAGGACGACCCGATGGTCACCTTCGTGAAACCCGAGCAGCTCAACCAGACGTTCTGGGTGAAACTCACGAATCCCGAAGACTCCGACATCATCATCCAAACCATTACCGGGATGCCCGGTGTCGAGCTGGTCAGTGATCAGCGCGCATTCCTCGACTCAATTTTTTCGGTCCTCAACGGTGCCAGCTTGGCAGCATTCGGTGTCGCCCTGGTTATGTTGATCGCCGCAGTACTGCTAATCGCGACCACTATTAGGCTGTCTGCCTTTACTCGCAGACGCGAGCTACGGATCATGCGACTGGTCGGTGCATCTAACGGGTTCATCCAAGCGCCGTTCATCCTCGAGGGCGTGATCGCTGGATTCATCGGCTCGATCATGGCCTCACTTGCTGTGGTGGCGACAACCCAGTGGTATGTGCAAGGCCAGTTAGCGGCTTCGCGCCCGGGTCTGCAATTGGTCTCGGTGTGGCCCCACGCAGTGGCTACTTCGGGAATCATCATCGTGCTCGGTATTGGGCTTGCCGCGATCGCATCAGCGATTTCGATTCGACGGTATCTGCGCGTCTAGAATTACCTAGTTACTGCGTGCCGTTCCTTACGAATGTGAGGAACGGCGTTGCGCATTCTCGTCGAGACTTGTTTGCTGAAGGAAGGAGGCACGATATGCCACGCGAACAGGGCAAAAAAGTGATCGCGTCGAACCGCAAGGCGCGACACAACTACCTCATTGAGGACACCTATGAGGCCGGAATCGTGCTCCACGGTACTGAAGTGAAGGCGCTTCGGCAGGGGCGAGCATCCCTCATCGACGGCTATGCCCACGTCGAGAACGGCGAACTGTGGCTCGAAGCGGTCCACATCCCCGAGTACTCGCAAGGTACTTGGAATAACCATGCGCCACGTCGTAAGCGCAAGCTGCTGTTGCACCGCGCGCAGATCGACAAGATCGCGGCAAAGACCCGCGAAGGCGGGTACACCATCGTGCCACTGCAACTGTACTTTTCAGATGGCCGGGCCAAGGTCGAGGTCGCGATCGCTAAGGGTAAGCGCGAATACGACAAGCGGCACGCGCTGCGAGAGCGGCAGGACCGTCGCGAAGCGGAGCGAGCCATGAGTGCACGTCGGCACCTGGGGGAGTAGGCGCCCGAGAACCGATAAGGGGCAGGATGCACGCTACTAGCCGCATCCTGCCCCTACTTGCCGGGTCGCTGCTTAAGCCAACCCTTCTCCGGCCTTAATGGCGGTCTCTCGGAGTGAATCGAAGTAGTTACCGAGTGAGTTACCGGTTGAGCTCATTGCTCCGGTGACACTCGGCTCGACTTCGCTCCAGCTCTTGATCACACGCTCGTCGGCCTGGTCTTCCGCCTGGGCGATCTTGTCGCTGATCTCGGGGATCTTCGGGTACAGCGATTTGCCTTCTTCGAGTGTTGGCTCGGTGTTACGCAGGTGTTCCACGAGCTCGCGGTTCGCGTCAGCCGCAGCCTTGTATTCCTTTGCAGCGGTCTCGCAGACCTTCTTGAAGTCTTCAGCGAAACAGTGGTCCTGGTACTGTTTGGAGAGCTTGTCGAAGTAGTCGACGAAGGTGTCTTCGTATGCCTTGGCGTACTGCTCTCGGGTCTCCTTCTTGTACAGGTTGGGGCAGCCACCAGACGCATTACATGTAAATACGAGCTTGGCGCTTTCGACCACGACTTCCTCGCCCTCCTTGAGGGTCAAGGCGCTGGGCATCGTGTTCTCAAGGTCATTGCGGTAGTCGGACATGATGTCGGCGTACCCGTTGTAGGTTTCGCAGAACTGTTCCTGCGCCTTGAGTGACTTGTCGGAGGCAGCAAGGAACTCCTCGGCCTCCTTGCGCTCAGAAGCGAGCTTCTCCGCATCCTTTTGTGCCTGTTGGTATTCCTCGGATGCGTCGGCTCCGTCTTCCTGCGGAAGTTCGGGGACCGAGGCGTCAGCAAGCTCGTTGTATCGAGCGCGTGCGTCGGGTAGGACTTCACACGATTTCCGCATCGATGCCACCGCGGACTTCGGGAAGTCGTAGAACGTTTCGGAGGTGCCGCGAACAACGTCACCAAGGTTGACGGCGTTGACCGATTCAATGGATTCGGCAGTCCATACCTGTTCGTACGCTCTTCGTTCTTCCTGGAACGTTGCGGCGAGGTCATTGCCCTTGTTGACGTTCTGCTGGTGCAAGAACCAGGGGATTCCAATCGCCGCGGCCACGCCAAGAATCAGTACGATCACCAGCGGCACGATGATTGCGGCGCGCTTGTACCAGGGTTTCTTCTGGCTTGCATTGGGATCGTTCTCTTGCTGCGACGGTGGGAAGGCGCCCGGCTGCGACGGTGGGAAAATGCCCTGGTTCTGCGGTGCCTGTCCCGGTGCGTCGTATGGTGTGGATGCATCGATAGCGGCAGGTGCGCCCGCTGCGTACTGCGCTTCTGGGCCCGCATAGGCCGGGCCGAAGCTGCCAGCGCCATCAAATCCTTGTGGCTCACCGTATCCGGGCTGAGGGTCTTGGCCCTCGGCGTCCTGACGAGCTTCCGGTAGGGGAGCTGGCCATCCCGGAACATTGTTGAACGCTTCAGTCGCTTGCTGGTCGGGATGTGGTTCGACGCTGTCAAATGCGCCCGACGGGTATGCCTGCGTGGGTGCCTGTGCGTCAGAACCGGCGTGGAACGCTGTGGCTCCGGAGAACGCATCGTTTGGGTACGCCATCGTTGGCTGCTCAGCGGCAGTGGTTTCGGCATCCTGCGCGTCATTGGGCTGATGCGTGTCTGCTGTCGGTTCGGCTGTCTTTTTCAGTGATGATTCGGCGGCCGGTTCGGGGGCTTGTTCGGTTGCCTGCTCCGGCGTCTGCCCTGGCGTATGTTCGGGTGCGTGCTCCGGTGCAGTCTGTTCGTTAGCGTCCGGCCAGGTTCCAGCAGTGGACCAGGTAGCTGAGCCCGTTGCAGGCTCGGAGCTTGCGGCTTGGTAGTCGTTTGCTGCGTGTTTGCCTGCGGGAACCGGGGGTTCCTCATCCCTGCTGTTCTGCTCAGAGAGGTGAGGCGGAACAGCGGCACCTGGCCGGTCTTCGCTGAACGAAGGGTACTGAGGCTGTGCCGGCGTGCCTGAATGCGCTGGAGGCGTCTGTCCTGCATTCGCATCCTGCCAGGAAGGTGCTGGCTGGTGCTGCTCTGGCTCATTTGAAGCTGCCCAGGGCGCTTGCTGGTTTTGCTGGTGATCGGGGGTTACCGGGTTGCCCTCGTGGTCGCGAGGGGTGCCGCCTTCGTTCCAAGTCATGCATCCAGGATACGGATACCGCAAGTCGTATGGGTATTATTCGCCACTTTTAAGCCCGCAGTAGCGGGTGCGTTCATCCTGGTTATTGATCTCGACGCGCGCTATGATGTCCTGATCAGGAGTTAACACCTGATGTTGATAACTCAATAGCGATGCTGAACAAGCTTTCGCATTCAAGGGGATGATCGGTTTCGACATTGCTTGTTGAACTGCGTGAAGCGGGTCGAGGACGCGGGGTTATCTCGTAAACGCCCCTCGCAACCTATAAGTGCCAATAACAAGCGCACTGACTTCGCCCTCGCTGCCTAATTAACCCAGCGAGCCCGAGTCCGTCAGCCTAGATTCGCGTTCGATCTAGTTCCTGGCGTCATTTAGAACGCTTGCTGCGTAGCCGCGTCACAGGGCTGCGTGGGACTTGCACTGTGACTGGGTTCGTCGATCAAGGTGTCTGCCCCAATGATCGGGACCGAGTAACGCGCTCGGCAGACTGCACCCGGAGAAGCCGCAGTTGTTCAGTAATGGACCGGGGTTCGATTCCCCGCATCTCCACGAGTTGCTCGTTTGGTTGAACGCCGAATGAGTTTTGGCCGGCGGTGGCTGCCCCGTGTGGGCAGCCACCGCCGGTTTTGCTTTGGGCTGCAGAGAGCCCGCGGCTCGTCAGAACTGTCACCAATTTCGTGCGTAATTGGTCATTCCGAGCGGTTTTTGCCGTTTTTGGTGACAGTTGTGACCGGGATGCGGGGTGCAGGAGGCGCGGCCCGGGCAAGGAATGCGGGGTGCAGGGCACACACCAACAGCGATTGTTACGGCGATTGACCAACAACAACGTTCGCGGTTACAAATCAGTGCTAGAAATACTCCGTAACATTTGTTGCGATCTACAGAAAGGGTCAACGGTGACTCAACTATCGAAACCCCAGTCGATGGGCCGGGCAGTACGCAACACCATCAAAGGTTCGCTCGGCAATCTGGTCGAGTGGTACGACGTTTACACCTACTCGGTGTTCCTCACTTACTTCAAACCACACTTCTTCGATGAGGCGAGCGAATCATCTGACGTGCTCGCCTGGGCAGTATTCGCTGTCACTTTCGTCGCACGTCCCGTCGGTGCATGGTTCTTCGGCCGCTTCGCCGACCGCCACGGCCGCAAAGCATCCCTAACCCTCGCCGTGACCATCATGGCCGCCGGTTCCGGACTGATCGCGCTCCTGCCCACGAAAGAAGTAATTGGCACCTGGGCGCTGGTGCTCTTGATGATCCTGCGCCTCGTACAAGGTTTCGCCACCGGCGGCGAGTACGCCGCATCGGCAACCTATATGTCGGAGGCGGCCACGGCCAACCGTCGTGGGTTCTTTTCCAGCTTCCAGTACGTCACCCTCGTGGGCGGTCACGTGCTCGCACAGCTAACGCTGCTAATCATGCAGAGCTTCATGTCGAAGGAAGCCCTCACCGAATGGGGATGGCGTATTCCATTTGCGATCGGAGCGCTCGCCGCGATCGTCGTCTACTGGCTAAGAACCAGCATGGATGAGTCTCTCTCCAAGGACTACCTTGAAGGGGTTCGCACCGGCACCATTACCCGCAGCGGAACACTAAAAGAACTGTTCGTACACCAGTGGCGGCCGTTGCTGATCTGCTTCCTGTTTACTCTCGGCGGGACCGTCGCGTTCTACACCTTCTCGGTCACCGGTCCCAAGGTAATCAAGGCAACCTTTGGTGAACAGGACCCGCAGATCGTCAACGCCGTGGTGCTGCTGAGCCTCGTGTACCTCATGCTCATCCAGCCGATCGGTGGGCTCATCTCCGACAAGATCGGTCGCAAGCCAGTGTTCCTCTTCTTCGGTATTGCTGGGATCGTTTCGGTTTTCCCGTTCCTGTACTGGCTACCCGAACAGAGCAGTCCGTGGATCGCATTCCTCATCATCTGCGCCGTGTACACCGTGCTGACCGGATACACCTCGATCAACGCGATCTTCAAAGCGGAGCTGTTCCCGGCTCACATCCGCGCACTCGGAGTTGGCCTCGGATATGGTCTCGCGAACTCGATCTTCGGCGGCACCTCGCCGATGGTGCACGAGTGGGCGATCAAGGCGGATGCATTGCAGGCATTCGGGTTCTATGTCGCGGCGGCGATCGGCGTCACCCTGATCACCACGCTGGTGGTCATGAGGAACAAGTCGGTGACCGAGCTTGACCGAGAGCAGGGACACGCGTACGAGTCGCGCGAGTCGCAGTCCCACTAGACCGCATCCCGAACACGCGAGGCTACACTCGAACCATGACCGCGACGAAGCCTGTGCTTGTTCTCAACGGCCCGAACCTCAACACGCTCGGCACCCGTAACCCCGAGGTTTACGGTACCGAGACGCTTGCCGACATTGAGGCATCCTGCCGTAACCGGGCACAGCAACTCGGTATACAGATCGCGTTTGCGCAATCCAACCATGAGGGCGAGCTCGTCGAGACAATTCAGCACGCGCGCGAACAGTTCGAGGCGATTGTGATCAATGCGGGCGCTTACACGCACACTTCGGTGGCGATCCACGATGCTCTCGAATACGCGCAATTACCGGTCGTAGAGGTGCACATTTCGAATGTGTACCGGCGCGAATCATTCCGGCACACATCCTTCATTTCGCCGCTGGCGGATGCGGTTATCGCCGGGGCAGGCACGCTCGGTTACGAGTTGGCACTGGAGTACCTCGCGCGTTCACGCGGATAGGCTCGACGGTCGCCACAGCAGGTTCGACAGTGTTTCTTCGAGGTCGTAGACTGCGCCAGTGACATTTGCTGGCGAACTCGATAGCACCCGCCGTTGGCGTGCATTCGCTGTGTGTGCCGTTGCCGCGATTGCAACGGTGCTGGACATGGTCAAGATCAACGTGGCCATGAAACCAATCGAAGACACGCTGGGCGCATCCAGCTCGCAGGCACAGCTCATCGTTGCCGGATACGTACTCGCGTTCGGTATCGCGCTTGTTCCCGCAGGGCGGCTAGGGGATATCTGGCGTCGTAAAGTGATGTTCCTCATCGGGGCCAGCGTGTTCACGGCAGCGAGCGGAGCATGCACGATCGCGCCGACTGCAGAATTTCTCGTCGTCGGCCGACTGGTCCAAGGAATGGCAGCCGGTATGCTCATGCCGCAGGTCATCGGCTTCGTACAGCAGCTGTTTCAGGGGCGCGAACGCGGTAAGGCATTCGGTATTTTCGGCGCCTCAATCGGCCTCGGTACCGCGTTCGGGCCGACGATCGGCGGTGTGCTTATCGGCATGTTCGGTGAGGATGCGGGATGGCGCGCCATCTACGGCATGAATATTCCGCTTGGCATCGGCATCATCGTATTTGCCCTGTGGTACCTGCCGGGCAGCCAACCGCATGCCGGCAAAATGCATCTGGACCTGGTGGGAGTCGGCCTGCTGGCGTTAACCATCTCTTTGGTCATGACGCCACTCGTACTCACCACCGGACGCGAATCCGATGTACCGGCACGTTGGTGGTTACTTGCCGTAGCGATCATCCCCGCCATCGGGTTCTATCGCTGGGAGCGACGATATGCCGCATCCGGCAAACAACCGGCAGTGAACCTCGGACTCTTTGACGTGCCGAGTTTTCGCTGGGGTGTGGTCATCGGATCGCTGTTCTTCGCCGTGATGCCGCCAACGTTCTTCGTCATGACGCAGTTCGCGCAGACCGGTCTCGGCCACCCGCCCGTCGTTGTTGGGGCGATCACCATCCCATACGCACTGATCTCCGCGATCACCTCAGCACTCGCGGGCCGGTACACGCACGAACACGCACGGCTGATGGTGCTGCTGGGAATTGCCGTATTCACGCTTGGACTCATCGGTATGGCCACTATCGGAGCATTCGCATCACCGGAACTCGCGCCATGGCTCATGGGCGGCGTGCTCGCCATCACCGGCATAGGCCCGGGGCTGCTCATGCCCGCGAACCAGATGCGCGCAGTCAGTGAGGTGCCGGTTACCCAGGCGGGAGTTGCTGGTTCCGTCATGCAGGTTGGTCAACGCGTTGGCAACGCCCTTGGGATCGCGCTGGCCGCATCGCTGTTCTATGCACTGTCGGTAGCTGGAACCCTGCTTAGCGCACGCCAGGGGTACGTTGCCGCCATGCTGGTACTGATCGGTATTGCCGCTACCGCAACGGTTATTGCGGCCATTGATTGGCGGCAAGAGCGACAGGCGCCGACTGCATCGCCGACGTCCAGCTAAGCGCTGCTAGACGCCGCTGGGATGACGGGCGAAGATATCGAGCGTCTCGTCATGTAGCAACCCGTTCGTTGCCAGGGCGGAACCGTGCCAGGGACCTTCGCTGCCGTCTACTGCGCTGAATCGCCCGCCTGCCTCTTCGATGATCGGCACCAGCGCAGCCATATCGTAGGGTTCGAGGTCCAGCTCACAGGCGATATCGAATGCACCCTCAGCGACAAGCATGTAGGGCCAGAAATCACCGATTGCGCGGGAACGCCATACGGTCTCACAGCATTCCACGATGGGGGCCAAGCGGTCATTCTGCAGCCAGTACTGCAGCGAACCGTAACTGAACTGGGCATCCATCAACCGGCTCACTGCCGAAACTTCGATGCGACGGTCCGTAGCGGTGTCTGAATCGGCGAGATCGTCATCCAGATAAGCGCCAAGACCAGTTGCTCCCCACCAGCGGCGGTTGAGTGCCGGTGCCGAAACGACACCCACCTCGGGTTTACCGTCAATTACCAACGCGATCAGCGTCGCCCAGATCGGCACACCGCGCATAAAGTTCGCCGTACCGTCGATGGGGTCGATGATCCACTGACGACGCGATCGCCCCTCGGTGCCGAACTCCTCGCCGTATACCGAATCACTCGGACGTTCCTCGGCGAGTTTCGCGCGAATGGCCTGTTCAACCGCCCGGTCGCCGTCGGTGACGTGGGTACGGTCTTCTTTTACGTAGACACCGAGGTCGCGAGCGTTGAAGTACTCCATCGATACCCGGTCGGCAATATTGGCGAGTTGTCGAGCCAAGCGCAGGTCGGCCGTGATGGGGTGCAGCAATTCGAGAGCCATAGCAACGAGTATGACCTGAGGAATAGTGAATTGCGTGCAAGCGCGCCGCTGATGCGGTTTGCCTGCGGATGCGGTCAGTCGCCTGGCTGGGGCGCGGAGTCAGCGAGTGAGTCCAACAGTCGACGAATCGAGTCCACCCGCATCCGCGTAGGTGCGTCGAGCTCTCCGGCGGCGATCGCGGCATCAATGGCACAGTCCGGGCTGTCGCTTCGGTGCGTGCAGCCGCGCGGACAATTAGCAACAACCGCAGCGATAGCGGGGAATGCATCCGTAATCGCCTCGGGCTCAACATGCCCGAGACCGAACGAGCGCACGCCCGGGGTATCAATAATCCAGCCGCCTGCCGGTAACGATAGCGCGAGCGACGAGCTCGAGGTATGACGCCCACGACCAGTAACCGCGTTGACATGACCCGTGGCACGATCGGCAGTTGGCACCAGGGCATTGACCAGCGTGGATTTACCAACTCCGGAGTGACCAACCATCACCGTGGTGTGGCTGCCGAGCGTGCGCAAGAGGTCGCCGTCGGGACGCTTGTCGATAGCGGTCGTGAACACCGGCACGTCCAGCGCGGCGACAAGTTCGGTGAGCTTATCGGCAGGATGGAGGTCCGTTTTTGTGATCACCATGATCGGCTCAATACCGGCGTCGTAGGCGGCAATCAGATAGCGATCGATCAGCCGCGGACGCGGCTCGGGGTTGATCGCCGCAACCACGATGCAAAGCTGGTCGGCGTTCGCCACGATGATCCGCTCGACCTGGTCGGTATCGTCGGCACTGCGGCGTAGCAGTGAGGTTCGCGGCTCAACGCGCACGATCCGCGCTAATGAACCGTCGGCACCGGAGACATCGCCCACAATGCCGACGCGATCGCCGACGACAACGGCGCCCCGACCGAGCTCGCGGGCAGCAGCGGCAATCACCGGACGTGTCGGATCAGCATCCAGTACGCAGGTGTAGCGGCCGCGGTCAACGGTAATCACCATGCCGGTGACCGCGTTATCGTGCGCCGGACGCTGTTTAGACCGTGGTTTTGTGCCGCGCCTGGGTGGGCGTACCCGCACATCATCTTCCGAATACTCACCGTATTCGTCGTATGCCTCGGTGAGCCGCCAGTTCATCGCGACTCGGCCTCGCTAGCCGGTGTCGCCGGGAGTGGGAAATCGAAAAACCCGAGCGAGTCACCGGTGGGTGCCTCTTCCTGCGATTCTGTGTGCTGCATCCCGAGCATCCGCTCCCACATCGAAACGAAATCGGGGAGTGTTTTCGACGTGCATTCCACATCGTCGAGGGTGACCCCGTCGGTGACAAGTCCCACGATCGCGCCCGAGGTTGCCATCCGGTGGTCTGCGTAACACTGCCAAAGTGCCCCCGAACGCGCGGCCGGTGTGATCTCCAGGCCATCCGTGAGCTCACGCGCACCGACACCAACGCGGGTGAGTTCTGTGACGAGCGCGTGGATGCGGTCGGTCTCGTGTCCGCGCAAGTGGCCGATTCCGGTGATCGTCGACGGATGCGAACCGAGCGCGAGCAGCGCGGCGATATTCGGTGCGAGCTCGCCCGCATGTTCCAGGTTGAGGTGCTGTGCAGGATAGGACCCACCGTCCCGAATCCCGCGCTCCACCGTGCACACCAGTGCGCTGTTTTCGCGGCTAAACCGCGCCCCGAACGGAACCAGTAGCTCACGCAGGTGGTCACCGACCTGGGTGGTGTGCTCCGGCCAGTTGGGGATACGAACTGTGCCGCCGCAAACCACCGCGGCGGTCAGGAACGGCGCAGCATTCGACAAATCCGGCTCGATAATGATGTCGCCGCCACGCACTTCACCGGGCTCCACACGCCAGCTGTCGTTATCGAGCGCATGCGCGTTCACACCGCGAGCGCGGAGGGATGCGAGCGTCATCTCAATATGCGGGAGGGACGGAACCCCGTCGCCAACGTGGCGGAGCGTCAGGCCATGCTCAAAGCGTGGCGCGCTCAGCAGCAACCCCGACACGAATTGGCTCGAGGCACTGGCGTCAATGGTGATTTCACCGCCGGGGATGCGGCCGGTACCGAAGATTGCGAACGGTAGGTGGCCGTGCGCCTCGTCACGAACCTTCACACCGAGCTGTTGCAGTGCATCCAAGGTGCCCGACATCGGGCGTTTGCGTGCCCCGGCATCTCCGTCAAAGGTGACCGGGCCGAGCGCCAATGCGGCAAGTGGCGGAACGAACCGCATGACGGTGCCGGCGAGACCGCAGTCGATATCAACGGCCCCGGTGAACTCCTGAGGCGGAGTGATTGTGAGTACGGTTTCGTCGCGTTCGCTGGACTCTTGAATATCAACGCCGAGTTTGCGCAGCGCACTCATCATCAACTGCGTGTCGCGAGCGAGCAGCGCACCGCGCAGCACGGTCGGCTCGTTCGCAATCGCAGCGAGGACGAGCTCGCGGTTCGTCAGTGATTTTGAACCGGGGATGCGCACGGTCGTGTCAATCCGGTCGGTCGCTACTGGAGCGTGCCACGGCCCCGGAGCCGTGGGTACGCGATTGGCGCCTTGGCCGTATAGGTCAAAGTCATCGCCGGAGTAATTCTGAATCAGCATCGTTGTTACAGTAGCCGGCTGCGTTCAAGATCTCATGATGCGCCTCGCGGGCGGTTGCCCGAATACTGCAAGAACCGCGGCCGGATGCAGTCGGAGTCCTAAGCGTCGAGCCCGAGTGCAGTACGTACCAGTTCGTCCTGTTGCTCCTTGTGCATGCGCATTGTTCCCACCGAGGGGGCGGATGCGCGGGGACGGGTTACTGCGGTGAGCTCGCGGTCGAGCGCGGGGCCCAGGTTGGCCTGCAGGAACGGCCACGCACCCTGGTTCTCCGGTTCGTCCTGTGCCCACACCGCGGTCGCATTGGGGTAGCGTGCGATGACCTCAAGCAGCGCTTCCTTCGGGAGCGGGTAATACTGCTCAAGACGAACCAGCGCGACCGGCGCGGGGTTCTTCTCGAGGCGTTGGCGCAGCTCGTAGTGCAGTTTGCCGGAGTGGATGACAACGCGTTTGACAGCGGCTGGATCTTTGACGGTGGCGTCATCGAGCACCGGATCAAACACGCCATCGGTGAACGCGCTGAGTTCGCTCGTGGCCTGTCGCAATCGCAGCATGGACTTCGGGGTGAATACCACCAGTGGTTTGCGCGGTCGGGCATACGCCTGTCGGCGTAGCAAGTGGAAGTAGCTTGCCGGTGTCGAGGGCTGCGCAATCGTCATATTGTGCTGCGCGGCAAGGGTGAGGAATCGTTCGATGCGTGCTGAGGAGTGGTCTGGTCCTTGGCCCTCATAACCGTGGGGGAGCAGCAGCACGACGGATGAGTGTTGCGCCCATTTCTGTTCGCCCGCGGCAATGAACTCATCAACGATCGTCTGTGCCCCGTTAATGAAGTCACCGAACTGTGCTTCCCACAGCACCAGCGCATCCGGACGTTCGACGGAATATCCGTATTCGAAACCGAGGACCGCGTATTCCGAAAGCAGCGAGTCGTAAATTGCGAAGTTTGCCTGGTTATCGGAGAGATTCTGCAGTGGCAGCCAGTTCTGATCAGTCTTGCGATCATGGAATAGTGCGTGACGCTGCGTGAAGGTTCCGCGGCGGGAATCCTGACCAGACATTCGCACGGGCGTACCCTCAAGCAGCAATGACCCGAGCGCGAGCAGCTCACCGTAGGACCAGTCGACGCCACCCTCGAGGGACATCCGTGCGCGTGCATCCAATACCCTCTGGAGTTTGGGATGCACGGTGAAGTTATCGGGCATGTTCTGGTGGGCTTGACCGATAGTTTGCAGTACCGAATTGGCCACACCAGTGGATGCGGGCTCAGAGGTGTGTAGTTCTTCATACGCGCCGACAGTGGAGAGCTCCTTGGCAGAGATCGGCTCGGTGTGTGAGTCGTGAGTTTCCGCAAAGGCGCGTTCAAGTTCGGCGCGGAATTCGTCTTGGTGTGCTTGGAACTCATCGGTGCTGATATCGCCACGGCCCACGAGGTTATCCGCGTAGATCTTTCGCACGGAGCGCTTCGCTTCGATCAGGTCGTACATGATCGGCTGCGTCATCGACGGGTCATCGCCCTCGTTGTGACCGCGTCGACGGTACGAGATCAGATCGATAACAACATCGCGGTGGAAGGTTTCGCGGAACTTGAATGCGAGGGATGCGACGTGGCAGACCGCCTCTGGGTCGTCACCGTTGACGTGGAAGACTGGCGCTTGAATCGACTTCGCCACATCCGTGGCATACATCGACGAGCGGGCATCCTGCGGGGTCGTAGTAAAGCCAACCTGGTTGTTCACCACCACGTGGATGGTGCCGCCGGTGCGGTAGCCGCGCAGCTGCGACATCTGCATCGTCTCGTACACGACGCCCTGACCGCTCATCGCGGAGTCGCCGTGAATGAGGACCGGTAATACCCGGTAGTCGGCCGTACCCAAGCGGTCTTGCTTACCGCGCACAATGCCCTCAAGTACCCCGTTGACCGCCTCCAGGTGCGATGGGTTGGCGGCCAGATAGATGGGCAGTTCGCGGCCCTGAAGATCGGTGTACGTACCCTCAATCCCGAGGTGATATTTCACATCACCGGAGCCGACGACTTTACCGGCCTGGGCACCTTCAAACTCGCGGAACACCTGGCCATAGGTCTTGCCGGCAATATTCGTGAGTACGTTCAACCGACCGCGGTGGGCCATACCGATCGCCAGTTCCGTGTGCTCGGCAGCGGCAGAGTCTTGCGCGATTTGGTCCAGCAGCGGGATGAGAGATTCGGATCCCTCGAGTGAGAAGCGTTTCTGCCCCACGTACTTGGTCTGCAAGAACGTCTCAAACGCTTCAGCCTGGTTGAGTTTCTTCAGGATGTGCAGCTGTTGTTCGTGCGTCGGGGGAGTGTAGGGGTGCTCGAGCTCATCCTGGAACCACTGACGGATTTCTGGTTCCGGAATGAACATGTACTCGATACCGATTGTGCGGCAATAGGTGTCGCGCAGGATGCCGAGCACATCGCGTAGCTTCATGAGCCGCTTGGTGCTGAAGTTCTCGGTGACAAACTCGCGCTCAAGATCCCAGAACGTGAGCCCGTGGGATTCGATCTCCAGGTCAGGGTGGGATCGCTGTACGTATACGAGCGGATCGGTGTCAGCCATGAGGTGACCGCGCACACGGTACATATTGATAACGCTCTGCACACGCGCCGTCTTGTTAATCGCATCCGCAGGGTCAACGAAGTGATCCTTGGACCAAATAATCGGTCGGTACGGGATGCGCAGGGCAGCGAAGATTCGTTCGTAGAAGTTGTCAGCCCCGGTGAGCAGCTCGGCAACCTTGGCGAGCAGCTCGCCGGAGGCCGCGCCCTGAATGATGCGGTGGTCGTAAGTGGATGAGAGCATCAAACGTTTCGAGATGGCCAGCTGATCTAAGTTCTTCTGCGCCATGCCCTGGAATGCTGCCGGGTAATCGAGTGAGCCCACGCCGATGATGCATCCCTGACCGTTCATCAGGCGCGGCGCGGAATGCACTGTGCCGATAACGCCCGGGTTGGTGATGGTGATTGTTGCGCCAGCGTGATCGGCAGCGGTGAGCTTGCCATCGCGTGCCTTCGCGATGAGTGTTTCAAACGCTTGATGGAACTCGCGGAAGTTGAGTCGTTCGGCCTGTTTAATGCTTGGCACTACGAGCGTGTGTGCGTTCTCGGAATCTTTCATGTCGATGGCGACGCCCAGATTGACGTGTGCTGGGCTCACTCGACTGGGTTTTCCGTCGACCTCTGCGTAGTAACTATTCAGCGCACGGTCTTCGCTCAGCGCCTGCACCAGGGCATAGCCGATCAGGTGGGTGAACGATACCTTCCCGCCGCGGGTGCGGCGCAGGTGGTTGTTGATTACGATTCGGTTGTCGATCAGCAGTTTTGCCGGTAGGTCACGGTAGCTCGTTGCCGTCGGGATCGACAGCGACGATTCCATGTTCCGTGAGATCGTGCGCCCGATGCCCTGCAGCGCGGTAACCTCGGCCTCTTGCTCGGGCTCATTTGAAAACGCGCGGCTTTCAGGTGCCTCTGCCGGAATTGGGCGGGTGCGTGCCGGTCGCGCGGTCGTGCGGGCCTGCTTTGCCGACGGCTTCGCTTGGGGCGCGGGCTCGGCCTTCGGGGGGTGCTGGCTGCGAGTATCGCCGCTGCTTTCCTTAACGCGCGGGGTGTGTGTGAGCGACGCCTCGTAGCGTTCGAGCGTTGGCCACCACGTTCGATCTACGGAATCGCGGTTCTCCCGAAACTTTGCAAACATTTCTTCGACAAGCCAGTCGTTTGCGCCAAAATCGGTCGCCCCATTCTTGGAGGTTCCGTCTGGGATATTGGTCGCCACGTGCAAATCGCCGCCTTCTGTAATCGGGAGCTTGCTTCGTTGCCGGTGAAGGGAGTACTCGTCCGCTTTACCTATTCGACGCCCAAGCCTAACTCTCGTTTACCTAAACGTCTTGAAAAACGGTTAAGGGCAGGCAAAATGCTCACCTTGAGTCGGTTTGCGTGGCGTTCCCGCATCCGAATCAGGAATGCTCAGTAGAATCGGCTGCAACTATGGACTGGTTACTTTTCAGCGTCGGCCTACTGCTGTGTTTAGGAACCGGCGTTTTCGTTGCCACCGAGTTCTCGCTCGTGAATTTGGATCGCCATGAACTTGAGCGTCGAGCGGCTGCTGGCGAGAAACGGTTGGGGCCGATTATCTCGGCCTTGCGGCACACCTCAACGCATCTTTCGAGCGCTCAGCTGGGGATTACCCTGACGACGCTGCTCACTGGTTTCACGATGGAGCCAGCGCTGAGCAATCTGTTGCGCGGAGGGCTGCTGGCACTCGGTGTTCCAGAGGACTGGGTTCGTGTAACAGGGACAGTCGTGGCGATGGTGATCGCTACCGTGCTGTCGATGATTCTCGGGGAGCTCATCCCGAAGAACCTGGCACTCTCGTTGCCTGCTCCGGTCGCCAAGGTCGTCGTACCAATACAGAACGCGTTTACGGCAGTGTTTCGTCCGGCCGTGCACGTACTGAACAGTTCCGCAAATGCACTCATTCAAGCAATGGGAGTGGAACCGAAAGAAGAAATTTCCGGGGCTCGCTCGGCAGAAGAACTCTCCAGTCTTGTTCGTCGCAGCGCACAGGTCGGCATGCTCGACAATGACCGTGCCGTGCTGTTGAATCGAACGCTGCGTTTTAGTGAACTGAGCGCCGAAGACGTGATGACTCCGAGACCGCGAGTGCAGGTAATCGGAGCCGACGCATCCGTTGCCGAATGTATCGCGCTGGCACACCGAACCGGATTTTCTCGATTCCCAGTGGTCGATGAAGATATTGACGACATCGTCGGTGTTGCCCACGTGAAATATGCCGTCGCCGTGCCGTCGGAACGGCGCGAGTCGGTACCCGTAGGGGCAATTAAAGAGGAGATCTCCTTCGTGCCCGAAACGATTAACCTCGACGCGCTGCTCGGCCAGGTCCGAGGCGAGGGATACCAGATGGCGGTCGTACTTGATGAGTATGGCGGTACGGCCGGAATCGTCACTCTTGAAGACATCGTTGAAGAGATCGTCGGTGATCTGGTGGACGAACACGATCGTGCTCCGGTGGAAGTGATACGGATGCGCGATCGGATCAGCATCGACGGCCTGCTGCGAACGGACGAACTGCGTGAACGGCTCAACATCCTGCTTGATGAGGACGCGCCGTACGAAACAATCGGCGGATTTGTGATGTTCTCCCTCGGCCGACTCGCTCAGCCTGGGGATACCGTTGCGATCCGCGAAGGAACCCTGCGCGTAGAGCGACTGGACGGTCGCCGAATTGACCGTATCCAGTTCTTGCCCGGTCCCGATTATGTGAGCCGGGAAGAGCTCATGCGGCGCGAACTCGAAGGCGAAGAGTCGGTGAGCCGATAGTGGACGACTTCTGGGGTATTGTCTGGCTGTTCGTGTTGCTGGCCGGTAACGCGTATTTTGTCGCCGCTGAATTCGCCGTTATTTCTGCGAAACGTTCGCAGATCGAACCCATGGCAGAGCGAGGGTCCAAAGCTGCTCAAACGTCGCTGTATGCGATGGAGCACGCCACGCTCATGCTCGCGGCCTGCCAATTGGGAATCACGATTTGCTCGCTGGTGATTCTGAACGTTTCTGAACCGGCGATCCATCACCTGCTTGCGATACCCCTCGAAGCGATGGGGCTAAGCGTCCAGACCGTGACGATCGCGAGTTTTGTGATCACCCTCACCCTGGTCACATTCCTGCACGTTGTGCTCGGCGAGATGGTGCCAAAGAACCTGGCGTTTTCTGTTCCGGATCGTGCTGTGCTTATCCTGGCGCCACCGCTGGTGCTGTTCTCAAAGATCATGAACCCAGTGATCTGGACGCTCAATGGCATTGCCAATGTTTCCTTGCGCGCTGTCGGAGTTACGCCGAAAGCCGAGGCAACGAGTGCGTTTACCTTTGACGAGGTTGCGGGCATCGTCGAACAGTCCACTAAGGAGGGTGTGCTTGCGGATGAGGCAGGCACGCTGGCAAACACGTTCGAGTTCACTAATAAACAGGTCGGTGAAGTGGCGGTGCCGATCGATCAGGTCCGTATCCTGCCAGCCGGGGTAACCACCGCCGACGTACAGGCAGCGGTGGCCGAGTTTGGGTATTCGCGGTACCTCCTTGCGAACGAGGCCGGAGTGCCAGTCGGATATATCCACTTGAAAGACCTGCTTGCGGTGCCCGACACCGAGGCTGACCGAGCGGTACCGGAACGCTATATTCGCCCGCTGACCTCGCTGTATGAGGGAACCGAACTTGAAGATGCGCTCGCAACGATGCGCCGAACCGGTAAACATCTCGCTCGTGTGTTCGCCAAGGATGGCACGTCCACCGGCATCCTTTTCCTCGAAGACATTATTGAGGTGCTGGTCGGTGAAGTGCGCGATGCCACCGCGCGCAGGTAGATTAGGGCGCGATGATTCTTGAGAAATCGCACGAGACCCTCTGGTCGACGGTGCACGCGACCCAGGTGCGTTCGGTGATTCAGGCGCCCCGCGAAACAGACAATAAGTACGACCGCGGTGTTGTGTTGCTGGCAACGGGGTCAACCACGTACCCGGGGGCGGCAGTACTCAGTGCGCAGGCGGCGTGCCGTACTGGCGCTGGCATGGTTCGCTATCTCGGGCCAACCGTCGTCGCACAGGGCGTGTTGGCGGTTCGCCCAGAGGTTGTCCACGGGGCGGGCACCTATCACTGTCTGGTGATTGGCTCGGGTATACCCGACGCGCGCGACGATGATCGTGGGGTACTCCTACAGGATGCGGTGGATGGGCGGATCCCGGTGGTAGCGGATGCTGGCGCGCTCAGTCTCGTAACGCCGGGCATGGCGGGGCTCGTCATTACTCCGCACGCTCGTGAGCTGTCTACGCTGCTTAAGCGTCTAAATCTCGCAAACTGGTCAGCCGAGCAGATTGCGGAGAGTAAGGGTGCTGCTGCTGCCGCGGCGGCACGGATGCTCGGATGCACTGTGCTGCTGAAGGGCCGCCATACCTACATCGCGCAGGGCGATTACAAGGCGACAGTGCGCACACCAAACTCCTGGCTGGCCACGGCAGGTACGGGGGATGTTTTGGCCGGTGTGCTGGGAACGTTGATCGCTGCCCAGGTTAGCCGGGGCATTACGGTGAACGCCGAACAATTGGCGCAAACAACTGCTGCTGCCGCATGGTTACACGCCCGCGCCGGATGGCTTGCCTCGCAGCACAACGCTGGTGTACCAGTGACACCCAATAACGTGCATGCGCCGTCAACCATGCTCGACAACGGGCCGCTCGGTGGTCCCATCCTCGCCTCTGATGTGGCCCAAGCCCTGCCCGGTGTCGTGGCAGCAGTATTGGCAAAGTAGGAGCGTCGATCACCGTATGCACTGGCGCGCTGCAATCGAATCCGCACGTATTCGCGGACGCCGAGGCCCCCGATCCGCACAGATCAGTGTCGGTGAGTCGGTTGCGGTGTTCGTCGCCATGTTCGTCGTTCACGTCTGGTTACTGTGGTTCGCAAGCTGGCACGAATCTGCTCCGTTTAATGACGTCACCACGGTGTACCGGCAGTGGCTCGAGCAGGCGCGGAGCTCAGGGGAGATCCCCGGCGTGCACGCGCCGCTGGTGTACCCGGTATTGGCCATCGTGCCGATGTGGTTTGCGGAGCTGATAGGTTCTCCGGAGCAGATCGCACTTGGCTGGGTCGCGGTCGTATTTCTGCTCAACTGCATCCCGCTCTACCTCCTTGCAGTCCGGAACCGAGAATCCGCTAGTGCTCGATTACGATTGCGAGCTGCCTGGTTCTGGGTGGTGTTTCTGGCGCTGCTCGGGCCGGCAGGTATCGGTCGAATCGATGCGGTGACCGTGCCGCTGGTCATCACCGGGTTGCTGCTTGCCCGCCGTCGACCGTTCGCGGCCGGGGGGCTGCTCACCGTTGGTGCGTGGATCAAGGTGTGGCCCGCCGCCGTATTTGCAGCACTCGTTACCGTTCACCGGAAGCGGTTGCAGGCGATTTACGCCGGAGCTGCGGTCACCTTGTTCGTGGTGGCCACCGCGGTGCTGCTTGGCGGCGCTGACACTTTCCCAAATCTGTTGTCCTTCGTGACTGGGCAGACCGGTCGAGGCCTGCAGATTGAGTCGGTCGGAGCAAGTCCGTTCCTGATGCTTGCAGCGGTAGAAGCGCCCGGGTACCTGATTTTCTTTAATACCGACATCATCACCGTCGAAATCACCGGTCCGGGCACGGCCGTGATGGCGAAGTTGCTCACTCCACTCATGTTTGCTCTGGTGGTTGGTCTGATCTGCTATGCGGTGGTTTGTATGCGTCGAGGTGCCGGACTCGCGCGGCTCCTTCCAGCGCTTTCGCTTGCGCTGGTGGTGGCGTTCATCGTCGCGAATAAGGTCGGCTCTCCCCAGTTTTATACGTGGCTGGCAGCGCCAATCGTGGTTGGGTTGATTTGGGATGGTCGACGCTACGGACGGGCGGCAATCTATGCCCTTGTGATCGCTGCCCTCACGCAGATTATTTATCCGTTCGCATACGGATCCCTAATGATGGCGAGCGATTTGGCAGTACTGGTGATTGTTGTGCGCAATGCGCTGCTGCTCGCACTGCTGGTGAATGCGGTGCGGTTAATGCGGCCAATCTCGCGTCCTACGTTCGAACCCGTCAAATCGCCTAGCACCATTCAATGAACTCGATACAGCAGCTACTGCGTACCGGAAAGCGGCCAGCGTCGATGAGCCCTGCTCGCGAACGCCGGCTGATGTGGTGGCTGTTTATCGGCGCGCATGCGTTCTATACGGTGCTCTCGGCAATGCACGGCCATATGCCCTATGGCGACGTAACGGTGGTGTATCGGGAATGGATCACTGACGCGCTCGCCGGCAATGCCCGGGGGATTACCGAGCCGTTCGTTTACCCGGTAGCGGCATTGATCCCGATGTGGATTGCGCATCTGCTCGGCGGTGAAGCGTTCTACGTGCTCGGATGGATGGCGCAGGTACTGGCGCTCAACTCACTCGCGCTGTGGTGGCTCACTACGCGTCGAGGTCGTTTTACCGAACTGTATCGCCGCGCCGGCTGGTGGTGGACCGCCTTCCTCTGGTTGCTCGGGCCCATTGCGTTCGGCCGAATCGATGCAATCACCGTGCCGATTGCGCTCGTCGCCCTGCTGCGTTTGCGCAGGGGAGTGTTCACCTCAAGTTTTTGGCTAACCATCGGTGCCTGGATCAAGGTCTGGCCGGCTGCGCTCGTAGCCGCAGTATTTACGACGTGCAATCGTCGATTGCGCGTGGTTGCCGGTGGCATTGCTGCCTGCGCAGTAGTGCTCATACCGGTGCTGTTCGTAGCCGGGCGGAGCGGAATCATCAATGCGTTCAGCTTCGTTGTCGGTCAGCACGAACGAGGCTTGCAACTCGAGTCGGTATTCGCCAGCGTCTTCATCCTTGGGAAATCCATCGGCATTCCCGGCTACAAAGTGGAGTATTCGCGCGAGATCCTCACCCAGGAGGTTTTTGGTCCCGGCGTGGATGCGGTCGGCGCGCTGCTTACGCCACTCATGTTCGTCTTGCTGGTTACGTTGTTGATACTCGCAGTGCGTCGAGTGCACTCCGGCGCACGTATCGCGCAAACACTGCCAGTCTTGGCGCTTGGCATTGTGCTCAGCTTCATCATCGCGAACAAGGTCGGTTCACCGCAGTTTATTTCCTGGCTCGCACCGATCATCGTGCTGGGGCTCGTTTGGTGGGGCAGAGGGATGGGGCGAATCGCCCGGCTTGGGTTGATCGTCGCCGCCCTCACACAGTTCATTTATCCGTGGGGTTATGGGTATGTGGTGCGTGCGGAACTCATCGGTGCGCTCATGCTTGCGGCCCGCAACGCACTGCTGGTGTGGATGCTCGTGATCGTTGTGCGGGAGCTGTTACGACCACCGGCGCGCGTGCCGTCGGCAGGTGACTAAAGCGCGCCGAGCGCTACGCAGTCTCCATGCGCAATAACCGTTCGATCTGTTCGCCAACGCGAGCCAGCTCGATCAAGAACCCATCGTGACCGAACGGCGAATCTAACTCGAACGCGCTGGTGCCGGTGATCGACCCTGGCGCGGCTGCTGCGATTCGATGCTGGGTGTTGATAGCAAAGTAGCTGTCGGTGGTGACACCCAGTACTAGCGTGGGCATGGTCAAGACGGCGAGTGCGTCTTCGACACTGCCGCGATCGCGCCCGACGTCGTGGCTGTTCATCGCGCCCACGAGGGTGATGTAGCTATTCGCATCAAAGCGGCGGGTGAAACGATTGCCGTGAAAGTCGAGGTACGACTGAACCGAGTACCGGCCGCCGTCGCTGGTGGGAGACTTTGCGGACTGCCAGGATCGCCCGAATCGATCATCGAGCTCTGCGCTGCCGCGATAGGTGAGCATGGCCATGCGTCGGGCCAGTGCCAGGCCGCGATGCGGCCCGTGACCGGGCTCGGCATCGTAGTAGTTACCCGCGTGCCAGGCGGGATCCAGTCGGATGGCGTCTGCCTGGAGGGTATTGATGGCAATATTCGCGGCATCGATCGACGGTGGTGCGGCTAACACCATCAGCCGACGTAGACGGGTCGGGAACAAGCAGCCAAACTCGAGCGCCTGCATCCCACCGAGCGAGCCGCCAACAACCACGGCGAAACAGTCAATCCCCAACGCGTTCGCGAGCTCATTCGTTGCGCGCGCCTGATCGCGGATCGTGGTCTTAGGGAAGCGAGCGCCCCACTCAGTTCCATCGGGACCGATTGATGCCGGGCCGGTGGTGCCTTGGCAGCTACCGAGCGTATTCGCGCACAGCACGAAATAGCGATTGGTATCCAATGGTTTTCCAGGACCGATCATGCCCTGCCACCATCCGGCGGTTGCCTGACCCGGTTCAACGCCACCGATCACATGAGCATCGCCGGTGAGAGCATGGAAAATCAGGATCGCGTTACTTGCCTCGGCATTCAGTTCGCCCCAGGATTCGTACGCCATCCGCAGAGGAACTTCGCCGCCGTGCTCGAACCGGAACACACCCAGATCCTGGAACTGTCGCTGCGCGACCGGGTCACCTTCTCGCCAGGCGCCTGATGCCGGCGGGCTCAGTGTCTCGCGTAGGGCAGGGTTCACCGACTGTGCGGCGGTGCGCCCAGTTACGCGGAAATCATCATCGGACCAATGCATCGCTTGAAATTCTAGTGCTATCGGCAATTACGCGGATGGCCGCCCGTAGCATCGGACGGCCATCTCACGAACGGTCGAGCTACTGGGCGTGCTGGACAGCTGCCTTGATCGCCTGGTCAATATCGTCGATCAGATCCTCGACGTGCTCGAGACCGACAGACAGGCGTACCAGTCCGGGCGTCACGCCAGCGTCGAGCTGCTGCTCGGGGCTCAGCTGCGCATGGGTGGTGGATGCGGGATGGGTTGCGATTGAGCGCACATCCCCAATGTTGACCACATGCTTGAACAGCTTGACGTTTTCCACGAAGCTACGGCCCACTTCCCGGCCACCGCGCAGCTCAAAGCTGAGCAGACCGCTCGCTCCGAGCGGCGCGTAGGTGCGGGCCTGCTCGTGGTACGGGCTCGATTCGAGTCCCGGATAGTTCACGCTCACCACATCCGGGTGCTCATCGAGCCACTCAGCGATTGCCTGCGTGTTGTGGACATGTCGCTCCATCCGCAAGCTCAGGGTCTCCAAACCTTGAAGGAGCTGCCAAGCCGATGCCGGTGCAAGGGCCGTACCGAGGTCGCGCAGCAATTGCACTCGTGCTCTGACAATGAAGGCGAGTTCGTCACCCACTGCTTCGGTGTACCTAATGTCGTTGTAGCTTGGGTCGGCTTCGTTGACGCCGGGGAAGCGTTCTGGGTGCTTGCTCCAGGGGAAGGTGCCGCCATCGACGATTGCGCCAGCGACAACGGCACCGTGACCGCCGAGGTACTTGGTTGCCGAGTGCACGACGATGTCCGCACCGAACTCAAACGGACGTACCAGGTACGGGGTCGCGACCGTGTTGTCGACAATAAGCGGTACACCGGCTTCGTGTGCGATGTCAGCGACAGTGCGAATGTCCAGGACGCTGATGGAAGGGTTACCGATCGTCTCTGCGTAAAACGCCTTTGTGTTCGGGCGAATCGCCTTGCGCCACTCTTCGGGATCGTTCTGGTCGCGGATGAACGTGGTTTCGATACCGGTGCGTGCCAGCGTGTAGCGCAGCAGGTTGTAGGTACCGCCGTAGATCGCGGATGAGGCAACGATGTGGTCTCCGCTATTGGCAATGTTAAGGATCGCCAGCAGCTCTGCCGATTGGCCGCTGGAGACGGCCAATGCGCCAACGCCACCTTCCAAATCGGCGATGCGCTTCTCGAACACATCGGTGGTGGGGTTCATGATGCGTGTATAAATGTTGCCCGCCTCGGTGAGGGCAAACAGATTCGCAGCATGGTCGGCATCGTTGAAGGTGTATGCCGTGGTCTGATAGATCGGCGTGGTCACGGAGTTTGTCGGCTCGTTGGTGGTGCCAGCGTGAATCTGGCGAGTTTCAAAATGCTGCGACATTCGCATCCTCCTCATGTCTCTGCGTCGCGAGCGTGCGCGAACTGCATCCGGGTCGCTTGCATCGATCTTGCCGAATGCGGCAACAGTGAACAATTGCCACCGTCACAAAACGACTTTCATTCTCAGCGGCGGCGAACGTATCGCCCAGGCAGCAGCACGGCGTTCGTGAAAAGATTGCGCATATGACGGTTGTTCTTTCTGGCGGAATTGATCAAGACGCTGCCGCGCCACTGGCATCCCGTGTACTCAGCGATTCCAAGCACGGCGCTGATGCTTCCGCCACTGCGGTACCGGTGGTGGGTGTGCTCTGCCGTGGAACAACCACTCCACTCGTGCTCGCCGAACTTCGAGCAGCGCTCGGAGACGGCAATTGCGAAGTGCGCGAGCTTGCCGGCGAACTCAATGCAGCAGACATCCTCGCACTTGACGCACTCATCATTACGGATGGAGATGCGAGCCAGTTGCTGGAAGCCTGCGCACCGGTCGTGAGCGACATCCGCGGCCTCATCCAGCGAGGCGCATCGTTCTGGGGCATCGGCGCCGGGGCAGCAATCGCATCCGAAGTCGCCATTATCGGCGGCTCAGCAGTCGGTGGGGTAGCGGTAGCCCCCAAACTCTCGACCGAGACAACACACGAAATGCAGCTCGCGCAAGGACTCGGCCTGGTCGATATCACCGTGTTACCGCAAGCCGCACAGCTGGGCAGACTAGGAATCGGTATCGCAGCCTGTGAAGCGGGACTGATCGACCGGGTTGTCGGCCTGGATGCGAACACGAGTCTGGTCATCGCAGCCGGAGCGGTCGAGTTGGTAGGTTCTGGCAGTATGTGGGAGATCACCGCAGGTGACGAAGCCGTAACCGTAAACACTCGAAGTGCCGAGCCGCTGTAATGCATCCCGAACCACTCGCCGACCTCGCACAGCGACAACTCATCACCGACGATTGGGCGCGAGCGCTCACCCCCGTCCAGGCGGAACTCCATCGTGTCGGAGCGTTCCTACGAGCAGAACTCGCTGCCGGCCGAACCTACCTACCGGCACCCGACCAGATCCTGCGTGCGTTCCAACAACCGCTCTCACAGGTGCGCGTGGTGATCGTAGGTCAGGATCCGTATCCGACCGCAGGGCACCCGATCGGGCTCGCCTTTGCAGTGGACTCGAGCGTGCGGCCACTGCCGCGCTCACTGGTGAACATCTACCGCGAGCTCAACGATGATCTCGGGATCACCCCGGCAAGCCACGGCGATCTCTCACGCTGGAGCGATCAAGGGGTGCTGCTGTTCAACCGATCGCTGACCGTACAACCCGGAAAGCCCGCATCCCACCGCGGACAGGGATGGGAGGCAATCACCGAATGCGCCCTTCGTGCGCTTGCGAAACGACCCGAGCCACTGGTGGCACTGCTGTGGGGCCGTGACGCCCGCAATGCCCGCGCATTCCTCGGCGACACCCCCGTTATCGAATCGCCACACCCCTCGCCGCTATCGGCATCGAGAGGGTTCTTTGGCTCGAGACCGTTCTCACGCGCTAACGAACTTCTGCGTGCGCAGGGCGCTGAGCCGGTGGATTGGCGTGTGGACGTATCCACCGAACGCTGACGGAAATCGTACGCTTGGCATATGAATGCGCTGCACGAGTACTCCGCGACTGACCTTGTTCAGATGCTGCGAACTTCGCAGTGTTCCAGGACCGAACTCACGCAGCACTATCTCGACCGCATTGAGCGGGCGAATCCGCTGCTGCGAGCATTCGTGTACGTTGACGGCGACCGCGCGATCGAACGTGCACGAGCGTTTGATGACGCACCGGATGCGGTGAACGAAACCCTGCTTGCCGGGCTGCCGATTGCCGACAAAGACCTCGTGAATCGCGCCGGTGTACCAACCAGCTACGGCTCGCAAGCTATGCGCGGGTTCGTCCCGGACGTATCGGACGGCATTGTGGAGGTGCTCGATGCGCATGGCGCGAATTCGCTCGGGAAAACGAACACACCGGAGTTTGGTTTCGCGAGCTATACCGAGAACCGGCTGAGCGGAGGCGCAGCGCGCAACCCCTGGGCCGCGGGTGACTTCGACCCTGCGCAGCCGCAGCAATCGCTGACGCACGGACCGGGCGGTTCAAGTGGTGGCGCGGCGGTAGCAGTGGCGGCGGGCTTGCTGCCCGTTTCGCCTGGTAGTGACGGGGGCGGCTCGGTGCGCATTCCTGCGGCCGCCTGCGGCCTGGTCGGACTAAAGCCATCGCGCGGGCGGATTCCCGATGCAAGCGGATTCGAGTTGGCTGGGCAGCTCGTGGTGGCCGGTCCGTTGGCGCGTACTACCAGCGATGCGGCCCTGCTTTTGGACGCCATGATCGCGAAAAACGCACAGGGGCAAGCTACCTACCGCTACTCGCAGATGCCGGCTGCCACCCGCTCGCAGCCACGGAGCTATCTGGAGGCGGTCCAGCATCCTGAAGCACGACCGCTACGCATCGCCGTGAACACGTGGACACCGTGGAGCGAAGCATTCGACTGCGATTGTGACCCGCAGGCGCTGGCGGTATTGCAGCGCACTGCCCAGATTGCCGAGACGAATGGGCACCGTGTGGAAGCGTTCGCGCCGCCGGCATTCCCAGGGTACGCGGAGGCATTCAAAGCGGTGTGGCGTGCCAGCGCGGCGGCACTACCGCTATCGGAGGAACAGTTACAGTCAGTCGAACCGTTGACAGCATGGTTGGTTCGCAGCGGACGGGAGCTCCCCGTAGCGCAGCTTGCGGATGCACTGGGCCGGCTCGCAGCGTTCGAGCGGTTCATCATCGACCAGTATTCGCCCTACGATCTCGTACTGACTCCCGCCCTGGCGATGTCTCCCAGGCCCTTGGGATGGTACGACCAACACGATGGTGAGCGAAACTTCGTTCAGCAGTGTCAGTACACGCCCTATACGAGTTACGTCAACGTTGCCGGTCTACCCGCAATTACGATCCCGGTCGCTCGTACGCCCCAGCCTTGGGGTGTGCAGGCGATTGGGCGGCCGGGGGATGAGCGAACGCTACTGGAGTTCGCAGCGCAACTCGAGCAAACGATCGAGCTGCCAGCGGGTCATTCACACGGCTGGCAGCTCGGTGACGGCTAGCTGGTCAGCGGTCTCGGCGCGCATTTCGGCCCTGGCTTCGGGATACATACCCGCCCGCCTCCAGGCCGGCCTCAATCTCAAAACGGTTCTGGTGCGCATCCCGACCCGCAAGTGTGTAAAGCAACGGGAAGAGCAAGCCGTAGCGGTCCCACTGCCGGGCGTGAACGCGCTCGTGGCTAAGCACTGCAGCACTGACATTGTGTGCGGTGAGGTAGACGTGACCGACGCAGGTACCACCGCGCCCAAACGCCCATTTCGGGAGCCCGCGCAGCACCCACAGATCGTCATATCGTTCAATGCGACCAACGGACAGTGGCGCCCCATATAGGAGCGCCACTGCGGTTGCGAACTTGCTGCCGGCGCGCGAAATACACGAATCGAGCAGCACGCGGCGAAACAAGTTCTGCCCGGTTTTCGGCTTATTCAGTGATCTGCTGCGGGGCATTGCCCGACTTGAGTGCTGCCAGACGGGCTTCAACCTCGGTCATCTTGCCGACATCTTCGAGCTGCTCGAACTGACGGTCGAGGCTGGATGCCTGCAGCTCCTGCTGACCACGGACACGAGCTTCTTCGCGGCGGACCTTCTCTTCGAAGCGGCCGAGATCGGTCGTGGGGTCGAGGACATCGATCGAGTTGAGTGCGTCGTTTACGCGCGACTGTGCTTCGGCGGTCTTTGCACGAGCGTTGAGCTCGTCACGCTTGCGAATCAGCTCGTCGAGCTTCGCACGCATACCGTTCACACCGTCGGTGAGCTGTTCGACAACCTTGTTCTGCGCTTCAATCTGTGGGCGAGCGTTGCTCACGTTCTGCTCTTCGTCGAGCTGACGAGAAAGGGCAACCTTTGCGAGGTTGTCGAACTTATCGGCGGATGCGGTGTCTCCGGCCGCACGGAACTCCTCGGCCTTGGTCGAGGCAGCAAGCGCCTTCTGGCCCCAGTCGCGAGCGTCCTGCTCGTCCTGTCGGGCATCGTCTTCCATCATGCGAAGGTTACCGATGGTCTGTGCCACTGCAGCTTCAGCCTCGTTGATGTTTGCCGTGTAGTCACGAATTAACTGATCGATCATGACCTGTGGGTCTTCTGCCTGGTCGATGAGCGCATTGACGTTTGCGCGAACCAGTTGCGTGATTCGACCGAAGATGGACTGTTTCTGGGCCATCGCTTGCTCCTTAGTGTTGGGATCTATCGATCACTAGTTGACGGTAGTTGGGTGATCTGAATGAAAATAGAGATTGATGGGCCTGAATACCGGGCAACTAGCGGAAACCACCGGTAGAGGACCAGCCGCCCGAACCGGATGAGCGGCCACCGCCGTGGGACCGGCCCGAAGACCAGCTGCCGGACGATGAACGATACGACGAACCTGCATTGTTGAGCAGGCCGCCGATAATCCCACCGATGATGGCGCCGGCGATATCAGAGGCGTCGCTGCTGCCCGAGTATCGACGGTTACGGTACCTGGGCCAGTAGCTCTCGTTGGGGTCGCCAAAATTGTTGCGCACCCACTCGTCGTTGCCCGAGTAGCGGAAGATCTCATCCTCAGCATCGGAATATGCGGTCCTGGCCAGGCGAGCTGCCTCACGGGCAAACTCCACCGCCTGTACCGGGTCGTCGACCTGGACGGCCTGGGCACGCTCCAATTGTGACTGCGCCTGAGCCAGACGAGCGCGGGGCGCAGAGCTCAGCCCGCCGCGGTAGGAGTTGATGTAGCGCTCGGTCGAGCCGATTTCCACGCGGGCATCGGAGAGCATCTCCGAAAGCGAGGCACGCGCCTGATCTAACTTGGTCTTTTCATCAAGTGACTCGTTCAGGATCCGCTGCAGCGAATCTTCCACGGTCGCGAGTTTGGAGGTGGTGTGGATTGGGTTCCGGTACGCGCCATTGAGTGCGGATACGGCGTCGAGGTCAGCACGAGCTTTACTCATCGCCGCTCGTTCATCGGCATCGATTACCGCAGCTTCCCTGCGTTCAAGATTCTGCAGCTGGCCGAGTAGTTGCTCGGCGTTGCGCAGCTTGGCGCCGATCGCTGCCGGGGCATCGAGGATGCGTTCCCTCGCCTGTTCGAGCGCGTCCAGCAGGTCAGTGGCTTGCTTCAGTGCGCTCTCGGCATCGGTTACGTCGACGACCGCTGCGCCCTGCTTGCCCGCATCCCAACCCGACCGCGCGTTCTCGAGCTCTTCTTCGAATAGGGCAATCATTCGTTCGCTCTGGTCCAGATCGGAGCGGATGGGGGTAATCGCTTCCGTATCTAGGGTTGCTTCGAGCGTGTCGGACCACTGCTTGACCTTTCCAGCGCGTTCCCGAACCGCGGGCAGTCGCTGCTCGAGCGCGCTCACCAGTTGCGGAACCTGTGATTGACGCTGCTGCAGCTTGACGAATACCGCCTGCTGTTCGCTCAGTTCGTCACCCGTGGTCTGCGTCAACTCCACGATCTCTTCGAGCCACTGGTCTTGTTCGGCTTCAGTGTCGGGGATGTGGTCAAACAGTTTGGCTTGCAGGGCGAAGGCTTGCTGCGCCCGAGCCTTTGCGGTGCTCACCGCCTCGGCGAACGCTTCGGTGGCCTCGCTGCCGAATTGCGCCTGGGCAAATTGCAGTTCTTCTTCGGAAGAACGGATGAGGTTATCCATGCGGACCAGCTCGCTGCCGGCATGATCGCTGCGCTCTTTGAAACTTGCCGCTCGACGAGCCGCCTCAGCTTCAGCCTGATTCTTCTTGCGCCGCCGTCCTACGGCATACATCGTGCCGCCAAGCGCCACTGTGCCGACAGCACCGACACCAAGCGTGGTGCTAATAGCGGCAGCGCGTTCCGCGGCGATCTCATCGCGTCGGATCGTATCGTCGAGCATGCCCGCGGCCAAGACTGCGGCGGCCGTGTAGCGCCCGCTGCTGATGTCCTGATACATGCTGTTCTCGATCTCGCGGCGATCGCTATCCGAAATATCGACACTGTGGTCGATGCTCAGGCCATACTCCCGAACATCCTCGCCCACGTACAGAACAACGTCGGACTCGCCAAGCTGGCTGCGCTTAATGCTTGCTCCCGCCCATTCGAAACCATCCGTGGGGCTCTCGAAGGTCTTCACGACCACCAGGTAGAAGGTGAGGCCGGTATTCTTACGCAGTTTCTCGGAGGCCTCCTCAACCGCTGTGATATCGCGACCGCCGAGGGTGTTGGTGGTGTCGGTGACGATGCTGTCGATTTCGACGGGCGGTTCGGCGAGTGCGGGTGAGGAGGGGCCGAACAGCAGTGCCGCACCGGTTGAGAGCGCGACCAGCGCGGTAGCAAACCTGCCAAATCGTTTCTCTGTTCGCATCCCAAACCTCATTCCTGCCAGCGTTATGAGCTCTCTTAAAAAATAGGCGATTGAAGTGCCGCCGACCTGACTGAACGACGATCTCGGACGTAACGGCGGATGAACCGCAAGGTTAACGATGAGCGACAAACTCGCGCTTGACGCACGGCATTCCCACATTGCGCGGGAAAGTGCGTAGCATCGAAGCGGAACAGTACTGCACGACGTTGACTGCTCGACAACCGGGTTGTTAGCGGTTCCACCCATCGATCCAAATCTCGCACCGCACGATTGGAGGATCCGTATGCGAAGCGAAGAAGTGCTTAAGGAACAGTTCCGGGGAACTAAATACGACATGGGATACGACCAACAAGAGGTCGATACCTTCATTGAGCGAGCAGTCAACACGCTGCGAACCTATGAAGAAGGACAATCACCACAGGAACCGCTCGTCACCGCTCAAAAAGTGGACGCGGTCCGGTTCACTCCTACGAAATTCCGTGATGGCTACGACCAACAGGATGTAGACAATTTTTTGGACAAGCTTGCCCGAGCGTTCCAGGCGCATGAGCGCGGAGAGACGCCATAACGCGTTTCAGCTCAACACACGAATGGGCCGGTAATAATTACCGGCCCATTCGTGTGTTTCCGCGCCCCCGACAGGAGTCGAACCTGCGACCTACGGTACCGGAAACCGGCGCTCTATCCACTGAGCTACGGAGGCGAACAACGCTCAAGCGTACCAGTTCTTGGCACGAGGATCTCTCGCATACGATAGAGCCTGATGACTGACAACAACCTCGCCAACACACTTGCCGCCGCGACCCGAGCCGTACTGGATCAGCACGGCGCAACCGAGATCGTATTAACGGATGACGATCTCACACTCGAGCGGCCTCGAAATCGCGACCACGGCGATCGGGCATCGAACATCGCGATGCGTTTGGCAAAGCGTGTGGGTGTTAACCCGCGAGAGCTCGCACAGCAGATTGCGGACGGCATTGGCGCAGACGAGACGGTGAAACGTGTCGAGGTCGCCGGCCCCGGATTCATCAACATCACCCTCGATGAGGCCGCAGCTGGTGAACTCGCACGCACCATCGTCACCGCTGGCGAGCAGTACGGCACCTCGACGCTGCTGGAGGGACACAACATTAACCTCGAGTTCGTCTCGGCGAACCCCACCGGCCCAATCCACCTTGGTGGCGCCAGGTGGGCCGCCGTTGGTGACTCGCTAGCCCGCGTGCTCATCGCCGCCGGCGCTCGGGTGACTCGCGAGTATTACTTCAACGATCACGGTGCCCAGATCGACCGATTTGCGCGCTCATTGCTCGCCGCACACCTCGGCGAACCCGCACCCGAGGACGGCTATGCCGGCGCATACATTAACGAAATCGCGCAGACAGTCGCGACCACCCACGCTGATGAGCTTGCCGGCGCATCCGACCGTGCCCAACAGCAGGAACTGTTCCGCAAGCACGGTGTGGCGCTCATGTTCGACGAAATCAAACAGAAGCTCATGGAGTTCCGCGTTCCATTTGACGTGTTCTTCCACGAGGATTCGGTGCACGAGGACGGTTCGGTTACCAAGGCGATCGATCGGTTGCGCGAGCTCGGGCGCATCTTCGAAGACGAGGGCGCCATTTGGTTGCGCTCTACCGAGTTCGGTGACGACAAGGATCGGGTCATCATCCGTTCCAACGGCGAACCCACCTACTTTGCCGGCGATATCGGCTACTACCTCAACAAGCGTGACCGCGGATTCAACGAGTGCATCTACATGTTGGGAGCCGACCACCACGGCTATGTGGGGCGGATGATGGCCATGGCCGAAGCATTCGGTGATGTGCCGGGTGAGAACATGCAGATCCTCATCGGCCAGATGGTCAATCTCGTGAAAGATGGCGAACCGGTACGGATGTCAAAGCGCGCCGGCAATATCGTCTCGCTCGACGACCTGGTCGAGGCAGTTGGGGTGGATGCGGCTCGGTACGCGTTGGTACGTAGCTCCACCAACACCTCGATCGATATCGATCTTGACCTGCTCACCAGCCGCACCAATGACAACCCGGTGTACTACGTGCAGTACGCGCATGCCCGCACTCGTGCGGTGAGCCGAAACGCCGCATCCGTCGGTATCACCACGGACGCATTCGACCCGAGCACGCTCGTACACGAATCAGAAAATGATTTGCTCGGCCAATTGCGCCAGTTCCCGCGCATCGTCGAGCTTGCCGCAACCGAGCGAAGCCCACACCGAGTGGCGCGATACCTTGAGGAACTCGCGGCAAGCTACAACCGCTGGTACGACCGCACCCGAGTAATCCCTCAGGGCGATGCGCCAGCCGAGCCGGTACATTCCAGTCGACTGATGTTGAACGAGGCGGCATCTCAGGTCTTGCGTAGCGGGCTGAATATGCTCGGCGTGCACGCACCCGAGCGGATGTAGAGTCGCTGCGAGACGATCCCTCGCTGCAAGCAACGCTCGGTGGCGAGGCAAGCTGCTGAAGACTACGGAGGGGACGGTGACGGCGGTCGATGACAAAATCCTCGGCACCGCGGCGCCGGCGCATTCCGGTGGCGGCGGTCATCGCCATCGTGCTGGTCGCTGTGGTGGCCGCCGTTGAGATCACAGCGCGGATGTTGGTGAGCACGATCGCAGCACAGCAGGTCGAGGGCTCACTTCCACCGTCAGTCAGCGCACGGGTGAAAGCGAACCCCACCGGCTGGTGCGTGGGCTGTGAGGTCATTTCCGGCACCCTCTCCGGTCTTGATCTGCAGTCGAATCCATTGGAATTCGAGGGGATGCAGGGAGCTGTTTCCCTGCACGCAAGCGACGTCCGGTTCCGTGGCGACGCGCAGGCGGGCCAAGTGACCGGTTCGCTCGAACTCACCGAGGAACAGTTCAACTCCGCGATCGACCAGCTGGCAGCCGACTCAGGCGTTCAAGTTAAGGACGTAACTCTCAGCGATCAGGGGATTAGCTACGAGACCACGCTTTCTGCCTTCGGGCGCAGCCTTACCGTCGCCGTCACCGGATCCGTACACTCGCGCGGCGACGGGCAATTGCAGATTCGAGGCGAGAATGTGTCCATCACTTCGCCGGGACGTCCGGCCGGGATCAACCTTGACCCGGGGCGATTCACTTTCCGGATGTGCATTGCCTCCCAACTGCCGAAGGAACTCGAAATCACCCGAGTGACGACCTATGAGGGGCGGCTGGAGATTTTGTTTCGCACCAAAACACCGGTGCCACTGGATGGGACGGCCTTTCAAACCACCGGCAGTTGTTGATCACTGAGCGGGACGTCATGAAACGACACAGCGAAGTTTGGTCAGGACAAGCCCGATAGGATTACCGGGATGTACCCGAATAACTCCCCGGACGACCGTGCGCCCGCACAGACGAATCCACTCGCGCCGCACTGGCTGCAGGTGCCGCATCCAGACCTCAACATGCTCGACAACGGCATCTGGTCGAGTACCGCCCGACGCAACGATGCGGGTGAGTTGACGCTCGGTGGCGTGCCAGCAAGCGAGATTATCGAAACTTTCGGCTCGCCCTGCTATGTGATCGACGAGGCAGATGTGAAGGCTCGCGCATCGCAGGTTCGTGATGCATTTACGGTAGCGTTCGGTCGTATCGGGGCGCAGGTCGAGCTCCACTACGCGTCCAAGGCGCTGCTTACCGGTCATATTGCGGCGTCGATGGTGGAAGCCGGACTCGGACTCGATGTGGCAAGCCTGGGTGAGCTCGAGGTAGCACTGGCGGTGGGAGTATCGCCGGCAGTGATTGGCCTGCACGGGAATAACAAGACCGAACAGACGCTGCATAGGGCGGTCTCCGTTGGTGTGGGCAGCATCATTATCGACTCGCTGCAGGAAGTTTCGCGTCTAGAGGCGGTGGCTCGCGCCCTCGGGCGTGTGCAGCCCGTGTTGGTGCGGATCAATAGCGGCATTCACGCATCCACGCACGACTATTTGGCAACGAGCCACGAAGATCAGAAGTTCGGGCTCACTCTGGACAGCGCGCGCGAAGCGATCGCGCAGATCCGCGAATCCGAATGGCTCGAGTTCGTCGGCCTGCACTCGCATATCGGCTCGGGCATCTTCGATGCCAGTGGGTTCGGGGCTGCAGCAGCAAAGCTGATGGAGTTCCGCGCTGAGCTGCTCCAACACGGACCGGTACCGGAAGTGAACTTGGGCGGTGGTTTCGGGGTCGCCTATGTGCCGAGTGATAAGGCCCCGGCGATCACCGACCTCGCAGAGGGAATTGCGAAACAGGTTGCGGAAGTTTGCGCCAGTACCGGCAGCGACCTTCCGAGGTTCGTATTCGAGCCTGGACGCAGCATCATCGCACCTACCGGTACCACGCTGTACCGAGTGGGTACAACGAAGGATGTCGTCGTGACCGCCAAGGACGGTCAGGACGCAGTTCGCCGGTATGTTTCGGTTGACGGTGGGATGGGGGACAACCTGCGGCCGGCAATTTACGGCGCCCAGTACTGCGTGCGGATGGCGAATCGTGCCTCGGACGCACCTCCACAGCTCGTTCGCGTGGTCGGTAGCCACTGCGAATCAGGCGATGTGGTGGTGCACAACGATTATTTGCCGGATGATGTTGCGCCCGGAGACGTATTGGCCGTTCCGGTGACCGGGGCATATTGCTTCTCCATGGCGAGTAACTACAACTACACACCGCGGCCGGCAATCGTTGCGGTGCGCGACGGGTCAGCGAAGACACTGGTTCGGCGGGTCGAGGTTCACGATCTGCTGGCATATGACACGGCAATCCAAAGCGTGGAAGGACACAACGCATGAACGAACTACGTACTGTGCGCGTTGCGCTACTCGGTGCTGGATCGGTCGGCAGCCAGGTAGCCAGACTGCTTCTGGAGAACACCGAAGAGTTCGCGCAGCGAACCGGAGCTCGCTTGGAACTGGTCGGTATTGCCGTGCGCGATTTGAACCGTCCACGCGATGTCGAACTGCCAGCTGAGCTGTTCACCGACGATGCACAAACGCTTGTTTTGCAGGCTGACTTCGTCGTCGAGCTTATGGGCGGTATTGAACCCGCACGCACGCTCATCACCCAGGCGCTCGAATCAGGCGCTGATGTGGTGACCGCCAACAAGGCACTGCTTGCGCAGCACGGACCGGAACTCTTCGCCCTTGCCGAGCGCGTTGGTGCTCAGCTGCATTATGAAGCCGCGGTGGCCGGTGCAATCCCGATCTTGCGTCCGCTACGCGAGAACCTCTCGGGAGACCGCGTCGACCGCATCCTGGGCATTGTCAATGGCACAACCAACTACATCCTCGACCGGATGCACACCCGCGGCGACTCGTTTGAGGAGTCGCTGCGAGTGGCGACCGAACTGGGGTATGCCGAAGCCGATCCGACTGCGGATATCGAAGGCCACGACGCTCAGCAGAAAGCCGCGATTCTTTCATCCATCGCATTCCACACCACCGTTAACTTGGACGAGGTGCACTGCGAAGGCATCACTAATGTCACGCTCGAGCAGATTGAAGATGCCAAGCGTGCGGGTTTTGTGGTGAAACTGCTTGCAATTTGTGAACGAGTCGTGGATGCAGCGGGTGAGCAGTCGGTGTCTGCTCGGGTGTATCCGGCGCTCATCCCGGCCGAACACCCGCTGGCGTCCGTTCACGGTGGCAATAACGCTGTCTTTGTCGAAGCGGAGGCGGCCGGTTCGCTGATGTTCTATGGTGCTGGCGCGGGCGGGGTTGAAACCGCCTCTGCTGTGCTTGGAGACTTGGTTTCAGCGGCGCGACGCCATGTACTCGGAGGCCCGGGACTCGGCGAGTCGATGGATGCGAACCTGCCGGTTCGTCCCTTCAGCGAAGTGCGAACCCGCTTCCAGATCGCCCTATCGGTGACTGACGCTCCCGGCGTGCTCGCACACCTAGCGACGGTGTTCGCTGAACACGGAGTATCGATCGCCACGCTGGAACAGACGAATGACGGGGAGCACGCCTCATTGGTGATCGTGACGCACGCGGCTAGCGAAGGCGCTCTCCAGCAGGTAGTCGCTGCCCTGCGCGAGAGTGACCGGATCCACTCGGTCGACGGCGTCCTGCGCGTTGAGGGATCCAGCGAATGAAACCGATTGCGCCGGGGAAACGCATCCGCGTAGCGGTTCCGGCAACCAGCGCAAACCTCGGGCCCGGTTTCGACACGCTCGGCATCGCTCTGGCGGTTCATGACGAGTTGGAATTCACGACCCTGAATTCCGGTGAACTTGAGTTCGACATCAGGGGAGTGGGTTCCGAAAACATCCCGCGTGATGAGTCTCATCTGGTGATTCATTCGCTGCGTCACAGCCTGAATGCGCTCGGCTACGAACTCCCTGGAATTCGGCTGCGCGCACACAATGTGATTCCGCACGGTCGGGGTATGGGATCTTCGGGCGCAGCAATCGTGGCTGGCGTGGTGGCTGCGGCAGCCCTGATTGCCCCAGACCGCGAAGTCGATCGTGACGAATTGCTCTCGCTGGCGACGGCGCTTGAAGGGCACGCCGACAACGTCGCTCCGTGCCTGTTCGGTGGCCTCACGATTGCCTGGATGGATGCGAACAACCACCCGCACTCGAAAGAGCTCATGGTTCACCGGGGCGTATCGGTGCTGGTACTGGTTCCGGAGTTCACCCTTTCCACCGAAGTGGCTCGTTCACTTCAGCCTGAGCAGGTTCCCCACGCTGATGCGATCTTTAATCTTTCGCGGTCGGCACTATTGATCGCCGCGCTGACGCAGAGCCCCGAGCTGATGTTCGATGCGACGGAAGACCGGCTCCATCAGCACTACCGCGCGTCCGCGATGCCTGAGACTGCATCCTTGGTCGCGGACCTGCGTGAAGCTGGCTTTGCCGCCGTCGTTTCCGGCGCTGGGCCGAGCGTGCTTGTGCTGTGCGAGGATCCCGGTGCTCGATTGGAAGCGGCAGCGATCGCAGAACATCAACCATCGACATGGCAGGCGCTGTTAACGGCGATCGATGTCCAGGGTGCTACAGTGGATGACGTTGCTGAACATGCGGAATCTCCGCAGGCTTAGCGGTCACGCGAAAGCCAAGTAACTCATCACACCGAACGGTTCCCCCTGCAACCGCGTTGCTGGTTGCCTGCGCGGGCTGTTCGTTCCCTGCGATGCACCCGGTGCCATCGCATTCAAAACAATGAGGACCAAATCGAATGACTGATTCGAACAAGAACGCTGCTACGAACACGGAGAGCACTCCGGCGGAGCAGGAAAACACCGAGCGGCCACTCGCACAGATGCGAGTCGCGGATCTGCAGGCAATGGCCGGCAAACTTGGCATTAAAGGTGCGGCGCGGATGCGCAAGTCCCAGCTAATTGAGGCCATCGATGAAGCTCGTGGCGGAGCCGGACAATCTAAGCCCGCTGACGAGGGCAAGTCCGCCCGGAAGCCGGCAGCCACGAACGACAGTGCGACAGGCAGCGAATCGGCTGCAGATTCCGGTGACAAGCAAACGGACACCGAACCGCAGGACGCTCCGGCTAAGCGCAAGAGCAGCTCAAAGGGAAAGCGTAAGAGCAGCAGCGGAAAGTCACGGGATGACGCTTTCGCCGAGAATGAAGAATCGACCGACTCGGCTGAGCAAACCGCATCCAATAGCCCGAAGACACTGGACGACATCGTGCTGCCACCGGCACGGGATGAAGAGCGCGACGAAGACGAGAACGCAGAGTCGAACTCGCAGCCTGAACACAGCGGCGGCCGCAAGCGGAATCGCAATCGCAACCGCAACAAGTCCAATGACGACTCGAACAACAAACAGAATGATTCGGGCAAGTCGAACCAGGACCGTCGCCGCAAGCGTCGTGACGATGTCGACCCGGAGATCGCACCTGATGACGTGCTGCTGCCGATCGCGGGAATCTTGGACGTGCTCGATAACTACGCGTTTGTGCGCACCAGCGGCTACCTGGCAGGCGCAAACGATGTGTATGTTTCGCTCGGTCAGGTAAAGAAGTACAACCTGCGCAAGGGCGACGCCATCGTGGGTGCTATTCGACAGCCACGCGAAGGGGAGTATCACTCCGGTCGTCAGAAGTACAACGCACTCGTGCGGATCGATTCGGTGAACGGCGAAAGTCCAGATCCGAACAAGGAACGTGCCGAGTTTGATTCGTTGACCGCGCTGTATCCGAATGAGCGTCTTTCGCTCGAAACTTCCGGTGCCCATGCGGCACCGCGGATGATCGACCTGTTTGCCCCGATCGGTAAGGGAAGCCGCGGGCTGATTATTGCCCCACCCAAGTCGGGTAAATCGATCCTGCTTGAGCGCATCGCTGGTGCGATCACGGAGAACTACCCCGACACGCATCTCATGCTGGTGCTTGTCGATGAGCGTCCGGAAGAGGTCACTCGCTTGGAGCGCTTGATTCACGGTGAGGTTGTCTCGGCAACGTTCGATATGCCGGCCGAGAACCACACGACGATTGCCGAACTCGCGATTGAGCGCGCTAAGCGTTTGGTTGAGTTGGGGCTGGATGTTGTTGTGCTGCTCGATTCGATTACCCAGCTTGGTCGGGCATACAACGTGACCGCCCCGAGCAGTGGACGTGTTATTGACGGTGGCGTTGACGCATCCGCGCTGTACCCACCGAAACGATTCTTCGGTGCTGCCCGCAACGTTGAGAACGGCGGTTCGTTGACCATCCTCGCGACGGCCATGGTCGAGAACGGTTCGCGCACCGATGAAGTAATCCTGGAGGAGTTCGCCGGTACCGCGAATATGGAGCTGCGTCTGTCGCGCAAGATTGCCGATAGGCGCATCTTCCCGGCAATTGATATTCAGCAGTCCTCGACCCTGCACGAAGAGGCGCTGCTGAGCGAGTCGGAGCTCGAAGCAACATGGTCGGTGCGCCGCGAACTCGGTGAGAACGCCCAGCTGTCACTGCAGGCTGTTCTGGAACGGCTGGATGCGACGGACAGCAACGAACAGTTCGTCGCGTCGGTGAAGGCCCGCGGTATCTCTACGGAGGCAACTCGATGAGCAGTAGAGCGGAGTTTGTGGATTCCTTGACGCTGCTGCGCGAAGAACACGCTGATTTGCAGGAGCAGCTGGCCGACCCAGAACTGCACGCGAATCCGGCTCGCGCCAAGAAGGTGAGCCGGCGCTATGCCGAGCTCTCGCAGATCCTCGCGGCCGATGACCGGCTCGTGCAGCTCGAGAACGACCTTGAGGCGGCGAAGGAACTGGCCAAAGAGGATGAACTATTCGCTGAGGAAGCGGAGCAGACACAAACGCGCGTGGCCGAACAGACCGAGAAATTGCGTCGGTTGCTGATTCCACGCGATCCGGATGACGGTCGTGACGTCATCATGGAGATCAAAGGTGGTGAAGGTGGCGAGGAGTCGGCGTTGTTCGCCGCCGACCTGCTTCGCATGTACAGCCACTATGCGGAATCACGCGGTTGGAAGGTCGAGATGCTCGACGCCACGACGAGTGACCTGGGTGGATACAAGGACGTCCAGGTAGCGATTAAGTCGAACTCGAATGACCCCGCCGAAGGCGTTTGGGCCTCGCTGAAGTACGAGGGCGGTGTGCACCGTGTTCAGCGCGTGCCCGCTACGGAATCGCAGGGACGCATCCACACATCGACAACCGGTGTACTGGTGTTCCCCGAAGTTGACGAACCAGAAGAAGTTCAGATTGATCAGAACGATCTAAAGATCGATGTGTATCGCTCCTCTGGTCCCGGTGGACAGTCGGTGAACACCACCGACTCCGCGGTTCGAATTACCCACTTGCCGACGGGCATCGTGGTGTCGATGCAGAACGAGAAATCGCAGATTCAGAACCGTGCAGCCGCGATGCGCGTCTTGCAGGCTCGATTGCTTGCTCGTCAGCAGGAAGAACGCGCGGCAGCCGAGGCTGATGCTCGGCAGTCGCAGATTCGCTCCATGGATCGCTCGGAACGTATCCGCACCTACAACTTCCCGGAGAACCGCATCGCCGATCACCGCACCGGGTACAAGGCATACAACCTTGACCAGGTACTGCAGGGATCGTTGGGGCCAGTCATCGAATCGGCCGTGCTCGCCGATGAGGAAGCGCGACTGGCGCAGCTCGGAGACACAGCGTAAGTACACAAATTAGACCGGGCAGGATGTGGGAAATGTCTCAAATCCTGCCCGGTAATTTGTTGCGGTAACCCGGCTTTTGATCAGCGGTCGACCCTTGCTGGCCACTCTGGGTCAGCGTCGAGTGACGGTGTGTTCGCGGCGCTCGATTGTGCCCGGTTTTGTGCGGGGATGCCGACCAGCACCGAACCCGGGGGAGCGGATTTAGTAACTACGGCGTTTGCGCCGATGCGACTATCCGCTCCGATCTCGACGGGCCCAAGCAGTTTCGCGCCCGCGCCGATCATGACCCGATCACCAATCGTTGGGTGACGTTTCACGCGCTTCGTTGAAACACCGCCGAGGGTGACACCGTGATACATCATCACATCGTCACCGACGATGGCGGTCTCACCGATCACCACACCCATTCCGTGATCGATCACAAAGCGTCGACCGATCTGTGCGGCAGGGTGAATTTCGATCCCGGTGAGTGCGCGAGTGATCTGCGAAAGCACGCGCGCCGGGAACCGACCCCATCCGGTACGCCACATGCGGTGCGCGATACGGTGCATCCACACCGCATGCAGTCCGGAATAGTTGACGAATACCGTGAGCTTGGACGTCGCCGCCGGGTCGTTGCGTTGAACGGCGGCGATATCTTCACGCACCGTCAACCAAATATTGCGGGCTCGGCTACGAAGTCGAAATGGAGTCACAATCGCTAATTGTCGCGCAAATCTTCCACCAGTGCGCTCGAAAGGTAGCGCTCACCGGTGTCTGCAATGACCACCACGATATTCTTGCCGGCATTCTCGGGGCGTGCTGCAAGCTGAAGTGCTGCCCAAACATTGGCTCCCGAGGAGAACCCGGCGAAGATGCCTTCCTTGCGTGCGAGGTCACGTGCGGTGGTAACGGCGTCGTCGAACTGCGCGGGGATAACCTCGTCGATCACATCACGATCGAGAATCTCCGGCACGAAGTTCGCACCGATTCCCTGGATCTTGTGGGGCCCAGCCTTGCCTTCGCTCAGCAGCGGCGAATCCTTTGGCTCAACGGCGATGATCTGTACCTCAGGCTTGCGGTCCTTCAACACCTGACCGACACCAGTGACCGTTCCGCCCGTGCCGACACCCGCGACGAATACGTCGACCGAACCGTCGGTGTCCCGCCAGATCTCTTCGGCGGTGGTCTCGCGGTGAATCTCCACATTGGCCTGGTTCGCGAACTGGCTGGCGAGAATCGCACCCGGGGTGCTCGCCTGAATCTCATTTGCAGCTTCAACGGCGCCGCGCATGCCATCAGATCCCGGAGTTAGTACGAGCTCTGCGCCGAACACCTTCATCATGATGCGGCGCTCAACCGACATGGTTTCCGGCATCGTGATGATCACGCGGTATCCGCGAGCAGCGGCAATGGCGGCGAGACCCACACCCGTGTTGCCGGATGTTGCTTCCACGATCGTGCCGCCCGGCTGGAGGGCGCCATCGCGTTCTGCGGCGCGAATAATTCCCCAGGCAAGGCGGTCCTTGACGCTTGAGGTCGGGTTGGTGAATTCCAACTTTGCATACACGTTCGCATCGGTCTCGTTGATCGAGTTGAGTCGAACGAGGGGAGTGCCACCGATTACCTCGGTGATGTCGTTATAAAGAGCTGCCATGGTCCAATCCTTCGCAAATCGCTTGGTTGTCTATACAAGCAAATGAAGGTCACCTGGTGCCTGGTGACTGTCACAGTCCGTAATCTGTGTGATCTACCCCATCCCATCGAGACCTAAGCTGGAGTCGTGGACACAGCAGGCGAGGGCAGCGTTGACGAGTTACTTGCTCGGAGCGAGCGGCTCCTGCGCGCGTCGGGCCTTAAGCACCCCGAGCGTGAAGCGGCGCTTTGCGTTGCCGGGGTGCTTGGTATCTCTTCCGGCGAGTTGGCGATCATGCGATTGCTTTCGCGCAGCTGTTCGGACCGTGATGCTCAGCGAGTGCGCGTCGCCGTAACGCGCCGGGCGCGTCGCGAACCGCTGCAACACATCCTCGGCAGTGCCCCGTTCATGGATTTTGAGCTTGCCGTAGGCCCGGGAGTATTCGTGCCCCGATACGAAACCGAATCGCTCGTCGAGATTGCCATTCGCTACCTGCAGGACGTTCGTGGCACCGTTATCGATATCGGCTCCGGTAGTGGCACTATTGCCATCGCGCTCGCTCGCGCGCTACCTGAGGTAACCGTGGTGGCATTAGAGGCGTCACCGCACGCTTGGCCGTGGCTGCAGCGCAATATTCGCACCCTGGCTCCGCGCGTGCAGGCGCGATTTGGTTCGTGGGATATGAATCTGCCGAGCGGCAAGATCGCTGCGATCTGCACGAATCCGCCGTATATACCGCAAGCTGAGATTCCAAGGGACCCTGAGGTTCGCTGTTTTGATCCCGCGATGGCGCTGTACTCGGGTGAAGACGGGTTAGCTGAGATCCGCCGGATCGCCTCGGTCGCGGCCGGGCGCCTGCGTTCGGGCGGATTCGTGATTACCGAGCACACCGAAGCGCAGGGCGACGCGGTACAGCGCTGTTTCACGGATGCGGGTTTGCGGGATGCGCGCACGTTCCGTGATCTCACCGACCGCCCGCGATTCACAGTGGCCTGGCAGCAGTAACCGCTCGTGTGCGAGCGCGATACCGCACGCTGGCAGATAGACTTGGCCTCGTTATGGCTGAACTGTTTGATCTTGGCTCGCCCCAGCAGTTACTGCAGGGAATGCGGGAAGCACGCGCAGCGATCGCCCGCGATGATGTCATCGTTATCCCCACCGACACGGTGTACGGGATCGCTGCCAATGCGTTCAGCGCGGATGCGGTTACCCGCCTATTGCAAGCCAAGGGGCGAACCCGCCAATCGCCACCGCCGGTTTTGGTCGGCGATGTGGCCACCTTCGATGCGCTCGCCAGCGAGATTCCGGAGCCGATTCGAGCACTATTGGCTGCCCACGCACCCGGGCCGCTGACGGTCATTCTGCCGGCACAACCGTCGCTGCAGTGGGATCTAGGCGAAACACATGGCACAGTTGCGCTGCGCGTGCCCGACCACGAGATTGTGCGCGAGTTATTGCGCGAAACGGGGCCACTTGCTGTCTCGAGCGCGAACCGACACGGTGAGCGAGCGGCCGAGAACGCTGCCGAGGCAAGCGAGCAGCTCGGGAATGAGGTCGCCTGCATTCTCGATGCCGGAGCGGTGGCTGGTGAAGCATCAACCATCGTGGATGCGACCGGGATTACTGGTGGTGCCGATGGCAGGGTGCGAATTGTGCGTCAAGGGGGACTGTCACGCGAAGCGATCGAGGCGGTGCTCGGGGATCTTTTGGAGCCGCAGGATTCAGCCGGCAGCGATGTGGAGTCCTCGGTCGAGGCGACGCCCGCTGAGGTCCCGGCGCCGGCCACGCCGCAAGGGGAAGGTGACTAGTGCGGTTCTATGCGCTGGTAACAGTCCTGGCTGCTGCGGTGGCGTTTCTTGGTTGCTGGGTTGTCTACCGGCTGGCAATGAAACACGACTGGTATCCGCAGATCCGTGCGCGTGACGTCCATCGCACGCCTAAACCTCGGCTCGGCGGTGTCGCCATGTTCGTAGCGTTCTTGGCCGTGCTCCTGATCGCGTCGCAGATTTCTTGGTTCGAGCTTGTCTACGCGAATCAACTTCGGGTCACGGGCATTGTCCTCGCGTCATCCCTCATCGTGCTCGTTGGTGTAATCGATGATGTTGTCGATTTGGACTGGACAATCAAGCTGGCCGCACAGATCGTCTGTGGGTTGATTCTGGCGCTCTCGGGGGTTGCCATCACCACCCTGCCGATCGGCGGGGTCACGGTTCCATCGCAGTGGGTCTCCGTTGGCGTGACAGTACTTGCCGTGGTCGCGGTGATGAACGCGGTGAACTTCATTGACGGATTGGACGGGCTTGTCGCCGGGATCGCCATCATTGCCAACGGCGTATTCCTGCTCTACAGCTATTTCCTCACGGATTCGCTCTCCTCCAGCCGCTTCACCCTGGCAGCGCTGCTGTCGGCCCTGGTCGTCGGCATGTGCCTGGGATTTTTGCCATGGAACTGGAATCCGTCGAAAATGTTCATGGGCGACGGAGGCGCGCTGCTGGTTGGACTGTTGATGGCAACGTCCACTATTGCTGTGACCGGCGAGGTCGACCCGTCGCTTGTTGGTAGGGACGCGTTGGCTCCGGCGTTCCTGCCGCTGCTCTTGCCGTTCGCGGTCCTCGTAGTACCGCTGCTCGACTTCACCCTCGCTGTTATTCGTCGTCTCAGTGCTGGTAAATCGCCATTCTCTGCGGACCGAAAGCATCTGCATCATCGATTGCTTGACATGGGCCACACGCAACGTCGCGCTGTGCTCATCTTCTACGCGTGGGCGAGTGTGATTGGTGGGGGAGCGCTGATGGCGTTCTTGGTGCAGCCGGCCTGGGTGGCTGTGGTTGTGGTCGGCGCAGGAATGGTGATCTGTACGGCATTCACGGTTTCCCCGCTCACGCGTAGGAAGCGACTCGAGAAGCAGGCCCAGCTCTCCGGCTACGGTGACGACGATGACGAATTCGACCCACTTGATCGTCTGGGCACCCACGAGGCGGATCGCGTTCGCGCCGCATTACCAAGGTCGGTAGCCCTACGTAAACGGCAGCATGAGTCGGGCGCTGATTCACATTCCGTGCCAGCGGCAGATCAGTAGGTCTCGCGATACGCGATTTGACCAAGCAATAACGGTTGATCATGACGAAAGAATGAGGAAATGACTCGCAACACGACAGAGCCAAGCAGCGTACCGATTATGCGAACGGTACTGCGGTATTCCGTCATCCTGGTCGGAATCATCGCGCTGGTCGGCGGTATCGTCGGCTGGTTTGTTGCCGGCGCGCCGGGACTTGTATCTGCGATCATTGCGGCCGCGGTAGCGCTCATGTTTGCTGGTGTGACTGCGCTCTCGGTGATACTTGCAGCGCGGGTAGATACCGGTATGTTCATGGCGGTAGTGCTCGGCGCATGGATTCTGAAGCTCATCGCCTTCCTTGCCATTCTCGCCATCGTCAAGCAGCTCAACTTCACCCATGACTGGATGCTGTGGAGCACCATGGTGGCCGCAATGGTGGGGCAGCTCGCTATCGACGTCATCGTTGTGCTCCGTGCCCGGCACGGTTATGTATCGGATGTGGAACTGCCAGGTTCCAGCGCAAGCGCCGACGAATACGAGCAGTAACGAAACGATCGTCGCGAGGCGGTCAAGACCGTCCCAATTTATTGGTACAGTGGAAAGGTCGCCGCCTGCACGTCAACCAACATGCACGCGAGCACACGCTATACCGGCTCATGCCGCACATCGTTTGAAGATGTGCTTCACGACAGGAGACTCCTCTGTTTGCCACGGCCTTCAACGCAGTAAACGGAATCGCAATCGCTTCTGCAGATGGCGGTTTCCACGCACCAAACGTGGATGAGGAGTTCTTCCCTCCGGCACTGCTCTTTGCTGGTACGCCGTTCGAGATCAACCGCCTGATCATGATCCGCATCCTTGCGGTACTCGTGCTCATGCTGATTTTCTGGCTTGCGCTGCGCAAGCCGCGCGTGGTTCCCGGCAAGCTGCAGTCGCTGGTCGAGGTAGCGATCGGTTTCGTTCGCGACCAGATCGTTTACGAGCAGCTCGGTGAACGGATCGGCAAGAAATACCTGCCGTACATCTGCACGGTGTTCTTCGGCGTTCTGTTCATGAACCTGGCCGGTATTACGCCGTTCCTCAACGTATCCTCGAACGCCATCATCGGTATGCCGCTGGTCTTCGCTCTGACGACCTACGTCGCATTCATCTACGCGGGATTCCGCGAAGTCGGTGGCTTCAAGTACCTGCGAAACGCTCTCGCCCCTGCGGGCGTACCGCCGGTGCTGTACATCCTGCTGGTACCAATCGAGTTCATCAACACCTTCATTGTTCGCCCGGTCTCGCTGGCGCTGCGACTCTTCCTGAACATGATGGTTGGTCACCTGCTGCTTGTGCTCGCCTTTTCGGCGACCTGGTTCCTTGTCGGTCTGTTCAACGCATTCAGCGTTATCGGAGTGCTCACCTTCGCCGGTGGCTTCTTTATGACCTGCATCGAGCTGCTTGTTGCTGTACTGCAGGCGTATGTATTCGCACTGCTCAGCACCATCTACATCCAGTCTTCGGTCGTGGAAGAACACTAGTTCTGCACGAACGAACCTCGAATAATCAATTCGACCGCTAATAAAGCCTGAAGCCAACCGGCTTCAACCCCCAACCGGAAGGAAACCCCTGTGGACACCACCACGCTCGCCGAGATCACGGGCAACATCGCAACCGTTGGTTACGGCCTCGCTGCAATCGGCACCGCTATTGGTGTAGGAACTGTTGCTGGTAAGACCGTTGAAGCCATGGCTCGTCAGCCTGAAATGGCCGGTCGTCTCCAGACCACCATGTTCCTTGGTATTGCATTCACCGAGGTAATCGCGTTCATCGCGATCGCTACGCCGTTCATCTTCCCCTCGAACTAAGGCAATTCTCGAATGAGCATCATGAACATTGCGCCCGTGGTAGCAGCCGCGGGTCAAGACAGCAACACCTTCGGCTGGGACCCCAGCCTGCTGGTGCCTGCGGTGTACGACATCGTATGGTCGCTGGTCGCGCTCGTGGTGCTTCTGCTGTTCTTCTGGAAGTTCGCACTTCCCAAGCTCAACTCGATCCTCGAGGAACGTGCCGCGAAGATCGAGGGTGGCATCGAGAAGGCTGCTGCAGTCCAGGCTGAAGCAGACGCTCGTAAGGACGAATACGAGAAGCTGCTTGCAGATGCTCGTACCGAAGCTGCTGAGATTCGTGAGAAGGCTCGGGCTGAGGGCGAAGCAATCAAGGCAGAGAAGAAGCAGGAGACTCAGGTCGAGCTCGATCGTATGACCAAGTCGGCTAACGATCAGATCGAAGCTGATCGTCAGTCGGCCATTGTGTCGCTACGTCAGGAAGTCGGCAGCATCGCCATCGACCTGGCATCGGGTGTCGTAGGTGAGAACCTCGCCGACGACCAGCGATCGAACGCCTACGTAGACCGCTTCCTCAATGAGCTTGACCAGAAGGCAGGGACGAACCGCTAATGCGCAACGCAACCAAGCAAGCGCTCAGCGCAATCAAGCGTGAGATCGATTCGCTTACGCCGGGAGACGTCGAGTCGGTCCGCAATCTGTTTGCTGCGGCAACAACCGTAGCCGATAACAAGCAGCTTGCGGCCGCTCTATCCGACCGCGGTGCGAGTGAAGAGTCCAAGCGTGCGCTGATCGAGCGAGTGTTTGGTGCGAACGCGGGAAGTGCCGCGCTCCGCATCCTCACTACCGCAAGCGCACAGAAGTGGGAGTCCGCTGAACGGTTCGTAGTTGCCCTGCAAGAAGCGGCAATCCGCTCGATTGCTCAGGCAACTGGTGAACACGAACAGATCGGCAAGGAGCTCGGATCCTTCCTCGAGTCGGTTTCGGCAAACCCAGATCTCGAACTCGCCGTGAGTTCGCGGCTGGGTAAGTCGCAGGCCAAGCAGGAACTGGTTTCACGCCTGTTCGCTGGCCGCCTGCGCGTCGAGACTCTTGAGATCATCCGCTCATTGCTCGAAATTAACAGTGGCCGCAGAATCCGTCGCCAGGTGACCTGGGCGCGCGATGTCGTTGCCGACCAAGCTAACCGGCAGGTAGCCGTCGTGACGGTCGCCCGTTCCATGCCGGCTGAACAGCTTGACCGACTTCGGGTTGCACTGTCCAGCCGTTTCGGCCGTGACATCAGTGTCAACGAGATTGTTGACCCTGCGGTTATCGGTGGTATGCGAGTCGAATTGGCCGATGAGGTCATTGACGACACTGCCGCCGCACGTCTCCAGAACCTTCGCATGCAGCTCGCCTAGCAGCGCACACGAACTCGGGGTACACGCCCCAACGACAAGGGAAGAACATGTCTGAACTTACGATTAACCCGGCTGAGGTCCGCGACGCGCTAAGCGACTTTGCGAAGTCCTACCGTCCGCAGGGTGCCGACGCCACTGAGGTAGGCACCGTTATCTCGGCTGCCGACGGCATTGCCCGTATCGAGGGTCTGCCCTCGACCATGGCAAACGAACTTATCCGCTTTGAAGACGGCACGCTCGGTCTCGCTCAGAACCTTGAGGAGGACCAGATTGGTGCCATCATCCTCGGAACCTTCACCGGCATCGTCGAAGGTATGAAGGTAGAACGTACCGGCGAGGTACTTTCGGTTCCCGTGGGTGAGGGCTACCTCGGTCGTGTCGTTGACCCGCTCGGTCAACCGATCGATGGCCGCGGGGAAATCCAGGGTCTGGAAGGCCGCCGCGCGCTTGAGCTGCAGGCTCCGGGCGTTATGGACCGCCAGTCGGTGTTCGAGCCGATGGAGACTGGTATCAAGTCGATTGACGCGATGATCCCGGTTGGTCGTGGTCAGCGTCAGCTCATCATCGGTGACCGTCAGACTGGTAAGACTGCGATCGCGATTGACGCGATCATCAACCAGAAGGCGAACTGGGAGTCCGGTGACCCATCCAAGCAGGTCCGCTGCATCTACGTAGCGATCGGTCAGAAGGGCTCGACCATCGCGGCTGTGCGCGGTGCGCTTGAAGAAGCTGGTGCGCTTGAGTACACCACCATCGTGGCTGCTCCCGCATCCGACCCCGCAGGCTTCAAGTACCTCGCACCCTACACCGGCTCGGCCATTGGTCAGCACTGGATGTACGGCGGCAAGCACGTGCTGATCATCTTCGACGACCTGTCGAAGCAGGCTGAAGCATACCGTGCCGTTTCGCTGTTGCTGCGTCGCCCGCCGGGACGTGAAGCGTACCCCGGTGACGTGTTCTACCTGCACTCGCGTCTGCTTGAGCGTTGCGCGAAGCTGTCGGAAGAGAAGGGCTCCGGCTCGCTCACGGGTCTGCCAATCATTGAGACCAAGGCAAACGACGTGTCGGCGTATATTCCGACTAACGTGATCTCGATCACTGACGGCCAGATCTTCCTGCAGTCCGACCTGTTTAACGCGAACCAGCGTCCGGCTGTTGACGTAGGTATCTCGGTATCCCGTGTTGGTGGTGCGGCTCAGCGTAAGCACATTAAGAAGGTCTCGGGTACCCTCAAGCTCGACCTCGCACAGTACCGCGACCTGGCCGCGTTCTCGATGTTCGCATCCGACCTCGACGACGTCACCAAGCGTCAGCTCGAGCGTGGTGCTCGCCTGACCGAGCTGCTTCGTCAGCCGCAGTACTCGCCGTACGCGGTTGAGGAGCAGGTTGTATCGATCTGGGCCGGTACCAACGGCAAGCTCGATGGCATCGCAGTTGAAGACGTACTGCGCTTTGAGCAGGAACTGCTCGACTACCTCAAGCGCAATACCGATGTATTGGACCGTCTGCGTGAATCGGGCAAGCTCGAGGACGAGACTGTCAGCGCAATGGACTCGGCAATCGACGAATTCGCCAAGGGCTTCAAGTCGGGCGACAACAAGTCGCTGGCTGCTCCCGGTCACGAAGAGTTCGATGCCCACGCTGAGGGTGACGTTAAGCAGGAACAGATCGTCGTAGGCAAGCGCTAAGCGCAGTCGGACGATAGAGGTACAGGAGAACCATGGGAGCACAGCTTCGCGAGTATCGGGCAAAGATTAAGTCTGCCCAGACGATGCAGAAGGTGACCAGCGCCATGGAGCTGATTGCCACCTCTCGGATTACCAAGGCACGCCGTCGCATGGAGGCCTCGAGCCCATACTCGAGCGCCATCACTCAGGCAGTATCGGCAGCAGCTACCCACGCTGATGTTGATCACCTGTTGCTGACAGAAGCCGAAAACGTACGCCGAGCCGCGATCGTGATCTTCACGTCCGACCGCGGTCTCAACGGCGGCTTCTCGAGCGGAGTGCTGAAGCAATCGGAAGAGCTGACAACGCTTCTGCGCGAGCAGGGCAAGGAAGTCGTGTACTACCTGGTCGGTCGCAAGGCCGTTGGGTACTTCACGTTCCGGAGCCGTGCATTCGATCGGGAGTGGACCGGCAACACCGACCAACCGAAGTTCCAGACCGCGAAGGAACTTGGCGAAGAGATCGTCGAGCGCTTCGCAACGGACTACGAGGATGGTGGTGTCGACGAGATCCACTTCATCTACAACCATTTCAACAACATGGTGTCGCAGGAGGCGACTACGGTACGACTGCTGCCCCTGGAAGTTGTTGAAGGTGTCTCCGAGTCGGAACCGGGAGAACTCTTCCCGCTGTACGACTTCGAGCCAGACCCCGCAACGGTGCTTGACGCACTCTTGCCGGTGTACATCGAAGCACGTCTCTACAACGCGATGCTCCACTCGGCAGCCAGCGAACACGCTGCCCGACAGCGTGCGATGAAGGCTGCCTCGGACAATGCCGAACAGCTGGCACGTGACTACACCCGGTTGGCGAACAACGCGCGCCAGGCGGAAATCACCCAGCAGATTAGTGAAATCGTGAGCGGCGCGGACGCGCTCGCTTCCTAACCCGCGCTGAACACGAAGAGAAGGACATCTCAAATGACTACGAACGCGACGTTCGAACAGCAGTCGGCTGCCAAGCCGGCCGGTGTCGGCCGCATCGCGCGCGTAACGGGCCCGGTAGTTGATATCGAGTTCCCGCACGACGCAATGCCCGGCATTTACAACGCCCTGAAGACCCAGGTCAACATGGGTGAGGAGAGCTTCGAGCTGACCCTTGAAGTTGCTCAGCACCTCGGTGACGACCTCGTACGCGCTATCGCAATGAAGCCGACCGACGGTTTGGTCCGCGGTCAGGAAGTCACCGATACCGGTGCGCCGATCTCGGTGCCTGTTGGTGACGTGACCAAGGGCAAGGTATTCAACGTAACCGGTGACGTTCTCAACGACTCGATGATCAACGAGCCGTACGAGATCACCGAGCGCTGGCCCATCCACCGTGACCCGCCGGCATTCGATCAGCTCGAGTCGAAGACCGAAATGTTCGAAACCGGTATTAAGGTCATCGACCTGCTCACCCCGTACGTACAGGGTGGAAAGATCGGTCTGTTCGGTGGTGCCGGTGTTGGTAAGACCGTTCTGATCCAGGAAATGATCACCCGTGTGGCACAGGACCACGGTGGTGTGTCGGTATTCGCTGGTGTTGGTGAGCGTACTCGTGAGGGCAACGACCTCATCTGGGAAATGAACGACGCCGGTGTTCTCGACAAGACGGCACTTGTGTTCGGCCAGATGGACGAGCCGCCGGGAACGCGTCTGCGCATCGCGCTGACCGGTCTGACCATGGCGGAGTACTTCCGCGATGTGCAGAAGCAGGACGTGCTGCTGTTCATCGACAACATCTTCCGCTTCACCCAGGCAGGTTCCGAGGTATCGACCCTGCTCGGCCGTATGCCTTCGGCCGTGGGTTACCAGCCAAACCTCGCCGATGAAATGGGTCTGCTCCAGGAGCGCATTACCTCGACCCGCGGTCACTCGATTACCTCGCTGCAGGCAATTTACGTTCCTGCTGACGACTACACCGACCCGGCCCCGGCGACCACCTTCGCGCACTTGGATGCAACGACCGAACTTTCGCGTTCGATCGCATCGCGTGGTCTGTACCCGGCGGTTGACCCGCTGACCTCGACCAGCCGCATCCTTGACCCGCAGTATGTTGGTGACGACCACTACCGTGTGGCAACCGCTGTTAAGCAGATTCTGCAGAAGAACAAGGAACTCCAGGAGATCATCGCGATTCTTGGTGTTGACGAGCTGTCTGAAGAAGACAAGATCACCGTTTCGCGTGCTCGCCGTATCCAGCAGTTCCTCTCGCAGAACACGTACACCGGTAAGCAGTTCACCGGTGTTGAGGGTTCGACGGTTCCGGTTAAGGAAACCATCGAGTCGTTCGATGCAATTGTTAAGGGTGAGTACGACCACGTACCTGAGCAGGCGTTCTTCAACGTTGGTGGCATCAACGACGTTGAAGAGAAGTGGGCTCAGATCCAGAAGGACATGGCATAACCCATGGCCGCTGGCAGCATGAACCCAACGCTCAACGTCACCGTTGCCTCGGCTGACGCCGCGGTATGGAGTGGTACGGCAAAGCAGGTTGTGGCAATGACGACCGAAGGATCGATTGGTATCCGTCCCGGTCACACGCCAATGCTTGCGGCGCTCGCTCACGGTGAAGTACGGGTAACCACTGCCGATGGTGAAGTCATCACGGCTGACGCATCTGACGGATTCCTGTCAGTGTCCGAGGACCTCGTGACTGTCGTCGCCGGTGAGGCCACTATCGTCAAGTGACCTCGCGACTCTTGATTCTGTTGCCGCCATCCGAAACAAAAACGGATGGCGGCAACAGCCGTTTATCGATGAAGTTTGCTGACCCTACGCTTGACGAGATCCGTGGTGGGGTAGTGGATGCGCTCGTTGACCAGGCCGATTTCGATCTTGACGCGGATGCTTGCCGTGAGCAATTCGCAAAGGACCTGAAAATTACGCCGCGACAGGTGGATGCCGCGCGGAAAACGAATCTCAGGCTTCGTAACGCTCCGGTAAAACAAGCGATTGAACGGTATACCGGTGTGCTCTATGACGCACTCGCTTGGGAGTCTCTGCCAAGTACACAGCAGTCATGGGTTGCAGCGCACGTACTGATTCACTCGGCCGCATTTGGCCTTGTGACAGCGGCAGACCTCATCCCGAACTACCGCTGTTCGTATAACTCTGTGGTCGGCGCAGACTCGCTGAAACACCGCTGGCGCGGTGCCATTCAGGAGAAGCTGCGCGAGCACGAGGGCCCAATTCTCGATCTTCGCTCGAAGGGTTATGTCGGGCTTGGTGCGGCGCCGGCAACTGATAACAGCGCCTGGTTTGATGTGTGTGAACGGCTCCCTGACGGAAAAACGCGGTCACTCAACCACTTCAATAAAGCCGCTAAGGGACGCTTTGTGCGATTGCTTGCACAGCAATGTAGTGCTGAGCCAGAGCCAGTAATGCTGCAGGATGTGGCGGAGCTGGTTGACAGCGAATTCGAGTGGGAACACACCGGTACGGGAACTATTCGCCTGGTTTCTGCATCGAACTAACGGTGAGAGGTTTGCTAGGCCATTTAACCGCACAGACTTGTTGAATGGGCTCGCATTACACTCTCGTACCGTCATCGGAATTCGACTATCAAGCAATTGGAGAAACGATGGAAGTGTCTACCGACTACCTCACGGCAGCATTTGGCTTGACGGCCGGTTTTATCCTGTTTATCTGCCTCATAGGAATCATCGCCTATGTGATCTTTGCGTTCTTCCTGTCGCAGGTCTTCGGGAAGATGGGCATCGAGCCATGGAAGGCCTGGGTTCCGATCTACAACTACTGGGTGTTTCTTGAAGCCGGTGGTTTTGCCGGAGCGCTATCGCTATTGATCTTCGTACCATTAGTCGGTGGAATCGCGGTAACGATCATTGCCACGATCGCCGCTTCGCGAATCAGCCGGGGATTCGGTAAGGACGCCGCCTTTGCCGTGCTCTTCTTCTTCCTCCCACCGGTGTGGGCCGCAATCGTTGGTTTGGATAAGAGCCCATGGATGGGGCTGCCGGATGGACTCGCGCCCGGTGGCAGCAGCGCAGCTGGATCTGCACGCGGAGCAGGCATGCCCTACGGTGCGCCCGCTGGCGCATACGGCCCTGGAAACTACAACCAGGGTGGTGCGTACGGTCAGCCCGGTGCCAACGGCCCGGGCACGTATAACCAGGGCGGCTACGGGCAGGCGCCCCAGTACGGTGCACCAGGACAGTACGGTCAGCAGGGATACGGTAACCCGCAGACCCAGCCCCCGCAGCAGACTCCGCAGGGAATGCCGCAACAACATGAGCAGGGAATGCCGCAGCAGCAACAGGGATGGCCCGGTCAACAACCGGGCAGCCAGAATGGCAGCTGGGGCTCACAGCCTGGTAACTCGCAGCCAGGGAACCAACTTTAGGCACCGACCCCTCGAATCGGCTTCCGCTCAGGTGGAACACTTATCCACATATTGAGACGTGCCGACGGGTTCTCCACAGCAGCGCGAGGCCGCACCGATTGATTTGGTGCGGCCTCGCTAGCGTGTGCCGCATGAACCAACCAAAGAAAATCTCAAGTACCCGTCAAATTGTCTCGCTGATCCCAAACGTGCTGGGTTATGTCCCGTCGCAGTCACTAGTAATCGTGCCGTGTAACGGTGCTGTGTCCGGTGCTGTCGTACGGATGGACATTCCCGAAGACGTATTTAACGCCGACGCCGAGAGCAGAGCTATCGATCATGACCATGGCGTGATTACCATCACTGAGTCGCCGAGGGCTGCTGAATACGCTCAACTTGTCGTAGAGCAGGTAGCGCGGTTACGGGACTGTACCGCGGCGATCATTGGCATCTTCACGAGCGAACAGCCGAAGTGTGTGCGTTGCGACACCGAAAGCCACTGTGATCGCGAATCAGATTGTTTCGACCTGCTTCCCGGGGAATCCCTCGTGGATGCACTTGAGCGAGCATTCACTGACGTCGGTATCGAACCAATGAGCGCCTTCGTTGTGTGCCCGCAGCACTGGTTTGACTATTGGTCGGCGGACCACGGCCCGACAAGCGAACTCCTTGCGAGAAACGAACGTCGAACCAACGACACGCTGGCGGAACGAGCCCACATCCCGAAAGCCTCAGCAAAGGCGATCGGCAACGTGCAGTCACTGTGCGAACAGCAAACCGAACAGAGCCTGCCCACCGACGACGAGGTGCTGTGCGCATGGAACCTGCTCGTGGACGGTACAGACTGGATCGCATCCGACCACCAATCGACCCTGTATGCCGTCGTACTCATGGGGCTGCAACGGATGCGAACAACCGAATGTTTGCTTGCGAACGCGGCATATGGGCAGGACGCGGCCGACGAAATGGGGCGTATCTGGGACACCCTCAACGCTGAGATCTCCGAACACGAGATGCAGGGGATGACAGCGGCGCGGACGGAATACGATCCCGTAGACCAGGATCGCTGCCTGCGGGCAATCAACGTGCTGAAACAGGTCGTCGCGCACGCTACTGGAACCCGAGTCATCGCTGCGCTTGCTGCATTGGCATGGGTGGAGTGGTGCCGCGGGGCGAGTTCTCTTGCGCACTATTACTCGAATGAGGCGCTGCGTGCCGGAGAACACGAGATTGCATCCCAGATCTACGAGTATGTCATCAGCGGCGCGGTGCCGGGATGGGTTGATGGCAGTAGCTGCGTCGGCCCGGTTCGCGACGCCGAGGTGGATCGGATCCTGCAGTGAGTAGCACCGGTAGCCAAGTACTTGAACGACCACCGTGCCCGTCCGAATCTGACTCGGCCCGTACATCGTCGAACCGGTACCTGGATGGGCGCAAGTTTCGGGTAGACGAACCGGCAGATCTTGACGAACCGGCAATCGAGCTTCCACAGCCACCACAAATAGAGAAGCCATCCGGATTCCCAACGATGATGGTGCTGGCGCCAATCATTGTTTCGCTGGTCATGTACGGCATCTTGCAGTCACCGTATGTACTCATTTTCGCCGTGTTCGGTCCCGTGTTTGGTATCGCGAATGTGATCGATCAACGAATTGGTCGAAGGCGTCGATTCAGGCGAGCGCAGGCCGAGTTTGCGCTTGACTGTGAACGAGTTCGTGAGGAGGTCAACCGCGCCCATGAACGCATCCGGGACCGTCGCAACAGACTACATCCGAGTGCACGAACCATCATCCACGGTGGCGCAAGACCGGGTATCGCCATTCGGCTCGGTGTGAGTACGGCAACGAGTGGCCTACGCGCAAGTGGCGGTAATCGTCAGTTGCAGGAGGAGGTGCTCCGTATCGAAGGAATGCCGTTTGTCACCGAAGCCCGAGCGCTGTTCGTATCCGGTGACCCGCTGCGTCTTGAGGCATTTGTTCGGGCGATGGTGGTGCAGATCTGGAGCTGCCGAATTGCTGAACCGGTGTGCCTAATCGGCAATGAGCTCGACCAAGTCATTACACAACTCGGCGCATGCGGAATTTCAATCGCAGAGACTGTCGGAGCAACAGACTTCCGAATCGAGGCCGTGGACGACGCCTCCAATAACACCTACGGCAGCGGCGAAGAAGACGCGATGTATATCCATATTGATGAGCAGGGCGGCGCTATCGCCACTGCAGCGGACGGCAGCCGGCTAGCGTTCCGGCCCGACTCACTATCGAGCACGGAATTCATTCAATGGTTGCCGAGGCTGGCGCGTGCTCGCGATCGAGCAGCACGGGCAGAACATAGCTTGCCGGAGCGCGTGTACCTGCGTGACATTATCGCCCGGAACACAGAACATCGTTCGGAGAGCACAACCAGCGAAGGTGATGCGCGGGCGAGTCTGCGAGCGGATTTCTTGGTCGGCGATGAGGGACTGGTGTCGGTTGATCTGGTTCGTGTCGGCGCGCATGCGCTGATATCGGGTACCACCGGTAGCGGTAAAAGCGAACTGCTCATCAGCTGGATTGCGTCACTATGTCACAACTACAACCAGGATGAAATCGCCGTTCTAGGGCTCGACTTCAAAGGCGGGGCAACATTCTCGGCGATCCAGCATTTGCCACAGTGTCGTGGTGTGGTCACTGACCTCGATGGGGATGAAGCCAAGCGCGTCGCGTTGAGTTTGCATGCCGAGGTTCGCCGCCGTGAGCAAGTACTCCGAGTAGCCGGAGTCCGCGATATCACCGAGCTTGCCCCCGGGCGACTCACGCGACTCGTGGTTGTGGTCGACGAGTTCCAAGCCATGGTGCAATCTCATCCCGACCTCATGGAGATCGTGGTCGATCTTGCGGCCCGTGGCCGTAGTCTCGGCGTTCATCTCATGTTGTGCACACAGCGAGCAACGGGAACATTCCCCGAGTCGTTGTTGGCGAACTGCTCGGTCAGGATCGCTCTTCGTGTTGAACAAAGCAGTGACTCCATCACCATGGTCGGTAACGCCGATGCCGCCGCCTTACCGCGCGAGCCTCGAGGGAGGGCGCTCCTAAAGATCGGCGGGAGATCAGCGAGCTGCGTGCAAGTCGCTCAGACGGAAGAACCGGATGTACTTGCAATAGCACGAGCGAAAGGGAAAATATCGGCCCCGGTTGCGCCACTGTGGTACCCGCCACTGCCAGCGCAGCTCCCGCTGAACGCAATTGCTACAGACAGTCAGAACACCGACGACCCGAGCGAGAGTATTGCCTTCGGCAGAGTTGATCAGCCCGAATTGCAGCGACAGGAGAACGCCGCCCTACGCGTGGGGGAGCACCTCTATGTTGTCGGCGGGCGTCGCAGTGGCCGTACCACTGCCCTGCAAACAATCCGCGAGGCCGCGCGCAGGAACGGCTGGCAGACCTACGCTCTAGAACCCAACGTTGAAGCTGCGTGGGATCTCGTGCAATTGCTGCGTGCGGGCACCTGGAACACGCCGTACTTAATCACCATCGACGACGTCGACATACTCGAGGCAAGTTTTGCCGACGATCACCGAACCGCGTGGATGAGTGACCTGCTTGCACTACTTCGAATGGCCAAGCAACGGGGCATCGCCATCGTGCTCAGCGCCACAACCGCATCCGGGCCGCTAGGTAAACTCCACCAGCTGTGCTCACACACGCTGATGCTCCAGCTCTCTAGCCGGAACGAGTGGATCCTGCAGGGAGGAGACCCGTCCCACTACCAGAGCACGATGCCGCCCGGTCGTGGGCGGTTCAATGGCGAACTCGTCCAAGTTGCGATCGCGCAGACCGAGAAGGAGTCGCAGCCGATAAACAAGCCCGTTGCTGAGGCGGATCCGATAACGCGCCCGTGGAATCTGCAGGCCGGTATGTGCGTCATTGCACGCCGAACGGCAGCGATCACCCGGTGGTGTGCCGAACGCGACATCCCAGTGCAACCCGTACCGCAGCCCGCGCAAGTGCGGAACGCGGTCCCTCCAAGTAACACGCTCATTGTCGGAGACGTGGAGGAATGGATCAGCGCCTTTGGTGTCGCCAGCAAACTCGCTGATACCCGAGACATCGTAACGATTGGTGTCAGCCCAGCAGAGTGGCGCACGCTCTTTCGAGGCGATCCGATACCGCCGGCAGTTCGGGACCCTGGACGGGACGGTCTACTGCGCTGCTCGAACGGCAGCGTGGACCGGCTGCGTTGCGACGCTCGCGGAGTGCCGGTTTCCCGTCAAATTACCGAGGTAGGCATTCCCACTTAAGCAATCGTGCTAGGAACTCCCGATCCCAGGTGGACCCCGCCGACCGGTACGCCACCGCCCAGCAGTGCAAGATCAAGTTTTGGAAGCACGGACTGTGCGCCAGCAGCGTCGATGGCTTCAGCGGCTAACAACAGCTGCAGCCCGACCAGCATTCCCGCACGGTTACTACCGTCGAGCACTTTCAAGGCAACCGCAGTGCCGTTCGGAGCAACGAGTACCTGTAATCCTTCCGCTCCCGACTTTGCGACAACGCCCAGCTCTTCGATGACCACCGAATCCGCCCTCCCGGCGCCCTGCATGGCTAAGGGGTTATTGAGCATCGCATCCCAGATCTTGGAGGCATTGCGGAAAATCGCAAACGGCGACGACGATTGCGAGGTCGCAAACCGAGACATTGCCCGAGCCAAACCTGCCAGAGACAGTGCATGTACCGGGGCACCGCATCCGTCGACACCGCTATAGCGCACCTGTTCACCCGCAAAGCGTGCGATCGTATCCCGAACCAGGGTCTGCAACGGGTGTTCGGGATGCAGATACGTCTCGGTTGGCAGGCCAGCAGCCACGCATGCCGCGAGAAACACCGCGTGTTTGCCCGAACATTCCATGAACACCGCGCTGCTGGGCTCGCCCGAGCGAATCAACGAATCACGGCTCGGGTTATCCAGTGGCCACGCAGCCGGGCACCTGAGCGCGCTCTCATCCAATTGAACGCTGCTGAGCACATCCCGAACTAGCGCCACATGCAAGGCCGTACCAACGTGACTTGCACACGCAATCGCGAGCTGCTCGCCACTCACTCTCGCACCCGTTTCGAGTGACGCGAGTGCCTGCAGCGGTTTCAACGTCGACCGCGCAAAGACCGGAGTGACCGTATCACCGAGGCTGCAAATCACTTCGCCCTCGGCATTCACGACGGCGGCCGAACCAAGATGCCTGGACTCCACAAAGCCGCTTCGTTGAACTACTGCGAGCTCCACAGCGTTCTCGCCAGTGAAGGTCTCACCCGACATCGACACCATCCCTCTCAACCGAGCCTGTCATGTACTTCGCGCCCACAGCTCACGATGCAGCGAGGCCTGAACAGCAATGGTACGCACCAACGGGTAGCGTTAGGGACGACCCACTCCGAGGCGTCAATTCTTGGGTGACCGAGTGAACGCAAACGCTCGGTCGGCAACGTAATCGAGGGAGAGACTGTGAGCGAACAGCGCCGCGTGTGCATCCTTGGATCCACCGGATCCATCGGAGAACAAACGCTGGATGTTATTCGAGAACATCGCGATGAGTTCTGCGTCGTTGGCCTGAGCGCCGGCACGAACCGTGAGCGCGTCCAGGCACAAGCGGCCGAGTTTTCCGTTCCCTCAGATGCGCTCGCATTTGGCGCTGTTGAATCCGAGCAATTGGTACGCGACGTTCGTGCCGACGTTGTCGTAAACGGCATCACGGGATCCGTTGGCCTCGGCCCCACGCTCGCCACGCTAGAAAGCGGTGCGACACTGGCGCTGGCAAACAAAGAATCGTTAATCGTCGGTGGCGACCTTGTTCGCGAACTCGCAAAGCCTGGCCAAATCGTGCCAGTCGATTCCGAGCACTCGGCGATTGCGCAATGTTTAGTGAGTGGCAGTCCAACCGAGGTTCGCAGGCTCGTGCTGACCGCATCCGGAGGCCCATTCCGCGGACAAACCGCCGCGCAGCTTCGAACGGTAACGCCTGCCCAGGCACTCGCACACCCAACATGGAATATGGGACGAGTAGTGACGACGAATTCGGCAACACTCGTGAATAAGGGGCTCGAGGTGATCGAGGCACACCTGCTGTTCGACATCGCCTACGACAACATCGATGTGGTGGTGCATCCGCAGTCGATCATCCACTCGATGGTGGAGTTCATCGACGGCTCGACGATCGCGCAGGTGTCCATGCCGGATATGCGACTACCGATTTCGCTCGGCCTCAACTGGCCAAAGCGCATTCAGGGCGCCACCGTACCGATGGACTGGACGCGGGCTCACGAGTGGCAGTTCTATCCGCTCGATAACGATGCCTTCCCGGCGGTTACCCTCGCCAAGCAAGTTGGTGAGCAAGGCGGGGCGTACCCGGCAGTGTTCAACGCGGCAAACGAACAGGCGGTGGATGCATTCCATGAGGGACAGATCGGATTCCTCGACATTCTCGACATCGTCACCGACACCGTTCAAGCACACACACCTGATTCGGATCCGATCAGCATCGAATCCCTGCAAGAGGTCGAGCGTTGGGCTCGTAGCTATGCCGACTCCCGGATTGCGTCACACCAGGCATAGCGTCGCCAATGGCGATCGTTGCCCTCACCTAGGGCGGTATTCGCTGCATGAGTGACTACAATCACACAACATCTCCCGCTACTAACCCCGCATCGAAAGTCGGTTTGTGATCGGAATCGTTCTATTCATCGTCGGAATCCTCGCCGCACTCATTGGATTGGCAATCTCTATTGCGCTTCACGAGTGCGGACACCTGTACTTCGCCAAGCGATTCGGCCTGCGCGTTCCGCAGTACATGGTTGGATTCGGACCCACGATCTGGTCACGCCGTCGGGGCGAAACCGAATACGGAGTGAAGCTGTTACCGCTGGGCGGATACATCTCGATGATTGGCATGTATCCGCCGAAGTCCGGGAAACAGGCGAACGAACAAGCAACGGGTTTCTTCTCTCGGATGGTGGAGGACGGTCGGCAGGCGAGCGCAGAGTCCATCCCTGAGGGAGAAGAACATCGCGCGTTCTATCGGCTCCCGGTATGGAAGCGAATGCTCATTATGCTCGGCGGCCCGGCGATGAACTTCGTGTTGGCTGCGATCATCTTCGCCTTCCTCGGCAGCGTCATCGGTGTGTACCAGCCGAGCACCAAGGTCGGGGAGGTGTACCAATGCGTTGTCTCCGCCGCCGACCGCGACGACCCGGATGCGGCGAGCAATTGCGAAACCCCGGCACCGGGTGTGCAGGCCGGGCTCAAGCCGGGCGATCAGATCATTGCCGTGAACGGGCAGGAAATTGGCGATTGGCAAGCGCTACAGGACCGCATCCGCGTTGCTGCCGACACCCCGCTCACACTTTCGGTTGTTAGGGGTGGCAAGTCGATGTCGCTCACAGTCACCCCGCGGGCAAACGAGGTCTACGTCACCGACCCGACAACTGGACGCATCCTGGAAGACGATCAGGGCCGTCCACGCACACAAACGGTTGGCTTTGTGGGGTTCACACCGCAACACGAACGCACTCGGCGGGGCTTGGATTTCGTCGGTGAGATGTACCACCAGAATCTCAGCGGTGTCATCAACGTGATCGTGACCATGCCGCAGCGAGTGGTGGAAATGTTCCAGGCGGGCTTCCTCGGCGCAGAACGCGACCCGTACGGGCCGATGAGTGTGGTCGGTGTCGGGCGCGTCACCGGTGAGATTGTGTCTCAGGATGCGATTCCCGTGCTCGATCGGGTGACCAGCGTCATCCAGATCGTCGGTTCGCTGAACATCATGCTTGGTGCCATGAACCTCATCCCGCTGCCACCGCTTGATGGTGGACATATTGCGGCCGCAGGGTGGGACGGTCTGCGGCACTGGTGGGCCAGAATCCGTCGACGTCCGGAACCGGAGCCATTTGACGCCGCGAAACTGCTCCCGGTTACTATGGTCGTGGCGGTGCTGTTGATGGCCATTGGCGCGCTATTCATTTTCACGGACCTCGTCAACCCCATCCAGCTGTTCAAGTAGTGGCATATTGAGATTCGCTCGGGCGGATCCGGTTGCTGACTCGTAGACTATTGGCGTGCCTGCAGTAAATCTTGGAACACCGAACGTCCCGCAACTGATTAGCCCGCGTCGAAAGACTCGAAAAGTCAAGGTGGGCTCAACCTACGTGGGTGGCGATGCCCCAATTACCGTGCAGTCGATGACCACAACACCGACGACGGACATCAACGCCACACTGCAGCAAATCGCGGAGCTCACCGCGGCAGGGTGCGATATTGTGCGCGTCGCGGTGCCGAGTCGCGACGATGCTGAAGCACTGCCAATCATTGCGAAGAAGAGCCAGATTCCGGTTGTGGCCGATATCCACTTCCAGCCGAACTATGTCTTTAAGGCAATTGATGCCGGCTGCGCCGCGGTGCGAGTCAACCCGGGCAATATTCGCAAATTTGATGACCGCGTCGGTGAGATCGCTAAGGCCGCAAGTGATGCGGGAGTCTCCTTGCGCATCGGCGTTAATGCCGGTTCACTCGAACCCTCGCTATTGCAGAAGTACGGTAAACCAACCGCTGAGGCACTGGTCGAATCCGCGGTTTGGGAAGCCAGCCTGTTTGAGGAGCACGGATTCCACGACTTCGGAATTTCCGTCAAGCACAATGACCCGGTGGTCATGGTGAAGGCATACCGGATGCTCTCTGAGCGTGGTGACTGGCCCCTGCACTTAGGCGTTACCGAAGCCGGGCCCGCATTCCAGGGGACCATTAAGTCTGCCGTCGCTTTCGGTTCACTGCTTGCTGACGGCATCGGCGACACTATCCGTGTGTCGCTGTCAGCGCCGCCGGTTGAAGAAGTCAAGGTTGGCTTGCAAATCCTGCAATCGCTGAACCTGCGTGAGCGACGCCTGGAGATTGTTTCGTGTCCGTCGTGTGGCCGTGCTCAGGTGGATGTTTACACGCTCGCGGATTCCGTGCAGGAGGGGCTCAAGCATCTGACCGTGCCGATTCGCGTCGCGGTAATGGGATGCGTTGTGAACGGTCCCGGCGAGGCTCGCGAAGCCGACCTCGGTGTTGCCAGCGGAAACGGTAAGGGCCAAATTTTCGTCAAGGGCGAGGTCATCAAGACCGTTCCCGAATCAGAGATTGTGCCCACACTGATTGCTGAAGCGCAGCGCATTGCTGCCGAAATGCCGCAAGGATCGGGTACTCCAGAAGTAATTCGGTAGCAACTTTCGGCGGATGATTGCGACACCGGCGCTGTTTACCATGTCGGTATGACCGCGTCACTCGCTCCGCTCACCGAAACCGAACTCAACCACGCTCGGACCACGATTGGCGCGATTGAACGCGCAGTGGCCTCCCGCGTCGTCGGGCAGGAACGGCTACGCGAATCGATGCTGGTGGGTCTGCTCACCGGCGGCCACATCCTGCTCGAATCGCTTCCCGGGTTGGCGAAGACCACCGCAGCCGAGGCGCTCGCTGGCGCCATCGACGGCTCCTTCAAACGCATCCAGTGCACACCAGACCTGCTGCCGAGCGATCTCATCGGCTCGCAGGTGTACGAGGCAAACTCGGGTGAGTTCACCACCAGGCTTGGGCCGGTGCACGCGAACTTTGTGCTGCTGGATGAGGTGAACCGCTCAAGTGCGAAAACGCAGTCGGCGATGCTTGAAGCGATGCAGGAGCGGCAGACATCAATTGGCGGTGAGCGGTATCCACTCCCGAAACCATTTCTCGTTATTGCGACGCAGAACCCGATCGAACAGGAGGGCACCTACGTGCTCTCGGAGGCGCAGCTTGACCGGTTCATGCTCAAGGACGTGCTGGACTATCCATCTCCGCGCGACGAGGCTGAGATTCTGCATCGGATCGACACAGGAGTGTTTGCCGAGACGATCGACTCGGTATGTGACACCGCAGGAATCCTCAAGCTGCAAGAGCTCACCAAGCGTGTGTACATCGATCCGGCAATCACCGAGTACATTGTCTCGCTGACGTATGTGTCCCGTCACGCCGACAAGTACCTGTCGCCAGAGCTGGCCGGCGTGCTGCAGGTCGGGGCATCACCGCGTGCATCCATCAACCTGTCCACCGGGGCGCGAGCTGTTGCGCTCATTCAGGGTCGAAATCATGTGGTGCCTGAGGACGTGCGTCATCTCGCCCACCGGGTGCTCCGTCACCGACTGCTGCTCGGCTTCGAGGCCGGGGCAAAGAACATCCGACCAGAGACGCTCATCGATGCGATGATCGCGGCGGTGCGCACACCGTGACCGAGGCGCTGCTGACGCGGGTTAAGGCTCGCATCCCGATCACCTCTCGACACCGATCGTCGAACCTGCTGCACGGTGTACATCACTCGTTTGTCAAGGGCCGCAGCTTTGATTTTCATGATCTGCGCGAATACACCCCCGGTGACGAAGTTGCAGATATCGATTGGACTGCCTCTGCACGGACCGGATTGACCGTCGTTCGCGAACATCTTGCAGAGCGCCGGGTACGGATGTGTTTGGCGTTCCCTGCGGTGGATGCGATGTACGCGCTGGCTCCGTCAGGTGAGCGCAAATGGGAGATCGCGAGCATCGCTGCCGGGGCAATTGGGTTTCTTGCGCAGCGTGCAGGTGACGAGGTCGGTGCCATGATCGGGACGGGAGCAGACCTTGAGAGGACCCTGTACCGCACGACCGAGACGCACCTGGAGAGCATCCTGCAATTGCATCGACAGCGTGTTCACGAGTCGGCGAAACCGGGTGAGAGCGCAGCGGCAAGCGACTCACTCACGGATGCTCTTGCGACACTCCTTGCTACCAGCGCACATCGCGGCTGCATGACCGTGATCACCGATTCGGTGACGATCACCGAATCCGCCCGACAAAGCATTGCGGCGCTCGGTGCCCGGCAGGACCTCATCTGGCTAGAAATTGCCGATGCCTCACCGTTTGACCCGCCGGCAGCCGATGCCAGCGATGTGCACACCGGTTGGCGGCTCGAGACGCAATTACGTCGCAATCGGCGGTTACGGTCCCAGTTCTTGCAAGCTGAAGAGCACCGGCGGCAAGCGCTGCGCGAGGCAGTTGAGGCAACCGGGGGAGTGTATACGGTTCTCGAACATACTCAGGATGCGCTTGAGCGAACGCTCGCGGTGCTAGAAACGAGGGCGCGTGGTCGTAGACAGTAGCGTGCTCAACACCAACGAGCCGGTGCCAACCCTTCCCGGAGAAGTGATGGCACCGGTGGAGTATTCGCCCGCGTGGTTGATGCTCGGCATTGCCCTATTGGTCCTGGTTGCGTTGTTTTACCTCTTTGTCTGGTGGTTCACACGCACGAGATCGGTTAAGCCCCCTGCCCCCACCGAGAATGCCTACGATCCGGGCCGGTACCTCATCCGTGTGGATACGGTCGAACAGCGCGTGCGGGCAGGAGAGCTCTCTGCCCGAGACGGTTATGGCGAGCTTTCCAAGATCATTCGCGAAGCCGTGAGTGAGAGTACTGGTATCCCTGCCGATCGCATGACGCTGCGTGATCTGCGAAATACACCGCTCGCCCACACGAGTGACGCTATCGAGTTCTTCTATCCGGGTGTGTTTGCGCCAGCTGCGGGGTATGACTATCCGCGTGCGCTGCACCTGGCCAAGGAGGTGCTGCACGGATGGAACTAATGTTCTGGTGGTTGCCGCTGTTGGTGTTGGTAGCAGTAATCGGTGTGGTCCTGTGGGCCAGGAAGCAAGAATCATCACAGTCAGCGTCACCGCAAACGATTGCAAACACGCAGCGTTTGCGGCGGCTTCCTGCCTATCAGCGAGCGCTCCGGCGTGCAGTACGGATGCGCGTGCTTGCAGTGCTATGTCTTGTGATTGCGGGCGTGGGCGCGACACTGGCGGCGTCCAGGTGGGTATATACCGAAGTCAACCAGCCGCAATCGTTTAATCGTGACATCGTGCTGTGTTTGGACGTTTCTGGGTCCATGATTGAGTACGACGCGGAGGTGATCGATCGGTATCTGGAAATGCTTCCCGGATTCAACGGCGAGCGGATGTCACTGGTGGTTTGGAACTCGAGTGCAGTACCCATATTCCCACTGACGGACGACTATGCGTTCGTCGAGGAACAGCTCAAGCAGGCGCGAGATGCCATGCTCGATCGGGATGTTTACTCCTTCGCAGCCGGAACCCTCAACAAATCCGGTGCGTCCCTTGTCGGTGACGGCTTGACTTCATGTTTGTTGCAGTTCGACGCGGTCAAGGAACGAAAGGCGACTCCCACCGCAACAGATCAAGCAGAGAATGTGCGATCGCAATCAGTGATTCTTGCCACGGACAATGTCGTCAACGGCTCGCCGACGGTGTCGTTTGAAGAGGCAGTGGATCTTGCCGCCGAGTACGACATCAAGGTCTACGGTCTAGACGCGAACACATTCGACGACGCCTTTCAGCAGGAGTATGAGGGCCTGATGGGGAGACACTCATTCGGCTACTTCCGCCTCACCGATGACGAATCAGTAGACGCAATTGTCGACTCGATTACGAGCGAGCAGGCCAGTGTCTGGCGAGGTAGCCCGCAGGTCACGGTGGTCGACACACCAACAATCTGGTTGCTCATTGCGCTTGGAGGAGTAGCGGGGCTGCTATTCGTGCAATGGAGGAACCGAACATGACATTCGCTCCGGTTCTGCCATGGATTTGGTACTGGGTCACGCTCATCGGGCTGCTGGCCATAGTGATAGTGGGTGCTCTGGGCGCACCCAAATCGCGTCGTGCTCGATGGCTCGTCCGTTTGGTCGGCGTGGCGTGTTTGTGTATTGCCATGTCGCGTCCCGGCGTAGGGGACCGGGCGGCAACGCTTGCCAGCGACAAGCTTGACGTCATCTTCGTCGTGGATGTGTCTCCCTCGATCGCTGCCCTGGACTGGGGGAACGAGCAGGAGCGACTCGAAGGTGTTCGCGAAGACATTCGGGCGCTCGCCGAACAGCACGCTGGGGCAAGGGTTTCAGTGATCACGTTTAACTCCTCGGCAGCACAGGTGCAGCCGCTGATGCGGGATCGTTCGGCACTCGACCACACATTGGAGCGGTTGACCCCGGAGGACTATTGGTACACGCAGGGATCATCCATCTATGCTGCAGCCGACACACTTCAGGACGTATTGCGCAAGAGTGCAGAGCACTACCCCGATCACGCGCGAGTGGTGTACTACCTAGGGGATGGCGAGCAGACGTCTCGGGACACCTATGGCTCATTTTCTGGTAGCGCCGAGCTGATCAGTGGCGGCGCAGTACTCGGCTACGGCACCACCGAGGGGGCTCGCATCCCGAAATACGACGATGGTGAACCCACCGGCCGGTTCATCGTCGATCTGTACGGTGAGGAAGGGGTATCGAAGGCTGACCCTGCGGAATTGGAAGATATCGCCGGTCAGTTGAACGTCAACGTGCAGTTGCGATCAGCCGATGAACCTGTTCGAGCAGCAGAGGTCACCATTGATGAGACCGAAATTGACGCCGAAGCAACGATCCGGGTTGCCTATCCGCTGTACTGGATCTTTGCTTGCGGGGTGTGCCTATGGCTTCTCACCGAGACTTGGTGGCTGACTCAGGGGATGCGTGACCTACGGAGAGAGCGTGCGGCCGCGGCGATACTAGGCGGGGTAGAACATGAGTAAACGCGCAGTGAAACCGCGGCCGCGAGGTGCCGCTGCCTACCGCATCCGACGCCGTCGACTGTTGTTATGGTCGCTGCCGGTGGTGATACTGGCGCTATTGGTATCAGCCAAGCTGGTGTCGCAACACATCATCGCGAATACGGCGATCGGGCAGTATCACGATGATGAATTCGAGGCCTCGCTGAACCTTGGTGGCCTGAACCAGCAAGTGAACGTGGTGGAGCGCTGGAAAGCGCCCTATTTGGAGGGTACGAACTACCTCCGACTCGATGCACTCGATGAAGCACACGATGCCCTCGAAGAAGCGCTGGCCCTCGCTGCTCCACACGAACAGTGTCCGATCAGAGAGAACCTCGCCATAGTTCACGAGCGAGCCGGCGATCTGGCGCGCGAACGCGGCGAGGAAGAAACGGCCGTGGCTGAATACAAGCAGGCGCTGACCTACCTCGAAGAACGCGACCCAAGCTGTGACGAGTCGAGTTCGGCACGGGCAATTGCCGACAGCATCCCGCGAATCAAGGCCAAACTCGATCCCCCCGAGCAGCAGCAGGAGCCCGAACCGACGCCGCCGCCGGAGGAACAAACACCTTCGCCGAGCACACCGCAGCCGAGTACACCTGAACCCTCACCATCGCCGGATGAGAACGAACAGGACGGTCCCGACGAAGACCGTCTGGACGAGCTCGAAGACGATATGGAAAACAACCAGCGTGAGCGCGAAGACGATCAGGAGTACTTCGGCGGAGGTGGCGGGGGTAGTAGTCCGGATAAACCTTGGTAGTCGTTATCCCGCAGATAGTTTTGGTGCGCTAAATGGGCGGCTTGCGGCGGTACCATAGCCAGTGTGATCCAACGACTGTCTTCCTATTTTCTTCGTACACTGCGCGAAAACCCAGCGGACGCTGAGGTAGCGAGCCATCGTCTGCTGGTTCGCGCCGGGTATATCCGCCGGCAGGCTCCGGGTGTGTTCGCCTGGCTGCCGATTGGTCTGCGCGTGAAGCGGCGGATCGAAGACATCATTCGCGAGGAGATGGCACGCGCGGGTGCGCAAGAGATGATTTTCCCAGCGTTGCTGCCGGCCGAGCTTTATGAACGAACTGGCCGCGTCGATGACTATGGCGATGGCATGTTCCGCCTAGACGACCGCAAGGAAGTGCCGATGGTGCTAGCGCCGACGCATGAGGAGGCCTTCACCATGGCGGTGAAAGACCTGCTGTCGTCATACAAGGATCTACCGGTAACGATCTACCAGATTCAAGACAAATACCGCGACGAAGCTCGTCCACGAGCCGGAGTACTGCGCGGTCGAGAGTTCACGATGAAGGATGCCTACTCGTTCGATTGGAACGAGGAGGGTTTGGATGCAAGCTACCAGCGACAGCGGGATGCATACGAACGAATCTTCAAACGTTTGGGTCTCGAGTACGCGATTGTGGCCGCTGACTCTGGTGCAATGGGCGGGTCTAAGTCGGAGGAGTTCTTGCACCCCACTGAGGTCGGCGAGGACACCTTCGTACGATCGGCGGATGGTGCGTATGCGGCCAATGTCGAAGCGTTCGTTTCGTTTACGCCCGAGCCGGTAGACGCATCCGCTGTGCCCGCGCCCTCGGTGATTGAGACTCCCGGAACCACCACGATCGAGGCGCTCGTCGAGCAGACCGGTATCCCCGCCGAACAGACGCTGAAACATGTGGTGTTGACCTTGGTCGATCACGAGGGTAAGCGCGAGGTCATTGTCGTCGGTCTCGAAGGTGATCGAGCGGTCGATATGAAACGGCTTGAAGTTGCATTCCAACCGAGGAGCGTTGAAGCAGCTACTGCCGCTGACCTTGCCGCGCATCCCGAACTTATTGCCGGGTTTATTGGCCCTTGGCGGGACGGTGAGCAGGTCCTGGGCGCCGACTCGCCGACACACATCCCGTACTACCTCGATAGCCGAATCGGTGAGGGAACCGTTTGGGTCACTGGCGCGAACACCTCGGACGCACACGTTCGAGACCTGGTCTACCCGAGAGACTTCACGGTTGATGGGCGGGTAGAAGCCGCCGAGGTGCGAGACGGTGACCTGGCTGCGAACGGTCAACCAGTAACGACTGAGCGTGGCACCGAAATCGGTCACGTTTTTCAATTGGGCACGAAGTATGCCGAAGCCTTGGGATGCAAGGTCCTCGACCCCAATGGCAAGCAGGTTACGGTCACGATGGGTTCGTATGGCATTGGCGTAACTCGAAACCTGGCGTTGATCGCTGAGCAGAACCATGATGATCGCGGCCTCATCTGGCCCGAAGAAATCGCGCCGTTCGATGTGCACGTCATCGCTACCGGTAAGGGTGAGGTCCCGTTCGAGGTTGCTGAACGATTGGCAACCCAGGCCGAGGCTCAGGGACTTGAGGTGCTACTCGATGACCGGGCCAAGGAGTCGCCGGGCGTTAAGTTTGGTGACGCTGAACTAATCGGTATTCCGTGGATCCTGATCTCCGGAAGAACGGCAGCGGACGGCACCGTGGAACTGTGGAACCGCCGCACGAACGAACGTACGAGCGTCGCCGTTGATGAGGCTGTGGCGCGACTTTGCGAGGCCCGTGCGCTAGCCTTGAGTGCTACGGCAAAATAGTTTGCTGTCGCATGCAGATGCGACCCGATAGCTGAATACCGAGGAGTGCCAATGAAGATTGACCTTGCTGTACTGCATATGCTCGAGCGCGAACGGGAGATTCCGTTTGAGGAGCTGGCCGGCATCCTCGAACAGGCGATTCTGACCGCGTACATCAAGCACACGACACAGGAGGCCGGGCATACCCCGCCGCCTGCTGGATCGCGAGTCAACCTCGACCGCAAGACCGGTGAAGTCACCATCCTCGTTCCAGAACTCGACGAGTCAGGCGAGGTTATTGGCGAAGCGCAGCTGCCTGCGGCTGACTTCGGACGAATCGCCGCCTATGCGGCAAAACAGGTGATTAGCCAGCGGATGCGAGACATCGGTACCGATAAAGTGCTCGGTGAGTTCCGTGGCCGCGAGGGCGATATTGTCGTCGGCGTGATCCAACAGGGTCCCAATCCGAAGATGATTCACGTTGATCTGGGAACTGCAGAAGCCATCCTGCCGCCGGAAGAACAAGTTCCAGGTGAGGACTATGCGCATGGGCGTCGACTGCGCGTATTTGTGACCAAGGTGGAGCGCGGAACTCGTGGACCGCAGATTACGGTTTCGCGCACGCATCCGTCACTCGTGCGAAAGCTGTTTGCCCACGAGGTTCCAGAGATTGCGGACGGTACCGTCCAGATTGTCTCGCTCGCCCGTGAGGCGGGGCACCGCACCAAGATCGCGGTGCGCGCGACGGAACCCGGCATCAACGCCAAGGGCGCCTGCATCGGTGAATTGGGAGCGCGTGTGCGTGCGGTCACCAACGAACTTGAGGGTGAGAAGATCGACATCGTTGACTACTCGGACGACCTGGCTGAGTTCGTTGCCAATTCCCTGAGCCCGGCCAAGGTATCGAGTTCGTTTGTGCTTGATGCTGGGGCGAAAGCGGTTCGCGCTCTGGTCCCGGACTTCCAGCTCTCATTGGCAATTGGTAAAGAGGGGCAGAACGCTCGCTTGGCGGCGAAGCTCACGGGCGCGCGCATCGACATTCAGCCCGATAGCGTGATGGAAGACGGACATTAAGTCGGCCTCCAGTAGTATGGATCCAGTACGAACGTGCATTGGGTGTCGTTCGCGTGCCAATAAGGCCGGGCTGATCCGGGTGGCAATTAACGGCTCTGAGTTAGTTATTGACCATCGAGGGTGCATGCCGGGGCGCGGTGCGTGGCTGCATCCGACTGCTTCTTGTATTGAAACTGCGCTGGAGCGGAGACAGTTCCGCAGAGCGTTTCGCTCGGGAGCAGTGAATGAACATGCTGTGCACGAGTACCTCAAACAAGTCAAAGTAAAGGTTGTTGATCGGACCATGGACCAGTCATGAGTGGCTCACGATGAGGCTCAACCGATAATTTGTCTGCCCTAATCGGGGCAGACCCGATTAGGAGAAATGTGGCTAAACCACGCGTACACGAAATCGCCGCCGAAATGGGCGTCGAATCAAAGGTCGCGCTGAAGACCCTGCAAGAAATGGGTGAGTTCGTTAAGACGGCTTCGTCGAGTGTCGAACCACCGGTTGCCCGCCGCCTGCGCGACGAGCTAAAGCGGCGCGCGGCAGAGCAGGACTCGGGCGGATCGCAAGCAGCTGGCGATAAGGCCAAGCCCGCTGCCCCGAAGAAGGCGACTCCGAAACCGTCGCCCGCAAAGGCAGCAAAGCCCGCGGCACGTAAGACTGCAGCAAAGCCGGCACCAAAAGCGACGCCGAAGACGGCGGGTGCGGCGCCGAGCCGTACCGCGGCAAAACCGGTGGCGACCCCGCAGCCGCCTTCACGTTCCGCTGTCGCCCCAACTCCCACCCCCAAACCCGGGGCCGCTGGTGCTGAAGCTGGCAAACCCGGTCCGAAGCCTGGTGCCGCGGCAAAGCCTGCTGCACCGAAGCCCAGCACCGATGCTCGGAGCACCGGTGGCACTGCGCCGAAACCGGGAGCAGTGCCCAAGCCGGGAGCAGCGCCGAAGCCCGGTGGTAACAACATTCCTCGCCCGCGCGGACCGCGCCCGGGCAACAACCCGTTCGCATCAAGCCAGGGGATGGGACGCCCGCGTCCCGGCAACAACCCGTTCAGCTCGAAGCAGAGCTCTGGTCAGGGCGGCGCTCCGCGTCCCGGTGGCCCACGGCCGGGCCCGCGTCCCGGCGGTGCGCCGCGCGGTGGAGCCCCGGCACGCCCGGGACAGCCGCGTGTGCTTCCCGGAGAGCGTCCCCAGGGCGGCGGCGGCGGTGGCCGCGGCCGTGGCGGCGGTGGATTTGGCGGTCGCCCAGGTGGCCGTCCCGGTCCCGGCGGACGTCGCGGCGGTACTGCCGGTGCATTCGGTCGTGGCGGCGGAAAATCAAAGTCGCGGAAGTCGAAGCGGGCCAAGCGCGCCGAATTTGAGATGCGGGAAGCACCGTCAATTGGCGGTGTGAAGGTTCCTCGCGGGTCAGGCGATACCAAGATCCGTCTTCGCCGTGGCGCTTCCATCTCAGACTTTGCGGACAAGATCAATGCATCGCCCGGCGACCTGGTCACTGTGCTGTTCCACCTTGGTGAAATGGCTACAGCAACCGAATCGCTGGACGAAGCAACGTTCGAGATTCTCGGTGAGGAGCTCGGCTACAAGATCGAGATCGTTTCACCGGAAGACGAAGACCGCGAGCTGCTCGAAGCATTCGACATTGACCTCGAAGGCGAAGAAGCAGAAGAAGACGATGACATGCTTGAGGCCAGGCCTCCGGTGGTCACCGTTATGGGTCACGTCGACCACGGTAAGACCCGTTTGCTCGATGCCGTTCGCCGTGCGAACGTGCAGGGCGGCGAAGCCGGTGGTATTACCCAGCACATCGGTGCCTACCAGGTATGGGGAGAGCACGAGGGAGTCCACCGCGCGATTACGTTCCTTGACACTCCCGGTCACGAAGCCTTCACGGCGATGCGTGCTCGCGGTGCCAACGTCACCGACGTGGCGATTCTCGTTGTTGCCGCAGATGACGGCATCATGCCGCAAACCATCGAAGCGCTTAACCACGCGAAGGCCGCGGATGTGCCGATCGTGGTTGCCGTAAACAAGATCGACGCGGACGGTGCAAACCCGGACAAGGTTCGCGCACAGCTCACCGAGTACGATCTGATCGCTGAGGAGTACGGCGGCGACACGATGTTCGTTAACGTCTCCGCGAAGACCGGTGACGGTGTGCGTGACGTAATCGACGCTGTGCTGCTCACAGCCGATGCGGCCCTGGAGTTGCGGGCGAACCCGAACAAGCTCGCTCGCGGTACCGCCATTGAAGCGAAGCTGGACAAGGGGCGTGGTTCGGTTGCTACCGTCCTCATCCAGTCCGGAACGCTTCGTGTGGGTGACTCGATTGTCGCCGGCACCGCCTATGGTCGCGTCCGCGCCATGCTCGATGAGAATGGCGAAGCTGTTGAAGAGGCGCTGCCATCACGTCCGGTGCAGGTACAGGGTCTGAGCTCGGTTCCCCGTGCAGGTGACACGTTCATCGTGACCGAGGACGACCGTACAGCCCGCCAGATTGCCGAGAAGCGTGAAGCCGCTGAGCGTAACGCTCAGCTCGCGAAGGCTCGTAAGCGCATGTCGCTCGAGGACTTCACCCGCGCACTCGAAGAAGGCAAGGTTCAGTCCCTCAACCTCATCCTTAAGGGTGATGTCTCCGGTGCCGTCGAAGCCCTGGAAGACTCGCTGCTCAAGATCGAGGTCGATGAGACCGTTCAGCTGCGCATCATCCACCGCGCGGTGGGTGCCATTAGCGAGTCGGACGTCAACCTGGCAACGATTGATAATGCGGTGATCATCGGCTTCAACGTGCGACCAGACCAGAAGGCTCGTGTTGCCGCGAACAACGAGGGTGTCGACATCCGCTACTACTCGGTCATTTACGATGCGATCGAAGATATCGAGAAGTCGCTTAAGGGAATGCTCGAGCCCGAGTATGAGGAAGTGCAATCGGGTGTCGCGGAAATCCGCGAGATCTTCCGCTCTTCCAAGTTCGGCAATATCGCCGGTTGTGTGGTTGCATCCGGAACGATCACTCGCAACGCCAAGGCGCGGATCGTCCGCGAGGGTACGGTCGTTGCCGATGGCCTCGCGATCGAGTCACTACGCCGGTTCAAGGATGATGTGACCGAAGTACGCGAAGGCTACGAGTGTGGTATCGGACTCGGTAAGTTCAACGACATTCAGGTCGGCGACGAGATCGAGACCACGGAAATGGTGGAGAAGCCCCGTGACTGATCACGCACGCGCCGCAAGGCTCGCCGAGCGCATCCACGTGCTCGTGGCGAAGCTGCTGGAGCGAGGAATCAAAGACCCTCGGCTCGGCTTCGTCACGATCACCGATGTACGGGTAACCGGAGACCTCCAGCATGCGAAGGTCTACTACACGGTGTACGGCAGTGAGCAGGAGCTCGCTGATAGTGCGGCAGCGCTGAAGAGCGCAACCGGCCGCATCCGCTCCGAAGTCGGCAAGAACCTCGGGATTCGTCTCACGCCTACATTGGAGTTTGTCCACGATGCGCTGCCAGAAAACGCGCAGCAGATCGATTCCCTGCTCGATCAGGCGAGGGCGGCGGATGCGAAACTCGCGCAGGAGCGTACCGGTAAGCAGTACGCGGGCGAGGCAGATCCGTACCGAGATACCGAAGCAGACGCCTAAGTACCGATGATGCGTGGGGTAGGAGCCGTTGAGGTTTCTACCCCACGCGCTTGGTTGTGAGCCAGCATTCTCTCTGGCGATTGCTAGGGAGTGGAGCCGAGGTGAACGTGACCATTCGCATCCGTCGAGATCAAACCGTCACGCTCGAGCGTGGAGAGAATTTCGCTGGCGTCGAATTGCTGCTGGTAGGAAAGCACGTCTACCACTGCAGGCTTCGAGACGCCGTTGGGCATTTCGCGAAGTAACGCCATCACCTTTCCGCGCGCCTCGCGTGCTGAACCGACGAATCGAGCACTCGCTCGTTTCGGTCGCTGAGTGGATGCGGGTTTGCCATTTCGTTGCCAAGCACACTGGCTCACGATGGGGCAGTGCTCGCATTGCGGTGCCTTCGCGCGGCAGATCAATGCGCCCAACTCCATGGCGGCTGCATTCCAGACTGCCGCCTGTTCGCCGGTTTCAGGAAGCGCCAGCGCCATCGCCCGCGAGTCTTTGGGCATGCTGGGTGACCACGCATCCGCCTGCCCGCACACTGCGCGAGCGAGAACTCGCCGAACATTGGTATCGACCGCGCCGATACGCATCCGGTAGGCAAATGAAGCAACCGCTCCCGCCGTATATTCGCCGATGCCGGGGAGCGTGCGCAGCTGCGCCGGATCGCTGGGTACTGCGCCACCGTACTCCTGCGTAATTGTGATCGCACACCGGCGCAGTGCCAGGGCACGGCGCGGGTACCCCAGGCGGTCCCAGAACGCGAGAATTGCTGCATCGGTATCTGCCGCCAAGGCTGCCGGCCTCGGCCAGCGTTCCATGAACTCGAGCCATTTCGGTACGACACGGGTGATCTGTGTCTGGTGGCTGAGGATCTCGCTCACCAGGATGCCCCAAGGCGAAGTGCCGGGTTCGCGCCAGGGGAGCGGGCGAGCATCCTTTCGAAACCATTCGCAGGCAGTGTCGACCAGCGAGCGGATGCGAGTGCTCTCGGCATGCTGTTCGGCGATTCGGTCGCCGCTAGCAGTGCGTTGAGTAGCCATGACAGCCAGCGTAGCTCGGGTCGATCGAGCATATTCGTAATAGACTGATCCATCGATGTCCAGCGTTACATTCGGTCCGCACGGCCTGCTTCTCATCGACAAGTCGGGTGGGATGACCAGCCACGATGTTGTCGCCAAAGCACGGCGTGCTCTTGGGACAAGAAAAACCGGTCACGCTGGCACTCTCGACCCGATGGCAAAGGGACTGATGGTTCTTGGGGTCGGCGATGCGACTCGACTGCTCACCTACATCGTTGGCGATGACAAAGTGTATGAGGCCGAGGTCTGCCTTGGCATCGGCACCAATACCGAGGATGCAGATGGCCAGGTCACCGAAATTGCTCCGGTAGCGCAGGTTCGGGCGATCTCGTTTGCAGCGCTTGAAGACTCATTGCGCTCGTTCACCGGGGAGCTCATGCAGGTGCCGAGTGCGGTCAGCGCGATCAAAGTGAACGGCGTACGCAGCTATCAGCGCGTGCGTGACGGTGAGCAGGTGGAGCTCGCTGCGCGCCCGGTAACAATTCACGAGTTGGAATTGCTCAGCAGCACGTTTCAGCAAGACGAGCGAGCGGCAACGCTGCTCGTGCGGATTCGGGTGCGCTGCTCGTCAGGAACTTATGTGCGGGCGCTCGGCCGAGATATCGGCGCCAGCCTTGGGGTACCGGCACACCTGACGGCACTGCGCAGGCTCCGTGTCGGGCTCTATAACGTTGCCGACGCCGTCGATGTCGGTGTCGATGACCTGGCTGCTCATGTTATTCCGCTAGCCGACGCGGCAACGAGTCGGTTTCCATCCTTTGTGGCGGATGGAGGTCAGACACGTGCTCTGCGTCACGGTCAACGCATCCCGGCGCCGGACGGAACAGCGCAGGTGCATGGACCCATCGCGGCTCTCACCTCGGCAGGCGACTTGATCGGTCTCATTGAGATACGTGATGGCAAGACAGCAACTTTGATGAATGTTCCGGAGCGGACGGCATGATTACTTGGTTCACGTGGTTGCAGGCGGCGATTGCGTTGGTGGCGTGTGTCATCGCTCTGGTGGTGGCTATTCGCGGGCAGAAACCGAATGATGCCAGCGTAGGTGCGCTTGCCCTGAGTGGGATATTGCTCATCGTCCAGAGCATCATTGCGCTGCTGGCACCGCTGTGGGGCAATGCCATTAGGGGAGACGGCCTTGAGTTCTGGATGTATGTGATCGGCGCGATCATCATTGTCGTTGCTGCCGTGCTGTGGTCGTTGATTGAGCGCGAGCGATGGTCCAATGGTGTGCTGGCGATAGCCGCGTTCTCGATCGCGGTCATGGTCATTCGAATGCAGCAGGTTTGGGACGCAAACCCGCCGGTACTGGGAGCATGATGCCGGCGTCAAGAATCTTGGTCGCCGTCTACGTAATCCTCTTTCTCGGATCTACGGGCCGGAGCGTCGTACAGATCGTGCGTGATTTTGATGCCGCGCCCTTGGCATACTCACTGTCAGCTGCTGCCGCGGTGGTGTATCTCCTGGCCGGTATCGCAATTGCGCTTGCCGCACGCAGCCGGCTGTGCAGGATTCTGGCTTGGTGCTCGGTCGGGTTTGAACTGGCAGGCGTGATGATTGTCGGTGCGATGTCCTGCCTGCACCCAGAGCTATTTCCGGCCGACACCGTCTGGAGTCTTTTTGGCCGGGGCTATGTGTTTGTACCGTTGGTACTGCCCATCATGGGTATCGCCTATCTCGAGAGCCTCAGATGGTCCGCGAAAACAGCAAAGGGAAGCAGCGAGTGCGAGTAATAACCGACCCGGCGCAGTTCCCGACCGAACTGCATCCGAGTGCGATCACCATCGGCAAGTTCGATGGTGTACACCTTGGCCATGCAGCATTGATTCAGCGAATGAGCACGGTCGCCGAACGAAGCAAGCTCAGCAGAACCGTGGTGACCTTCGACCGTCATCCGATGGAGTTGTTCGCACCAGAACGGGCGCCGAAACCGATCACTTCGCTCGAATATCGTCTACAGCTATTGGCACAGCAGAACCTTGACGCGGTCGTGGTGCTGCCGTTTACACGCGAGCTTTCGGAGCTGACGCCAGACGAGTTCGTCAACGATCTTTTGCTTGAAGCGCTCGGTATGCGAGCGCTCGTGGTCGGCGATGATTTTCGATTCGGCCATCGAGGAGCCGGAAATATCGAGTTGCTTCGTTCGTGGTCGCGGCGCGGAGCATTCGAACTCGAAGTGGTGGCAGAGGTTCAGGATGCAGGAGCGGTCCGGGCATCGTCTTCTAAGCTGCGTGAGCTGCTGGAGCGAGGCGACGTAGCCGATGCCGCACGGATGCTCGGGAGGTACCACTCGGTCAGAGGAACCGTGGTGCATGGGGCAAAGCGAGGGCGAGAACTCGGGTTCCCCACCGCGAATTTATCGCCTCGGGATCTTGAGGGGTTCATCCCCGCAGATGGTGTCTATGCCGGCATTCTGCATGTCGATGGCGTCTTGTACCCGACCGCAGTGTCGATCGGTAACAACCCAACATTTGAGGATGTACCGCAACAGCAGGTTGAGGCGTACGTACTCGATATGACTATTGACCTCTACGGCAAGCTTGTTGCAATTGAGTTTGTCGAACGCGTTCGCCCGATGGCGCAATTCGATTCGCTCGAGGCGCTCATCGACGGCATGCGAGGAGATGTTGTCCGCGTTCGGGAATTGCTGAGCGCTGCTGGCTATCAGCAGACGAGTTAAATCACTCGACCAGCAATCGTTCGGGCGCCACTGAATGAAGCTAGTTTGAGCCGGCTTCTTGCTCGTCCTCGATGCTGTCTTCCTGCCTGGCTTCGAGCGCGGTCTCTAACGCTAGGCGGTCAATGCGACCAAACAGGTACATGATGATGCTGCCGCTTGTGGCATTCACCGCTGTTCCCCGGCCTATTTGCCACCTGGCGTCAACGGCACGCAGCGTCACGTCACGGGCAACCTTGCGTGTAGTGAACAGGGCAGGGATCCGGGTACGTGCAAGCGCGACGGCGCCGGTCGACCGTGGGCTTAGGCGGAGTTTGAGCCCGAGTGCTTCCGTGATGTCGTAGGCGTGGACAATTGCCTCAGTGAGTTCGATGAGTCCGGTATGTCCCTCACCCGCAAGTTTTCCGGAGGCGATGGTTCGCAGCTGTTGGATGAGGTCCTCGACGTCGGCATCAGCGATTTCACGGGCAACTTCAGCGAACTTCTGCTTGGGCTTAACGGTGGATATACCTACCCGTGCGATCGCACGGTTGCTGTTTCCTAGTCGCCAGATGATGTGTCCGACTACGTCCCGTACTCGCCAGCCCTCGCACATACTCGGTGCATTCCACTGGCTTTCGCTGCAGCGTTCAAGCAAATCTGCCAGTCGGTCGAGCGTCGTGGAGATATGCGCGCTCCAGTCGCCCGCGACACGTTTAGCCGGTCGAGAAAAAATGACCCCAGAGATGGGGTATGGGTTTCCACGCTGATCGGCCATAGGAATAGTTATACACCCACAACGCTTAGCAGGAGTGAAACGACGGATGCTCTTCGGCAAGTTTGGTGCGATGGGTGAGAAGCACGGTACGATGTTTGAAGGCATGCTGTGCGCACTGATCTGAAGGAGGCGCCGCTGCCGATTCGGCACATTCCCTTAGCGGGACGACGGTTGTGTCGCGTGGATGTTTTGTTTTGCTCATTTGTTCGGTTAAGGAGGCGCATGTCGCCTAAGACACGTCAGCGCTCGAATGGCAACGGAGGCCGCCGTCGGCGTGACTCGTTGGATAACACCGGAATCATTCCGCAATTGGCGAAGGCCGCGCGAGAGGTTGAAGGTGCCGCGAACCGTGGTCGAATCTCACCGGCCATGCGCACGAAGTTTCAAGTTGTCGCACTGCTCATGCGCGAGGAACGGGCGCGCATCAAGCTAGATGAGTCAATCGGCCAGGGCGATAAACAGGAGGCGATGAAGCGGCTGGATGGTTTGGCCGCGATTCTCGCCAAAACCGCTGCCCGCGACACCACGCTCATCCAGCTCTTGGATGCCGATGCGCCGACAACCCCACAGGCGAGGGAATTGCGCAAGCAGATGCTGTTCGCTGGTGGCGTTGAGATGGTTGTGGAAGACGAGCCCGAGCAAGAGCCGTCATCACCATCCCAACTGCCCGAACGCATCCTTGAGCGACAGGTCATGCCGGCATCGGTGAAATCAAGAGTTCGCGCGAACCCCTTCCTTTCGCCGAACCTCGCGAATCTGAAACCGGTGTCCACGCACTACTCGCGGCTGCAGAATTGGGAGCTACTCGGACCCCTGCTGAAGGCGTTTGCAACCGGTGCGGGTGGCGGCGAAGCGTGTATGACCCTGCCCGAAGTGCCCAGGTTTGATCGGGTTACACCAGCCGGTCTGGAACTCATGCCGCACCAGGCAAGGCTCGTTGAATCGGTGCGGCAGGGGAGTCGCTCGATTCTGCTTGCGGATGAGCCGGGCTTGGGTAAAACCGCGCAGTCACTATTGGCAGCTTCGGTGGCAAACGCCTACCCGTTATTGTGCGTCGTGCCCAATGTGGTGAAGACCAACTGGGCAAACGAAGTTGCCCGTTGGACACCGGGTCGACGGGCGACGGTGATTTCTGGTGACGGTAACGACATCGACGCCTACAGCGACGTGTTCATCGTGAACTACGAAATTCTCGACCGTCACATTGGCTGGCTCCAGCGGATGGGGTTGCGCGGCATGGTGGTGGATGAAGCGCACTTCATCAAAAACACCTCATCGCAGCGTTCACAGCTGGTGCTTCGGTTGGCGGCAATGATTCGTCACCGTATTCCCGGCGACCAGCCGCTGATGATGGCGCTCACCGGTACTCCGCTCATTAATGATGTCGACGACTTTAAAGCGATCTGGCAGTTCTTGGGGTGGCTTGACAAAGAGGACAAGCCAACTGATCTGCTGTTGGCTGCGCTGGACGAAACGGGCCTGGTGCCCTCGGACAGCGGCTTCGCGGCGGCGGCACGTCGCGCCGTTATTGAGTTGGGTATCGTGCGACGCCGGAAGGTTGATGTCGCGCAATCGCTGCCGTCGAAGCGCGTCATCGATATGCCGGTGGAGATCGATAGCGACGAGGCTGTTTCAATTCGCGAATCTGAGCAGAAACTCGTGGCTCGATTACTCAAGCGATATGGTCATATGCTCAATGCTGCAGGGTTGCCGGCAACCACAATTGACGAGCACCGCTTGCGAATGCTGGCACGTCAAGAAGTTGAGGAGTCCAAGGCTTCCAGCGCGGGCGGCTCGATTTTCTCGATGCTGCATCGCATCGGGCTCGCAAAAGCGCAGCTCGCAGCCGAATACACCGCTCAATTGGCGCATTCGGCAGGCAAAGTGGTGTTCTTCGCCAAACACATCGAAGTTATGGACCGAGCCGAACAGACCTTTGCGCAGGAAGGCCTGCAGACGGTTTCCATCCGTGGTGATCAGTCAGCAGCGGCGCGCGAGCGCGCGATCGAGTCGTTCCAGACCGATCCGGAGACCAAGGTCATCGTGTGCTCGCTCATGGCAGCCGGTGTCGGTCTGAACCTGCAGGTCGCAAGCGACGTGGTGCTCTCCGAACTGAGCTGGACCGCCGCCGAACAGATGCAGGCTATTGACCGCGTCCACCGCATCGGTCAGGACACACCGGTGACCGCCTGGCGAATCCTTGCGGCGCAGACCGTGGATGCGCACGTGGCGGAGCTGATCGATGAGAAGCAGGGGCTATCTGCTCGAGCACTTGACGGTTCGGATGTGGCCGAGACCAGCAGCGAGGACATCCAGGTTGAGGCGATTGTGCGGATGCTCTTGGAACACCTTCAGACAAAGTCTCTAGGCTAATAGAAGAGCTATGGCGTCATTCGATAATGAATGGCGTTCGACCTATGCTGGAAGAGTCGGCGTTGCTGCCGAAAAGTCAACGAAGGTGAGAATTACAGTGACTACTGAACAGTTCCGCATTGAGCGCGACTCCATCGGAGAGATGCAGATTCCGGCTGACGCGTACTGGGGCGTCAATACGGCTCGTGCCGTCGAAAACTTCGACATTGCGCGGCGGCAGATTAGCGTCTATCCGGACTTCATCGTCGGGTTCGCTCAGGTCAAGCAGGCTGCGGCTCGCGCCAATAAAGAAATTGGTGTCCTCGACGCGGAGCGCGCCGATCTCATCGACCGCGCCTGTGAAGACGTAATTAACGGCGAACTGCACGACCAGTTCATTGTCGGCGTCATCCAGGGTGGCGCGGGCACGAGCTCGAACATGAACGTTAACGAGGTCATCGCCAACCGTGCCCTTGAGCTCGCTGGACGCGAGTTTGGCGACTACGAGTACATCTCGCCGAACGACCACGTGAACGCCTCGCAGTCGACGAACGACGCATACCCCACGGCAGTGAAGCTTGGTCTTGTACACGCCACGCAGAACCTGCTGGCCGAGTACGAGCTGCTGCAGGACTCCTTCATGAAGAAGGCGTTTGAGTTTAAGTCGATCCTGAAGGTCGGCCGTACCCAGCTGCAGGACGCCGTGCCGATGACCATCGGCCAGGAGTTCCACGGCTGGGCAACCACGATCGGTGAGGACATCGACCGTATCCGGGATGTGCTGCCGATGGTGCTGGAGATCAACCTTGGCGCCACCGCAATCGGTACCCGAATCAACGCGCCGGAAGCATACCCCGCAGCGGTGCTCCGTCACCTGCGCGAGATCACCGGCTACTCGCAGCTGTCAACTGCAAGCGATCTCATCGAGGCCACGAGCGACACCGGTTCGTTCATGTCGCTTTCGCATGTCACCAAGCGCGGTGCAATGAAGCTCTCGAAGATCTGCAACGACCTTCGTCTGCTTTCATCGGGTCCGCAGGCTGGACTTGGCGAAATCAACCTCCCGGCCCGCCAGGCAGGTTCCTCGATCATGCCCGGTAAGGTCAACCCGGTTATCCCCGAAGCGGTTAATCAGGTGGCATTCGTAGTTGCAGGTTCAGATGTAACCGTGTCGTTCGCGTCCGAGGCCGGTCAGATGCAGCTGAACGCATTCGAGCCGGTCATGATGCACGTATTGATGCAGAACTCGACCTGGCTGCGTCGCGCTATGCGTACGCTTCGTGTGAACTGCGTTGACGGTATTACCGCGAACGCAGAGTTCACCGAGGGCCAGGTGACGGCTTCCGTTGGCGTGAGCACTGCGCTCAATCCACACATTGGTTACGCTGCCGCTTCGCGTATCGCCAAGACCGCGCTCAAGACCGGTCAGCGTGTTGCCGACATGGTCGTTGAGGAGGGCCTGCTAGATGCAGCGCGCGTTGAAGAGCTGCTGAAGCCTGAGTCGCTCGCAGGTAAGTTCCCAGAGTCCTCCGCGATCGGCAACCTCAGCAAGGAGGAAATCGCGGAGCTTGAACGCAAGATCGACTCCCTCGACCCGAAGGAACTGGGTTCACCGCTGGACTAGTCGGTCTGTCCATACCTTAGGGCCGTACGGTGTTCGTCACCGTGCGGCCCTTACTCTCGGCAGTTGCTGCACAGTACATGTTGTGTTTATGGCACGCTAGCTAGCTCGGTCGGGCTAGCTTTCCTTCTTCGCTTCGGGTCCAAACATCGAATCGCTCGGAGACTCAGCGAGGTCGGCGAGGCCCGCGTCGCGCTTCTTAGCCATGTTCACAACATCCTCAGCCTGACGCTCTCGATTGCGCGCACTCGATTCCTGCAATTGCGACTTCAGTTGTTGCGTGCCTTCGACGATCCTGTCCGGGAATTCACGCCCGGTCTCACCAACTGCCTGCCCGAAGCGTTTGGCTGATTCACCGGCCTCGTAGAGGGAGCCGCGAACGCGTTCGACTGCCGGTGCGGTAATGCGTTCGATTGTTTCGCCAGCTTCGGCAAGGTAGCGCGGAGCATTGGCACGTAGGGATGCGGCGGCGTCCGTTGCCTCATCTACACCCCGTTGCGCGTAGGTAAGCGCTTGTTCAGCGATTGGCGATGCCAATGCCTGTTCACCGAGCTGTTTCAACTCAGCGTAGCGCCGGTGACCGGCTCGGGCACCCAGCACGTATCCACCAATCAGACCCACACAAAAAAAGACGCGCTTCATAGAAGTCAATGTAACGGCCAAACCAGCAACTACGCTGTACGCAATGGATATGCCAACAACATCCGATATCCGGATTCAGCAACGACTGCGTCGTGCCCGTAGAGAACCGCTTGTCTGGATCCTCGTGCTCGGCGTGGTGCTTGTGATCGGTCTGATCGCGGTCGGTTGGCTGTTGGTGACTTGGCAGGCCGCGGCAGTGCTGATGGTGATCCCGGCACTCGTTCCCCTATCGATTGTATGGCTGGCAGTGCACTGGCTGGATCGGTGGGAGCCGGAGCCTCCTTTGCTACTCGCGCTGTGTTTTCTGTGGGGTGGTGGAGCTTCGATCCTGGGCACACTGCTGGTCGGTAACTTCCTGCTCGAGGTTGCTGCATCCTCAATCGCCAAGAACATTGATCTCGAGGCATTTTCGCTGCTTGTACAGGGGCCGTTCATTGAAGAGCTGATGAAGTCGCTTGGCGTTGTCATCGTGCTGCTAATCGCCTGGCGTGAAGTACACGGCTTGCTGGACGGATTCGTGTATGCGGCCATGGTCGGTAGTGGTTTTGCCTTCACTGAGAACATCGTGTACTTCGCTTCGTCGGGGTCTACCGGCCTCGATTTCGTGTGGCTACTTGTGGTTCGGGGGATCCTCTCTCCATTCGCTCACGTGGTGTTTACCGGGGCCCTCGGGCTCGCGCTGGGCTGGGCGGTAAAACGTCGGGAGCCGCTGCATTTCGTAATCGCCGGCGTGCTTGGCACCCTCGTTGCGGTGGGACTGCACTCCATGTGGAACGGCGGCAGCCTTTACCTGCTGCCGTTGATCGGCGTGGATCCGAACAACCCCTTCGCGTGGATCATCTCCTATGCCGTGTTTCAGCTGCCGCTATTCCTTGCGTTCGCATACGTACTCGTGCAATTGCAGTACCAGGATCAGGAGATCATCCGATTGCGATTGGGGGAGTACCGGCGAGCGGGGTGGTTCACCGCATCTGAGGTACGCATGATCGCGAACTGGAACCAGCGTCAGGCAGCGCTCAAATGGAGTAAGCAGCAATCGCCGGAAATTCATGCAGCACTGCTCGATTTCGTCAGGGATGCGACCAGCCTCGCGTTTGCGCGCGAGCATGCCGCGAACGACAAGCGTGATAAGGAACGCCGCACCCGTGAAAAGGAATTGCTGCAGCGAACCCGCGAAGACCGCAATCGATTAAATGCACTGACCAGTAACAGCGCTGCCTGAGAACGTCACAGCGGGTTGTATGGTTCGATCGAAGTATGACTGAACTTCAGAAACCAGAGATTCCGTTCCCCGAAGGTCCGGCACCGGCAGAGCTCGAGATCGAAGATATTGAGATCGGTGATGGCGCTGAAGCGGCTGCGGGTTCGACTGTTGATGTTCACTACGTCGGCGTTGATTTTGAGTCTGGCGAAGAGTTTGACTCGTCTTGGTCGCGTGGTCAGTCGATCGAGTTCCCGCTGGCAATGCTTGTTAAGGGATGGCAGCTTGGCATCCCCGGGATGAAGGTTGGCGGACGTCGCAAGCTCGTGGTACCACCGGCGCTCGCATACGGTGAGGCCGGTATGGGGCACCCGCTATCCGGGCGCACACTGATCTTTGTTATCGACCTCTTGGGCGTTAAGTAGAAGAGATTCGTAGAACTGCTGCCCGCCTGCCACGCCAGGCGGGCAGCAGCGCATTTCGGTGCTACTATTGACAGGTTGCCGTGTAACGGCCGCGGATCCAGAGAGTGTCTAACATCCGGTTGGACACGCCGCGCAGCGAACGAAAGGGGCATCCGCCAATGGCGCTGAACGCACAGAAGAAGCAAGACATCATTGCCGAGTACGCAACGCATGAGGGCGACACTGGAAGCCCCGAGGTTCAGGTTGCGCTGCTCACGGCCCGGATTAAAGAACTCACCGAGCACCTCAAGCACCACAAGCACGACTACCACTCGCGCCGTGGCCTGCTCCTGCTGGTAGGTCAGCGCCGTCGCCTGCTTACCTACCTTGCCGGTGTCGACATCGAACGCTACCGTTCGCTTATCGACCGTCTCGGACTGCGCCGCTAGTTTGCCGCGTTGACCAACGGATGCCCTCGCCCCGTGCGGGGGCATCCGCCGTTTCCGGACGAGCGATTGACCGCGATCAGTGCTGTTCGCGGCACCCGAAGTGAATTCGCAATAAACTTAAGGTATGGCTAAGGACTCGAAACCCAAAGAACAGCAACCCAATGCATCCGAGAACGACAAAACACCAACGGATACATTGCATATCATTCGCGCCGCTGAATCCGAGACCTACAAGCTGAACAAGCAGGGCGTACCTGATATGACGCCCGAGGTTGACGAACTCGGTGAGCTGAGCCGGCGCAAGCCGGGCGACCCGAATGCCTGGCGACAGGGATACCCGTATCAGCGTAAGCTGAGCCGGCCCGTATACGAGCGCCAGAAGCGCAAGCTGCAGATCGAACTGCTTAAACTGCAGACCTGGGTGAAGGAATCGGGCCAAAAGATCGTCATCATTTTCGAAGGCCGTGATGCTGCGGGTAAGGGTGGCGCGATTAAGCGGTTCATGGAACACCTGAACCCGCGCGGGGCTCGAACTGTTGCACTAGAAAAGCCGACCGAGAAGGAATCCACCCAGTGGTACTTCCAGCGCTACGTTAAGCATCTTCCCTCTGCCGGTGAGATCGTGCTCTTTGACCGTTCCTGGTACAACCGCGCTGGAGTCGAGCGCGTGATGGGGTACTGCACGCCGACCGAATACCTTGAGTTCACCCGATCCGCGCCCGAGTTTGAGCGCATGCTGGTGCACTCCGGGATTCATATCGTGAAGTTCTGGTTCTCAGTTGGCCGTGCGGAGCAGCTGTCGCGCTTTGCCTCGCGTCGTGATGATCCAGTTCGCCAGTGGAAGCTTTCGCCCACCGACCTGGCTTCGCTGGATAAGTGGGACGACTACACCGCAGCTAAGGAAGCGATGTTCTTCTACACCGACACCGCCGAATCTCCTTGGACCGTTGTCAAGTCGAACGACAAGAAGCGTGCTCGACTCGAGGCTATGCGCCACGTCTTGAGCCTGTTCGATTACCCGAACAAGGATCACGCGGTGGTTGGTAAACCGGACCCGCGCATCGTTGGATCGCCTCGAGATGTCTATGACGACGGCGAGATGCCGAGCGGAGAATTTCCGCACGTGAAGGACATCACCGGCTAGTTCACGCGAATTCTCGTCGTTTATTACCAAATGCGACGCGGAGTGTGACGCTGTGCTACTTGAGCATGGCGTCACACTTTCTTGATTTCTAGGCTCGCAGCAAGCTCACTGCCGACTCCGATGCTGGTGTCAGGCACTCGCCGCTACGAAAGGAATGTCATGTCGCATACGCAACGGATTACTCCGGCAATTCGGGCCGGCATCGAAACTGATCCTGTGCACGGATCGGTGGTCCCGCCGCTGTACCTCTCCAGCAACTTCACCTTCGAGGAACTGGGCAAAACTCGCGAGTTTGACTACACGCGCTCGGGTAACCCGACTCGCGCCGTGCTCAGTGCAGCGATTGCACATCTTGAAGGTGGGGCAGGGGCGACTATTGCTGCCACGGGCATGGGCGCGATTACGCTTGCGCTCACTGCGCTGCTCGAGCCGGGAGACACTGTTGTTTACCCGAATGATTGTTATGGCGGCACCTGGCGACTGTTTACCGAACTGGGCCAGAAGGGGCTGTACACCTTTGTCAAGGCTGATTTCACCGACCCTGATGGGGTGGAGCGTACAGTCGCAGAGCACGAGCCGAAAATCGTGTGGTGCGAGACCCCATCCAACCCGCTGCTGCGGATCACCGATATTCGTGCCGTCGCGGCGATTGCCCAGCGCCACAATGCGCTGCTGGTCGCCGACAACACCTTCCTGACGCCGGTTGGTCAGTCTCCCTTTGAGCTGGGAGCTGACGTGGTCGTGCACTCTGTGACCAAGTATTTGAACGGTCACTCGGATGTGGTCCAGGGCGCCGTGGTCGCCAAGGATGAACAGGGCGCAGAGCTCTTTGACTACTGGGGCAATGTGTTGGGAATTACCGCAAGCCCAGCCGATTCGTATCTGACCCTCCGCGGGCTGCGTACGCTCGAGGTTCGCTTCGCCAAACATCAGCAGAACGCTAAGGAACTCGTGGCCGCGATCGCTGATCACCCAGCACTGAGCACGATTCACTTCCCAGGGCTGCCGAGCCACCCGGGTCACGATATTGCCGCCGCCCAGCAGCGCGGTTTCGGAGCGATGTTCTCGGTCGAACTCGCCGGTGGAGAGGCATCCGTGCGCGCCTTCTTGGACGGATTGCGCTACTTCTCGCTGGCCGAATCGCTCGGCGGTACTGAATCGCTTGTCGCGCATCCGGACACGATGACCCACGCGTCGATGACTCCTGAGGCACGAGCGGATGCGGGAATTACGTCGGGACTGCTGCGTTTCTCTGTCGGTATCGAACCGGTAGAAGATTTGATCGCAGACCTCAAGGAAGCATTGGATCGCGCGGCCGCAGCCTAAATCATCACCTCGGTGCTTGCTGGGCGCGGCTGAGTAGCTCGCTGCTAGGCTCGAAACTGTTCTTAACGAAGCGCACCGAAGTCGGACTGATCTTCGGTGGTGGTGTTCCGGACAGTTTCGTGCATTGTCGAGAAACTCATGCCGGGACATTTCTACTGATGGTCAGTCACGGTGCGCGAATCCAAGAAAGGAGACCTCGTGGAAGGTCCTGAAATCAAGTTCGCTGAAACCGTGATTGACAACGGTAAATTCGGAACCCGAACGGTTCGTTTTGAAACCGGCCGGCTCGCCCAGCAGGCGCAGGGATGCGCGACTGCCTACCTCGACGAAGACATTATGCTGCTGAGCGCGACCAGCGTGTCGAAGCAGCCGAAGGACAACTTCGACTTCTTCCCGCTCACCGTTGATGTGGAGGAGCGTTCCTACGCTAAGGGCGCGATTCCCGGTTCGTTCTTCCGCCGTGAGGGTCGACCCTCGACCGAGGCGATTCTGGCGTGCCGGCTCATTGACCGCCCGATGCGCCCGTCGTTCGCTGATGGGCTGCGCAACGAGGTGCAGATCGTGGTCACTGTACTGTCGATCGCACCGGACGAAACCTATGACGTACTGGCGGTAAACGCCGCATCCATGTCTTCGCAGATTTCAGGCGTGCCGTTCTCCGGCCCGATTGGTGCCGTGCGCATTGTGCTGATTGACGGTCAGTGGGTTGCATTCCCGCGCTACTCGCAGCTGGCTGACGCTACCTTCGAGTTGACGGTCGCCGGTCGACTGATCACAAAGGAAGACGGTTCTCAGGACGTTGCCATCATGATGGTGGAGGCACAGGCTCCAGATCAGGCATGGGAGAACATTCACAACGGCGGCGTGAAGCCAGATGAGCGGGTAGTTGCCGAGGGCCTCGAGGCTGCGAAGCCATTCATTACCCAGCTGGTCAACGCACAGCAGGAAGTCGCAGACCAGGTCAACAAGGAAGCTCAGGAATACCCTACCTTCCCGCCATACACCGACGAGGTACGCGAGCTCGTTGCTCAGCTGGCCCACGATGAGCTGATCGGTGTGTACCAGATCGCCGACAAGCAGGAGCGTCAGGCAGCCGATGACGCACTCAAGGAGCGCGTCCAAGAGGCAATCGCTGCAAAGGTGGAAGCGGGCGAGCTGGATGAGTCCGCCATTGGGCAGGTTTCTGGCGCATACAAGTCGGTTACTAAGGACGTCGTTCGCGGCCGGATCCTGCGCGACGGTCAGCGTATCGACGGTCGCGGTGTGGCTGATATCCGTCAGCTTGATGCAGAAGTGGATGTCATTCCGCGCATGCACGGCTCGGCAATCTTCCAGCGCGGCGAAACTCAGATCTTGGGTGTAACCACGCTGAACATGCTGAAGATGGAACAGCAGATTGACTCGCTCAGCCCGGTAACCAGCAAGCGGTACATGCACCACTACAACTTCCCGCCCTATTCGACCGGTGAAACCGGTCGCGTCGGTTCCCCCAAGCGTCGCGAGATCGGCCACGGAAACCTGGCTGAGAAGGCGCTGGTGGCTGTGCTGCCAACCCGCGAGGAGTTCCCCTACGCCATCCGTCAGGTCTCCGAAGCGCTTGGCTCGAACGGTTCGACCTCGATGGGGTCGGTGTGTGCCTCGACACTCTCGCTGCTCAACGCCGGTGTACCACTTCGCGCACCGGTCGCCGGTATCGCCATGGGATTGGTTTCGGCCGAGGTCGACGGTCAGATGCAGTACCGCGCGCTCACCGACATTCTGGGTGCTGAGGATGCGTTGGGCGACATGGACTTTAAGGTTGCCGGAACTAGCGAATTCATTACCGCGCTGCAGCTTGATACCAAGCTCGACGGTATTCCTTCCGAGGTGCTTGACGCAGCACTGCAGCAGGCGCACGACGCCCGCGTCAAGATCCTCAACGAGGCAATCATCGCTGTCATTGACTCGCCGGATGAGATGGCTGCCACCGCGCCTCGCGTGATCTCGGTGAAGGTTCCGGTTGACAAGATCGGTGAGGTGATTGGCCCAAAGGGGAAGGTCATCAACCAGATTCAGGAGGACACCGGCGCCGATATCTCGATCGAAGACGACGGCACCGTATACATCGGTGCAACTGACGGTCCCTCAGCAGAGGCCGCGCGGGATGCGGTGAACGCGATCGCTAACCCGCAGGTCCCAGAAGTTGGCGAGCAGTACCTGGGCACCGTCGTCAAGTGTGCGAGCTTCGGTGCGTTCATTTCGCTACTGCCTGGCAAGGACGGCTTGCTGCACATCTCTGAGGTGCGCAAGCTCGTTGGTGGTAAGCGCGTCGAGAACGTTGACGATGTGCTCTCCGTTGGTCAGAAGCTGCTCGTGCGCATCACCAAGATTGATGACCGCGGGAAGCTCTCGCTCGAGCCGGTCCTCGAAGAAGGGGAAGGCGACGAAGAGTCTGCTGCGGCTACCGAAGCGCAGGAACAGCAGTAGCGAGTGCTTCAGTAGATAGTCACGCGTAGGCGGTCGGGACGGCATAGTGCTGTCCCGACCGTTTTACGTTTTGTGTCGTTCGTGGTTCGGGCCGGTGACCGCGGTATCGAGGCGCTGAAAATGAACTGATTCGGTGTTGCCGGCACTTTCCGGGTCCGTGGCCGGTAGGGTAGGGGCGCTATGACGAACGCCATCCCCCTCCCGCTAGACGTCCCCCACCTCGATGCATTGGTGGCCGGTAACGCTCGCCTGCAGCGGACGGTGCTTCCCTCGGGCGTTCGGTTGATTACGGAGCATGTGCCCGGATCCGCTTCGATATCAATCGGTTGCTATGTTCCGCTGGGTTCAAGAGATGAGAGCGACCGCGAGTATGGCTCGAGTCACTTCCTCGAACACCTACTATTCAAGGGCACACCCACACGCGACGCCCGCCGGGTAGCGCTCGAGTTTGAGCGGGTCGGTGGCGACTTTAACGCCGCGACCTCACGTGAACAGACCGTGTACCACGCCCGGGTTCGTGACCGCGATCTTGGGATGGCGATCGACGTGCTCACGGATATGCTCACTAGCTCCCTCCTCGACCCGGCAGAATTTGAGCTCGAGCGCGGCGTGATCCTCGAAGAGATCGCCATGACCGAGGACGACCCAATCGACGTGCTGTGGGAGCGGTTCTACCAGAACTTTTTCGGCGACCACCCGCTGGGGCGGCCAATCGCTGGTACTCCGAAGTCAATCAACGCGGCTACCCGAGACGAGGTGTGGGAGTTCTATCAGCGCAACTACGTACCGTCCGCTGTCGTTGTTGCGATCGCCGGCAATGTCGATCACGCGCAGGCGCTGGAACAGCTGACTGCCGGCCTTATGCGTGGCGGGTGGAATCTCGATCACGCTGCGGCACCGATCGCTCGCCGAAATCGACAGGCCGTGGTAGCTCGACGCAAACACGCAGTAGAGGCAATTGCCCGCGATCTGGAACAAACCAATGTGATTATTGCCGCCCCCGGTCTTGCATCCGGCGATCCGCGGCGACACGCGTTCGGCTTGCTACACCACATCCTCGGCGGCGGAATGTCATCGCGTTTGTTCCACGAGGTCCGTGAACGGCGCGGTTTGGTCTACTCGGTCTATTCATTCGCGGCAAGTCACGCGGATGCGGGCGTAACCGGTATCTCCGCGGCGTGTATGCCCGCGAAAGCTGCTGAAGCAATCCGAGTGATCCGCAGCGAGCTGGAGCGCCTGGCGGCAGACGGTGTGAGTGACCAGGAACTCGAGGATGCGAAGGGTGCTGGTGCCGGTGGCGGTGCCCTGGCCCTGGAATCGATGCAGGCACGGATGAATCGTCTTGCGCGGGCAGAACTCGTGCTCGGTGAGTTTGCCGACCTGGATGTGGGCGTAGCTCGGATGAACGAGGTTGAAAGTAGCGATATTCAGGGACTGGCTAGCGAGCTGCTCACCGCATCCTTCACTAGCGAGATCATTGGCCCGCTGGCGCCAGAAGCCTGCGCAGAGCTGGAGGCATTGCCATGAGCCATTTCATTTACCTAGTCCGGCACGGCGAGCAAGAGCATGCCGAGCACGGCATAACCGACGGGCCACTGTCAGAACGCGGCAAGCTGCAGGCGCACGCCATCGGTCAGCGGCTCGCACAGGTGCCATTTGATCAGGCCTTCACGTCACCGCTTGACCGGGCGATGGAGACGGCCGCAATTATGGATCAGTACACGCGCGGGCCGAGTGTGGCACCGAACAACCTGCTCTTTGACTGCATCCCCTCATCACCGGAATCTGCACCCGAGGCATACGCGAGCTTCTTCTCCGGCGTTGACGAAGAAATGGTTGAAGCCGGACAGGCGCAGATGCAGGATGCGGTGGGCGCGTTCCTGACACATTCGCGCGAAGATCGACACACGCTGCTGGTGACCCATAACTTCGTCATCGGTTACCTCGTGTCGCACGCGTTGGAACTGCCGGAGTGGCGGTGGCTGACGCTCGGGAGCGGGAACACGGCCCTGACGATTCTGCGGCTTCGTTCGACTCGCCCGACCGAGCTCACTCTGTTTGGCGATTGCTCTCATCTGCCGCTGAGTGATCGCACAGGTGCGTCGTGGACTCCGCAGATTTAGGCGATCTCTGCCGAAGCGTTATCGATTGTTGAACTGGGAGTAGGAGCATGGCACTGAAGATTGCCGTTACCGGGGCGACCGGTCGGCTCGGTAGTCAAATTGCACAGATTGTCTCGGAGCATCCGGACTATGAGCTTCACAGCGCCATGAACTCGACCCATGAGCCACAAGCCATGCTGGGGGCAGATGTGCTCGTGGACGCAACACACTACGAAGCATCCGTCGAGCTCGTGCAGTTCGCGATTTCACACGGTCTGGATGCGGTGATCGCAACCAGCGGCTGGAATGAGGAACGCATCGATGCGATAGCGGCTGAACTGCCAGCGGATCGCCGGTTGCTGTTCGTGCCGAACTTCTCGGTCGGCTCCGTCGTTGCGAGCCACCTCGCCACCATTGTCGGGCGTTACTTTGACTCCATCGAGATCATTGAGGCCCACCACGAGCACAAGGTGGATTCGCCATCGGGTACAGCGGTGCGTACCGCCGAGGCCATCGCTGCGGCGAGAAACCAAGCTCCGCGGGCAAACTTCGCCGAACAGTCGGCTCGGGGGGAGTGCGTGTCGGGTATTCCGATCCACTCCCTGCGATTGCGCGGCGTGGTCGCCGATCAGCAGGTGCTGTTTGGTGGCGAGGGCGAGGTGGTGACGGTGCGCCATGAGACCACTTCGACGCGCGCATATTCGCAAGGAATCACGCTCGCGCTCAGCAGAATACGCTCGCTGAGCGGTGTCACGATCGGTCTGGACGAACTACTGGGCCTTGATACTCAGACGGGACAGTAACGTATGAGGTCACGGGTTAACGGTGCGCGCATTGGCATCATCCTGCTGCTGATCGTGATGGCAATCTATCTGGTTGCGATCGCGCAGATTGTCTGGGGGTTACTGACTTCCGGCGACAAACTGTGGTTTGCGCCGTTGATGGGAATAGCACTCGTTGTTTTCCCCGCAATTGGTGTGCTCTTCGTCATCAAGGACTTGCGGTTCGTTCACCAGAGCAATCGGCTCGTGGCGCAACTGGAGGCGGAAGGCGAGTTGCCAGAGGACGACTTACCGAAGCTGCCGTCGGGGCGCACGGTTCGTGAAGCCGCCGACGACGATTTCGAACAGTGGAAGCAGCGCGTGGAACAGGACCCAAACGAGTGGCGCAATTGGGTGCTCTTGGCGCTTGCATACCGGGAATCTGGCGATACTGTACGTGCGCGCAGAACTATGCGACAGGCAATCGCTATGGAGCGAAAAGGACCGCTGCCACTCTGACCCCTCTGCAATACTGCTCGGTACGGGGTAGGCTTGCGGCGTGACCGACGAAATCGAATTCCGCAGTGATGTAACTGTCGAACTGGTTCGTGCCCAGGCATCCGATAGCGATGTGCTCTTTGCCGCACGCGTGTCGACCGTGGGTGAGCAGACGTTAGCTGCGGCCGGAGAACATGCCGATCTCGAGGCTCGCGACCGCGGGCTCATCAACTACCTCATGCGAGACCGTCACGGCACCCCGTTCGAGCACAACTCGATGACGTTCTATGTGCAGGCGCCCATCTTTGTGTTCCGCGAGTTTCAGCGACACCGTATTGCCAGCTATAACGAGGAGTCCGGCCGTTACCGCCAGCTGCGTCCGGTGTTCTACGTGCCCGCGCCAGAACGAAACCTGATCCAGCGCGGCAAACCCGGTAAGTACGAGTTCTTCCCAGGAGAACCCGAGCAAACACAACTCGTGGTCAACTCGTTGCGGGAACAGGCCACTGCTGCGTATCGCAGCTATCAGCAGATGCTGGATGCGGGCATCGCTCGCGAAGTCGCGCGCATGGTCCTGCCGCTGAACATCTACTCGTCGATGTATGTGACCATGAACGCACGTGCGCTCATGAACTTCCTGTCACTGCGCACTAAAGATGAGTCATCCGCGTTCCCATCCTTCCCGCAGCGCGAGATCGAAATGTGCGCAGAGAAGATGGAGACCGCTTGGCGCGAACTGATGCCGGTCACCGCCGAAACCTTCCAAGCAAACGGTCGCGTTGCCCCCTAGCGCTCTACCTGCGGGGGCGCCGCTACCCGCATCCGGATCTCTGCCAGCTATCACACGTGAGCACCTTGCCGGACGGCAATTTGGTGCGTACGTTCACGTTCCGTTTTGTCGGGTTCGTTGCGGGTATTGCGACTTCAACACCTACACCTCGAGCGAACTGGCCGATGCCACACCCGGTCAGTATCCGGACAGTCTGCGCCAGGAGTTCGCTCTTGCCCGCCGAGTCCTGGACGAGATCGGCCACTGTGAACCACTGCACACCGTGTTCTTTGGCGGCGGTACCCCGACGCTGCTGCCGGCAAGAACGCTGGTGCAGGCTCTGGAGCAACTTCGGGAGACATTCGGGCTGCGCGACGATGCCGAAATCACCACCGAAGCGAATCCCGATTCCGTGGATTCGGAATATCTGCTTGAACTTAAACGCGGCGGCTTTACCAGGGTGAGCTTCGGTGTGCAGTCCGCGGTGCCACATGTGCTGCGAACGCTCGACCGCACCCACGACCCAGCGCGTGTTGGAGATGTCGTCCGTGCCGCCAAAGCAGTGGGGCTAGAGACCTCGATTGACCTCATCTACGGGACGCCAGGGGAGACACTCGCCGACTGGCGTTCATCCCTGGAATTGGCATGCGAACTGAAGCCAGAGCACATATCTGCCTATGCGCTGATCGTTGAACCGGGAACTGCGATCGCACGGCAAATTCGACGCGGCACGATCTCTGCTGTTGACGATGACCTGCAGGCCGATATGTACGAGTTGGCGGATGAGGTACTGACCGCTGCCGGCTATGAGTGGTACGAACTGTCCAACTGGTCACTCGGTGGAAACCAGCCTTGCCGGCACAACTACGCGTATTGGCAGGACACGGACTGGTGGGGGTTCGGTCCGGGCGCACACGGCCACATTAACGGGGTCCGGTTCTGGAATGTGAAGCATCCGACGGCCTATGCCCAGCGCCTGGCAGCTGGTGAATCGCCGGCAGCGGGTCATGAGGTGCTCAGCGAGCAAGACAAGCTATTTGAGCGCATTCTGCTGCAAACCAGATTGCGCAGCGGGTTAGCGACTCGCGTCGTGGATCGCCCGGACGCGGTGGACGAGTGCCTGAACGACGGTTTGATTGAGGCGGTGCCCGCAGCTGAAGGAAGAATTGTGCTCACCTTGCGCGGCCGAATGCTGGCAGATATCGTCGCGCGGCGGCTTACCGATTGATTAGCGATGGCAACATTGCTGAAGTCGGTTTAGCAGTCAATAATGGAGAGTGCTAACGCCATGGGTTGGTGGTGACCAGCGTTCGGATTTCGAGGGGGTGCTTGCTGTGGTTACTGATCGAGGACTCGAGGTTCTGCGAGCCCTGATCCTCGACTATGTGGAAACCAGCGAGCCCGTCGGGTCGAAGCGGTTGGTCGAGCGGTACCAGTTTGGTGTATCGGCAGCAACGATTCGCAACGATATGGCGCTGCTGGAAGAAGCTGAGCTGATTCACGCGCCCCATACCTCCAGCGGCAGAGTACCCACCGATAAGGGGTATCGAGTCTTTGTCGATCAGCTCGTTGATATTCGGCCGCTAACAGCAGCGCAACGCCGGGCAATCGAGACCTTTATGATCGGCAGCGCAGACCCCGAGCAGCTGTTGGAGCGTTCGGTCCGCAAACTGGCCCAATTGACTGGATCGGTGGCCATTGGTCACCTTCCGTCGTTGCACGCGGCAAGGGTGCAACAGGTTGAGCTGGTGTCACTCCCACCGCACCGCATCTTGGTGGTGATCGTCACGAATACGGGACGCGTGCAGCAGGAAGTGCTCGAATCGACATCGCAACTGCCCGAAACAGAGATCGAGCGGCTGCGTGACATTCTGAACGAGCACACCGTGGGTAAACGCCTCGAGAGCGCGTTGGATACGCTTGCCGCACTTCGCGACGATGAATCACTCAGTCCGCTCTCTCGAGAGATCGTTGGCACGCTCATCCAACAACTGCTGTCGAACCGCGATGATCGTCTCGTGATCGCAGGGGCGGCAAACCTGGCGCGACGCGAACGCGATTTCTCTTCGATCTTTCCGGTCCTGGAAGCGATCGAGGAGCAGGTAGCGTTGATTCGTCTGATTGCCGAGTTCGACAGTGAAACGGACGAGGTGGCGATTTCTATCGGTCATGAAAACTCGAACGAGTCGCTTGAAGAGACCAGTATCGTCACCTCGAGATTCCGGTCGGCCAGTGGGCGTGCCCATGTCGGCGTGCTGGGGCCAACGCGAATGGATTATCAACGCAATATCGGGGCAGTCCGAGCCGTCGCGAGGTATCTCGGGCGCTTCACTCACTACAACACGTATTAATTTCTGGAGACTAACGAAGTGGCAGACCACTACGAAACACTTGGGGTATCCCGCGACGCATCCGATGCCGAAATCAAGAAGGCTTACCTGAAACTTGCACGCAAACTGCACCCCGATGTGAACCCCGAACCTGAAGCTGCAGAGCAGTTCAAGGCAGTTACCGAGGCCTATGACACGCTCTCCGACCCGCAACGGCGTGCGCAGTACGATCACGGGGGCGGCACGGGTGCCGGCGGTGGCTTCGGTTTCGGCGATATCTTCGACGCATTCTTCGGCGGTGGAGCTGGCGCACGTGGTCCGCGTTCGCGTGCGCAGCGTGGTCAGGATGCGTTGATTCGCGTTGACCTCGAGCTCGCAGACGTTGTGTTCGGCACTCACAAAGACATTGAAGTCGGTACCGCCGAGCGCTGCGAACACTGTGACGGTACCTGCTGCGAGCCCGGCACCACTCCGCGCCCCTGCACGGACTGTGGTGGCGCCGGTGAGGTTCGGCGCCAGGTTCGTTCGGTGCTTGGCCCGGTGGTTACCTCAGCCCCGTGTGATGTCTGTCAGGGCTATGGCGATGTCATTGACTCGCCGTGTTCGGTATGTCACGGGCAGGGTCGGGTGCGCGCACGCGCGTCGATTCCGGTGGACATTCCGGCAGGAGTCGACTCAGGGATGCGGGTACAGATGCCGGGGTACGGCGAGGCAGGACCGGGCGGTGGGCCAAACGGTGACCTGTACCTGGAGATTCGCGTCCGTGAACACGACGTATTTTCTCGCGAGGGCGATAACCTCGAGGCTGTCGTTGAGGTCTCCATGGTGGACGCGGTCTTTGGCACATCAACCACGATTTCCGGTCTCGATGGAGACCTTCACCTTGAAATCCCTGCCGGAGCGCAAAGTGGTGAGGTAATACGCATTCCAGGGCGAGGCGTCACCCGTCTGCGCTCAAGTCAGCGCGGTGACGTTGAGATCACATTGCAGGTGGTCACACCCACGAAACTGGATGCGCGGCAGAAGGAACTTCTGCGTGAGTTCCAGCAAACCCAGGATGGCGGCGAACCAACCCTTGCTACGCAGAAGCACGGCTTGTTTTCGCGACTTCGAGGAAAGTTCGGCCGGTAGATGGCACACGCCTATCTCGATGAGCACCTCGGCGCACTGGCGGTGGGCCAAGAGCACACGGTTGAGGGTGCCGAAGCCGAACATGCGGTGAGAGTCGCACGACTGCGCATCGGTGAGCAGATCCTCATGCTCAACGGCAATGGACTTCGGGTTTCCTGTGAGGTCACGCATACCGACAAAGGTGCCTTTTCGGTGAAGGCCGTGGGGGAGACTACGAGCGTAAAGCGCCCGCATCCCGGATTGCACCTGGTGCAAGCGCTAGCAAAGGGCGGCCGCGACGAGCAAGCGATTCAGACGGCTACGGAACTGGGCGCGATGCAAATAACCCCGTGGCAATCCGAGCGCTGTGTCGCGCGTTGGAATGCACAGAAGGCGATCAAGCAAGTTCAGCGCTGGCAGCAGATCGTTAGAGAAGCGAGCAAGCAGTCGCTGCGGGCATTCATGCCAACCGTGAATTCGCTTGCGAACACCTCCGCGCTGTGTGAACTCGCGGCTCGAACCACTGCCACTGTGCTCGTACTCGACCCGACGGCAACGGAATCATTGCTGGATATCCCGCTGACCGCATCCGACGAGTACGCCCTTATCGTCGGCCCAGAGGGCGGGATCAGCGATGCCGAGTTGGCGGCATTAGCAAGCGCAGGCGCAATTCGTGTTCGCTTGGGCAGCGGCATCATGCGCACGTCCACTGCTGGTCCCGCCGCCATTGCCGCGCTGCACACCCGTCAAGGTACTTGGGATACAGATCGGTAGAATCAAGGACATGACGGACAGTATTTTCACGCGAATTATCAACCGTGAGATCCCGAGCGACATCGTTTTTGAAGATGACCAGGTGATCGCTTTTCACGATATCCAGCCACAAGCGCCGTTGCACGTGCTGGTGGTTCCAAAGAACCCCGAATACCGGAACGTCGTTGAACTCGCTGATGCTGCGCCGCAGCTGCTCGCCCACATTGTTGAGGTCGCCAATAAGCTGGCAGCCGAACTTGCCGATGGCCACTTCCGATTGATCTTCAACTCTGGTGAGGGTGCGGGCCAGACCGTGTTCCACGTGCACGCGCATGTGCTCGCCGGCGGACTCAAAGAAGGAACCCTTGCCGGAAACTGAATCAACTCATCACGCCGATGAGCTCATCACCCACACCATCACAATCGACTCGATTCCGATGGTGCAGCTGCTTGGCGCGGAGGACACGCTCTTAGAACAGATCGAGATTGAACACCCGGGTGTGCGTGTCTTAGCCCGCGGGAATGAGCTGCGAATGCAGGGGCCGGCTGCAGCGGTCTTCGAAGCGGAAGCGCTGGTTCGCTCAGTGCGTGAGATTGCCGAGTCAGGCACACCGATCACCGCGGATGTGGTGAGCCGGTCGCAGCGCTTGTTACGGCGCACGGATGCGCCGGCCCCGGCGACAGTGTTCGGTGAGACCATCGTGAACGCGAAGGGCCGGGCAGTGCGAGCGAAAACGCTCGGACAAAAACACTATGTGGATGCGATTGACGTCAACACGGTGACCTTCGGAATTGGCCCCGCCGGTACTGGTAAGACCTACCTAGCGATGGCGAAGGCCGTACAAGCATTACAGCGAGAGGAAATCTCGCGGATCGTGCTGACACGACCGGCGGTGGAGGCAGGCGAGCGACTCGGCTTTCTGCCGGGCACACTCAGCGACAAAATCGACCCATATTTACGACCGCTGTTTGACGCGCTCGGAGACATGCTCGATCCGGACTATGTGCTTCGGCTGATGAACACCGGTGTGGTTGAGGTAGCTCCGCTTGCCTATATGCGAGGGCGAACCCTCAATGACGCCTTCGTCATCCTCGACGAAGCACAGAACACAACGTCGGAACAGATGAAGATGTTTCTCACCCGATTGGGTTTCGGCACCAAGCTCGTGGTTACCGGCGACGTGACGCAGATTGATCTGCGAGATGGCGCATCCGGACTACGCCATGCCATGCGCGTGTTACAAGACATCCCCGATATTCATTTTGCGATGCTGAGTACCGATGATGTTGTCCGGCATTCGCTCGTGAGCAGGATCGTTGAGGCATATGAGGCGCAGCACGGGCAGAAAGAAGCACAGCGATGAGTATTGAGATCAATAACGAATCTGGCACGCCGGTCGATGAGGCCGCGATCTTGCGCCTGGCTACCTTCGTGCTTGACGGCATGTTCATTCACCCAGACGCAGACCTCAGCATCGTATTCGTAGACCTGGCTGCAATGGAGTCACTGCACGTGCAATGGATGGACGAACCTGGTCCGACCGATGTGTTGAGCTTCCCCATGGACGAGTTGCGCCCAGGCTCGATTGAGCGGCGAACTCCACCCGGACTGCTCGGCGATGTCGTTGTGTGCCCGGAAGTTGCGCAGGCGCAGGCGAAATCGGCAGGGCATTCGAGCCTCGCAGAGATGCAATTACTGATTACCCACGGGATCTTGCACCTACTGGGATTCGACCACGCTGAGCCCGACGAGCATCGTCAGATGTTCGGTATCCAGGATGAGCTGCTCGCGGGATTTGCCGCAGCGGAGCGCGAGGGGGGATTCATCTAGGTGGATCCCATTATCGCGATCCCCATCGCTGTCGCGCTCTGTATTCTCGCCGCACTGTGTTCCGCTGCCGAGGGCGCGCTGCAGGCGCTCTCCCGCAGCGAGATGCACGACATCGCTCAGGAAACTACGCGCTCGCCACAGCGTATCCAGGCGATCGGGGATGAGTTTCGACGCCATCTTGACTCGTTGGTTCTTTGCCAGGTTGGTTGTTTGAGCGCAGTGGGTGTGTTGCTTGCCTTACTTGTTAATGAAGTTTGGCATCGGCCCTGGCTTGCCGCGCTGGCGGCATCGGTGGCGCTGTTGATCGTGCACGTGTTATTCATCGGTTCATTCCCACGAACTGTGGGCGCGTATCGTCCGCGGGCAACGGTGATTGTCCTTAGCAGGCTGATCCGTTTAGTGCACGCGGCACTCGGCTGGGTAAATACGCTCCGAACAATGCTCGGTGAGGTATTCATCAGTGCCCCTGCAAGCACAACAACGGCCCTGGCAAGCGAAGAACAGCTGCTTTCGATGGTTGACGAAGCTGCCGAGCAGGATGTGCTCGATCTGCGTGATCGTGATCGCATCCACTCGCTACTTGGCTTCTCTGACCGAATGGTTCGCGAAGTGATGGTGCCACGGACGGATATGCGAACGGTCGACTCCGGAGTGAGTGTCGTGGAAGCAACGAGGGAGCTGCTGGAGCAGGGGATTTCGCGAGCTCCGATCGTCGGCCGCGATAGCGACGACATTCGGGGTGTTGCCTACCTGAAAGACCTGGCAAAAGCGATGACCATCGGTGACGGTCGCAAGATGCGCGTTGACAATGTCGCCCGGCCAGCTGTGTTTGTGCCAGAGACCCTGCGCGGAGACGCACTGCTCCAGCGAATGCAGCAAGACGCCACTCATTTCGCAATCGTCGTCGATGAGTACGGGGGAGTGGCCGGTTTGGTCACACTGGAAGACCTGATTGAGGAACTCGTCGGGGATATCAGCGACGAGCACGACCGCATAGACAACCCGTGGGAAGTACTCGACGACGGCTCAATTCGCGTGGCGACACGAATGTCGATCAGCGAGCTGGAAGAACTTCTAGACACCACCTTCGACCATGAGGATGTGGATTCGGTTGGTGGACTATTCACGTCAGCGCTGGACCGAATCCCCGTACTCACAGATCGCGGTCGCGTTGGTGAGTTCGTCTTCGCCTCCGATCGCGTGGGTCGTAAGCACCACGTCACACACGTTCGTATCCTGCGTGTGGACGGCGCCGCGGTGGAAGTTACGATGAATGAGCGAGAGCGCCGTGGCCAGCGTCACTACTCGTGACCGGCTGGTGCCTGTACAGGGATGAAAGAAGGAACCGTGAGCGCGTTTCGGGCTGGGTTTGTGACCTTTGTTGGCCGTCCAAATGTGGGCAAATCCACGCTCACGAATGCACTAGTTGGCGAGAAAATCGCCATCACATCCTCGAAACCGCAAACGACCCGTCGCGCGATCCGCGGGGTAGTTCACCGAGAGAACGGGCAACTCGTCATCGTCGATACGCCCGGTGTTCACCGGCCGCGCACCCTGCTCGGACAGCGACTGAACGACCTCGTAGAGACAACCCTCGCGGATGTTGACGTGATCGGGTTCTGCGTACCCGCCGGGGAGGACATCGGCCCGGGAGATCGGTTTATTAATGAGTGGATCGATCGAGCCTCGCAGGCGCGAAAGGTCGCCATTGTCACCAAGTGCGAGACAGTTCCTAAGCCTCGAGTCGCTGAGCAACTGCTTGCGCTACAGGCACTGCGCGACTGGGATGCACTGGTACCGGTGTCGTCGGTGGAAGCAATCAATCTCGAACCGCTCGTCGACGAATTATTGGGCTTGCTACCAGAATCTGAGCCGCTGTACCCGCAGGACATGATCACCGAGGAGCGGTACATACAGCGCGTGAGTGAGCTCATCCGCGAGGCCGCACTTGAGGGCGTTCACGATGAGCTGCCGCACTCGATTGCCGTCGTTGTGGACGACATTATTGAGAGCGAAGAGGGGCAAGACATTTATGCCGACCTCATCGTCGAACGCGATAGCCAAAAGGGCATCATCATCGGTAAGGGAGCGTCCCGGCTGAAAAACGTTCGTCGCTTCGCGCAGCGGCGTATTGCGGCAATGTCGGATCAGCCGGTCACCCTTCATCTGCACGTTCGGGTGGCCAAGGACTGGCAGCGTGATCCGAAGCAGTTAGGTCGGCTGGGGTTCTAGGAATCCGATGACCACGATCAGTACCGCGTTCACTGCCGATGTGACTGTCGAAGCACCGCCGCAACGGTCAGCTCGTCGCGTCCTGCCGTGGGTCGCGGACTGGTTTAGCTACCAACCGCGCAACGCCCGGATCGTCGATTCACTGACCGCGCTCACCATCATGGTGGTGGTTGGCTTTCCATTTCAGTTGCGGCCGGATTGGAGCTACTTCTTTGCTTGGGAGGCAGTTCCGGTGTGGTGTCTGTTCCTTGTAGCAGTCGCACTGCGACGCCTGTCGCCCTGGATGGCGCTGGGCTGTGCAGCCTTGGGGCTCCTGGCGAAATGGATGATTGGTTTACCCCTGCACGGCATGGATGTCGCTGTGCCAATCGTGTTCTTCACCTGCGCTGCTCGTGGGTCGCGACTACTGTTCGCAGTATCGGGCGTATGTGCCGTGCTCTGGCCCACCATTCAGGCGGTCTATTCGGCGTTCTTTGAGATGCAGTTACCGTTCCTCGATCGGATTACGGGTCGTGCGGCATTGGGGCCGACCGAATTGCTTACCCCGATCGGCATTATTGGTATCCCACTTGTGCTCATGAGTCTCATCGTTTGGGCATCCGGTGGCATTCTGCGGGTACAGCGCATATCAAGTCGAGTTCAGCATGCGGCAGAGCTTGCAGAACTCGAGTATCTGCAGACCCAAGAGGAGCTGGTGCGAGAGCAGGAGCGCAACTACATTGCTCGCGATATGCACGATGTGGTGGCCCATTCGCTCGCCGTAATTGTTGCGCAGGCAGACGGTGGTAGGTATCTCATGAAGACTGCGCCGGAGTCGGTAGCTCCCGTGCTGTCGACGATCTCGGAGACCGCCAGGGACGCCCTCGTTGAGGTACGCGGTCTGCTCGGTCGTTTGCGTCACTCCCAATCAGACGCGGCCCAAAAAACGCTCGAGGATCTGCCCGCAGTGTTTGATCGCGTCCGACAAGCGGGTATGGACCTGCGTGTCTATACCGACGGCGAACCGATGCCGCTTACGAAAAGTGGTGAGGTTGCGGTATTTCGTATGGTCCAGGAATGTCTCACGAACGCGCTGAAGTACGGCAGTATCAACGACCCGGTCACCGTTACGATGCTGTGGCAAAACGAGTTTCGAATTGAGATTGAGAACCGGGTGAGTGCGGAATCGCTGGCGAATGTCGGTGGATCCGGTCACGGTTTGATTGGTATGCGGGAGCGCTTGCTCGTGGTCGGCGGGACGATGGAATATGCTCTGGTCGATGACCAGTGGGTTGTGATCGCTACGGTCCCGCTACAACAGGATCGTGTATCCGCCACCGACCCCGGAATACCCCGCACCGCGAATATCAACACGATTAGCCACTGACGGATAGCTCAGCTATCGGCCGAGTTGTGCACGGCGTTCCGCGCGAGATCGCGTACCCTGCAAGTATGAGCGAATCCGTATCAATGAATCGGCCCATCCGGGTAGCCCTCGTTGACGACCAACAACTCTTCCGTGGCGGTATCCGGATGCTGGTTGATAGCCAGCCCGATATGGCATTCGTTGCGGAAGCGTCTGATGGAGCCGAAGCATTGCGCCTTGCGGTAACAGCAAAGCCAGACGTCATCCTCATGGACGTACGTATGCCCGGCGTGGACGGTCTGGAAGCAACAAAACAGATCGTTGCCCAGGGACTAGACAGCCGCATCCTGGTGTTGACCACCTTTGACCTGGACCAGGCCGTCGCCAAAGCAGTTGCCGCCGGCGCATCTGGATTCGTGTTGAAGGATGCCGACCCGGAGTTCCTGCTTGCCGCGATTCGTACGGTGCACTCCGGCGCCGAAGTATTTGCGGCGCAGGCAACCGCAGATCTCATCCGACGGTTCTCGCAATCACCCGACCGACTCGCCGGCGAACCAGTGGAGTTCAAAGAACTCACCGATCGCGAACGTGAGATGTTCTTCCTCGCAGCGAAGGGGATGTCGAATGGTGAGATTGCGGCGCAGGAGTATCTGTCCGAGGCGACAGTAAAGACGCACATTTCGCGTATTTTGACGAAGCTCGGTGTTCGTGATCGTGTACAACTCGTTGTGTACGCATACGAGCACGGTTTGCTGTAGTAATTGCTTTGCTGAAATCTGCGCTGCTCGCTATGCGCAGAATTAGGGAACCCTCAACGCGGGCTCGTCATCCAATCGGCGTAGACGGTATCAATACGCACGCCGATGTCGATTCCCGAAAGATTCCATAAGGTAGGAGCATGTCTGTCGCCGCATCCGCTCCGCTCGTGTCGCAGTCGACACAGCTGGTGGTTGAAGGCATTACCCGCCATGCACCGGCGCCTCTGAGTGATGTCTCATTCACGCTGTTGAGGGGGCAATCGGCAGTGCTCTATTCGAAAGACGGCTCAGCGAATGCCGTACTTCGAGCAGTAATAGGCATCGATCCCGTGGATGCGGGCAGCAGTAGGCTCGGCTCGGTTGAGCTCACTCGCCGGAACGGAGAGATACCAGTATCCCGCGCAGAACACATTGGATTATTGCTGCGAGATCCGATAGTTGCTCGTGGACGGACCCTCATCGATCACATTGCGCAGGGTATGTCGTCTCCTCAGGGACTGAGCCACTCACAGACACTGATGCAGGTGTCTGAATCGCTGGGCTTTCGCGGTGCAGACAGCGCCATCGTGGCCAGGCTCCCGAAACCGCTGCAGTACCGAGTTGCTATTGGCCGCGCAATTGTGGGTGAACCCGAACTGATTGCCGCCGATGACCCGTATGTCGAGTTGGAACCCCGGGAACGGCACCTGCTGGTTGCCCTGCTGCAGGCAGTGGCCAGTGAGCATGAAATCGGTGTACTGCACGCAACAGGAGACGAATCAGTGGCCTTGCGAAGCCAATTCGTGATCGTAATTGAGGGTGGCAGCATTGTCCGCGAGCTTCGTGGCACCCGCGAGATTCAGCAGTACTTCGGCTAGGCAGTTGTACAAGTTGTTAAACATTCCCTTGCTATGAGACGAGATATGACACCGCGTCCAGGTGACGTCGAGGCGCGGTGTTACGATTTGTGCATGCATTTCAACGGCACGCTCCTTCTTCGCTGCCGCGGCGAGGCTTAACCACTAAGCCGTCCTCGTCGCGGAGTTCGTGCGTGGCTTAGGCCAATCAACTTTCTTGTAGCAGGAGCACCGAATGCAGAACAGTCAACAGCCGTCCGCAATGCCGGCTCACCGATACTCGCCCTACCAAGCCCAGTTCCACATCCCGCTGACCGACCGTTCCTGGCCGGACACCGTCATCACCAAAGCACCTCGCTGGTGCGCCGTGGACCTCCGTGACGGTAACCAGGCCTTGATCGACCCCATGTCGAGCGAGCGCAAGCTGGTCATGTTTGACCTCCTGGTACGGATGGGGTTCAAAGAGATCGAGGTTGGGTTCCCTTCCGCGAGCCAGACTGACTTCGACTTTGTTCGCCAGTTGATCGAAGGTGGGCATATTCCAGATGACGTCACCATCCAGGTGCTTACACAGGCGCGCGAGCACCTGGTGAAACGAACCTACGAGTCACTGCGTGGAGCGAACCGAGCCATCGTGCACCTGTACAACTCGACCAGCACGCTGCAACGCGAAGTTGTCTTCCGGCGCGACCGCGAGGGCATTAAACAGATCGCACTCGACGGCGTTCGGATGTGTAAGGAATTCGAACCGTTGGCCGAAGGCTGCGAGATCATCTACGAGTACTCGCCCGAAAGCTTTACTGGTACCGAGATCGACTACGCGCTCGAAGTAGCCAACGCGGTCGTGGCCGAGTTCGACGCTACTCCCGAACGGCCAGTGATCCTGAACCTGCCCGCCACGGTCGAGATGGCTACTCCCAATGTGTATGCCGACTCGGTCGAGTACATGCACAAGAACCTGGAGCGACGCGACAGCATCATTCTGTCGCTGCACCCACACAATGACCGCGGATGCGCGGTTGCGGCGGCTGAACTCGGCTATATGGCCGGTGCCGACCGCATCGAAGGGTGCCTGTTCGGCAACGGGGAGCGTACCGGAAATGTGTGTCTGGTGACACTCGGCGTGAACCTGTTTACGCAGGGTGTTGACCCACAGCTCGATTTCTCGGACATCGATGAGATCCGCCGGACCGTTGAATATTGCAACCAGTTGAAGGTGGATGAGCGACACCCGTGGGGTGGCGACCTGGTCTACACAGCGTTTTCTGGTTCGCATCAGGATGCGATCAAGAAGGGCTTCGAAGCCATGGCTGCCAAGGCCGAGGAGCTTGGCAAGTCCGTGGCGGAGCTGCCCTGGGCGGTTCCCTATCTCCCGGTGGACCCGCGAGACCTTGGTCGCGACTACGAGGCCGTTATTCGAGTCAACTCGCAATCCGGCAAGGGCGGTGTGGCCTACCTGTTGAAGGAACACCACAATCTGGAGTTGCCGCGCCGGCTACAGATGGAGTTCTCACGGCTCGTGCAGCACTACACGGACGAGCGGGGCGGGGAGATCACGCCCACGGCGATCTGGGAACGCTTCGTCGACGAGTATTTGCCCTCGCCCGATGAGACCGCCAAGTGGGGCCGTCTAGAGATCCTTGGTGTGCGCACCTCCACTGAGATGGACGGAACCACGAACCTCACGGTGAAACTTCGTCGCGATGGCGAAGAGATCAGTGTCGACTCGAGTGGCAACGGGCCGATTAACGCCTTCATTAACACGCTGCAGAACCGTGGCTACGAGATCACCCTGCACGACTATGTCGAACACACACTGTCTGCATCCGGTGACGCGCAAGCAGCCGCATACGTCGAGCTCGAAGTTGACGGCGAGCGACTGTGGGGCGTCGGCATCGACTCGGATATTGCGAACGCTTCGCTTCGCGCGATTGTGTCGAGCGTGAACCGATCAATCCGCAATCGCGCGGCTGTCAACTAATCGAATACGGCTGAGCGAGTCGGCGCGCTATGCGTGCGGCAATGCGGCGGCGAACAATCTCGATGCCATACTGTGCCTATGCCCACCTACGATGATGAACTCGTGGTGCTTCGGAGCCAACCACTGGGCGAAGCCGACCGAATCGTCACCTGCATAGGGAAGGAAAGCGGACACGTACGAGCGGTTGCCCGCGGTGTACGACGCACAAGCTCCAAGATCGGGGCAAGGCTCGAGCCGTTCAATGTTGTTGACGCACAGCTATTTACCCGCGCTACCGGGAAGAACCGGGGACTGGAGACCGTCACACAGGCGGTCATGGTGCATCCCTTCTCCGCGCGCATCCGCGAACGATACCTGACCTATGCCGCGGCGAATGTGATCGCTGAGGTTGCGGACACCGTCGTACCTGCAGAGCCGGCACCGCTGCAGTATGCACTGATCGTCGCGGCACTGCGAGATCTAAGCGCCGACCGTCACGCGGTCGAACTAACGACCTGTGCCTATGTGTTGCGGTCGTTGGCGTTGGCAGGGTGGGAGCCGACGTTCACCGAGTGCGCGCGCTGCGGTGAACCAGGCCCCCATCCGTTTGTCTCGGTCGCTTTAGGTGGGGCAATCTGCCAGGCCTGTGCCGCAAGCGCGGGCGCGCTATTGCGGACGGATGTGGATACGCTTCGGCTGTGCTGGGCGCTGCTGGTCGGCAATTGGCGGGTGGCCGACGCCAGTGAGTCGGCAGCACGAGAGGCCACCGTGCGGATCGTGGCCGCCTATGCCGCGTATCATTTGGAGCGCCCACTGCGTTCATTTGGCCTGTTTGACCAGATCCGACGTGCGGATCCCGAGGGCGAGCAGTGACAGCGGCGATTTATCGTTAGCATCGAGAACATGGACATCGACTGGACCGGGCAAACTCCGCCACAGCTTCCGAGCGGAGCGATTCCTGAGCACGTCGCAATCGTGATGGACGGTAACGGGCGATGGGCAAACCAGCGCGGACTTCCGCGCACTGAAGGGCACCGCGCGGGGGAAGCAGCGCTGCTCGACGTTGTCGCCGGAGCGCTCCAGCTCGGGATCAAACATTTATCGGTATACGCGTTCTCCACCGAGAACTGGAAGCGTTCGCCCGCGGAGGTCCGATTCCTCATGGGGTTTAACCGGGAAGTGCTGCACCGCCAACGCGACCAACTGAACGAGTGGGGTGTGCGCATCCGCTGGTCTGGGCGAACCCCAAAACTGTGGAAGTCCGTGATCGATGATCTTCGCGCAGCTGAGGCGCTCACTCGCAAGAACCGCACGATGACACTGAATATGTGTGTGAACTATGGCGGGCGTCTCGAGCTCGTCGATGCAGTGCGCGAACTGGCCGCAGCAGCAAAAGCGGGCAAGCTCGAACCCTCGCGGATCTCGGAACGCAGTATCGCCCAGCATCTCTACCAGCCGGAGCTTCCCGATGTCGACCTCTTTATTCGTTCTTCGGGGGAGCAGCGCACCAGTAATTTCTTGCTGTGGCAGAGTGCCTATGCCGAGATGGTGTTTCTTGACACGCTCTGGCCCGATTTCGGACGGCAAGAGCTATGGGATGCGGTCTGCGAGTACGTGCGCCGCGACCGTCGTTTCGGTGGCGCCGTGGACGCACCGGCCGCTGCCGGCTCGGCTACCATAGGCAGTTGACTTCGGACACGGCAGCCGGCCGCGTCCTATGAGAGCAGGGGATTCAACGTTCATGGCACAGTCGAAGCTCGATCAGGTCATCAATCTCGCAAAACGACGCGGATTTGTGTACCAATCCGGTGAAATCTACGGCGGTTCGCGATCGGCTTGGGACTACGGTCCACTGGGCGTCGAGCTTAAAGAGAACATCAAACAGCAGTGGTGGCAGACCTTCGTACGCGGCCGCGCCGATATGGTCGGTCTCGACTCATCGGTCATCCTGCCCACCGATGTTTGGAAGGCATCCGGTCACGTCGAGACGTTCACTGACCCGCTCGTTGAATCGCTCCACACGCACAAGCGCTACCGTGCCGATCACCTCATCGAGGCTTACGTGGCCAAGCACGGCAAAGAACCTGAGAACGGCCTGGCGGACATTCGCGACCCGGAGACCGGCCAGCCCGGTAACTGGACCGAACCCAAGATGTTCTCCGGGCTGATGAAGACCTATCTCGGTCCGGTCGATGACAAGGAGGGCTTGCACTATCTGCGGCCCGAGACCGCCCAGGGCATCTTCGTCAATTTCAACAATGTGGTTACTACCGCTCGGAAGAAACCACCGTTCGGTATTGGCCAGGTGGGTAAAGCGTTCCGTAACGAGATTACGCCCGGTAACTTCATCTTCCGCACCCGCGAGTTCGAGCAGATGGAGATCGAGTACTTCGTTAAGCCGGAAACCGCGCAGGAACACTTTGAGGCCTGGGTCGAGGCATGCTGGAACTGGTTCGTTGACCTCGGCATCAACCCGGACAACATGCGTCGCTTCGATGTGCCCGAGGAAGAGCGGGCACACTACTCGGCAGCGACGATTGACTTCGAGTACAAGTTCGGATTCCAGGGCAATGAGTGGGGAGAGCTCATGGGCGTGGCGAACCGAACCGACTTTGACCTCGGATCGCACGCCGACGCATCCGGAACCAAACTGAGCTACTTTGACCAGGCAAACGACGAACGCTACACGCCGTACGTAATCGAACCGAGCTTCGGTCTCACCCGATCGCTCATGGCCTTCCTGGTCGATTCATTCACCGAAGACGAAGCTCCGAACGCCAAGGGCGGTGTTGACACTCGCACCGTGCTGAAACTCGACCCACGCCTGGCACCGGTGAAGGCAGCCGTTCTGCCGCTCTCACGTAACGAGAAACTTTCGCCACTTGCTCGACAGGTTGCCGATGCCGTTCGCGGCGGCGGTCGCTGGAATATTGATTTCGATGACGCTGGTGCGATCGGTCGTCGCTACCGTCGCCAGGATGAGATCGGTACGCCACTGTGCATCACGGTGGACTTTGACTCGCTCGATGACAACGCCGTGACCGTGCGTGACCGCGACACAATGGCACAAGAGCGCGTGTCCATTGACCGCTTGCCCTCGTACGTATTCGACAAGCTCGGCGGTTGCTAGTCAGACGTCGCTGAACGAAACGGACTCGATTCTGGTCACGCAATCCCATCCAGATACCCAGCTGCGAATCGGCAATATCGTTGTCGATTCGCCAGTTGTGCTTGCGCCAATGGCGGGGGTTACCAATGAGGCGTTTCGTCGACTGTGTCGTGAGTACGGTGCAGGGTTGTACGTAACAGAGATGGTGACCACGCGCGCACTCGTTGAACGCCACGAAAACACGATGCGGCTCATCCACCACCACCCCTCTGAGGAAATCCGCTCGATTCAGCTGTACGGAGTTGACCCAGATATCACGGCCGAAGCTGTAGCGATGTTGGTGGAGGAAGACCGAGCAGACCACATCGACCTGAACTTCGGTTGCCCGGTGCCGAAAGTTACTCGGCGTGGGGGAGGGTCGGCGCTACCGTGGAAGCAGGATTTGTTTGAGGCGATCTGCACGAGGGCCGTTCGCGCCGCGGGCTCGGTACCGCTGACGATCAAGATCCGTAAGGGCATCAACGAAGATCACATGACCTATTTGGATGCTGCCAAGTGCGCCGAACAGGCAGGGGTCGCTGCGATCACACTGCATGCCCGGACCCTCGAACAGCAGTACTCTGGCACTGCTGATTGGGACGCGATCGCGACGCTAAAACAGACCATCACCTCGATACCAATCCTCGGCAACGGGGATGTGTTTGAAGGCGAGGACGGACCACGGATGCTTCGGGAGACTGGCTGCGATGGTGTGGTGGTCGGGCGCGGTGTGCTCGGCCGGCCGTGGTTGTTCGGCGATCTACAGGCGGCATTTGCCGGTAGCGATAGGCGCCTGCGCCCGGGGCTTCGTGAGGTCGGTGCTGCGATGGTGCGTCACGCCGAGCTCCTCGTCGAGTTCTTCGGGGATGAGGGGCACGGCTGCCGGGATTTCCGAAAGCATGTTGCCTGGTATTTCAAGGGGTATCCGGTTGGCGGTGAGCTGCGCCGAACATTCGCGCTGATCGAATCGTTGGCCGAACTGCGCGCGCTCGTAGCCACGCTCGACGACTCGCCCTGGCCGGGTACCGGCGCCGAAGGGCCACGGGGTCGAGCCGGCAGTCCGCGCCGGGCAGCGCTTCCCGACGGTTGGCTCGATTCACGGACGATGAACGGTCAGGAACGATCAGGCATGGCTGCCGCCGAGCTGGATACATCGGGAGGTTAGTGATGGCGACACCGCTCCAAGGCCCGAGAACGGAATATTCAGAAGCCGACCAGCAACGCTTCCTTCCCGAACACCACGAAAACCGTCGTCGCTCCGAGTTTGCTCGCGACCGTGCACGGTTAGTGCACTCCTCAGGGCTGCGCCGCCTCGCATTGAAAACGCAGGTGCTGTCGCCCACAACCGGGGTCGATTTTGCGCGTAATCGACTTACCCATTCCCTCGAAGTGGCACAGGTCGGGCGGGAGATCGCCGGATCGTTGGCCCTCGATCCAGATATCGTCGATACGGCCTGCCTCGCGCACGATATTGGTCATCCACCATTTGGGCACAATGGCGAGCGTGCGATTGACGAGTGGGCCGATGACATCGGCGGGTTCGAAGGGAACGCCCAGACCCTGCGGTTGATATCTCGACTCGAGCCAAAGGTATTCGATGAACAGGATCGGGCGTATGGTGTGAACCTGACTCGCGCCAGTCTGGATGCATCCTGCAAGTACCCGTGGACTCGTGAGGAAGGACGCGCCAAGGGCACCAGGAAGTTTGGTGTCTACGAGGACGATCTGCCGGTATTTGCCTGGCTGCGTGATGGGGCACCGGCACAGCGAAAATGTATTGAGGCACAGGTGATGGACCTCAGCGACGATATCGCCTATTCGGTCCACGACCTCGAGGACGCAATCGTCGAGGGCTTTTTGCCGTTGGAAGAGCTCCACTCGCCGGACAATAGAGAGGCGATTCTCTACAACGCTGCCGAATGGTCACGGCGTTCGTTCGAAGAAGCGGAGCTGGATGAGGCATTTGAGCGGTTGAGTCGCGAACCGTACTGGGTGCGTGACTACGACGGATCGGCGCGCGGGCACGCATCCCTGAAGAACCTCACTTCACAGTTGATCGGTCGTTTCGCGAAGGCGGCGACCGAGGCAACGATTGCCGAGTACGGCGCCGATACGCTGTGCATCCGCTACCTCGCGGACGTTATTGTGCCTCGCAGCGTGCGTGCCGAGATCGCACTGTTGAAGGGCGCTGTATCGGGCTTTGTGATGGCACTTCCCACTCGCCAACCGGTGTATGCACAGCAGCGAGAGGTGCTGACGCAGCTTCTGGACGCGCTGTGGCAGAGCGGTACCCGTCACCTGGATGTGATGTTCCGAGACGCCTATGTGGCAGCGCCAGATGACCGTGCTCGCCGTCGCGCGATCGTGGACCAGGTGGCCTCGCTCACCGACCAATCAGCGCTGGCAATGCACGCGGCACTGTGTGGGGATAACCGCGCGTGATCGATCTGGGGACGGCATAGACTGCGCTTATGGCACGGATTCAACGAGCGGACATCGACCAGGTTCGCGAACGCACCAATATCGAAGAGGTAATTGGTGAATACGTCACGCTCAAATCCGCAGGTGTCGGATCGAAAAAAGGGTTGTGTCCCTTTCATGATGAGCGCACCCCATCGTTTCACGTGCGTCCGCAGCTTGGTTTTTATCACTGTTTTGGATGCGGTGAGTCCGGTGATGTGTACACGTTCCTGCAGAAAATGGACCACATCACCTTCGTGGAGGCCGTTGAACGTCTCGCGGCCAGGATCGGCTACACACTCAGCTATGAGGAAGGCAGCGGGCCATCCACTGCCGAGCCGTCGAATCGTCTCCGGTTGTTACAAGCCAATGCGGCTGCAGCCGAGTTTTTCGCCGCGCAATTGGCAACACCAGAGGCGCAGATCGGTCGCGATTTCCTCGGCGCACGGGCATTCAATCAACAGGCGGCCGAGCATTTTGGCATCGGCTTCGCGCCGCAGTCATGGGATGCGTTAACGAAGCATCTGCGAGGTCGAGGGTTCACCATCGACGAGCTACAGGAGGCGGGGCTCGTTTCAACCAATGACCGTGGCCGGCACTACGACCGTTTTCGCGGTCGGCTCGTCTGGCCGATCCGTGACACCTCGGGTCAGACCCTCGGGTTCGGTGCCCGCAAATTGCATGAAGACGACAAGGGGCCGAAGTATCTGAACACGCCAGAGACGCCGGTCTATCAGAAGTCGAAGGTGCTGTACGGGCTTGATCTTGCGAAACGGGATATTGCTCGCGGCCACGAAGTTGTGGTCGTGGAGGGGTATACGGATGTGATGGCCGCGCATCTTTCGGGAATCACCACGGCGGTTGCTACCTGCGGCACAGCGTTCGGGGTAGACCACATCAAGATTCTGCGTCGCATCATGGACGACGAAAGCAACCAGGGCCGCGTGATTTTCAATTTCGACCCGGATGAGGCTGGTCGCAAAGCGGCGATGCGTGCATTCGCCGAAGAGAACAGATTCGTTGCACAGACCTTCGTCGCGGTGGCTCCCGAAGGGCTCGACCCGTGCGATCTGCGATTACAACACGGTGCTGCTGCTGTGCAATCACTCGTCGCTGACCCGATGCCCATGTATGAGTTTGTGATCAGGGAGCAGCTTAAGCGGCATGACCTGCGCAATGCGGAGGGCCGCGTTGCGGCATTGCGTGAGGCCGCTCCGGTAATCAGTGGAATCCGCGACCGGGCGCTACGGCCGGAATACACTCGACAGCTTGCCGGCTGGCTCGGGATGGATCTAGAGCAGGTGCGTGCGCAGGTGCGACGAATGGAACGCAACCAACAGCATCCCGGCGGCGACTACCAAGGTGAGATGACCGCGAGCGCTCCGATGGTGCGCCTGCGTGATTTGCCGAATGATCCAACGACCCGCCATGAGCGCGATGTCATTGCCGCGGTGTTGCAGTACCCGCATATGCTCTCGGAAGCACAGCTTGATGGTGTGCTCAGCTATCGCTTTAGTGATCCATCGCTGGATACGATCCGCAATGCGATCATTACCTCTCGTCCAGCCCTCGGTACTCCGCAATGGTTGCCGCAGGTGCAGGAGGATCTGCCGCAGGCGTTCATGCCATTGGCGATGGATCTCTCGATGGTGGCGCTGCCCACCGGGCCGGGGCCGGAACAGGTCGCGGCCTATGTGCGCTCGCTTGCCGCATCCCTCATCGAACGGGATCTGTTGCGGCGTAAAGCAGAGCTGTTGAGCGAGTTGCAGCGTACTGATATCGAAACCGATCCGATGCGTCATCGCGAGCTCAGTGAAGAACTTGTGGCGGTGGAGCAGCGCAAACGGGAAATTCGCTTGAGCGCACAATAGGCTTATTGCACACCGCACGGAGGGAAGATAATGGCACCCGTGATTTCGGCACTTGACTGTTCGATCTCGTACGGCCCGCGTATCGGTAATGCGGATGCGCGGGTCCTGTCTGGAGTGACGCTCAACGTCGATGCCGGCGGGATCCTCGGGGTTGTTGGTGCTACCGGAAGCGGTAAGTCATCGTTCGGGCAGGTGCTTTCCGGGCGTGGGCTGCTGCGCGGCGCGCCACGGGATATGCCGTGGGTATCGGGCGGGGAGCTACAGATTGCGGGCATCGATTTGCATGACGCATCGAAGGCCGATCTGCAGCGGCTGCCGCTAGTCGTTGGGTACTTGGCTCCTGATTCGGGGGAGCGGCTTCGCAATGACCTCACCGTGGGTGAGAACATCGTCGATCCGATTCTGAGTCGCGATCCGGAATTTGACCGGAATGTGCTTGGTAAAGCGGCAGCGACCCTTCTGGACGCGGTCGATTTGGGTATCGGGCTGCTCAACAAATTTCCGTTTGAGTGTTCTCGCGGTCAGCGCCAGCGAATTGCATTCGCGCAGGCGTTGATTGTGGAGCCTGAAGTGTTGATCGTCGATGAACCTGCCCAGGGTGTCGATGTTCTGGCGCGACCGGCGCTATTTGATCTGCTTGAGCGGCTCAACCAAACCCGCCAGATGACGATTGTGGTGATTAGCAACGACCTGGCGTCGGTTGAACGGCTAACCTCGCGGGTGCTCGTACTCAGTGACGGTTACGTGTTGGCGCATGGCGATCTCGACGAGATTCTGAAGTCGTCCACAGATCCGTTCTTGCAGCGGTTGGCGCAGGCGCGGGCATCAGTAACAGCACCGTTAGCGGGAGTAGAAGACCGAGACCAGCAGGAGGCGGCGCAGCGCGTTGTTGACGGCTTGTTCGGAGATATTAGCGACGAAGAGGCTGAGCGAATCGAGGCCGAGGCGCAGCGTCGGCGTCTGCTTGAGAGTCGGCCGGAGTTCGCGAGATTTGAACAGTCGGTGCAAACGGATGCGGATGAGAGGAGTGGTGATGAAGGCAAGTAACGGTCAGCACAGTGAGGTGCTTTCCCAGCAAGTAGAACCCTTACCGAATCACCGGCGGCCGGTACCCGGTGCAATCTCGGTGTTGCCCGAGGACGAACGACAAAGCGAGTTTGTTGATGCTGTTCGTGAGGCCGGGGGAGAGGTTACGCAGATCGGTGCCGAAACCCGCGGTGTGATTTACACCTCGTACAGGGATGTTGACGGCTTAGTTTCGGCGTTGGCGGACAACCCGCAGATTTCGTGGGTGCAGCTTCCCTATGCCGGAATCGATGCGTTCGCGCAGCGGCTGCGTCCGTTTGCACAGCGTGGTGTGTTGTTCACCTCCGGAAAGGGAGCATTTGCACAGCCGGTCGCTGAGCACGCACTGATGTTGACGCTGGCATTGCAGCGGCGTATTCCGTTTCGGTGTCGGGCAACGAGCTGGGGAGAATCCGCCGGACTATCGCTCTACGGTAATCGCGTGCTGATCGTTGGGGCGGGCGGTATTGCCCGCGAACTCATTCGGTTGTTGGAACCGTTTGGGGTCGACGTGACCGTTGTTCGTCGAAGCGATGGGGATGTGCCGGGGGCTGATCGCACGGTTCGCTTTGATGCTTTAGACGAACAGCTGCCGGAGGCGGATGTGGTCGTGCTTGCAGCGGCTGCTACGGAAGAGACCCGCGGCATGATCTCAGCTGCCAGGCTGAAGATGATGAAGTCGAGCGCGGTGCTGGTGAATATTGGTCGCGGCCCGCTGATTGATACTTCGGCGCTCGTCGCGGCACTTGACTCGGGCCAGATATATGGTGCTGGCCTGGATGTGACCGACCCCGAGCCGCTTCCGGATGACCATCCGCTGTGGCAGCATGAACGGTGCATCATCACTCCGCATACGGCGGACACCCCAGATATGGTCTTGCCGCTGATCAAGCAGCGCGTGCGTGACAATGTGCGAGCGTTCATGGATGACGGGCGTTTTGTCGGCATTGCGGACCCTCTTCGCGGATACTAGACGGCGCGCCGGATGCGAGTGAGCCGGACGGATTTCACATTTCTCCATTGCTCGTGTTAGGCTTTTCGAGTTGTCATCCCCGATAGCTCAACGGCAGAGCAGCCGGCTGTTAACCGGCAGGTTGTTGGTTCGAATCCAACTCGGGGAGCCACATAGGCCCCGAACTGCGCAGCGCGGTGTTCGGGGCCATTCGTTTTTCAGGACAATCTTCACGCCCTAGTGCCGATTGCCAAACAACTGAGACGAGCCAAAACTAGGGAGTGCCTTGCGACTGTGGAGCCTGCATCCGACGCTACTTGACCGCGCAGCCCTCGTAGCGTGCTGGCGTGAGGCGCTGCTTGCACAGAAAGTGCTTCGAGGAGAAACCAAGGGGTACCGACACCATCCGCAACTGGAACGGTTCCGATCTGGAAAGAATCCTGAAGCGCTGATCGCTGCATTCCTCGCAGGACTTGCTGACGAAGCGGATGCTCGCGGGTATCAGTTTGACCGCACGCGGATTCTTAGCCAGCCTGCATCAGGTCCCGCGCTTGTCGTGACCACAGGTCAACTCGATTTAGAACTCGACCATCTTCGAGACAAAGTAGCCACCCGCGCGCCCGGATGGGCACCGAAGCTCAACGAAGCGGTACCGCATCCGCTGTTCCGTGTGGTTTCGGGACCGGTTGCCTCTTGGGAGCGGGCCCGCAGGATTGACTCGTAATACTGCGCTTGCCAGTGTGCATTTCGGTATTGCGGACCGGCTCTTGGGCGACGGCTCTTTGGCGCAATCCAGGATGCCGGCCTTTTTTACCCACGTACTGGCGGCAAACGATTTGTGCAAGATGCTCAGATATTACTAATCAATTTGTTGGAAAACCGGGCACGATTGTGACTATCCATTTTCTGGAAGGAGCCTCATGGGGCTCAGTCATCGCGTGCGCATCGCAATGCTCGTGTTGCCTGCTACTCTCGCGCTAGCGATGCTCACGAAAGCGACGGTGACAACCGTATTGAATTCCCCGGCCAATTCGGCCGTCGAAACACCGGTGGCCCGGCCCGTCCAACAGTTCCAAGTAAGTGATCACACCGCCGACGTGCAGCAGGCAGGCAATTCTAAAACACCCGCCGCAAACACGCCTCAGCGCGGCGGCGGATATGTTGCAAGCGATGCTGATGCGGCTGACACCGTGCAGTGGCCGCTGGCAGGACGCGACCGCAACCTCACCGATGGTTTCGGTCCGCGCACACCACCCTGTCCCGTTTGCTCGAGCAATCACCGCGGTCAAGACTTCTCCGGCACCGAAGGTGAACCGGTCGCTTCGATCGCCGATGGCACCGTGGTGGAGGTTGTGCCGAAGCCTGGTGCATCGACGACGCTCGGTGCCTATGTCGTAATCAAGCACAAGATTGACGGCAGACCGTACACAGCGTGTATGCGCACCTTGTTAGCGGTTCTGTCACGGTTCGGGTGAACGATCACGTCCGAGTGGGCGATCAGATCGGGCGTCTCGGCAACACGGGTGCATCCACCGGACCACACCTACACCTGGAGGTGCTCGTCAACAAGGTGCACGTTGATCCGCTGGCGTATCTGCGCAAGTACGCTGACGGTAAGCCGGTGAAGATCCGCACGCTCCCCGAAGTTAACTGGGGACAGTCCGACGGCTCCTCGCACAGCGATGAGTCGGACGGTTGGCAACCGAAGGAATCCCAGGCAACCCCAACACCTGAACCGAATCCCGCAACACCGCAACCCTCGGCGCCCGAAACGACGGATCCGGCATCACCGGCCCCAAGTACTCCCTCTGCGGAGGTGCCCCGGGAAAGTACACCGCAGACCGAGGCTCCGGAACCAGCGGGAGAGGAGGTGCTGGTGGAAACCGAGGGAACTGCCGAACCGTCCGAACCGGCTAATGACCAGACCGCTCCACCAAGCAACGACGAGCCGGCCCCATCCGCTGACGCCACATCTAGCGAATAGCTCACCGGCTCATTGACGCTTAGCCAAGCGCGCTTGAGCAACCAAGCGGTAGACGATCCCAATTCCGAATACCGCCAGCCCCGCTAGCACGGATAGCGCAGGCAGCGTGACCACGAGAAGTGCGCACAGGCCGGCGCCTAGAAGTTGCAGCCACCGTGGGAATTGTCTGGCCGATCGCTCCTGCGTGAACGCGGCCACGTTCGCAACGAAGTAGTACACGAGCACGCCAACGCTAGAGAATCCGATCACCTCGCGGATATCGCCAACGCTCACCAACCCGATCGCGATGGCGCCCACCAGTACCGTCAGGCGAGCGGGAACAGCGCTGCGGTCTGAAAGCACAGCGAGTGGATGCGGTAGGTCGTGATTGCTTGCCATCGCGTAGCCGGTACGGGTGATGCCGGCAACTCCCGCAAGTAGTGCGCCAAACGCGGCGATGGCGGCGACGGCCGAGACCAACCAGGCTGCCCATGGAAGCTCGCCGACCGCGGCTTGAATTGGCGCGGCTTCTTGAGCGAGGCGCTCGATCCCAAGCGTGTGGACTAGCGACCAGGCAAGAACGACATACAGCACGGCAACAATCGGCAGCGTGATAGCAATCGCACGCGGGATGGTTCGCTGCGGGTCTTTCACCTCATCGCCGAGCGTGGCAATGCGGGCATAACCAGCGAATGCAAAGAACACGAGCCCGGCAGACTGGAGTACACCAAACGCATCCGGTTGCGTGGTTACCGAAAACGCATGCTCGGCGACCGGAGCGCCGGTCCAGATCGCCACCAAGATGACTGCCAGCCCGAACAACACGAGGCCGACGATGTACAGCGAAGCCGTGGCGGTACGCGTGATGCCTGCGAGATTCAACGCCACCACCAACACGATGGCAACGATCGCCACGACGCGCTGCAGGAGAGCGTCTGCTCCGAACGCCAGCGAGGCCACATAAGTGCCGATGGTGAGCGCCATCGCGCCCGCGGAGGCGGTTTTGCCGACAACAAAGCCCCAGCCGGCAATAAACCCTGGCCACGGCCCCAATTGTTGCCGGCCGAAGTGATAGGTGCCGCCCGAGGCTGGATACTGAGCTGCCAATTGTGCGGTGGAAGTGGCGTTGCATATGGCCACAACGAGCGCCAGGGCAATGCCGACGAACAGGTACGGGCCCGCGGCCGCGGCGGCTGGCGCAAATACGACAAACACCCCCGCGCCGATCATCGAAGCCAGGCCGATACCGACGGCGTGCAGCAGCGTGAGTTCGCGTCGAAGCGTGTTCATTGCCGCTCATCCCTCGAGGTTGTCGACACCGGGCTGCCAGGTACAGCCCGGCACGCCCCAGTGGTGCTTACGTAGGAGCTTTCGCGCCTGTTTGTACAGCGGCAGCGGCAGCCGGTCAACATAAATCACACCGTTCAGATGGTCGAATTCATGTTGCAGGATGCGGGCAAGCCAGCCGTCCGCTTCCAATCGGTACTGTTCTCCCTCGAGATTGGTAGCTTCCAGCAGTACGCGCGGTGAACGACGCAGCGGAAACCGTTCACCGGGAAATGACAAGCATCCTTCATCCTCGTCGTCCGTGACGGGCTCGATTGATTCCGGCGTTGCGGGTGCCAGCCAGAGTTTGGGGTTAATTGCCTCGCCGCGATGCGTCGTTCCGTCCTCGTCTTCCCACCCGTACACAAAGAGACGCGCGCCGACACCGACCTGTGGAGCAGCCAAACCAACGCCGGGAGCCGCATCCATGGTCTCGTACATGTCACGAACTAACTCGCGAACTTCATCCGTGATCTGGGCAACGGGCTCGGCGGATTCGTGAAGTACTGGCTCGCCGTAGATAGTGATGGGGCGGATTGTCATAAGGACGAGCCTAGTTGCCCCGAGTAATGAATCGAGGCGTAGTATCGGTCCGTGCATTACCTCGGAATCCCAATCGCGCTACTCGGGGCGATCCTCATGTCAGTGAGTGCCTACTTGCAGCACCGCGGTGTGAATCAAGTGGGGGACAAGCGCGAGGATGCATCGACGTCAGCAAACCTCGGCGGCAAAGAGCTACTAGGGCTCGTCAAGAACTTCAGCTGGCTCAGCGGAACAGTATGTATTGGCCTTGCAATCGCGCTGCAGCTGGTCGCCCTGATGTTTTCTCCGCTGGTGGTCGTGCAGCCGCTCGGAGTCGTATCCCTCGTGGTCACCGCGCTGATTACCGCCTGGCAAACAGAGGTTCGGATGAGCCGAGGCAAGATCGTCGCAATCTCTCTGTGCGTTATCGGCGTTGCCGCCTTCGTCACCGTTGCCGCCTTCGCTGCCGATCAGGGTCCGGTCGGAGACGGGGAAACGTCAACCGTGTTGATTGTGCTTGCAGCAGTGCTCGTAGCAACTCTCGTTGCATATCTAGTGCTGCGCAAAACCCAGTGGCGAGTGCTCATGTTCACAATCATCGGTGGCGTTCTGTACGGCTTTGTGGCAACGCTGGCACGAATCGTACTGGCTCGGTTCCAACACGACGAGATCGGCCCGCTGCTGTACGCGTGCGCTGCGGGACTGCTGATTGCGCTGCTCATCGGCGGATATGCCGTGCAGTCGGCATACGCTGCCGGATCGACCGACATCGTGATCGCCGGGTTGACGGTAATCGACCCGATCGTTGCCGTCGCCATCGGTGTGTTGATACTGAACGAAACAATGGGTGCGGGCGTGCTTGAGTACACGCTGTTTGCGCTATTCGGTGCGATTTCGATAGCCGGAGTCGTAGTACTGCAGTTGCAAACCCCCGAGGAAGAAGTCGAGGCTGCCCGAAAACACGCCACAAGAACCTAGGTCTCGCTGAATCCGGCGGTAGCATGGCCTCCGACGCACGGGCGAAGCACTCCCTCCACGCGTGCCGTAGCGCCGTTTATGCATCTACTCACCGAACAAGACAGAAGACACTATGCCAGCACCGCTACGACTCCTCATTGCCGCCGACACCTTCCCGCCAAACGTCAATGGTGCAGCGACCTTCACGGTGAACCTAGCCAGCGGAATGGCAGCCCGCGGACACGAGGTGCACGTGGTGGCACCGGCCGCATCCCGCCGTCACGGCACCTGGACCGAGGAATACGACGGTCAACCGATCACCGTGCATCGGCTACCCAGTGACCGCTGGCATCCGCATGACTGGCTTCGCTATGTCAAGCCCTGGCGTGCTCGGCATCACATGCGTCGTGTGCTGGATGAAGTCCAGCCGGATGTGATCCACTATCAGTCCGCGGTGGTGCTTGGTCGCGCAGCGGTTCGCGAGGGTGCCGGCCGAGGTATTCGCATTATTGGCACGAACCACCTCATGCTCGAAAACATGGGCGAGCACACGCTGATGCCAGCATTCCTGCAGTCAATCGCGGCGAAGATCTGGTGGCACGACGCACATAAGACCTTTGCTGCGACGGAAGCGCTCACGACCCCGACACGGCGTGCCGCGAATTTCCTCGAGGAAAACGGCGACCTGGATGGTGTCCTCGCAATCTCGTGTGGTTTGAGAACCTCGAACTACACACCGCGGTTCGAGCAGAAGTCACCGCGTTCAATTCTGTTTGTCGGTCGCGTCACGGGTGAGAAGCAGATTGACGTGCTGATGCGCGCTTTCAAACAACTTGACGATCTCTCAGATATTCAACTGGAAATCGTCGGTGGCGGCGACCAGAAAGAGAATCTGCAAAAGCTCGCACGGGAACTCGGCATTGATGCGCGAACCAAGTTCCACGGATATGTGACCGATCAAGAACTTCGTTCGATTTACAGTAATGCGTCGATTTTCGCGATCGCATCGATTGCTGAGCTGCAGTCGATCGCGACGATGGAGGCGATGGCGTCGGGGCTGCCCGTAGTGGCGGCCAACGCAATGGCGCTTCCACACCTGGTTCACGACGGCGGCAACGGCCTGTTGTTTGAGGCCGGGGATGTGGATGGTTGCGCAACCGCGCTGCGCACCCTGTTGGAGATGCCCCGCGAAGAGCGCGAAGCCTTTGGGCGGCGCGGTCTAGAACAGGTACAGGTGCATGATATTGACCACACCATGGCACTCTTTGAACGCCTGTACTACGGCGAGGATCCGGCAACTGTTGGTCTCGACTCCTGGAACGAGCAGGACCACTCGCTGGACAATATTGTCGAGCCGGTTACCGGCACCATTCCGGTAGCCGGCGAGTCGAGAAAATCGGAATCGTCTAATTAACTGTGCGGCAAGGTCGTTGGTTTATCGCGTACCCTCCTGCAGCTTCGCAGTGACGCGGTCGACCTTGCCGGTTAACCCTCCTGTGCGGCCGTCGGCGCGGATATCTGCTTTGAGTACGAGCGAGACGCGAGAGCCGAACCGCATTGCCTCATCGCATGCCGCTTTGACCACCGTCATCACCTCATCCCATTCGCCCTCAATGCTGGTGAACATTGACGTGGTTTCGCAGGGGAGGCCACTGCGTCGAATGACGTCGACAACAGCGGCGACTGCGTTTGTATACGATCCGGGTGCATCAGGCACGACCGAAGGGTCGGACGGTTGCCCAGCTGGGGCGATCGAAAGTGCGGCAATCATGTCATTCATTGTGCCGCAACGGCCTTCAAGGCTTTGCTGATCCGAATCACGGCAAAATAGGGGTCATGACTTCACCGATTCTCGACCGTGCTCAGCTCGCCTCCGCACAACGAATCGTGGTGAAAATCGGCTCGTCTTCGCTCACCCGCGCGGACGGCCGGCTGAATGTACCAGCACTACGCAAACTCGTTGATGTTCTGGCTGAGCAAGTACTGCAGGGAAAGCAGATTGTGCTCGTATCGTCCGGGGCGGTTGCCGCCGGATTTGTTCCGCTCGGGCTCGCCAAGCGACCGAGCGACCTTGCCTCGGCACAGGCTGCCGCAGCAATTGGTCAGGCAAAACTGATGGCAACCTACAACGATGCGTTCGGCGCCTACGATCTCACCGCAGGACAGGTACTTCTCACGGCTGCTGATACCGTTCGACGCCATCGCTACTTACACGTAGTACAGGCTTTTGAGCGCATCCTTGAGCTCGGTGCGATCCCGATTGTGAACGAGAACGATGCGCTGGCCACGAGTGAGTTCCGATTCGGCGATAACGACCGGCTTGCCGCGCTTGTTGCTCAGCTTGTTCGGGCCGATGCGCTCGTACTGCTTACCGACGTCAATGGACTGTATACAGCACCCCCAAGTACTCCCGGGGCCGAACGGATCCCGGTTGTTCGTGACCTGCGCGAGATCGAATCGGTCGAGGTCACCGGTCGCGGATCCTCCTTTGGCACCGGCGGCATGATTACCAAGCTGCAATCGGCAGAGATGGGGATGGTGACCGGTATCCCGGTAATGCTCACAACTGCCACCAAGGTCGGTGAAGCGCTTGCAGGTGAGGATGTGGGTACTTGGTTTGTGCCTTCAGCATCTCGTGCCAGCAGGCGCAAGGTTTGGCTCGAGCACGCCGCGCAGATGACCGGACGGTTGGTTGTGGATGCGGGAGCGGAACGAGCGCTTCGTGACCAGGGAGCATCCCTGCTCGCCGCCGGTATCCGGCAGGTACGCGGGGACTTTGCTGCAGGCGACCCGGTCGAAATCGTTTCCGAACAGCAAGACATCATTGCGCATGGCATCGTCGCGTACTCGTCGGCAGAACTGCCACGTATGCTTGGCCGATCAACTGAGCAAATGGGTGAGGAGCTTGGTGAGGACTACACCCGCTCAGTCGTTCACCGAGATGATATGACGATCGTCAGTCCGACCGTGACCGATGTCATTACCGGCGCGGGGATGCGCATCGCCGACTAGCAGGCAGCAGAAGACCTCTGAACTACTAACCCAAAGGACGAACATGAACGACACCACTGCCGTTAAGCCGCACGAGGGCGTGCGCGAAATTGCTCTGCGAGCCCGCGCGGCCGCACTCCAGCTGGCAACCGCATCCGCCGCGCAAAAGAACGATCTACTTGAGCGGGTGGCTGCTGCGCTTGAGGCAAATAATGCCACGATTATTGCCGCCAACGCAGAAGATATGGCCCGCGGCCGCGAAAAAAGTATGTCGAGCGGTCTACTGGACCGCTTGCAGCTCGACGAGCAGCGAATTGCTGCGATTGCTGCTGCGGTACGCCAGATCGCCACGCTGCCAGATCCAGTCGGTGAAGTGGTGCGCGGCAGCACGCTTGAAAACGGCATCAAACTCACCCAGGTGCGCGTGCCGATGGGCGTCGTGGGGATGATCTATGAGGCTCGGCCGAATGTCACGGTGGATGCGGCCGCGCTTGCCTTGAAATCTGGTAATGCGGTGATTTTGCGCGGTGGTTCGGCCGCCGCGAATTCGAATGAAGCCATCATCCGCGCTATCGGTGATGCGATCGAGGATGCGGGCTTCTCACGCGACCTCGTGCAGAGCGTTGACCAGTTTGGTCGCGATGGCGCCGTTGCCCTGATGCAAGCCCACGGACTTATTGATGTACTCGTGCCTCGCGGGGGAGCGTCGCTGATTGAAACGGTGGTGCGCGAATCGCGAGTGCCGGTGATTGAAACCGGCACGGGCAATGTGCACATTGTGGTTGATGCCTCGGCCGACCTTGACGATGCCCTTGAGATCGTGGTGAATGCAAAGACACAGCGGGTCGGTGTATGCAATGCGGTTGAGACCGTACTGGTGCACGAGCAGATTGCTGAATCCTTCCTTCCTCGTTTGGGCGAGCGGTTGGCTGAATCGCATGTGACCGTGCACGCGAGTGAAGACGTGCAGGCATTTGTGGCTCCTGCACGCGTGGTTACCGCAACTGAGGAGGACTGGCAGACCGAGTATCTCTCGCATGACCTCGCACTGAAGCAGGTGACCTCGCTGGAGGAAGCGATCGAACACATCCAGCGCTACAGTTCCGGCCACACCGAAGTGATTCTCACCCAGGATGTTCGGGCAATGCAGCTATTCACCGACCGTGTGGATGCGGCCGTGGTTGCGGTGAATGCATCCTCGAGGTTCACGGATGGTGGCGAGTTTGGCTTGGGTGCGGAACTCGGTATCTCCACGCAGAAACTGCACGCCCGCGGCCCCATGGGATTGAGTGATCTGACCACCACGAAGTGGATCTTGATCGGGGACGGTCATATCCGCCCGTAACGCGACCTGAGAATGTTATGTGGTGGGGCGGACGGGACTTGAACCCGTGACCTATGGATTCCGTGCTGCCCGTACGCAGCGGGCGCGTGTTCGCGGATTCCGTTCGCAATACAAGAGACGGTCGCTGTGACCTCGTCAGGGTCGAGGACACAGCGATTGGCCCATTGCTGGCAATGACTGTTCGTTACGGCGGCTGAGAGCGAGGCGGTTCCGATGTGCATCGCCAAGCCCTGCTGGTACTGGCTGAAGAGCTGCAAGGGGAGCAAGTCGTACAACGAGGTGAGGCGCGGTTGTTCGCTGTCGATGAAGATCGAGTAATTCTTTGCGTGCGCATCAGCATTGCCCACATGCACATTGAACGCGAGCTGTTCGACAAACCGCATGACCTGGTCAGGAGCGCCGACGCAGTAGCCCAACGATGTCTCGAGCAGTTACGTCGTACTTGTGTTGCAGGTCTCGGCCGAGGGTTTGGGCGCAGTCTTCCATGTGCAGGCGCTCAACCCTGTCTGTTGCCTTGGTGCGGCGAACCGAGTGGGGACGAAGCATTCTTGCCCGCCAAACGCGATTACCCCGGCGCGAGCTGCGGATAGTCCGCAACGGTCGGCCAGTTCCAGGGTGGCAGCCTCGAGGCGATGAATGTTCTCGTGGTCGACCAGTGGCGGCTTGAAGATGTGAGTGGATGGAACAACCGCGTAGGGGGGGGCTGCCGGCCGTCAGCTGAGCGCGCGAGCGAGAACTTTGCCTGGTAACCCGCGAATGACATACGTATCCCCCCGAACCCGGGGCTGCTAGGCGGTAGGTCGCGTGACTGCTGCGCAATCATCAACGCGATCGTCTCGTCGGTGACCGTCACGGCCGTGGTTGCGCTGTCGGTTGGAGATTCGTCAGTCCGGAGTAACGAGATGGCGCCACCGACGTCAGCCCCGACATGCTGCAAGAGATCGAACGGCTCGGTCGAGCAATCGTGTTTTCTGGCAAATGCTTCGCGATCACGGTCGCGCTCCGGGAGTAGCCCATCGAGCCAGCGGGCCGGCGCCTTGTTCGAAAACTCACCGGTTGTTGGAAAGCTTAGAGATAGTCGGGAAGCGGTGTCACTGTCATAGTGCAGTGATACGCCATCACTGGTGTCAACGAAGACAGCGACATGGGTGTCACCTCGCCAGGCATGCAGCTCATTGCTGGTCATCGGGCACCTCGTTCGACATGTATGGCTCGAGATGGGCGTCGCGAGGGCCGCTTGCCTTAGTCGGATACATCATGAGCCGAAGCTCAAGGACAGACGCGACTTGTGGCAAGGCGACGTATTCAGGGCGTGGCACCGCGCGCGACCGTCTCGAATACACCCAGAAACAGATCCGAGACATAACCTGCGCCCACGCCCTGACTGCGGCAACTAACGATCTTGACGCGCCACGCACGGGCTCGGCAAGCGAGCTTGTATGACTCAAGAAACTGGCCGAGGCACGCAGCACGGAACTCAAGCGGCTTCGCGAAGAGAACCATGAACCAGAACGAGTCCTCGAAGGCCTCCTCACCGAAAAGAACCTACGCGAGCTAGTCCTCACTCTCGAGGAGAACAAGAAAGAGGCCCGCGAACGTGCCCTTGCGGCACGTCCACGGGCGACTAGTAGATCTCAAAGCGTTCACGTCGCTCCGCACAACTTTGGTCCTGCGCCAACGTCAGGAACAGTGTCTATCTAAACGATTGGATCGAGCGTTTCGTAAACTTCGAACGCTGAATCTGGTTAGCGCAATTCGCTTATTCGACGTCCTTATATGGAGACACACGGATACTGACTAGTGCTGTAATAAATGCCCCCAAAGTCATTGCCCAGTGCTGCCACTTAGGGGTAGGGAGCTTGAACGCTAGCCAGAACGCAAGGGCCAGAAGTGACGCAAGCCCCAAAACGATGTGCTGGCGTGAAAGGCATATGCCACGGTCCTTCGCGACATCAACCGCCAACTTCATGGCAATAGACGCTGCCACAAACACTGCCATCGAAACGATGGCAGTAGCGATTATGAGAACAGGAAACCCCACTGGGCCGGCAACTGAGTCAAGACCTTGATCGGTAACCCCTACGGCGATTGACACGATCGTAAGCACGGGTCCAGCTAGCGCAGCAATCACGAGGTTTCGCCAAGCGACAAGCGATTTCAACGGCATGGGGATCCTTCCACAGATTTGGTTTGCTCTTCGCAAGGCTCGTGCAGATCTGCTGCGTACAATCGAGTCAAGCATCAAGGTCTTGCTGAGCGTGGCGAGGTTTAGTTGAAGCACATCGCCGACACCACGACGTCGCAGCATCGGCCAACATAATGCGATCCCGGTCATTGCCGATCACGATGGAGTAGCTTTGAAGTCTCAACTAATTGACCCGCGAGACGGAGTATCTGAGGTCGATTCTCCCGGGTATAGAGTGTATTTCGCCGACTCACACGGGTCTACTGAGGAGTGGAAGCTCACAGAGTGTCGTCACGTACTTGAGGCGATTGAATGGGCTGAAACTGTGGCCCGCCGTCGTTCTTTTTGCTTGTATGCGGAATGGCCGCTGAGCACTGGGGTCGGCCTCGTACAGCTACTCCAGCGCAGCGGGTATTAAAGCTCTTGCTGGGGTGCCCGCGACCCCGTCACGCTCTCATGGCTTTCGTACCCAGCGAAACTCCGAGGCAGCTCCGGGGATCTTGAACGGAGTGAATGGTGCGGTTGCAGTCGCTGAAGCCGAACCTCTGAAGTATGCACCGCCGTTGAACTTGGTTGGGCTGCCTTTTCTCGGGACATACCAGGTCTGCTTCGGCCCGTAATTTGTTTTCGAATTGACTGTGACGCGTTGCGTGTAGTCAGACTGCGCGACGATTCGCAAGCTTGCAATCGAGTCTTTAGAAGTCATTGCTAGGTACCCAATCACTCGGATCGGGATCGATGCAGAAGGCCCCTTACAAGCAACGCGGGGTTTGACGATGACACTCCCGGCGCCTGATGAATAGTGTGGACTATCCACAGACAAGATGCAGGTGAATGTAGCGGCTTTTGCGATCTCAATTCGTTCGCCGTCGGGGCCTCGATATGCACCCGCTTCGATACTGAACTCAACCTCCTGAGGCCCAGAACCGGGTGTTGTGAGCGCATCGATCGCAGGGTACTCCGGGAGCGAATCCACGTCTGCTCCAGCAGGATTCACCGTCGCGATGTGCTCGAACGATTCATTTGGCGTAGCCGCACTAGTAACTGTCGACGGCATCATTACCGTCAAAGCTGCGAATACTGCTGTGGCGAGAGTTCTTAACTGCATGAACATTCCTTCCCATCACCGTTGATGTGTATTTGCAAAGTATATCCGTTATCAGCAAGTACTTGCGAGACTGAGGATTGCACATTCCAAATCTGGCCCGCGACACACTTCGTTGGGCGAGTGACCCATACATGGCTGGGGTGAGGTACCAGGACCGGAACCACAACAACGGCATTCGGCTCAGATTGAATTCGGCCCATGAATTAAACGAACGTGACGGATGTACCTCTAGGAACATCCGCCACTGGCGTTGATCGGCATGCCGAAAACTATGCCGAGAGTTGCCGGGAACTGGCCTCTAATCCTGCCGGCGTTCGCGCTGTCGCTTCAGTAGCTGCCAGCACCTGGTGCAGATCCGGACGGACTCCGCCCCAATGCGCTGGCACACCAGGAATTGGGCGTTGCGCAACGACAACAGGTGCTTCGCGGTAGCCCAAATCCTTGACATGTTCCGCGAAGTCACGATTCGCAGGATCCGTCACGTCAACCATCTCGAACGGGACTGACTTGTTCGTCAGATCACGCCCGACAATCTTGCAACGCTGACAAGAGAGAGTCGACGCGATCTTAACCATCGGTTTCACCGTCGTTGCCTCTTCACATGCCTCGACATGACCCGACCAGCTCGCTTGCGCGTGGCGCAGCTGTTCATGTGCTTCAAAGTTCTGCGCGGCCGCTCGGGCGTTCTGGTTCAGCCCACGGTCCATGCCGACTCGCTCGATCGTGACCGGAGTGAAGATCGGGTCTGCGGCAACGGACTTCGCTTCAATCTGTGTCGACTGCTGGTGCTTTCCCTCGTTATTGGTCCATGCCTCAGTCTTTAGCATTCCGACGACAGCGACGCGGTCTCCCTTTTGATAGGTCGACATTACTGATTCGGCAACACGGCCATAGGCCACGACATCGTGGAAGACTGCGTCAGTGCTGACCCACTTGTCGTCCTTGCGCACGCGCTCTTCTGTGGCAACGCTGAAGCGAACCATGGAACGGCCACTTTCGGTTGGAACGAGCTCTCGGTCGCGGGTGATATTTCCAACAAGGCCCACTGGTGTACGGAACATTTGGTTCTCCTTCTACATCGATAGTTGTGTTGAGGTGGCATGGTTGAGGTACGTGCCGGTGTGCCAGTCCGAAACGTTCGTTCGCGTCCGCGAACGAGTCAGGTTGGTTAGGGATGGTCGGATGATTCCGTCCCCACCGAGATCTCGAGCTGCTTCTACAAGTGGCAGCGTGAGCGCCGATGCCCTGTTCAGCACGAGCTCCGTCATCGCGCCTTCTCCGTTCGCGGACGAACCCCAGATATGGCGTGGTTCGTCCGGATCACGATCTGGGGGTAGACCCCACACCTCCGCACGACACAACGTGACCGCGACACTCAACGACGCGTTGTCCACCGATGACGCCTGTACGGATCCCGTAGGTGTACGTAACTGGCGCTGCGGGAGCGGAGCAAGAATGTCCGCGGAAACATCCGCAAGTGCGCTCTGGAGACGGTCATGCGAAACGAGCTTGCGGGCATCACGACCCAGCGAGGGAGGCACCGGGAAGAAATCGGAATCTGTCGCATCCGTTTGCCCCACCTCGTACAAATATACTCCGGCTCGGTCTCGACGACATCGCAGTACACTTCACCTCATCGGTGAGGTTGAAGATGATGCACCGCTGCGGAATAAGGAATACGGTCCGACTCGAGTCGAGTCAGACCTATCGATCCAGTGGGGCGGACGGGACTTGAACCCGTGACCTATGGATTATGAGTCCACTGCTCTAACCAGCTGAGCTACCGCCCCATCCGTACAAGCTTAACTTCAATAAGCGTGCAACGTTTCTGAGTGAGTGTTTACTCTGCCCGGTAGTGTTGAGCACGTGAAGGCAATCGATTCATTCAACGTCCTCCCTGTCCTCCCCGAACCGCTTCACGCACTGCGCGACCTGGCGATGAACCTGCGCTGGTCTTGGCGTGAGCAGGCACACAACCTCTTCCGATCCATCGACCCAGCGCTGTGGAGCAAGACCGGTCATAATCCGATCACCATGCTCCAGCAGCTCCCGGCCAGCCGCATGGAAGAACTCGCACGCGATGAATCCTTCCTGCACCGGCTCAACGAAGAGGTCGAGGACCTCCATTCCTACCTCGGTGTAGACCGCTGGTTTGCAAAGTCGACCGCAGGTACGGAAGACGCAGAAACTTCGATCGCATACTTCTCAATGGAGTTCGGCGTACACCAGTCACTTCCGATCTACTCCGGTGGCCTGGGTGTACTCGCCGGCGACCACCTCAAATCCGCTTCTGACCTCGGTGTGCCACTCATCGGCATCGGCATGCTGTATACCTACGGCTACTTCAGCCAGACCCTCTCGCCTGAGGGCTGGCAGGAAGAGGTCTATGAGGCGCACCCGCCGCACACGCTTGCCGTGACTCCGGTACTGGACGAACAGGGCGACCAGGTACAGGTATCGGTACAGTTCCCCGGAAACCGCACCGCGAATGTCCTCGTATGGAAGGCAGCAATCGGTCGAATCACGCTGCTGCTGCTCGACACCAACGTGGGGTCAAACCCGGAGGACTTCCGCATCATCACCGACCGTCTCTACGGTGGCGATGTTGAGCACCGCATCCAGCAAGAACTGGTGCTCGGCGTCGGCGGCGTCCGCGCCGTTCAGCGCTACTGCGACATCAACGGTATTGCGCACCCGGATGTGTACCACATGAACGAGGGTCACGCAGGATTCCTCGGCGTGGAGCGCATCGGTCAGATGATGAACGAAGGCGAAGACTGGCAGACTGCCCTTTCGGTTGTTCGCGCATCCACCCTCTTCACCACGCACACCCCGGTACCTGCAGGAATCGACCGCTTCGAAAACCACCTCGTCGAACGCTATTTGCAAGCCGGCGAGGACGGCCGATCGCAGCTCACACCGGGTGTTCCGGTACACGAAGTGATGGCGCTTGGCGCCGAAGACGACCCCACCCGCTTCAACATGGCACACCTCGGTCTGCGGCTCGCGCAGTACGCCAACGGTGTGGCAAAACTGCACGGTGTGGTCTCGCGCGGAATGTTCAAGGGCCTCTACCCGAACTTCGACGAGGCCGAAGTGCCCATCACCTCCATCACCAACGGTGTGCACACTCCGACATGGACGCGCAGCCCAATCAAGCCGATTGTGAACGCACTTGCTGGCGGTGAAGACCTTGCAACGGTTGCCGAGTGGAAGCACACCGAGGCAGTATCCGCGGACCAGCTGTGGGCGGTTCGTAACGAGCTTCGTGCTGAGCTCGTTACTCGAGCACGCGGTCTGCTTGCTACATCATGGCAGCAGCGCGGAGCCCAGGAAGCTGAGCTTGGCTGGACCAAGAACATCCTCGACCCGAACGCACTGACCGTCGGTTTCGCCCGTCGAGTATCTACCTACAAGCGGCTAACGCTGATGTTGCAGCAGCCCGACCGGCTGCGTCGCATCCTGTTGAACAAGGACCGTCCGGTGCAGTTCGTCATCGCCGGTAAAGCTCACCCTGCGGATATGGGCGGCAAGCAGCTCCTACAGGAACTCGTACGATTCGCGGATGACGCCGGCGTGCGCGACCGCATCGTATTCATCCCCGACTACAACATCTCGATGGGTAAGTTCCTTGTTGCCGGTTCGGACATCTGGCTGAACAACCCGGTACGTCCGCAAGAAGCGTCCGGTACCTCCGGCATGAAGGCGGTCATGAACGGCTGCCTCACGCTATCGATTTCTGACGGTTGGTGGGATGAAGTTGCCGATGACGAACTCGGCTGGACCATTCCGACCGCGCCCCGCGGAGACGATCAGCAGCGCGACCACTGGGAAGCACAGGCGCTCTACGACATGCTCGAGCATGAAGTGGTACCGATGTTCTTCGACCGTGATGAAAACGGCATTCCGCAGGAATGGATCGCCAAGGTGCGTCGCTCCATGTCGCAGATTGGCGCGCGGATGGGGGCGGAGCGGATGGTGCGTGACTACTGCACCGAGCTGTACCTGCCCGCCGGTCGCTCAGCACGCCTGGCAGCTGACCGCGACCGCTCACGTGGCTTCGCGCAGTGGAAGCAGCACGTCGCTGCTCACTGGAACGAGGTTCGCGTCGTATCGGCCTCGACGACCCACGAACCGGCTAATGCCGGTACCGGCACCACGCTGCAGGCTGAGGTTGACCTCGGCGCACTCCAAGCGAGCGACGTGAGCGTACAGGTGGTGTACGGACAGCGTCTGGCAGATGGAGAGCTCACGGATGTTGCAATCGTAGCGATGGAAGAAGCCGCGCCGGGAACGTACCGCACTTCGGTCGCGATCGATACACCGGGCGAATACGGATACACCGTGCGTGTTGTTCCGAAGCACGAGATGCTGCGTTCGCCTGCAGAGCTCGGCCTCGTCAGCTTGGCTCACTAACCGCATCCCCTCACTACAGTGGCTTCGCACCGGCTGGTGCGAAGCCACTTGGCGTTAACACGCCGAAATGGTGAATCACATGCTTGTGGTTCACCGATAACATCGGGCATAATTCCTAACGACAACGGAATAGTTAGGGCAGCCAAGCCACATTCACGACTGGTCGTAGGGGAAGACGTACCATCCGTGAACTCTGGAGGAATTATGGCTGCATCAACCACGCGAGGAGTGCTGTACGTACACTCCGCGCCAAGAGCGCTCTGCCAACACGTCGAGTGGGGGATCGGGCGTGCCCTGGGCGAGCCGGTGAGCTTGCGGTGGGCTCCGCAACCGGTCATTCGTGGCAGCGTCCGAGCTGAATACACCTGGCACGGTGACGCCGGCACCGCAGCAGCCATCGCATCGCAGCTGCGTGGATGGGAGCACCTCCGCTTCGAAGTAACCGAAGAAGCAAGCCCCGGAAATGATGCCGGACGCTGGATGCACACCCCGGGGCTCGGCATTTTCTTCGCACAGATGGATGCTGCCGGAAACATGGTCGTACCGGAAGACCGCATCCGCTACGCCATGGAACTTGCGGGCGGTAACGCGACCGAGCTGCACCGGGAGCTGCAGCTAGCCATGGGCCAGGCCTGGGACGACGAGCTCGAACCGTTCCGTGAAGCCGGTGACACCACATCGGTGGTGTGGATGCACCGCGTCGGCTAGGCCTGCCAACATCTGCCGCAGACGCGTACGCGTACTATTGCAGCACAACGAGAAGAGGGAGTCCGTCGCGAATCGACGGACTCCCTCTTGGTATATGTAGCCAGGCGTTAGGAGTACTTACGCAAGGCGATGACTGCGTTGTGTCCGCCGAAGCCAAAGGAGGTTGACAGCGCGACACTTCCGGCCGGGATTGCTAGCTCGCGAGGTTCGGTGACCACATCGAGCTGGATTTCGGGATCCTGCTCATCCAAGTTGATTGTGGGCGGTAGCGTGCCGTGATGCAGCGCAAGTGCGGTGAACAGCGCCTCAATCGCACCGGCACCGCCGAGCAAATGGCCGGTCGAGGCCTTGGTCGCGGATACTGGGATGCTACCGGCGCGCTCACCAAAGAAACGCTCAAATGCGTTTGCTTCGGCAATATCGCCAACCGGGGTAGACGTCGCGTGTGCGTTGATGTGCACGACCTGGTCAGCGGTGGCTTCTGCCTGGGACATGGCGGCCTCGATAGCGCGCACGGCACCAGCGCCTTCTGGCTCGGGCGCGGTGATGTGATAGGCATCCGAGGTGACGCCACCGCCCGCGACTTCGGCGATGATCGTCGCGCCGCGCTTTCGCGCGTGCTCTTCGGTCTCGAGCACCAGCGCAGCAGCACCCTCGCCGAGCACGAAGCCATCGCGGGCCGTGTCGTAGGGGCGGGATGCGGTGGCAGGGCTATCGTTTCGGCGAGACAGCGCCTGCATGGATGCAAATGCCGCGATTGGCAGTGGGTGTACCGCTGCCTCAGAACCGCCGGCAATGATCACATCCGCGAGCCCGGCCTGGAGGTGCTCATAGGCGTTGATGATGGATTCGGTGCTTGATGCACATGCGGATACGGTGGAGCGAATACCGCCGCGTGCTGTGAGATCCATACCGATTGCCGCGGCAGGACCGTTCGGCATTAGCATTGGCACGGTCAGCGGTAGCACGCGACGAGCACCACGTTCGCGCAGTGTGTCCCACGCATCCAGGAGCGTCCACACGCCACCGATACCGGTTGCCCAGTCCACCATCAAGCGTTCGGGATCAATATCGCCAGCAGCAAGGCCCGCGTTCGCGAATGCTTCACGACCAGCGATCAGCGCGTACTGGCTGGACGGATCGAGTCGCTTGGCGGCAACACGATCCAAGTGCTCAGCGGCTGATTGTCGAACCGTTGCGGCGAATGTCACCGGAAGGTCGATGTCATAACTAACGAGCGATTCGGGAAGGTCACGTGCCCCGGATTCACCACGGAGAAGGGATTCCCACGTTTCGCCGGCAGTTGCCCCCAACGGGCTAAACGCACCGACACCGGTGATAACAATTCGTTTGTTCATTCGCGTGGCTTCCTTTATATAAAACAAGACAGAACGGTGTGGGTCGGCACGGAGCCGACCCACACGGGTGAACTAGGCCTGTGCGGCAGCGATGAAGTTAACCGCATCCTGGACAGTCTTGAGGTTCTCTACCTCCGAGTCCGGGATTTCGACGTCAAACTTCGACTCTGCGTTGACGACAATCGTCATCATCGAGATCGAGTCAATGTCGAGGTCGTCGGTGAACGACTTCTCCGGGGTCACGGTGTCTGCCGCAATACCGGTTTCTTCGTTAATGAGTTCGGCGAGGCCAGCCAGGATTTCTTCGTTCGAAAAGGCCATGATTTCTCCTTAGTTGTGTTGTTAGGGGACAGGTTGGTCAGTAACGATTGTGTTTGTTTGCGAACGTCTCACTAGGGGAGTCGGACAACTTGGGCAGCGTACGCGAGCCCGGCGCCAAAACCAATTTGGAGCGCGAGTCCGCCGCTCACCTCTGGATGTTCGGTGAGCAGACGATGTGTCGCCAGAGGAATCGAGGCACCGGAGGTGTTACCGGTGTCTTGAATATCGCGGGCGATGATTACCGATTCGGGAAGCCCGAGTTGCTTCGCGAACTCGTCAATGATGCGCATATTCGCTTGGTGTGGAATGAAGGCCGCTAATTGTTCGGGTTTCACGCCCGCTTCTTCGAGCGCACGCTTGGCGACTTTTGCCATCTCCCACACTGCCCAGCGGAACACCGCTTTGCCATCCTGACGCAGTGTCGGCACCGGGATCTCGCCTCGTCGTGCCGCGGACATTTCGCCGCTCATGCTCACCGCATCCCACTTGGAGCCATCCGACCCCATCACCGAGCGCGAGATGCCTGCCGTATCCGCTGGTCCGACTACTGCAGCGCCGGCGCCGTCGCCAAGCAGGAACGAGATTGATCGGTCAGTAGGCTCAGCGACATCGGAGAGCTTCTCGCTGCCAATTACGAGCACGTACTCCGCCATACCGGCTCGAATGAGGGCATCGGCCTGAGCGATTGCGTAGCAATAGCCGGCGCAGCCCGCCGAAATGTCGTAGGCGTTCGGGTCTGGAATGCCAAGCCCATCGGCGATCCGAGTGGCAGCGGCGGGAGTTGCCATCATGTTCGTGACCGTCGCGACGATGACAGCTCCAATCTGCTCGGCGTCCACGCCGGAAGCAGCAAGCGCTTCGCGACCTGCGTGCACACCCATGGTGACCACATTGTCATGCTCGCCCGCACGAGCACGGGTAATAATCCCGGTGCGCTGGCGGATCCATTCGTCGGAACTATTGATAGGGCCGGCCAGCTCATCGTTCGTTACCGCATGCTCACCGCGGTAGGCACCGTACCCATAGATTCGGGTGAACTGTGCGCCGGTAGCTGTGGCGAGTGTGGGGGATGCGGTCATTGTACGGTTCCTCGTGTGTCAAGTTCGGTCAGCGCGGTGTCAATATCGTTCGGAGTATTCACCGTGTATCGCGAAAATTCGGGTAGTGCACGCTTTGCCAAGCCGGCCAGCGTGCCAGCAGGTGGCATTTCGATTAAGGCCCGGTGCCCATCCCTGGCAAAGGACTCCATACAGCGGTCCCAGTGCACGGGATTGGAGATCTGTCGTACGAGCAGCGCACGGTATTCTTCGCCATGCTTCGTTTGCTGGCCGCTCTCATTGGAGTACAGCGTGATGGTCGGCTCGTTGGCGGGGAAGGAGTCCGCCTCCTGCGCAAGCGTGTCGCTGGCATTCTGCATATACGACGTGTGAAAGGCGCCAGCTACTTTCAGCGGCAGCACGCGCGCACCCTGTGGCGGGTTAGTTCGTAGCTCGTCTAGAGCTGCGGGCGTTCCCGCAGCAACAATCTGTCCCGCACCGTTGAAGTTTGCGGGCGCAGCGCCGGCTTCGATGATCCGAGCCTCAACTTCGTCCTGGTCCCCACCGACGACCGCGGCCATGCCAGTTTCGACGGCTGCGGCATCAGCCGCCATGAGCCGCGCTCGGCGGGTTACGAAGCGAATCGCAGTGTCAGCATCGAATACGCCAGCAGCATATGCTGCGGTGATCTCTCCGACCGAGTGTCCGGCCACTGCCACCTGATCCAGGACAGCTCCTGCTCGCACGAGCGCATCCCACGAGATGATGCCGGCTGCGACGATCAACGGCTGCGCGACGGCCGTGTCCTTAATCGTTGCCGCATCGGATTCGGTTCCGTGGGTGATGAGGTCGATCTCAGCGGCTTCGCTAAGTCGGTTCAGTGTGTCGCGCGCTGTTTCGTCTTCTAGCCACGGCGCAAGGAGACCGGGTTTCTGCGCTCCCTGGCCGGGGAATGTGATTACTGTCATCGTTTCGTTTCGGTTGGTGGTCTGGATGTTCAGAAGCGGTTATTGTTTGCCGTTTCGATGCGGCGGGCGGCGATCGAGGCCGTGCACCTCAGCGATTCGCCCGAGGATGAGCGCGCAGTGCAGGATCAACGATTCGCGGGCTCCGGTGGCATCCCAGCCGATGATTTCGGTAATGCGCTTGAGCCGGTACCGCACGGTATTCGGATGCACGTAGAGTTCACGGGCGGTTGCCTCGAGCGAACGGCCGTTGTCGAGATAGCAACCGAGTGTGTTCAACAGCTCGGATTGGTGATCAGCAAGCGGTGCGTACACGCGCTGGATCAGTGCCTGGCGCGCGAGGGGATCACCGGCGAGTGCTCGCTCAGGGAGGAGATCTTCCGCCAGGGTCGGGCGCTCGAGATTGCGGTAGGAAGCTGCAACGGAGAATGCCGCAAGAGCAGCCCTAGCACTCCGCGAGGCTTCAACCACAGTCGGGACGGTGGGTCCCAGGATGAGCGGCCCGTCACCGAACCCGTGTTCGAGTTTTCGGGTGATGTCGAGGAAGGAATGCGTTGCCGCCGAATCTGCCTTCGCAGTGTTGTTCCGGCCGACAAAGAGCACCAACCGGTTCCCCTGAATGCCCACCAACAAGTCGGTATGGCTGTGCCGAGCCACCCGCCGCAATTGGTCGACCTCCAACACCTTCGGGGTGGTGCCCACAATAACGGCAACCTCGCCGTGAGAACTCCAGCCAAGGGCTGCGACACGGCTCGGCAGTTCGGTATCGTGCTCGCCAGTAAGGATTGAGTCCACGACCAACGCTTCTAGGCGCGCATCCCACAGGCCACGAGCCTCGGCGGCTCGTGCATACACATCGGCAGCAGCGAAGGCAATGTCGCGTGAATACCGGAGCACACCCTCACGGATTTCCGGTGATGCCGTGGCCACGCGCTCTTCAAAAACCTCGACAACGACCTGCACGAGCTGCAAGGTTTGTTGCAGGCTCACTGAGCGGACCAACTCCCTGGGCGCCGAGTCAAATACGTCACGCGCGACCCAGGTCGATTCTGAACCACGCTCAAACCAGTCGACGATCGCAGTAATACCGGTCTGCGCAACCATGCCGACCGCGGAGCGACGCCCCGGTGGCATTTCTGCAAACCACGGGAGAGTCTGTTCCATGCGACGCATCACTGTTGATGCGAGATCGCCGGCGAGGCTTCGCAGCCACGCCACCTCTTTCGCACGCTCAGTGGAGTTAGTTACCGCCATACAGTTCCTCGATTACGCGTCGCCACCGGCAGTGCCGGAAGTACCGGCCGCAGAGTTGTGCAGGTCGTAGCGGTCGATTGCCTGCTGTACTACCGCAGGGTCGACTTCGCCACGGCGAGCAAGCTCAGCCAGGGTGCGAACCACAATCGAGTGGGAGTCGATCTTGAAGAAACGCCGTGCTGCAGGACGCGTGTCGGAGAAACCAAAACCATCTGCACCGAGGGTCACGTAATCGCCGGGTACGTACGGTCGAATCATGTCCGGGAGCGAGTGCGAGAAGTCACTGACACCCAAGAAGACACCGCTTGAGCCGGAAAGCTTATCGGTGATGTACGGCACCTTTGGTGTCTCGGTTGGATGCGTCCAGTTGTGTTCTTCGGCAGCAAGACCGTCGCGGCGTAGCTCGCTCCAGCTCGTTACCGACCAAACGTGTGCGCTCACGCCCCACTCTTCATCAAGGATCTGCTGCGCCTCGCGGGCCCAGGGGAGTGCCACACCCGACGCCAGCAATTGCGCTTGGGGACCGTCCTGGCGCTTCGGGGCATTGAGGTAGTAGATACCGCGTACGACGCCCTCAACGTCGAGATTCTCTGGCTCAGCGGGCTGTACCATCGGCTCGTTGTAGATCGTCAGGTAGTACATCACGTTTGGGTCGTCGTGCTTCCCGCCGTACATACGCTCAATTCCTGCGCGCATGATGTGGCCAATCTCGTACACATATCCGGGGTCGTAGGCGACAACCGCCGGGTTGGTCGATGCCAGGATGTGTGAATGGCCATCCATGTGCTGCAGGCCCTCACCGGTAAGTGTTGTTCGACCGGCGGTTGCACCCATGATGAACCCTCGCGTAAGCGAGTCAGCCGCAGCCCAGAAGCCGTCTCCGGTGCGCTGGAAGCCGAACATCGAGTAGAAGATGTAGACGGGGATCATCATCTCGCCGTGTACGGAATACGAGGTACCTACGGCACTCATCGAAGCAACCGCACCGCCCTCGTTAATACCGACGTGCATCAGCTGCCCCTGAGCCCCCTCGCGGTAGGCGAGCAGCTGCTCGCGGTCGACTGCCATGTAGTTTTGACCGTCGGGGTTGTAGATCTTTGCGGTCGGGAAGAACGCATCGAGTCCGAAGGTGCGTGCCTCATCCGGAATGATCGGCACGATGCGGCGACCGAACTCGCCATCGCGCATCAGGTCTTTCAACAGACGCACGAAGCCCATGGTCGTGGCAACCTCTTGGCTGCCGGAACCGCGTTTCGCGATCTCGTAGGTCTTGTCTCCGGGAAGCTCAACCTGGGTGTACTTGCTGCGACGCTCTGGGACATAGCCACCGAGCTCGCGACGTCGTTCGATCAGGTATTCCAGCTCGGGGCTGTCGTTGCCCGGGTGGTAGTACGGGACGTTGTAGGGCTCGGCCTCGAGCTGTGCATCCGAGATCGGAATCTGCATACCGTCGCGGAAGTTCTTCAGATCTTGAAGCGTAAGCTTCTTCATCTGGTGCGTGGCGTTACGTCCCTCAAAGCGGGTTCCGAGCCCGTATCCCTTAATGGTGTGCGCGAGGATCACAGTCGGCTGGCCCTTGTGTTCCAGGGCCGCCTTATAGGCCGCATACAGCTTACGGTAGTCGTGGCCACCTCGCTTGAGGGCCCAGATCTCGTCATCGGTGTAGTTCTCCACGAGCTTGAGTGCCTGTGGGTCGCGACCGAAGAAGTTCTCGCGTACGAACTTGCCGGATTCTGCCTTGAAGGTTTGGAAGTCTCCATCGGGTGTTTCGTTCATGAGGCGCAGCAGCGCACCATGAGTGTCTCGCGCAAGGAGGCTATCCCATTCGCGGCCCCAAATGACCTTGATGACGTGCCAGCCCGCGCCCCGGAAGAACGACTCAAGTTCTTGAATGATCTTGCCGTTACCGCGCACCGGCCCATCGAGGCGCTGCAGGTTGCAGTTAACGACGAAGGTGAGGTTGTCCAGGCCGTACTGCGCAGCAACCTGGAGCTGACCGCGCGACTCGGGCTCATCCATCTCACCATCGCCAAGGAATGCCCAAACGTGCGAGCCGGATGCATCCTTGATCCCGCGATTCGTGAGGTACTGGTTGAACTGAGCCTGCCAGATGGCGTTCATCGGCCCCAGGCCCATCGACACCGTGGGGAACTGCCAGAACTCGGGCATGAGGCGCGGATGCGGGTAGGAGCTCAGCCCGTTTGGCGCTTTGGATGCTTCCTGTCGGAAGCCGTTCAACTGGTCCTCGGTGATTCGTCCTTCTAGGAAGGCGCGGGCATAGTTGCCGGGTGAAGCGTGGCCTTGGAAGTACACCTGGTCGGGACCTTCGGGGTGGTCGTAGCCCTTGAAGAAGTGGTTGAGGCCGACCTCGTACATGGCTGACTGCGCTGCGTATGACGAAATGTGGCCACCGACGGAGATCGCGGGTGACTGGGCGTTGTGAACCGTTACCGCAGCGTTCCAGCGAATCCACCGGCGGTAGGTGCGTTCAATCTGCTCATCGCCAGGGAAGGGTGCCTCGTCTTCGGGTGCAATTGTGTTGACGTAGTCAGTTACCGGGTGCATAGGCACACCCAGGTGTTGCTGTCGGGAGCGTTCCAACAGGGACAGCATGATCTCGCGTCCGCGCTGGTGGCCGCGCTCTTCGATGACTGCGTCGAGGGATTCCTTCCACTCAGCAGTCTCCTGGGGGTCGGTGTCGACGTATGCTCCGGAGTACGGGTCCTGGTGATTGACTGGCACGACAACCTCTTTCCGCGATTCGCATTGACGCATTACAGCGTAGGGTCACATTCGCCCAGACAGTTTAGCGAAATCACACAACGATAACCGGGATCTTCGTGTGGAAATGTTCAGGTAGTCTCGCGCGGTTTTGTTGCATATGGACAGCTCGCGGGCTTCAATACCATTGGCCGTGCACTCGTGGGCAGCACTGATTGCATGCGGTCAGCGATTCCTCATCGAAGTGGATGAAACTGGATTCATGGTCGAGCAAGCGTTCACAGTCGCAGCGGATGATCGGATCGTGGTTACCACGCACCGTGGCGATCAGATCGATGTGTTCGCAGGCAATACCCCCCAGCTGCTCATTTTCATTCCGGCAGCCTTTACACCCACGTGTACGCGTGAGGTGTGCGAACTGGACGAGTTAGCAACGCACGCGAATCGTATGGGTGTGCAGGTGCTTGTTGCCTCGTGTGATGCTCCGGCGACGCTGGCGCACTGGTTTAAGACTCTGCGGATATCGAGTTCAATCGTTGGCTTGTCTGACCACTGGCCACACGGGCGGCTTGCGAGCTATTTCGGTGCATTCGATGAGACGTACGGGATCGCGAAGCGACAGAGCTGGGCAATACGCACCTCCGGCGAATGCAGACTGGTCGCCCAAGTTGCCAGCGGCGACCAGCGGGAGTTGAGCGATCACCTGCGTGGGATGCGCTGGGCCAGCGTCGCGTAGATCGTCGCAGAACAGGCAGGATGCGACACGACGGCGTAACGATTTGACACGACAAAAATCGTTCGCCTATGCTTAATCAGTCGCACGGGCCTTTAGCTCAGTTGGTTAGAGCATCTGGTTTACACCCAGAGGGTCGGGGGTTCGAGTCCCTCAGGGCCCACGGATGGTTGAAGGGTTCCACCGAAGGGTGGGGCCCTTCAACCATTTCTGGAAGTTTGTAGAGTCTCGAACCCCTTTAGGTGGGGCCCCGAGCGCTGTTAGGTTGCTGCCTCGAGCGCTCGCAATTGCATCCGCTCCACTACCGGGTATCGGTGTGACGAGACGAGATGTGCGTTGACCGGACCGATCGCACACATGAGCGCATACATATTGGTTGGGCCCACCATACGAAAACCGTGCGTACGGAGCGTGTCGGCAAGGGCAGCAGAACACTCAGTGCGCGTTGGGATCTCTGCTTCCTTGGATGCAGCCAGTCGAGTACCGGGTGCATGTTGCAGCACCAGTGTTGGTAGGGAGGTATGCTCGCGTAGCGCAATAGTTGCCCGAGCGTTAGCGACGGTCGCCTCAATCTTCCTGCGATTGCGCACGATCCGGGCATCGCTCATCAGCCGAGTGACATCCGTGTCGGTCAACGCTGCCACCGCATCCGGTTCGAACCCTGCGAACACTTCGCGAAACGCATCACGTTTCCGAAGAATGGTGGCCCAGCTCAACCCCGCCTGGAATACCTCAAGGCTCAGCCGCTCGAATACTCCCGTTTCGCTGGTTACCGGAACGCCCCACTCGCGCAGGTAGTAATCCCGAAGCTCGGTGCTTGCACGGGCCCACTGCGGAAGACCCTGGAGCGGCTCGGATGCATCACCGAGAGCATTAGTATCCAGATTCATCATCAGGGAAGACGCAGTGCACCGGTGCTTGTAGCTTGGAACGCCCATCGAGCTCGGAGATCTCGAGCAACACGGCGTGACCGACGGCGGATCCACCCAGCTTGGCGATGAGCTGTTCCGCTGCTGCGAGCGTACCGCCGGTGGCGAGCACGTCATCGATGATCAGCACTCTCGAACCGCTCGGAATATCGTCCTGAGCTTCGATCTTGGCGACCCCGTATTCCAGGGTGTAGGCGACGTCTACTGCAGGGCGGGGGAGCTTGCCCGCTTTTCGGATTGGCAGCATCCCGACTCCGCAGTCGATTGCCGCAGCCCCTGCCAGGAGGAACCCGCGAGCTTCTACGCCGGCCACAATGTCAAACTGCCCGACAAACGGACGAATAAGCTCACGAACCGCTGTGGTGAATGCTGCACCGTCCGCGAGTACCGGCATGATGTCCTGGAAAATCACGCCCGGGACGGGGTAGTCGGGAATTTTGTGGATTCGTGACTGTGCGTACTCGAGCGAAGTGTCAGTCATGGTTTTGCTGGTTCATTCGGTTGACGTGAAAGAGCAGCTCGGTCATCCGTACGTGCACCTTCTCAATCCTTGGGATGTCATCCAGCATCAGTGGGTTTTCAGCGCTCGTTTCGAGCACGAGCGTGCCGCAGCGAAACAGTCGATCGACAAACGAACGCTCGTAGGAAACGTTCGAGATTCGGCTGAGCGGAATGTCGTGACCGCGCTTATTGAAAATGCCGGTTCGGGTGATGATGCGTCGGTCAGTGATCGTGTATGTGCTCGTGAGCCACTTAATCCACGGTATGAGTGCGATCGGAATCAGCAGCACGATGCACACGATCCAAACCGCGTAGATACCGACAGGCCGCGCTTGGGCGGGCATTACGATCGACGCGGTGATGGCGCCGATCACGAGTGCGAGGCCGAGCAACAGCCAGCCGAGGATTCGTTTGATGTGTGTGCGCAGGTGGAACACAACGTGCTCGTCTGCACCGAGAAGACGCTTCGGTAGTGCCATAGCGATTACCCTAGTGCCCACCGGTTACGCTGAGGTCATGACGACACTGCAAGAACTTCAGCACACCCTGCGCTCGCTCTTTCCCGAGGAGGATGCGCAGTCCTGGGATGCGGTCGGTTTGACCAGTGGCGATCCGAAACAGCAGGTCTCCCGGGTGGTGCTTGCGGTGGATGCGGTGAGCGCGACCGTGGACGAGGCTGTCGAGCGAGGTGCGCAGCTACTGTTCACCCACCATCCGCTCTTGCTCAGGGGAGTGACCAGTATCGCCGAAGATAGCTATAAGGGTGCACTGCTTGCTCGCCTGATTCGTGCAGGCTGTGCGCTATTCAGCGCGCACACCAATGCTGACGTGGTCGAAACTGGCCCGACCGGGATAATTTTCGATCGCCTAGGTATTCCTTCGGGCCCAGAACACCGCACTCCGATCGAACCGATCGCGGCTGACTCGCCAAGGGGGATTGGGCTTGTGGGCGAGCTTCCGCAAGCGATGAGCCTTGCCGATTTCGCGCGCCGTGTGCAGGAACTGTTCCCAGCCACGGCTGGAGGCGTCCGCGTCGCTGGTGATCCTGATCGTCAGGTACAGCGAGTCGCCTGCTGCTCTGGGGCCGGCGATAGCCTGCTCAGTCATCCGCTCGTACGGGGTGCCGATGTCTATCTGACCAGCGATCTACGACACCATCCCGCATCCGAAGCGATCGAACACGCGTTGAACACCTCGGGACCGGCACTGGTGGACACCGCCCATTTTGCAAGTGAGTGGCTCTGGCTCGAGGGGCTTGCCGAGCGGTTACGCACCGAACATCCGGATATTGACGTGCACGTATCACGACGTAATACCGACCCGTGGACCTTCGTTATTGGCGCGAGCGGTCCGGTTGATGCGACCACCTCCGAACGCGCCGAGCGGGTAAAGAACTAGGCTGGTATGCATGAAAGCCCATCCGAACGAGCAGCTCAAGTTACTCGAACTCGCGAAATTGGATGCAGCATTTGCGCGGCTGCAGCACTTGGCGAAGCACCTACCAGAGCAGGAACATCTGGTGGCCATCGAGCAGGATCGGCGCGCGCGAAGGGCAGCTACCGCTACGAAGCTCGGCGAACTCGAAGACCTACAGCGTCAGCTGCAGCGTGTGCGTGATGATCTCGACACGGTATCCCGGCGTCGCGAACACGACCAGGCCGCGATGCAAGCGGCAAGTGAGCCCAAGGTTGTTGCCGGCTATGAACGCGAGCTTGCCGCATTGGAACGCCGTGAAGAGCGGCTCACGGATGAAGGCAGCGAGCTGGAATCGCAGCTTGCGCAAGCGCAGGCTGCGTATGACGAAGCGCACTCGTCGATGCGAGAGCTGGAAGCGCTTGCCAGCGACCTGCTCGAACGTCGGGAACTGGCCAAGCAGAATCTCAAGAAGGAAGCTCAGGAACTGCACACCGCGCGCGGCACCCTCAGCAGTGGAATCGATGCCGAGCTGCTCGCTGTGTACGAAGACCGGCGCAAACGCGTGGGTATTGGTGCGGCGGAGCTCATCGGCAATGTCTCGAGCGCTTCAAACGAAGTTGTTGAGACCGCAGATATGGTTCGGATGCGCGCATGTGCGGCGGACGAGATTGTGTTCTGCCCACACACCGATGCAATCTTGATCCGTACCGATCGGTCAGACGTATGAGCGATCACATCATCTTGGAAGCCGATGGCGGCTCTCGCGGTAACCCGGGGCCGGCCGGGTCGGGCTCGGTGGTTGTGGATGCGAATAGTGGGGAAGTGCTCCAGACGATTTCGCGTTCGCTGGGCACATGCACCAATAATGTCGCTGAGTACGCCGGCCTGGTGCTGGGATTGCAGTACATTATCGACACCTGGCCACAGGCCAGTATCGAGGTGCGGATGGACTCGAAGCTGGTTATCGAACAGATGAGCGGGCGCTGGAAAATTAAGCATCCCGATATGAAGGTGCTCGCCCAGCAGGCTCGAGCACTCATCGCGGATCGGCAGGTCACCTTTCAGTGGGTGCCGCGATCGAAGAATGCTCGGGCGGATGCGGCTGCGAATGCGGCCATGGACGATCCCGAACAGTTTGCCGGCGATAATCCGCTTGTCAAGGATCAGGATTCGCTGTTCTAACGGCAGCCGCATCGGCCGAGAATACCGCTAGGCTTGTGTTAGAAGTGGGCCGGCCGGGCGGTCGCGGATCCTGAGGTATTCGAGGAACGTCCGGGCTCCACAGAGCAGGATGGTGGGTAACACCCACCCGGGGTAACCCGCGAGATAGTGCCACAGAAAGCAAACCGCCCCTCGGGGTAAGGGTGAAAGGGTGGGGTAAGAGCCCACCGGGATCGCGGTGACGCGATTCGCACGGTAAACCTCGTCCGGAGCAAGGCCAACAGGGAATGCAGACGCTGCTCGCCGAGTTCCCGGGTGAGCTGCTAGAGCGTCACGGTAACGTGTCGCCCAGATAGATGGCCGCCCCGGATCATCGATCCGGACAGAACCCGGCGTATAGGCCGGCCCACTTTCTTTTCCGCAATAGCGAGCAAACCGCCACGTAATGAGCGCTTAGTCCCATCCCTCTGCACCGAGGGATGCAGCGCCGATGATACCCGCGTTGTTGACGAGTCCAGCTACGGCAATAGGTGTCTCACACTCAATGTGCGGCAGGAACTTCTCGGCGCGCTTCGACACCCCGCCCGAGATGATGAACTGGTCGGGTGCGAGCAGGGCTTCCAGTTTCTGGAAATACGGGCTGAGGTAGTCAGCGGCCCAGGTACGAAAGTTCAGATCGAGTACCTCTCGCGCCCGTGCGGATGCGACCCGTTCGATGTCTGGATGACCATTAAGTTCCATGTGGCCGAGTTCCGTGTTCGGAAAGAGCCGACCGTTGTGGATGAGTGCGGAACCGATACCCGTGCCGAGGGTGATCACGATGACGGATCCGGACACCCCTCGAGCCGCACCGTAACGAACCTCGCCGACGCCGGCCGCATCCGCATCATTGACGAGTGACACCTGCTGACCGAGTGCCTCAGACATTGCTGCTGCTGCGTTAAACCCGACCCACTCTTGGTCGATATTTGCGGCCGTATATGAGTAGCCGTGACGAACCACAGATGGCATGCAGATACCGATAGGCAACGTGGCCGGGAGGGGTACGGGTTGCGAAATAGTCTTGTCGCGCAGCTCGCAAACCTCTTGCAGCACGGCGTGAATTGGGGCGCCCTCGGGTGTTTTCACCTTGCAGCGCTCACCAACGAGTTGACCGGTGCTGAGATCAACCACCGCGCCTTTAATTCCGGTACCACCGATGTCGATGCCGATGGCAAGCGGCGTATCGGATGCGGTTTGCTCGGTCTTCGGGGCGGCAGAGAGTTCCATATATGGCAGGGTAGGCGAGCTAGGAATCAGCAAGCTGCGAAGGAGGTAGGGTCAGGATTTCAACGCCGTCTTCGGTCACTAGGATGGTGTGCTCGTACTGAGCACACCACGAGCCATCCTTGGTGACGACGGTCCAATCGTCATCCCACTGTTCCCAATCCTGCGATCCGGTGACGAGCATCGGCTCAACGGTGAAGATCATGCCGGGACGAATTTCATCTCGGAACTGGGTGGTGTCGTAGTGGGGAATGATCAGGCCGGAGTGGAACGCACGCCCGACACCGTGGCCGGTGTAGTCCCGGACTGACTCGTATCCGAAACGGCTCGCATACTTCTCGATCACGCGGCCAATAATGTTGACTTCACGGCCCGGTTTAGCTGCTTTGATACCACGCATCATCGCCTCGTGCGCACGCTCTACGAGCAGCTTCGCCTCCTCGGCGACTTCACCCACCAGATACATCCGGTTGGTGTCACCGTGCATGCCGTCGAGGTAGGCCGTAACATCGATGTTGAGGATGTCCCCGTCACACAACACCGTGTCGTCCGGGATACCGTGGCAGATAACCTCGTTCAGCGAGGTGCAGCAGGATTTGGGATACCCGCGATATCCCAGCGTCGATGGGTAGGCGCCGTGGTCCACCAGGAACTCGTGCGCGATCCGATCCAGTTCGTCTGTAGTAACTCCGGGGACGACGTGTGGTTCGAGATGCTCCAAGGTTGCCGCGGCCAGTCGAGAGGCGGCGCGTACGCGATCGATTTCCTCCGCGGTGTAGAAATCGCCGGTGCCATCGGGCTCATTCGGAGTTTGTTTGCCGACGTACTCCGGTCGCTCAATCGAGGACGGTACGGTCCTCATCGGAGCAACGTTTCCTGGGATCAATCGAGCTGTTTCAGAATTTCTCGGCATACCCTCGATCCTATGACTTCAGTATTTAACGAATCGAATGACCAGCCCGAGTTCTACTACAACAGTCGAACCGGCGAGGTTGAGCAGGGGAAGGTTTCGCCTGCTCCCGAGCGCATTGGCCCGTTCGCAACGGCGGAAGAAGCCGCACACGCAAACGAGAAGCTCGCCGCTAACGCACGTGAGTGGGCCGAAGAAGAAGCCCGCGAATCAGCTGAAGACGAGGCCTAGTCGGTTGCGGACGGCCGCTTCGGTTCGTCCGTAAAACTCTCAGCAGCGGAAGGGAATGCGCGCGAGCGCACGTCATCGACATATCGCGTTGCCGCGTCATGCAGCACCTCGCGCAGATTGGCGTATTGACGCACGAACGACGGCACTCGATGCGAATTCAAACCAAACGCGTCCTGCCAGACGAGGATCTGCCCGTCACATCCTGACCCTGCGCCGATACCAATGGTCGGGATGGGGCTCGTTTGGCTGAGCTTTGCGGCAAGTTCCGCAGGCACCATCTCGAGCACCACCGCAAAGGCGCCCGCTTCGGTGACTGCCGTGAGGTCAGCCTGTAATGCCTGGGCGCCCTCACCGCGTCCTTGGACTACATAGCCACCCAGGCTGTGCTCGGCCTGCGGCGTGTAGCCGATGTGGGCGACAACCGGAACACCGGCCGCGACGATTGCCCGTATCCGCGATGCCATCCTCGCCCCGCCTTCGAGCTTTACCGCATGCGCGCCCGCTTCCTTCATAAACCGCACGGCGCTGGTGACAGCCTGCTCATCTGACGCCTCGTAACTGCCGAATGGGAGGTCGGCGACCACCATGGCTGTGCGCGTTGCACCGACCACCGCTTCGGTCATGGTGAGCAGCGTTTCAATGGTGATGGAGAGCGTGGTGCGCTCCCCGAGCACCACGTTTGCTGCCGAGTCGCCGACAAGCAACAGGTCAATTCCGGCATCATCAAAGATCGTCGCAGTCGGGGCGTCATAGGCGGTAAGCGCGGCGATCGGTTTGCCCGCACGCTTGGCTTCCATAAGGGAGCGAGTACGGATGCGTTTGCGCGGGGGAGTTGCGGTCATGTACTCCACTCTAAGCGTTCGGTGACGGTGGATGCGGCGTGTGCGATGCTGCGCACGTACCGGTATTTTCTAACGCAGTGTTGCCTAGGCTGGAACCATGACCAAGCAGCAAGACTATGTGCTCCAAACGATCGAAGAACGTGACGTCCGGTTTGTACGGTGTTGGTTCACCGACGTATTGGGCACCTTGAAGTCGGTCGTACTTGCCCCTGAAGAGGTAGAGGGCGCATTCGCAGAAGGCATCGGCTTTGACGGGTCGACGATTGAGGGACTCACCCGCCGCAGCGAATCCGACATGCTCCTGCATCCGGATCCGAACACCTTCCAAGTGCTGCCGTGGGCCAATCAAGATCCGACCGCGCGCATGTTCTGCGATCTCAGCACGCCGGATAACCAGCCGGCACTTGCCGATCCGCGTCAGGTGCTTCGGCGTACGCTGCAGCGCGCCGAAGATCTCGGGTTCACTTGTCAGATCCACCCTGAAGTGGAGTTCTACATCCTCAAGTCGGCCGAACTCGAAGACGGTAAACCAGCGCCGATTGACAACGCCGGCTATTTCGACAACATTTCCGGCGGTATTGCCTTTACCTTCCGTAGCCGAGCCGTCCGCATTCTGGAATCACTCGGAATCTCGGTTGAGTTCACCCACCACGAGGGTGGCCCAGGTCAATACGAGATCGATCTGCGCTACGCGGACGCGCTCACCATGGCCGACAACTTGATGACTGTGCGCACCGTCGTTCACGAGGTGGCCGCGGAACTCGGCGTCTTCGCCACGTTCATGCCCAAACCATGCGTAGACTGGCCGGGTTCGGGAATGCACTCACATATTTCACTGTTCGAAGGCGAAACAAACACGTTCTACGAAGCTGGTGCGCAGCACCAGCTCTCACTAACCGGCCGACAGTTCATCGCCGGAATGCTGCGTCACGCTCCGGAGATCTGTGCCGTGACCAACCAGACCGTGAACTCATATAAGCGCCTATGGGGCGGTGATGAAGCACCGAGCTGGATCTGTTGGGGGCACAACAACTCAAGCGCGCTCATCCGCGTACCCACCTATAAACCGGCCAAGTCACAGTCGGCGCGCATCGAATATCGCGCCATCGACGCTGTCGCGAACCCATACCTCGCCTTTGCGGTGATGATCGAAGCGGGACTTCGCGGCATTGAAGGCGAATACTCTGCTCCGGAAGAAATCGACGGGGACCTACGCGATCTGTCGGTGCGCGAGCGCAAGGTACTCGGTTATGAGGGCTTACCCTCAAGCTTGGACGAGGCAATTCAAGCCTGTGAGCACTCGGAACTGGTCGCATCCACCCTCGGTGAACAGCTCTTTGATTACTTCCTGGACAACAAGCGTGCCGAATGGGAGGCATATCGTCACCAGATCACCGAGATCGAGCTTCGCACCGGTCTGACTCGGTAATCATGACGCGCACCAGTACACGCACCCGGCTCCTGCGCATCGGATTCACGGATTCGGTGGTGGCAAACGAGCGACTCACTTATCTAAGCGATGAGTTGGACGTATCGGTCTCCGAGATCCTGTGCTGTATCGAATCCGTCGATCCAGATCCGGATGCGGCTCTGGCCGGCTTGTGTGAGGTGTTGGATGCCGATTCTGCTGAGGTTGCAAAGTGGGTGTCAGATGGTGCTTTGCTCCAGACGGCATTCACGCTCATGGCAACATCGTCTGCGTTCGTTGGCCTGTTGCGTCGCCACCCAGAGGTCTTACCGCAGATCCATGAGCACGCGACTGAACTATCCGCTGCATCCGCCATCGAGGCTCGTCTCCAACATGCCATTGACGGCGCACCAGCCGGCAGTGAGGAAGCTATTTCCGCGCTGCGCGTGCAGTACCTAATGGAAGTCGCCAAGATCGCCCTGTACGACATCCGGCTGCCCGAACCCGCGGTATCGATACAACGGATCGGGAAGGTACTCGCTGACCTTGCCGATGCCGCAATGCGCGCAGCACTAGAGGTTGCCAAAGCGCAAGTGGTTGCCGCCGAACCCGGTTTTGGTCGCTGTAGTCAAGAACAGCTCGACGGCCTGAGCTTCGCGGTCATCGGTTTCGGCAAGTGTGGGGCGCAGGAGCTGAACTACATTTCGGATATCGACGTAATGTTCGTTGCGGAACCGAAGCCCGATAGCGATCTGGAAGTACATAACGCCATCAAGGTCGCGACCCGCCTCGCACAGGCACTCATGCGCATCACGAGTGATTTCGGTGCCGAACCTGCCCTGTGGGAGGTGGATGCGGGTCTTCGCCCCGAGGGTAAAGACGGTGAGCTGGTGCGCACGGTTGACAGCTACCTTCGCTACTACGAACGGTGGGCGAAGAACTGGGAGTTCATGGCGCTACTGAAAGCGCGGCCAATGGCAGGGGACACTGCCCTAGCTGAGCGATTCGTTAGCGCTGTCGAACCACTGGTTTGGCAATCGGGTAGTCGGGACGATTTTGTTAAGCAGACACAACGGATGCGCGCCCGAGTCATAGAACATATTCCAGCGGACGAAGCGGGGCGTGAACTCAAGCTCGGTTCTGGCGGTCTGCGTGATGTCGAGTTTCCAGTACAGCTACTGCAATTGGTGCACGGGCAGGTCGATGATTCGCTTCGGGTTGCGTCGACACTGGACGCAATCTCCGTACTCGCGGCCGGTGGTTATATCGGTCGCGATGATGCGGCAGAGTTCACCAACGACTACCGGTATCTCCGGCTGCTCGAACACCGCGTCCAGTTACGTACCCTGCATCGCACACACCTCATGCCGGATGATCCGCACGAACTTCGCGTGCTCGCTCGAGCAGCGCGGATGGGCACGAGCGCCGATCTCACCGCGGAACTCTCGCGTGTACAACGCCGAGTCCGAACGCTCCACAAGAAACTGTTCTTCCGTCCGCTCGTGGCCGCATCCGCGGGCCTGGATCCGGAAGCATTCCAGCTTGCCAGCGACCGCATCCTCACTCGCCTGCGCGCGATTGGCTACCTCGACCCGCAAGGCGCACTCGCCCACATCCAAGCCCTTACCCAAGGGGTGTCGCGTCGCAGCACGATGCAACGCCACCTATTGCCCGTGTTGCTGGAATGGTTCGCCGAGGGAACGAACCCCGATCAGGGGCTGCTCGCGTTCCGGAAGCTCTCCGAACAGAATGGTGACGCTTCGTGGTACCTACGATTGTTGCGGGACTCAAACCTCGCGGCTCGCCGGCTCTGCGATGCACTAGCCAACAGCACGTTCTGCGCCCGTTTCCTGGAGCTGTTCCCCGAGGCCGTGCAGTGGCTCGATAGTGATCGGTCGCTTACTCCTCGCAGTACTGAGCAGCTCTGGCCGGAACTGGCCAGCGCATTCACCCGGTACAACGATGAGCTGCGGCTGGGGCGAATCATTCGTGCGTTGCGCCGCAGAGAGGTACTGCGCCTCGCCCTTGGCGCAGTACTCGGTGTCAACGATATTGACGCTACGGCACGAGGGCTAACCACCGTTGCGGATGTGACGATCGAAGCTGGGATGCGAGCCGTTCGTATCGTTGATGATCGGGAGTACCCGCCGATTGCCATCATCGCTATGGGACGATACGGGGGACAGGAACTCGGGTTCGGTTCCGACCTGGACGTCCTGTACGTCTTCGACACCCGCGGGTTCACTGGAGATAACGCGGCTGCGGCAGCACGGGGGTTCATCACGCGGCTTAATACGATTCTCGAGGATGTACGCCTCCCAATCGACCTGGATGCGGATCTCCGTCCAGAGGGTAAGGCCGGTGAGCTCGTCCGCTCGCTGGATGCCTACCAGACCTACTATCGAAAGTGGTCGCTCGGTTGGGAGGCGCAGGCACTTTTACGTGCACGCGGAGCTGCCGGCGATGCACAGGTCATGTCTGGGTTCCTCGCGATCGCCGATGAAACGCGATACCGAACCTGTGGTCTGAGCGAGAAGGAAAAACGCGAAATCCGTCGTATCAAAGCTCGTGTCGAGGACGAGCGTCTGCCACGCGGCGCTGACCCCAAACGCCACCTTAAACTCGGTCGCGGCTCGCTATCGGATGTTGAATGGTTGGTGCAGACAGTCCAACTTGATCACGGTCACTCCATACCGAGTCTGCGCACCACATCGACGATCGAAGCCCTGCACGTCGCCGACGAACAGGGCATTATCGCGAACGTTGATCGAGACACACTCGAACGCGCGTGGCGGCTCGCGAGCCAGGTTCGATCGGCGGTGTACCTGTATGCGAACACACAAACCGATGTACTGCCGACCGACCATGCCGAACTTGAGGGGGTCGCGCGCTTACTCGGTTACGCGCCCGGTTCCGGAGTGGAGCTCGAAAACGACTATTTGAACGCTACCCGCCGTGCCCGCGCGGTATTCGAGCGACTGTTTTATGGCGATGAACAATAGCTGCTTCAGGCAGCTGCAGAGCAGAAAATCGGGTCCCGCAGTTGTTGGCTGGGGACCCGATTCTAGAGCTGTGTACTAGCAGCCGAAGGTGAGATCGAACTCGTAGGGGTGTGGCCGCTCAGCAAGTGCGCGCACCTCGGTGTCCATCTTGTACTCGATCCATGTCTCGATGAGGTCTTCGGTGAAGACACCACCGCGCAGCAGAAACTCATTGTCTTCCTGAAGGGACTGCAGCGATTCGAGCAACGAGGTGGACATCTGCGGGATGTTCTTTGCCTCTTCCGGGGGCAGCTCGTACAGGTCCTTGTCGATTGGTTCGAGCGGCTCAATGCGGTTCTGGATGCCGTCCAGACCAGCCATAAGCTGTGCTGCGAACGACAGGTACGGGTTGGCGGATGCATCCGGTGCCCGGAACTCAATACGCTTCGCTTTCGGGTTCGCCCCGGTGGTGGGGATGCGAATGGCAGCTGAACGGTTACCGGCCGAGTAGACCAGGTTAATCGGCGCCTCGTAGCCCTTAACCAGACGGTGATACGAGTTAGCACTCGGGTTGGAAAAAGCAGCAACCGCCTTCGCGTGCTTGAGTAGACCACCGATGTACCAGCGCGCGGTATTGGAGAGCGAGGCGTAACCCGATTCGTCATAGAACAGCGGTTCGCCGTCCTTCCAAATGGACTGGTGTACGTGCATACCAGAGCCCGGCCCGCCAAACATTGGCTTCGGCATGAAGGTGGCGACCATGCCCCAGTCATCGGCCACGTTCTTTACGATGTATTTGAACTTCAGCAGGTCATCGGCCGAGTGCACCATGGTGTTGAACCGGTAGTTAATCTCTTGCTGGCCGGGACCGACCTCGTGGTGCGCGCGCTCGAGTTCGAGCCCTGCGTCCATCATCGCAACCGAAATTGCGTCACGAACATCACTGGTGCGATCAACCGGTGTAACCGGGAAATAGCCTCCCTTGATCTTCATGGTGTTGCCGAGGTTGCCGCCTTCGATGGCTCGGCCGGCATTCCATGAGCCCTCGTTGACGTCAACCTCGTAGAAACTACGGTTGTGCACCGTTTCGTGTCGAACGGAATCGAACAGGTAGAACTCTGCCTCAGGGGCGAAGAATGCGGTGTCAGCGATTCCCGATGAGGCGAGGTACTTCTCTGCCTTCTTGGCGACCTGACGCGGATCGCGGTGATAGATCTCACCGGTGCGGGGGCTATAAATATCGCAGCAGAGGATCAGCGTTGGCTCCGTGCAAAATGGGTCCATGTACGCAGTGGTAACGTCTGGGATGAGCTGTAGATCGCTGTCCTGAATGCTCGCAAATCCTGCGATCGATGACCCGTCGAAGAGCTGTCCTTCGGTGAAGAAGTCCTCATCCACCATCGAGGCCGGAATGTTGAAGTGCTGCTGGACACCGGGCAGATCTGCGAATCGGATATCTACGAAACGGACCTGGTGTTCGCGGATGTAGTCCATCAGCTCGGTGGGTGAGGTAAACATGAAGCTCCGTCCATCGTGGGTTGGAAAGAATGTCACCAGTTTACTTGCGCCCAGCTTGCGCATTCCTCACTTTGCCGCGTGTTGAGTGCTCCGTAGAATAACGGTCATGCCCGCATCTTCTTCGACTTCGTCCTATCCCGGTGAACGGCTCGGCCTACCGGAGAGCGGACCAGGATCGCTGGCCACGATGGGGTCACGCGTGATCGCCCTATTGATCGACTGGGGTATCGCCGCGGGAATCTCCGTTGTTTGGTTCAACTACGACCCGTTAGCGATCGCAATTGGCTTCTTCGCGCTGACAACACTTGCCATCGTGTGCATGGGCAGTTCAATCGGGCATCTCATCTGCGGTATGCGGCTCAATACCGTTGCCGCCCAAGCTCCCGGAGTGTGGCGTCCGATACTGCGTCAAGCTCTATTGCTGTTGGTGGTCCCGGCGCTGGTTGTTGATGAGGATGGTCGCAGTGCTCACGACACATTGAGCGGGCTAGTGCTGCGGCGGTTCAGATAGTTCGAATGTTGTTTCGCCAAACTGCTCTGTGCTCAAAACACTGGTCGCTCCCACAGCTTTCGACAGCGGGGAGCGACCGGTTCTTTGCTTTTGCCCTAGCGCAGGTGTGACCGCGACGGGCGGATGCGGTTAGGATCCACACCCTTCGGGATCGGCAAGTCGTTTCGTTTCAGGGCCTGCAACCGAGTGTCGATTGCGAGAATCTCTGCTCGATGCAACTTCTTTGGCAGCTTCTTTACGTGACGGCGAAGATCCGCGAGAGCAACACCATCCTTGCCAACCAGCACGTGGTGAATCGGTACGTTCGGCAGTGTTCGTTGCATCTTGCGCTGCTCATCTGCGAGGAGCTTCTTGGATGCTGCGCTGTTCGATTCGGTAAACAGCACCACGCCGGGCTTACCAATGGCTCGGAAGACAACGTCTTTCGTGCGGGGGTTGAGTGCGACAGGCATATCGCTGGTGCGCCACTGACCGCGCAGACTTGCCTGCAGCACGGCTCCGGTTACGCCCGGCTGATTGTCGATCTGTGAATACATAACGCGTTCGGCGCGCCAACTCATGATTCGCATGAACAAGACGAAGCCGAGCATGATGCCCAAGAGCACCATGATGATCCACATGAACACGCTGCCTCGGTAGAGGAAGAGGCACAGCACGATCGCCGCGATGATGGGCAGTAACAGTCCCGCGAACATCATGGCGACACCGGGCTTGTCGTACTTCGCCGTCATCTTAAAGACATCGACGAGCTGTCTCATCCGGCCGGGGTTCGATTCGCTGCTCTTGGAGTTCTTTGCCATAGTGCATCCAGGATAGCCCCAGCAGGGCTATCCACAGGACTCGCAACAGCACGGTTATCCACATTTCGTGCTGCAGCCCGAAAACGGCTCCCGTTTCGGTCACAGTGGAGGCATGGAACAACTCTCGGTGAGTAACGATGATGCGCAGGTCGCTGGCTGGCGGCTAATTCGCCCGCTCGGTAAGCCGGATGCGGATGGTGTCCAACGTTTCGTGGGCACCGCGATGTGTCCACCATCCACACAGCAATCGATGTCCGCTCATTGGGTTGACCATGTGCGCACCATCCATCCAAGTGAGCGGCAACGGGCCATACTGCATATTGCCCGCGATGATCGCGCCGCCCAAATGCTCTCCCGCGAGGCTGCCGTGCGGCAATTGGTGAGTGGCGATTTCGTTGATGACTTCGCTGAGCTGGTGTCCACCGATCAAGAAACTATTGCGGTGCAACCATGGCATGAGCACCGCAGCTACGCAGATCTTGTTCGGGCCGGAATCCAGATCAGCGCCGGACAGGCAGTAACGCTCATTGTGCCGGTCATCGAGTGCGTTCTCGTTGCACTCGCGCGCGATGTACTTCCAACACGATTGAGCCTCACCACCTGCGGTGTCGATACCTTCGGTAAGCCTGCGCTGAGTTGTTGGCGGGCAGCGAACAATGCTCGAGAGCTCTCGACGATGAAGCAGGATGTCCTACGACAGCAGGTGAATAAGCAGCTCGGTGTCATCGTCGATGCGGTCCTGGACCTCGTCGCAGAACCGATACCTTCCCACATCCGCAGTCAAACCAATTCGCTACTGAACGGGCGGATAAGGCATGATGACCTGGCCTTGTTGCAGGACGCATTATTCGAATGGAGCGCACCAGAGCCGGTGGATGCACAAGCTCTCTCTCCCACAGTTACTCGAACATCAACCGTAGACCTGCAGCTCCAGCAGCATGCGCACGGCAACATTCAAGCAACAGAACAGTCACATCGGCGCAGTCCTGCTGCGGTGCGTCCGACAACCGAAGGTGATGATGCTCCGCTACTCCAACACAAATCGCCATCCAACGGGTCCAAGACTCGGGATGCGCTGCGAGACCTCGGGCTCATGGCCCGCTCGGCAGCGCTTTCTGTTCGTGCCGAACTGTGGTTATTACTCGCTGGTGTCGGCGCCTTTATGGCGACGAGCGCGCTGATACTCTAAGACAGATACGCCTTAGGGCACACAAATGGGGCAGAAAGCAACACCTGCTACTTTCTGCCCCGTTCGTTTCAGTACCGAATAGCCCTAGTACCCGAGGTTTGCCTCGAAGTTACCCTCTTCAAGCCGCTGCTTGATCTGCGTGAGGAATCGGGCTGCGTCTGCACCGTCGATGATCCGGTGGTCGTAGCTCAGCGCCAGGTGCACCATGGAACGGATTGCAATGGCTTCATTACCGTCCTCGGTCATCACCACGGCAGGCTTCTTCACAACCGCACCGGTACCGAGGATGGCCAGCTGTGGCAAGAACACCAGGGGAGTGTCGAACAGCGCGCCACGCGAACCGGTGTTGGTGAGCGTGAACGTACCACCGGCAAGCTCATCCGGGGTGAGCTTGTTGTCTCGTGTACGGCTCGCGAGATCGTCGATCGACTTAGCGAGCTCAGCCAGCGACATTCCACCAGCGTTCTTTACCACCGGAGTGAGCAGGCCCCGTTCCGTGTCAACCGCGATCGAGATGTTCTCGTGGTCCGGGTAGTGGATCTCATCGTCCTTGACCGTCGCGTTAATTACCGGGTAGGTCTGCAGGGCTTCCACCGCGGCGACGGCGAAGAACGGCAAGAAGGACAGCTTGCTGCCGGTTTTCTCGAGGAACTCGGCCTTGCGTGCTTGACGGAACTTAGCCACCCGCGTGACATCAACCTCAACCATCGTCGTGAGCTGAGCGGTCTGCTGCATCGACTCCACTGCGCGTGAGGAAATCACCTTACGCAAGCGCGACATCTTCTCGCTCGTACCGCGAAGCGGCGAGACCTCGTATTCACTTGCCGGCTTAGCAGCGGCGGCAGCGGGTGCCGACTTGGCCGCAGACTGCTCGGCAGCGGCAAGAACATCTTCCTTGCGGATACGACCGCCAACTCCAGTGCCGCTGATCTGCGTCAGGTCAACACCCTTGGCGTTGGCGAGCTTGCGAACAATCGGGGTGATGTACCGCGGATCGCTCTTGGAACGCGGACGCTTCGGGGGAGTGGGACCGCTGGATGCAGGCGTCGTTGAGCCGTTTCCTGCCGCAGCCGACTGGTCAGCTTGCTTACCGGTGCTGGCGGCAACGGGATCCGGCGTTGAAACCGTGCGCGCACCACCCTCGGAAGCTGCGGCGTCAGTGGTAACGTCCGTTTCCGGCTTCGGCTGACTTGCGGCAGCTTCTGGTGACGAATCTTCACGAGGCTTCGACGCCGCACTGCCATCGCCAACGATTGCAAGTACCGAGCCCACCTGTGCGGTCTCGTCCTCGTTCACGCGGATCTCGAGCAGCGTACCCGCGACCGGCGAGGGAACCTCGGTGTCGACCTTGTCCGTAGATACTTCAACCAGAGCTTCATCGACGTTCACGCTGTCGCCAACCTGCTTAAGCCAACGGGTGACCGTACCTTCGGTGACACTTTCGCCAAGCGAGGGGAGCGATACTTCTTCGCCTTCGGCTGAACCGGTGGCGGATGCTGATTCGTTGCTGGGCTGGGTGGGTTCCCCGGAATCGCTCTGTTGCGCACCAGCTGGCTCGCCGCTCTGCTCTGTTTGCTGCTTGTCGCCGGAGTCCGAACCCGTCGACTGCGCAGCCGCACCGTCACCAATACGTGCCAGCACCGCGCCAACTTCCGCGGTCTCATCCTCGTTCACGACAATTTCCTGCAGCGTACCCGCGACTGGCGACGGCACCTCGGTATCAACCTTGTCGGTTGAAACCTCAACTAGCGGCTCATCGATCTCGACGGTGTCGCCCACGTTCTTCAACCAGCGGGTAACGGTGCCCTCAGTCACGCTCTCACCAAGCGCGGGCAGGGTGACGTCCTGACTCATTGCGTTCTCCTAATGCGTTTACAGTTCGCGAGCTAGATTGCGTGCAGTGGACGACCGGCAAGCGCCATCATCGTCTCACCGATCGTTTCGTTCTGGGTTGGGTGTGCGTGAATGAGCTGGGCGACATCCTCGGGGAAGGCCTCCCAGTTCACGATGAGCTGAGCCTGTCCAACAAGCTCGCCCACGCGCGCGCCAATCATGTGAATACCGAGCACCGGTCCGTCGTTCAAACGAACAGCTTTGACGAATCCGGCCGTTCCCAGAATCGAACTCTTTGCGTTGCCCGCAAGGTTGTATTCGTAGCTGGTTAAGTTCTCGGCGCCGTGCTCCTCGATGGCCTTTGCCTCGGTGAGGCCAACGGATGCGATCTGCGGCTCTGCGTAGGTCACCTTGGGGATATTAACGTCGGCAACCATGACCGGCTCCATTCCGGCGATCTGTTCAGCCACGAACACACCGTGCTGATAGCTACGGTGCGCCAGTTGCAGACCGGGCACGATATCGCCGATTGCGTAGACACCCGGAACACTCGTTTCGAGCTTGTCATTCACCGTGACGAATCCACGTTCCAGGTTGACGCCGACTTCTTCGAAGCCGAGCCCATCAGTAACCGGACCACGACCGACGGCGACGAGCAGCACATCACCATCGATAGTTTCGCCCTTGTCAGTTTTCACGTGAACGCCATAGTCATCCTGGGTAACCGACTCGAACTTGGTGCCGAGCTGGAAGCTAATACCGCGCTTCTTATATGCACGCTCCAGCTGCTTAGAAATCGCCTCATCTTCTGCCGGAGCGAGGTGCGGTAGACCCTCGATGATCGTCACCTCAGCGCCGAGTGAACGCCACAGACTTGCAAACTCGAGACCGATAACGCCACCACCGAGTACGACCGCGCGCTGCGGAATCCAATCCATCTGAAGCGCCTGATCGCTGGTGATCACATTCCCGGTGATATCCAGTCCCGGGATGGAACGTGAATACGACCCGGTTGCCAGCACGATGTGCTCGCCGACGAGGACAGTGTCGCCGACGGCAACCTTGTTCTTGTCGATGAGCTTTCCCTCACCGTTGACGACCTCAATCTTCTTCGCCTTGAGCAGCCCTTGCAGACCTTTGAACTTGCTGGCAACGATGCCGTCACGGAAGGCGCCGAGCTTCTCGGCATCAATCGCTTGCAGCTGCAGCTGAACACCGACGCGCTCACCGTCTTCAACCGCATCCGCTACCTCAGCGGCGTGCAACATTGCTTTGGTCGGCACACAGCCGCGGTGCAAGCAGGTACCGCCCAGTTTGTCTTTCTCGACTACGACTGCGGACTTGCCCAGTTGCGTAGCGCGAATGGCAGCGGCGTAACCGGCGCTGCCGCCACCGAGTACTACGAGATCGAAGTGTTGTTCGGCCACTCGATTGCTCCCTGTCTTGTTCGTTTGAACCCGACGCATCCTGTTGTTTTTCGACGCGTTCAGGACTGGTTTCGTCGCCTCAACATTCAGCCTGTGAGTGCTGGGATGTGGCTGGCGCGTTGGTAACGCGCGTCGCTGCGCCAGCCTACACCCGCACAGTTAGTAGGAAGTTGAACGTTGCCGCCAGATTTACTGCGCTGCCAGCTGTTCAAACATCGCAATCAGCGTGCGAACGGGGATGCCGCTACCGCCTTCGGCAACATAGCCGTACGCGCACTTGGTCTCGGCAGGACCGGCAATATCGAGGTGAACCCAGGGGAGTGCGTCACCCGATTCTGCTTCACCGACGAACCGTTCCAGGAAGGCAGCAGCGAAGAGCATGCCGGCGGAGCGATCACCGGGCTTGGAGTTCACCATGTCGGCTACAGGAGACTTCAACCGCTCATTAATTTCCTCTGGAATCGGCATCTGCCAGAACGCTTCGCCGCTTCGGCGTGATGCCGAAAGCATACGTTCGGCCCACCCATCATCGTTGGCGACCATACCGGTGGTCCGATCACCGAGCGCAACCACGGCAGCACCCGTAAGGGTGGCAATATCGATGATGCAATCCGGTCGCTGTTCGGAAGCGAGCGCGATGCCGTCGCAGAGTACCAAGCGACCTTCCGCATCCGTGTTCGTTACCTCTACCGTCTGGCCCGAGCGGGTAGTGAGCACATCGTCGGGCTTAATTGCGGAACCGGAAGGCATGTTTTCGGCGAGCATGCACCATCCGGTCAGTGCTACTGGAATCTCCAGCCGAGAGGCCGCAAGAACCGTACCCAGCACCGATGCGGCACCGCTCATGTCAAACTTCATGCCAACCATAGAACCGGCAGGCTTGATCGACAGGCCTCCCGAGTCGAAGGTGATTCCCTTCCCGACCAGCGCCACATGTGCTTTTGCTCCGGCCGGCTCATATGACAACCGGACAATGCAAGGCGGGTTCTGCGATCCTTGGCCGACGCCGAGGATGCCGCCGCAGGCTTCGTCTGCGAGCCGCTGTTCATCCCAAACCTCAACCTTGACGCCTCCCTCGTCGAAGACCTCACCAGCGAGCTGTGCGAAATCTTCGGGCACCAGGTTGCTCGGGGGAGTGTTCACCAGGTCGCGGGCGAGCCCCACTGCACCAGCGATGGCGCCGACGCGGTCAAGGAGCGACTGACTCGCGCCCGCAGCTCCGACTACCTGAGACACCTGCGCATCCTTGCAACCGGTGCCACGGAAGCGGTCGAACGTGTAACCACCGAGCAGGTGCCCGGTCAGCAATGCTTCAAGTTCGGCTTCGGTTGCCTCCGCGAGGTCGTAGACGACTTGCTCGTCCTTGCGCAGGGCGCGTGCGGCAACACCCGCCGCACGACGCAGCGAATCGTCCGTTCGCTCCTTGCCGATACCGGCGAGCAGCACGGGAGCTTCCCCGCCTTCGGGCTGTGATACCAGCACGCGATGTGTTTCACCAGCCTTACCAGTCACACCCAAACGCGTGAGTCGATCGGCATCGATGCCTAGATCAACACTGGCAAGTACGGTGGGGGTTTCGCCAGAAATAACCGGCACAACCGTTACTACTTCGCTCGAGAACTTCGTTACGTTAGTTTTCAACTCAGCCATAGTCATGTGGCCGAGCCTACGCCTCGGGCGCGTACTATTGCCGCATGTTCCCCCAACACGCGCTGTTTCACCCAGCCGAAGCATGGTCGAAGGTTACGGCTGAACTGCCAATGATCGCCCTGCTTGCCGGCTACCGTGACGCCGGTTCGACGTTGTTTCAGGCGAACGAGAGCCTCATGGACCAGGACGAAGGTGAATTGGTGGCTCGCTTCCACGCTGACGAGTTACTCGATTACCGTGCCCGCCGTCCTCGCGTGCAAGTTACCGATCACACGGTAGTTAAGTTTCGCCAACCCGCACTCGACTTACGGTTAATGCGTGATTCCCTCGGGCAGGAGTTCCTGCTCCTGCACGGGTACGAGCCCGACTTTAAGTGGGAGGAATTTGCCGCTGCCGTTCTGCAGATCACCCGCCATTTCAACATCTCATCGTTCACTTGGGCACACGCGATTCCGATGCCGGTTCCACACACGCGGCCCATCCGCTTGGCGCTCACCGGTAATCGAGAGGACCTCATCGAACGGATGTCCATGTGGCAAAGCGATGTCGAAGCCCCGGCACACGCTCTTCATCTAGTGGAGTTCGAACTCACCCGGGCATCGGTACCGGTGGTCGATCTTGTTGTGCTCGTTCCGCACTATCTTGCCGAAGGGTCGGTACCTGCAGCGGCGTTGAGCCTGCTCGAAGCAATCGGCACCGCATCCGGGCGCATGATCGAAACAGAACCGCTACGCGAACGAGGCCGCACATTCCGTGCCGAAGTGGATGCCCAGATCCAGGACAATGAAGAGGCACAGCGCATGATTGGTCTGCTGGAGTCGCAGTATGACGGCTTTGTTCGCGGTACTCCGCAGGAGAACCTCTTTGCCGATGCCGACGGTGAGCTACCAAGCGCAGATGCCATTGCCGCCGAACTGGAACGCTATCTGAAGGCGCGCAAGGATCGAGACTGACCGCATCCCGAAATCAATCCAAACCAGTCAAACGAGAGTGAGGAGATACTCTTTGGAACCGCGACTGCCGAACACTGAACTCTTACGCACGATTCCTCCTCGACTGCCCGGGTTCATGTTTGCACTGGCGTTAACCGCTTACGGTGTGGCAGTACTGCAGCGAACCTCCCTCGGGGTGGCTGGATTGGATGCGCAGACGCGCTTCGATGCCACCGCAACGGCGCTGTCTGGACTGCCACTACTGCAGATTGCGATCTATGCGCTGGCACAGGTTCCGGTGGGGATGCTGTTGGACCGATTCGGCCCATCACGACTGATCATTGCCGGGGCAATTCTGATGAGTGCGGGCCAGCTCGTTGTGGCACTGGCACCATCAATTACCGTTGCGATCCTCGGCCGAATACTGCTGGGGATTGGGGATGCGACCACATTCGTCAGTGCGCTCCGTCTGGTCTCTGCCTGGTTCCGTCCACGCAAAGTGCCGATCATGCAGCAATGGTTATCGAACGGTGGCCAAGTCGGCCAATTCCTTTCGGCCGTGCCCTTTGCGATGCTGCTGCACTTCTCCTCATGGGAAGTCGCGTTCATCGCGACGGCGGCCCTGAGCATCGTGATGGGCGTGGTGTTTATCGCGGCGTTGCGTGACTCACCGCATAATCGGTACGAACCCAGTCCGGTATCGCTGCGTCAAGCTCTGGCGAACTTGGGCACATCGATTGCTCGCCCCGGAACGCAATTGGGGTATTGGTCGCACTTCACCCTGCTATTCCCGGGACTAGTCTTCGGTTTGTTGTGGGGCTATCCGCTCATGGTGCAGGGCCTGGGTATCGATGAACGTATCGCTGCGGCGTTCCTACTAGTGCCGGTTGTCGCGGGCATGACGATCGGTCCAGTGCTGGGAGTGCTTACTGCCAGGTTCCCCCTGCAGCGCTCGAATCTGGTCATCGGGATCAGTATTGTGGTCGCGCTGTTCTGGATTGGGCTTATCTCGTGGCCGGGCCAGCCACCGCTGTGGTACTTCCTGCTCACGCTCGTGATTACGGGTTTGGGGTCCACCGGGTCGACGATCGGGTTCGACTTCGCCCGCACATTTAACCCGACGTCCAGTTACGGCGCCGCCTCAGGAATCGTCAACGTGGGTGGTTTCACCTCAGGTTCGCTCGCGCTCCTAGGAATCGGAATGCTCATCGACTCGGTATCAGGCGGTGCTGAACCCACGTGGGACGCGTTCCGTGTCGCGTTCTGGGTGGTACCCGCTGTGATCGGAATCGGTGTCCTATTTCTTCTGCATGCCAAGCGTCGCACACGGTCTCGCTTCGCCGCAGAAGAGGGTGTTGTCGTCGCTCCGCTGTGGAGCATCATTGCACGCAAGTGGCGGCGTCATGATGCTGAAGAGGCTCAGCATCAAGCGAAACCAAAGTCAAGTCTTGACAAAACGGCTCCCTGACAATAGTGAATTTCCGGCCGTGTAGAATTGCCCGCGTAGACCCAGTCGGGCGCGATGCGACTTGACATGGGCATTGATTATTTGCCCGCAAAATAGGGAGACATTCATGGCAACTGCTTCGAAGAACACGGCAACGCCCTTCACCACCGAGAGCTTGACGGCAAAGACTGTTGCTGAACTGCGTGCTATCGCTAAAGAGGTTGGCCTCAAGGGTGCGTCTTCACTTCGGAAAGCAGACCTGGTAGAGGCGCTTGTCGCCAATGCATCGGCAGCTGCACCAGCAGACGAGCCGAAGGCAAAGAAGTCACGTTCTGCTTCCGCAGGCAAGAGGGCCGCTGGCACCAAGAAGTCTTCATCGGCTTCTCACGCAAAGAAGAAGACCACAGCGAAGGTAAGCGAAGAACCGGCCGATGACGACGAAGCGATCGAGAACGAAGAACTCGAAGACGAAGATGTCGACGAGTCCGAGCCGATCGAGGAGGACGTCGAGGATGAGGACGATCCCGATATGGGTAAGCGCGATGAAAAAAGCGACGACCCTGAAGAGGATCAGATCAAAGCGGAATCAGCAGTCAAAGCTGCTGGAGCCCTTGTACTGAAGAACTCGGATGATGACGAAGCGCCGGTCTATTCGGCACAGATCACCGGTGCGACCGCTGACCCGGTTAAGGACTATCTCAAGCAGATCGGTAAGGTCCCACTGCTGGACGCTGCTGAAGAAGTCGACCTCGCCATGCGTATTGAGGCTGGGCTCTATGCAGAAGACAAGCTCTTGCGTCACCCAGATCTCGAACCGAAGCTCAAGCGCGAGTTGAAGTGGATCGTACGCGATGGTCGCCGTGCAAAGAGCCACCTGCTCGGCGCAAACCTTCGATTGGTGGTATCGCTTGCTAAGCGGTACACGGGTCGCGGGATGCAGTTCCTGGATTTGATCCAGGAGGGTAACCTCGGCCTTATCCGCGCGGTTGAGAAGTTCGACTACACGAAGGGCTTCAAGTTCTCCACATACGCGACATGGTGGATTCGCCAGGCCATCACCCGCGCTATGGCAGACCAAGCACGCACCATCCGCATCCCGGTTCACATGGTCGAAGTGATCAACAAGCTTGCTCGCGTTCAGCGTCAGATGTTGCAGGACCTCGGTCGCGAACCCACCCCGGAAGAGCTCGCACACGAACTCGATATGACGCCCGAAAAGGTCATCGAAGTCCAAAAGTATGGCCGCGAGCCTATCTCACTGCACACCCCGCTTGGTGAGGACGGCGACTCCGAGTTTGGTGACCTCATCGAAGACACTGAAGCTGTTGTACCCGCCGATGCCGTGAGCTTCACGATGCTCCAGCGCCAGCTCGAGTCGCTACTTGATTCGCTCTCCGAGCGTGAGGCTGGAGTGATTCGGATGCGGTTCGGCCTCGGTGACGGTATGCCCAAGACGCTTGACCAGATCGGTGAGACCTTCGGTGTTACCCGTGAGCGCATCCGCCAGATCGAATCGAAGACAATGGCGAAGCTGCGTCATCCCTCACGTTCTCAGTCACTTCGTGACTACTTGGAGTAGAACGAACATTGGCGCCGGCGCTGGTCGTATATGCCTATGCAGGTGCCGGTACCGACGCATACAGAACACTGCATTACCGTTGAACCACTCTGTGAGGAGTCACTGTGAAGGCAAACGAAGGTAAGGCCCTCGAAACCACTGTTGATGGCGCCACGTACCAGCGCATCCCCATCAAGACCGATGTGATTATGCCTGGGGACAACTTGCACACTGTTGTCAAGCAGTACGCCGCGGATGAGGTTACCGAAGGGGATGTGCTATTCGTTACTGAAAAGATCGTCGCTATTACCCAGGGTCGCTCCATGCTCGTGAGCGATGTTCAGCCTCGCCCGCTGGCGACATGGCTGTCCAAGTATGTGACAAAGACGCCGCACGGTATCGGCCTTGGAATGCCTGAGACTATGGAGATGGCTCTCCGCGAATGCGGTACGCCGAGAATTCTCGCTGCAGCCGGTGTGTCTGTGATCTCTAAGGCTCTTGGACGCTCCGGAGACTTCTACCGAGTCGCGGGGGAGCGCGCACGAGCGATTGATGGCCCAACAGAGGGCACGATCCCGCCCTATGACGAATCAATCGTGCTTGGCCCCCTCCACCCTCAGCGCGTTGCCCGCGATCTTAAGATTCTGCTCGGTAACAGGGTGGATGTGCTCATCGTCGATATCAACGACATCGGCGGCAATATTTTGGGTTCGACCCTCGACCACTCGCTAAACAATCACTGGGTGGCTGTGCTCAGTGACAACCCGCTCGGCCAGGGGAGTGAATCCACCCCTATGGGTATCGTTCGCAAGATACGCTAAGCCGTTATCGCCTGAGCACGATTTAATCGAGGGCTATTCGCTACTATTCGCCGATAACCTCTCGATACCGCTGACGCAGGCCGTGCCTGACATCCGACACTGAGGGCTTCAATTGAAAGACGCCAGTGTTGTAATTACCTTCAATAATTACCGGACCTTTGTCAGAGATTGCGATATCCCAACCGACATAGGGCACTTCGGGAATTGTTCCCGCAGCATTGTTTACTAGTTCAATCGCTTCGTTAAATTGCGGCACTTGAAAGCCCACGATGGGTACCCCGGAAATTGGGTGAATCGCGTGTATGCGGTCTTCACCGTCGAAGGCCGGATGCTCAACGACTCCGTCGTGGTTAAGCATGGTGTACATGCCACCGCCCGAGAAGTTGTCTACGTCTCCACCGGCGCCAATGCGCAAGGCTGCGCAGATGATCGAGACGTGTCCACCACGATTAAACGAGACGATGCGCATAGTGTTGACGCTTGATGCGTTCAGGCGGTTGAGTTCTTCGTGCTGGGAAATGAATTCTTCGAGCAACAACTGGCGCGAACGGACCCGTTCAGCGCGAAATTCCTTGATTGAGCCATAGCGTGAACTATCAATTTTCGCGATGCCGTCACCTCCGAGTGAGTCCGGCACCTTTGCCATTATGACGGGATTTGCTTCCAGAAAATCATGCAGTTCGTCGTCAGTGGCATCACGCAAATCGAGCCATGCGCGGCGGGTGAACTCGGCAAACTCCTTGTTGAACGTAAGTTTATTGCTTAGCTTCTTGTTTGCCGCTCGATCAGTGTTAAAACGACGTGCATAGTGGTCTGAAATAGGATGGGTGATGAACGACCGTCGTTCACGGGGGGAGAGAATGGCAAAATCCCAGTCTTGGTAATCCTGAAATGCACATTCATAACGAACTGCGGAGTAGACCATATCCAAAAACACCCCAGCTCGTGGTTTACGGAACTTCTTTCCGATGTGGGTAGCCATTCTCCATACGCGCGGCAGATTCGCTGCTTTAGCTCGCTCAACAAGGAATGACAAGCGCAGTTTGCTGCGTGACTTTGATGCCATGGTTGCCCCCAGGTCTGTTCAATCAGGTCCGTCAAGATCGTATGTTCATACGGTACCGGCAATGCAACTGTCCGCTGAGTTGTTCGGTGGGTCTGCCGCTAATCACCGAGGCACAACCGTAAAGTTCTAGCAGAAGGGAGATGGCCAGTTGAGTGAAAAGTACAACGCGGATGCCTTGCAGGTGCTGGAAGGACTCGAAGCGGTCCGTAAGCGCCCGGGTATGTACATCGGCTCGACCGACTCCCGAGGGCTCATGCACTGCCTGTGGGAAATCATCGATAACGCTGTTGATGAGGCGCTAGCCGGACACGGTGAACGCATCGAGATCATCCTGCATCCAGATCACTCCGTTGAGGTACGCGACCATGGACGCGGTGTGCCCACTGACACCGAGCCGCGAACGGGCTGGTCCGGCGTCCAGGTCGTATACACCAAGCTGCACGCCGGCGGTAAGTTCGGCTCGTCCAACTACGGTGCTGCCGGTGGCCTCCATGGCGTCGGCGCATCCGTAGTCAACGCTCTCTCCTCACGCATGGATGTGGAAGTAGACCGCGGTGGGAAGACCTACGCGATGAGCTTCCAGCGGGGACACGCAGGCGTGTTCAACGACGATGCTTCTGGCCCGAGCCCAGCGGCACCCTTCACCGAAGAACCGGGGGCCGCAACGCTGCGGGTAATCGGTAGAGCAAAGCGTGGCGTGACCGGCACCCGTGTGCGCTATTGGGCCGACCCACAGGTCTTCGTGCGTGACGCTGACTTCCAGCTCGATCAACTGCGCGACCGCGCCCGACAGACGGCATTCTTGGTGCCAGGCCTGGAGATTTCGCTTCGCGATGCACGCGGCGAGAGCAACACTGAAGAATCGTTCAAGTACGACGGCGGCATTTCCGAGTTTGTTGAGTATCTTGCGCCCGACCAGCCACTGACCGATACTTGGCGCCTGCAGGGGGAGGGGAGCTATACCGAGACGGTTCCCGTGCTCGATGAAGCCTCCGGACACATGGTCTCGCGAGAAGTCGAACGCCAGATGCAGGTAGACCTGGCCCTTCGTTGGGGCGGTGGGTACGACACTGCCGTGCGTAGCTTCGTGAACATTATCGCGACTCCCAAGGGTGGCACTCATGTCGCTGGATTCGAGGCTGGTCTGATCAAAGCTATTCGCGACGAGGTTGCGAAAAACGCCCGTCGGCTCAAGGCCGGTAACGACAAGCTTGAAAAGGACGATGTGCTCGCCGGACTTACCGCAGTAGTGACCGTGCGCATCCCGGAACCGCAGTTTGAGGGGCAGACCAAGGAAGTCCTTGGCACACCGCAGGCTCGCGCAATTGTGCAGCGCACCATCGTCAATGGCATGAAGGAGCGTTTTAGCAGCACCAAGCGCCAAGACAAGACCGAGACGACGCAGCTGCTCGAGAAAATCGTTACCGAGATGAAGAGTCGCATCGCCGCGCGCGCCCACAAGGAGACGCAGCGCCGCAAGAATGCGCTCGAGAACTCATCCCTTCCCGCTAAATTGGTCGACTGTCGCACAAATGAAGTAGATCGCTCAGAGCTCTTTATCGTTGAGGGAGACTCTGCACTCGGCACGGCAAAACCAGCACGTGATTCCGAGTATCAGGCACTCTTCCCAATTCGCGGAAAGATTTTGAATGTGCAGAAAGCTTCGCTTGCCGACATGCTCAAGAACGCGGAATGCGCGAATATCATCCAGGTATTAGGTGCCGGATCGGGGCGGAGCTTCGATATTGATGCCGCGCGGTACGGCAAGGTCATTATTATGTCGGATGCGGATGTCGACGGGGCGCATATTCGCACACTGTTACTGACACTGTTTTTCCGCTATATGCGCCCTATGCTCGAAGCTGGTCGGGTATTCGCTGCAGTGCCACCACTGCATCGAGTAGTGGTTATTCATCCGGGGAAGCGCGCAAATGAAACCATCTACACGTATTCCGAAGCCGAGCTGCAGCGGCTGCTGAAGAAGCTTGAGCGCGCGGGGAAGAAGTATCAAGACCCCATTCAGCGCTACAAGGGCCTCGGTGAGATGGATGAGGATCAGCTGTGGGAGACAACAATGAACCCACAGGCGAGACTCCTGCGCCGCATGAGCCTGTCGGATGCGGCTGAGGCTGAACGTGTGTTCGAGGTACTCATGGGTAATGAAGTTGCGCCTCGTCGTGACTTCATTGTCGACGGTGCGCAGCAGGTTACCGCCAGCTTGATTGACGCTTAAGCACGTTCATCAACCTGATTTAGGTACCGCTGCCAAGGTGATATTAAACGTCATGAGCCGCCCCTCGCGCATTACTTCCACCTGCACGGTTTCACCCGCGAGATAGGTACGCACTTCGCCAACAAGCATGGCCGATTCCGTGATCGTAGTGTCATTGATCCTGGTAATGAGATCACCAGATGTCAGCCCAGAATCATGACACGGTCCACTGGGATCGATGTCTTTAACTTCGGCACCCAACTGAAGCGATCCGTCCACGAGCGGGGCTTCTCCATCCACCGCAGTAACGCCCAACCAAGCGTGTTCGACATTGCCGGTGGCAATGAGCTCGTTAGTGATTTGTTCCACCAAATCACTTGGAATTGCAAAGCCGATTCCAATAGAACCAGATCGTATATTTCCAAGCGTTGCAATAGACGAGTTAATGCCAATCAATTCACCACGGTCATTGACGAGAGCACCACCAGAATTACCGGGATTAAGCGGAGCAGAGGTTTGAATTGCGTTCGTAATGACCTTATTCCCATCACCCTTACCGGTGGTAACCGGGCGATTCAGCGCCGATACGATGCCTGTTGTGTAGGAACCATCAAGTCCGAGCGGAGAACCAATAGCCATTACATCGTCTCCAATGCTCACCGAGTCCGGGGTCGCCAGCTCGATTGGCGTAACATCCCGGGGGAGTGCCGCTATTCTTAGCACGGCAAGATCAGTGGTCGGATCACTACCAATAACTTTCGCGCGGTAGCTCTTATTGCCAATAATCACCTTAATATCGGCGCTATCACCTACGACGTGGTGATTGGTTACGATATGTCCCTCGGTGTCCCAGATCACGCCGGAGCCCTGCGAAGTGCCTTGCTCGCCACCGGCACGTACTGAAACAACGCTGAGACCGGCACGCTCGGCTACCGCAGCCCAACTCGCTTCCGGCTGGTCGGCATCGACTTCAGCAGCACTATGCGTCCTATCATCCTGGCTGGCGGGCTCAACTCTTTGTAGCAACAGACCACCAGCGCTCACGGTAAGCGCGGTAATCGCCGCCGTTGCAATAATCACCGTTAGGGGAGAGCTAGACCAGGTGGCACTAGGCCGGGCAGCACGCTCGCGCACTCCGGCAGGACGGCGATCAGCACGCGTCGAGCCACGACCGCGTCGAATACTCATCCGCACCGCAAACTGCTGATCAGCTACCGGCGGCAGTGGCGGCAGACCTGGATGCGAGTTCGATGAAGGATGCATATCCACCTGCGGTAACGGAATCTTGGTTTCGGACTACGCTCGATTCTTGCACCGCGTCTCGTGAATATAGCGAAGCGTTGCAACCAAGCCAACCTGGGTTGACGTCGATCATTCTGATGACTGACCGGGGAGGGGCACTGGATAACTACGACGCGGTCATGCGCGGACGGTGCGCTTAACCGCATCGTCCGTAATGACATAATGTACATTATCGGAATGTACTGCTGAACACGGCGCAATACAACAGGCTCGGAACCAAACACGGCACGATCGGTTTCGGTAGAACGCCACCAATGCACTAGTCTGGTGCTCAGTGCATTACGCACAATAGTTTTCCGCTGCTTGTTTTTGGGAGAACCAACGTGTCCCTCATCCTGACTCTTCTGTGCATTGCCATCTTTGGCGCTGGCCTGGCTTGCTACGCCTTTGCGTTTGAGATCGGCAGTGACGGTCTCGCATTCCTGCTGTTCATCGCGGGAATCTTGCTGAACTCGCTGGCATTCTTTATCCCGTGGCAGATCATCGGCCACAGCCGCAAGTAGCCCCAACAACGTGCGCATCGCTCCTGGTCGACCGATCAGGAGCGATTTGCATTCCCACATCCCGGAACCTCACCCAACAGGCAACGATCAATGTCCCATAACGCTTCGCTTGACATGTCAGTTCGATTCGCCGTACCGGCCGAGCACGTTTGGTATGCACTCACCAATCCCGACGAAGCTGAACGCTGGTGGCCAGGCCTGAAACTGCAGCGACACAAAGGCAGCTCGATCTGCATTACGACGCCACGCCCGCATAAGAAGCGACCGCGCACGCTCAGCGGCAAGGTGATCTCTCCGGCAAAGAAACAATACATTCGCGCCGTAACACACGCTCATCCGCGCAACTACTCCACCGAGCTCACGATCTACGTTTCGCAATTGCCGAGCGCAACCAGATTGCGGATTCTGGAGTCCGGCTTCCCCGAGCGAGAACACTCAGCGGTGATCGTCAGCGAATGCCGTGACGGGTGGCGCACACTCGTTGTTGCCCTGCGCGAGCATCTACAATCCGCCACCAACATCGAGCGCATCCGCAGCGCCGTTGACCCCACAGAATGACATAATTAGCCAGTGCCACTGATTCGCGTGACGTGACCAGCGCGATTCCGTGAGATACGCGAGCTATCCCTCGCCGTTGAAACTCGACACGTCACCGACCAATTTGACGTTGTTCTCTGGCACCTCGGCCACTGCTGCTGCGGCAACCTCAGCAGCAAACTCAGCGACGTTGTACAGCTTTCCCGCCTCTTGGCGACGCGCTTCAATCGCCCCAGGATTCAGTCGGTTCAGCAGCGTTGCCGTAATCGTTCCTTCAATCATGTCTCCAGAAACGACAACGAAGCCGATTCCCCGTTCGTTGAGGTCAGGTACCCGCTCAAGGAGTGCATCCTCCCCCGCACGCTTGGACAGTGCAACCGGTTCGTACTCCGGCATCGTCGGTGTGGTGCGGATGAAGTGTGCCTGGTGAGAGGTAACGAATACCACGCGCGCACCCTCGCTCATCAGCGGCAGCGCTGCATCCAGCATGCCGAGCTGCGCATCACGATTCAGGCGTAGGGCGTAGTCCTCCCCCATGTTCGATTCCATACCACCGGAGGCATTCAGCACGAGGATGTCCAGTCCACCGAGCTCGCTACGGATCTCCGTCATCATTGCGGCCACCGAAGCGGCGTCAGTGATGTCACAGCCGATGGCAATGGCGCTACCGCCGGCCTCAGTGATTTCGGTCACAATCTTCTGCGCACGGGCAGCTTTATTTCGGTAGTTAATGACAACCGTCGCACCCGCCTGGGCAAAATACCGGGCCGTATCTGCGCCGACACCGCGCGATGAACCGGTCACCAATACGCGCTTTCCCGCTAGTGAATTGGGAGCAAGTGGATTTGCAGTCTCAGTAGCCATAGGCGCCATGCTAGCGGGAATGCCGCACCGCGCGTGGGTAGACATGCTCCAAACAGAACCGTGATTCCTGCAGGCAATCAACAGAATCAGTGGCGGAGCGCGCTTCGTCGAGCTATCGGTTCACTCCTCAGATCAACAGATGGGCCGCGGTAGAATAGGGAAGTCTGCCCGCGTTTGAATCCGCGGGCAACCGTACGAAAGGAGCCGGATATGGCAGATCGAAGCCTGCGCGGTATGCGCCTCGGCGCCCAGAGCTTGCAGAGCGATGAGGGCGTGGTACTCGTTGACCACCAGCTGCGCACCTACCAGACCGAAGAGGGCGACCGTTTCGTTGTCACCTTCGCCGGGGATGCGGAAGCGCCCGAGGTTTGGGAAGACCCGAAGACCGGCGCTGAAGGTCGACTGATCGACACCGAATCTGGCGAATTCGTGCCCTACGAAGCTCCCGAAATTAAACCGCAGCGCACCCATTGGGACATGCTGCTCGAGCGCCGCACGGCTGAGGAGCTTGAAGAGGTACTGCAGATTCGCCTCGACTACCTGCGCGAGCGACGAGGCACCAAGGATCGCCGGGAGCCTACCGCGGGACGCCCACAAACCACGGGACGTTCAACGGACGCTGCGCCGGAACCGATTGAGATCGAAGGTCGCGCACGAGCACAGACGAAGGCTGAGAAAGAAGCTGCAGCTCGCGCCGAGAAGAAGCGCAAAGCTGCCGCAAAGAAGAAGAAGTAGCGCACCGCTCTCCCCCTGCACCATTTCGCTGCTGCCGTCACACCGCGTGTCGGCAGCAGCAGCGTTTTATAAGAACAATCTCGACTGCGACCGACGCCAGCGCACGCCGCAAATCAGGGCCAGCAGGCTGCATCCCGCCTCAATCTGAGCGCCTATAGCGACCGCTGGTGTTGTGCCGGACCGTAACGGTACGACGACTCGCATTGTGCCCGGCGTGTACCACTCCAGTGCCGCGAGCTCGCTACCGTCGGCATCGTACGCTGCGCTCATCCCCACAGTTGAGACCTGGACCATGGCGCGCCCCGTCTCAGCCGCACGCATCCGCGCGAATGCCAGTTGTTGGGCTGCTTCGTCGGTGCGCCCAAAATCGGCGTTGTTGGTTGGCGCGAGTAGTACCTGGGCGCCCTCATTGATTGCGCTGCGTGTGAGTGCGTCATCGACGATGTCGAAGCAGATAAACACTCCGTACTGCGCATCTTCAACGCTGAGAACGTTACTGCGCTCCCCCGGCGAGTACTCGCGTTGAATGAGGCCGATGAGATCAGGAACCAAGAGTTCAAAGAACTCCCGGTTCGGCACATACTCACCGAATGGGATGGGGCGAACCTTGTCATACTGACCGGCCATCTGGCCATCACGCCACAGCACCTGCGAGTTAAAGGTTTCGGAATCGCGCGTGAGCTGACCCTGCCAGGTCACGGTGTTGAACAGGATCGGTGCTCCCGTGCGTTGCTCCAAGGAGGTGAGCGCGTCAGCGATCCGCTCATCCAACAATGGGCTCACATCAACTGACCCTTCGGGCCACAACACGAGATCAATCGGCCCGCTCCCCAAGCCGTCGAGCGTTGCCTGGGCGTGCTCGTAGAAAATCTGCCCTGGCTCAGCGGGGATGAAATAGCTCGCGCCGTGAGAATCCCCTTGGACCGCAAGAACCGTCGCTGTGCCTTGCGAATCCGCAGGCGTAACGCGCGACCAGGCTGGAATGACCAACAGCAGCGCCAGCACGGATGCAAGCGCGGCGGCTGGTGCCAGGCGTTCGCTCATCGAGGGCTGCGGTTTCGTCACGCGGTGAGATTCGCGAGCACGCTGCAGCTCACGCATCAGCACTTCGAGTGCGTAAGCGGCTAGGAATGCAAGTACGAAGGTCAACCCTGAGGTGCCGGTCCATGCGACTGCTTCGAGCATTGGCGAGTTTGCTTGAGATTGCGCCAGCCGCCCCCATGCAAACCCACCGTAAGGGACCGTAGAGGATAACCATTCTCGTAACGTCCAAGCCCCGGCAATCGCCGCGGCAATGCGCACAGCCGATGCCTGGTTGGTCGAGGATGCGCGCAGACCAGGTTCCGTGCGCGCTATCTTCACCCCGAGGTTGCGATAGATTCCCGCGAACAGACTTCCAAACAGAGCCCACCACGCCGTCATAACGCCGGCGAGTGCGAGCCACGGCAGCGGACCTAGAAAGAGCTGTGACCAGGAAATATGCGGCAGATAGAACGCCGCTCCGGCCACTGCTCCAGCTGCCGCACCGATGCGCGCGGTCGCGCCGCGGATGGCGGCGCAGATGAGCATGGTCGAGGGTATCGCCAGCCACCACAGTCCGTATCCCGGATAGGCACAGGCAAGCAGCATGCCACCCGCGAGTGCAGCGCCGAGACGAAGCGCAAGGTGACTTGCACGCTCAGCCGCTGGTCTCATCCCTCTGCCCCTGACATCGCGACGATGCCGCGATAGATCAGCTGACGCGATTGTTTCGCTGTTGCTGCCAGTCTGCCCCCGGCAACCGTTTGCAGCTGGTCCAACAGGTCAACGACCTGACGAACCTGCCGGACAAAGTCGCCCGCGGCAAGATCCGTTCGCTCGAGCACGCGATCAAGCGGGACGCCGCTGGCCCAGCGATACATTGCCGGCACCAATCCAGTGGCAAGCGGGTTCGTCCGCGGGACTCCGTGACGATCTTCAAGCTCATCTAGCCGCAGCCAGGTTGCTTCGGTTTCGGCCAACGCCTCTCGAAACTTCCCCTTTGGAAGGTGACCGATGGGCGGATTCTCCTCTTCGCGCCGCGGCTCATAGCTCAGCGCACAGCACATCGCCGCTAATTGCGCGGCGTCGAGATCCAGCCAGTATTGTTTGCGGATGCATTCGGCCATCAATAGGTCGCGCTCGCCAAAGATGCGCTGCAGGTTGTTGCCATGCACGCTAGCCTGTAGGCCACCGCGTTCTGGGTCCGGGACGATATAGCCGAGCTCCTCGAGCACATCCGTAATTCGGTCGAATGTACGAGCAACCGAACCGGTGCGATCATGAACCTGCTGGATGAGCCGCGACGTGTCACGTTCAAGTCGCCAGTAGCGCTGGGCCCAGCGCGCGTGATCCTCTCGCTCAGCGCAGTCATGACACTCGTGCTGCTTGAGCTGATCCCGCAATTGCGTGAGCCGCTCATTACGCTCTTCACGAGCGGATTCGAATCCGGCCTGACCCTTCGGTATCCGCGATTTCTCGACATCGCTGAGCTCACGGCGCAGGCGCGAGTATTCCAGAAAGTCACCGCGATGGCACTGCATCGCCTCGAGATAGCCTGCAAGTGCCTCCTGCTGCTGCGAGATCTGCTGAGCAATATCGATCACTGCACGATCGGCCTGGAACTGGGCGAACGACGACTCCAACAGCTCCCTGGTGCGTTCACGCCCGAAGCGGTCAATCATATTGACGGCCATGTTGTAGGTGGGGCGGAAGGATGAGTTCAGTGGGTAAGACCGGCGCGAGGCGAGACTGGCGATCGCACTGGCATGCATCCCTTCCTGCCATTGCACAACTGCGTGCCCCTCGATATCAATGCCACGACGCCCAGCTCGACCGGTCAGCTGGGTGTATTCACCGGGGGTAATCGGCACTCGAGCCACTCCGTTGAATTTCTCGAGCTTTTCCAAGACCACTGTGCGCGCGGGCATATTGATTCCGAGCGCAAGCGTTTCGGTCGCAAAGACAACCTTGACCAACCGCCGCTGAAAGAGGTTCTCAACGACCTCCTTAAACACCGGCAGCAGTCCCGCGTGATGGGCCGCAATCCCCCGCTCGAGTGCATCCCGCCACTGCCAGAAGCCGAGTACCGCGAGGTCCTCATCTAGGAGGTTTCGCGTTGCTTCTTCAACGGTTTCGCGAATCTCTTCGCGCTCGGCTGCGGTAGTGAGGCTGATACCGTACCTCGATACCTGTCGGACCGCATCATCACAGGCAGCTCGGGAGAAGATGAAGAAGATTGCCGGCAGTAGACCAAACTCATCGAGCATATCGACGAACGGTCCTCGGTCAAGGCGCCGTTGCTGACGGTGGTGATAGCCGCCACGCTTACCCGGTCGCCCCGATCCGGCGTGTCGGGTCGCTCGTTCCAGCTCGGGGTTTACGTTCGTTGTGTCTCGACCGTCTCGCTGCCGAAACAGGTCATACATCCGGTCGCCGACCAGTACGTGTTGGTACAGGGGGGTCGGGCGGCGTTCGGAGACGATAACGTCGGTCGTGCCCCGGACCGTCTGCAGCCAATCGCCAAACTCTTCGGCATTGGAGACCGTCGCCGAGAGCGCGATGAGGCGTACCTCGCTCGGTAGGTGAATGATGACTTCTTCCCACACGGCCCCTCGGAACCGGTCGGCGAGATAGTGCACCTCGTCCATCACCACATAGGCAAGATCATCCAGCAGCGCACTGGATGCATAGATCATGTTCCGCAGCACTTCGGTGGTCATGACCACGATTCGCGCCTGCGAATTGATATTTACGTCTCCCGTGAGCAGGCCCACCTCTGAGGCGCCATAGTCCTCAACAAGTTCACGGAATTTCTGGTTCGAAAGGGCTTTGATTGGTGTGGTGTAGAAAATCTTTGCGTTCGGATCGCGCATCGCGCAGAACACCGCAAACTCCGCAACGATGGTTTTTCCAGCACCGGTGGGAGCAGCAACGAGTACCGATCTGCCGTCTTCCAACGACTCACACGCACGACGTTGAAAGTCATCGAGGTCGAAACGTTGCAGAGAACGGAACAAGCGCACACTCGGGTAGGCCGCATCACGCTTAGCATTCGCATAACGTTCGGATGGGCTCAGCTCAGACATGCCGCTCCTATTAGGTGGTGAGAGTTTGCTGTAACTCGGAATCCAATACGCGTTCCCGTCGCTGCGTGCGCGCATCGGCCCGACGATCGTGCAGCAGCGCAATGCCAGTCGCCATGAAGTACAGCAGAATCATCGGGATCATCAGCAAAAACATGCTGAGCACATCCGCTGATGGCGTCGCCATTGCACTAAACAGCGCCGAAATCATCACGGCCATGCGCCACGATTTGAGGATCGCCCGTCCCCGCAGCACGCCGGCGAAATTCAGCATCACCAGCACGACCGGCACGACGAAGGCAATACCTACGGCAATACACAGTGTCAGTGCGAACGAGTAATACGTTTTGGCGTCATACCAGACGGTGTCCTCTTGCGGAGCAAAAGCCGCCATCACCTCGACAATTCTGGGCATCACCAGTACGCCCAGCACCACTCCCCCGAGGAATAGCGGTATGGCTGTGCCAAGGAAGCCGAGCGCATAGCGTCGCTCGGTTTTCTTCAGCCCCGGCATCAGGAACATCCAGAATTCATAGAGCCATACCGGGGAGGCAAGCACGATGCCCAGCGTTAGCGACATCTGCAGTCGCAGATCGAACGCCGTCGTAACATTGCCGAAGTTGATCGATACTCGACCGCCGCGCTGTTCCATCAACAGCTCGACCGGTCGACGCAATAGGTCGAATACCAAATCGGTAAGGAAAAACCCGCCAACCATCGCCACGGCGATGGCGATGGCTGAGATGACGAACCGGTTACGGAACTCGACAAGGTGATCCATGAGGCCCATGGCCCCGTGCGGATTGTGTTTGCGCGAGTACTTTGGCCGCTTCTCACGTCGAGCAGCGGTCACGTTGCTAAAGCCGTGGGTGTTGGGACGATTCGTCGCTGTTGCGCTGTGCGGTGTCGGTGGATGCGTGGTCGCGCGAGCCCTTGGCGTCTTGCGATTCCTGCTTCATCTCGCGCATCTCGCCGCGGAAGATTCGCATGGACTGGCCGAGACTCTTGGCCAGCTGCGGCAACTTGGGTGCGCCAAATAGCAGCAGCACAAGCAGCAGAATGATGATCAGGTGCCATCCTTGCAGGCCAGCTATGGGCATGGGTCTTCCTTTGTTTTCGCTTCGATTAGGAACTTGTACCGTGTCGGGTCTGTGGCAATGAGCGACTTGGCCCGCTGCAGCCGCTGCTCGCGACGCCCGTCGTTTCGCTCGGACCGTTCGGCCATAACCAGACGGTACTCATCGCGAACCTCGCTGAACGGCCGTAGTACCGACGCTTTATTGGGTGACGGTTTCGGCAGTGCGTGGGCGTCGATGGCTTCACGTGCGGCCTCGTTGAGTGCTTCTAAGCGTTCAAGTTCCGCCAGTGCCGCTCGGCCTTTCCTGAGCAGCCAGATTGCACCGACGATGAGTACACCAAGGAGCAGGGCGATGAGTCCGCCCCAGATCAGCATCCAACTCCACCACGGCATAGTGTCTATCAGTCTACGGCGTAGGAATCGATTGCGGCAGAGCACCACGCAATCACATGCTCGCGAGCTGCAGCTGGTTCGAGGACGACGATCCCTCCGGCAGACCGGGCAACCAGTGAAGCGAGCACATCGAAGGAACGCACGGGAAAGGTAACCTCTGCCGTCGCATCCCCTTGCACGACCGGGATGCGTTTACGTGGCCGCAAGTATGGTTGCAATAGGGTCAGCCCCGCCGCATTCACGCGACAGGTCACCCGGGGCAGTTTCCTTCCCGTAACGGTAAGGGTGCGGTGAATCGCTTCCTCCGAGTAGGCGTCACGCACTGGATCCCCCACGCTCACGTTGGAGATCCGATCCGCCCGAAACCACCGCAGCGCATTCGCGCTATGACAAAAGGCGTTCAGATAGGCCATGCCGTCGAGAATCTCGATCCGTAGCGGGTCCACCGTTCGTTCCACCGAGGCCTGTGCGGATTCGCTCTGGTAGGTCAATATCAACTGACGCTGCTGAACGACAGCATCTTGAATCACTGCGAAGTGCTGGTCCTCATCCACCGTGACGGCGTTTCCTGACCCCTGTCGGATCTTCTCGGCAAGACGAATAATCTGTTCCCGCTGCGCTCCTGATGCCGCTCCAGCAAGTGCTTGCAAGCCCAAATGCACGGTGGCGATTTCCTGTGGAGGCAGTGAGAGCGGAATTTCACCAAGCGGATCATGCGTCAACTTCACCCACGGGTCGGCGAGCTCTAGCCCTTCAGCGTCAAAATCAAGCAGACGCTCGGGTGCTGCACTACCGTCAGTGTCCAAGACCTCGACCGTCCACAGATAGTCAATGATGGCCCGCATCTGCTCGGGTGTTTGACCGAACAGATCAGCCATCTCGACGAGGTCCACACCGAATGGTTTAGTGCGTAAAAACCGCAGCACGTTCATCGTGAGCAACACGTCTGGATTCTGCATCTGACTCATGTGTCCTGCTTCTCGATAACGGCACGCTGTGCGGTAAGCGCCCGCTGCATTCGGATACGCACTCGTTCCCGAAGCTCCGGCGGACTCAGTACACGCACCTGAGTACCAAAAGCGGCGAGTTCATCAGCCAATAACCCGTGATCCCAGTCGTAAACATGCATTTGCACGCGATCACCATCGACCGCGTTGACTACCGCTGCTCGGCGACTGAGCTCAGCGGCAGTCCGGCTGCTCGCTTCGACTTCAAGCACAGCGGGATTGTTCGCGGCGAGTTCATCAAGCATCGCTGGTACATCAGTGCGAGCCTTCGGCACTTCCGGCACCTCAGGGTGCTGGACCACCTCTGAAACAATTCGCGATAGTACGAAGTTCCGTTCCGCATCCCGATCAAGGTCCCAGGCATTACACAACCATCGACCACGATGCTGAACCAATTGCAATGGGACAACCCTTCGCTGCTTTGGCGCGTGTTCGTCTTGGTTCGTGTAGCTAAAGGTCACAAGGTGACCGGTGGCGGCAGCATCGCGCAGTGGCGTAAACGAAGGATGCGTGACTAGGCGCAGGGTTGGCATGCTCACAGAAGGCCGCGTGCCGTCCTGCGACATACCGAGCAGTTTGAGGTAGCTCCGGCGCGCATCCATGGCGATGCCCTCATCCAGCCAACAGCCAGTGGCAACTGCCACCAAGAACGCTTCCTCGGCGTTGAGCGATACCGTTTGCTCGTTCCTAGCGGAGAGGGCATAGCGCCACCGCGAACGGTCGCCCGGTGCTGATTCGTCCACAACGACGTCGACGACAAATCCGTCTTGGGCGAGCGCTTCGCGATCACGCTCAAGCAGTTTCTCAAGCGCATCCGAGCGTTGCGTCTCAGACCCGTTGCGGTACTCGGGGACAGCGGCAAATAGCTCGTTCCCCGTCATCGGCGCACCGTGCTGTTGCAGTGCAACGAGCAGCTGCAAGCGGCGCAGGTCCTGCGGCTTCAGTGGCTCAGCCATGATCGAGTCGTGTTGCTACTCATCGCGCCCGAGAATATCGACGATGAATACGGCAGCATCGTCCTGAGGGAGCACCGCACCGAACGTCTCGGGCTGCGAATTCACCTCGCTCGCCGGCACGACGATCACTCGTCGCGAGCCCACTGTTTCGCCGACGAGTTCCTCGCTGACACCAAACATCCCATCGTCGGCACCGACCTTCAGCTGGAATGCGCTGCTGTGCGATTCCCACGTAGAAGTGAGCACTCGGCCATTTCGCCAGGAATACACCGCAACGTGCACGGTGAGTTTGTCTCCGGTTACAACTGACTCACCGAATCCCGCGATAGTGGTTCCCGCCCGCAGCTGTGTGGGTGCGGGCTCGCCGGGCATCGTAACGCCGGGGGTACCGTCGGGAGCCGAGACCACGGCTGGAATCCCTGATTGCGGCGGCAAGATCCTGCCGCTTGCTGCCGAGTGAAACACTCGCTGAATTGCGACTTGAACCGTCACCGATTCCTCGCTGTCCGCTTCGGTCAGCTGTCCGGGGGCCGAACCGAAGTCGTTCATCGGGATCGTGGCTCGAACCGTTTCGCCGGCCTGTGCGCAGCGCATAATCTCACTGATCGGTGCAAATCCTCGCTCGTCGAGCTGAGTAATGCTCAGCGGGAGCGGAACTCCCGACTCATCCGCGCGCAGCGCACTATCGGGGCGGATTACTGTACCCGACTCGTCAAAGACCGCGAGAGTGAACGACGCAACACCGTTGCTTGTCGCGACTGGGCCGCTACCGTTACCTTCGCGTTCCACGTCATAACGATCGGTCGGTGTGCACTGATTTGGCCGGTCGCTATCTGGGATCGTGGCGCAGCCGCTCAGCAACAACGCGGCACTCATCGCTGTCGCCATTGCGACAACGCCGGCAGTTCGCAGGTTCTTCATCGCTGTTCTTCCTCGCCAGCACGGTGTTCGGATGCGGTATCCGCGTCGGTTGTCGACGGGTTCTGTGTGTACGATACCGGCGGTTCGTGACGCGCCTGTGCTGCCGCGCGCTGCGCATCCCTACCTCGCTTTCGCAAGACCTTATCGCTGACGTCTCGCTGACCCGTTGATGCCAATGACCACGCCTGCGAATCGCTGGGGGTCCATGCTTCCCGATCGGCATCGCTACCGGCCGCCTTCGTACTCGCCGGTTTCTTCGGCAAACGCGCTCCAGGGGCGAGTCTGCGGGCGGTGAGCAGAAACCCGGTGTGCGCCACCATGCGATGGTCCGGCCGAACGGCAAGCCCTTCTACATGCCAGCCGCGAACCATCGTTTCGTCGGCCTCAGGCTCCGTGAATCCGCCATGTGTCCGGATGGCTTCGGCCACCCGCGACAGCTGCGTGACCGTAGCGACGTAGCAGCACAGCACTCCCCCAGGGATGAGCGCGTCTGCCACCGCGTCCAGGCATTCCCACGGGGCGAGCATGTCCAAGATCACGCGGTCCACAGTTTGCGACTCGCATTCACGCGGCAGCGCATCATTCAGATCGCCGATGGCGATCCGCCAGTTCGCGAGTGCCGGGCCGAGAACACTCTCGACATTACCGCGCGCAACTTCAGCGAACTCTTCCCGGCGTTCAAAACTCGTCAGCTGTCCGGTACCACCAAGCATCCGCAATAGCCACAGCGACAGTGCTCCGGAACCCACACCAGCCTCAACCACGCGCGCACCCGGACGAATATCGGCCTTCGCCAGAATCATCGCCGCATCCTTCGGATAGATGATTGCCGCACCGCGAGGCATCGACATCACCACATCTGTGAGCAGTGGCCGCAGCGCTAGATACTCAGTACCCCCTTTGCTGGTCACCAAGGATCCGTCTGGTAGCCCAATCAGATCGTCATGGCTGATCGTGCCGTACTGGGAATGAATGAGACCGCCGGCACGCAGCCATGTCGTGGTCATTCGACCCTTTTGGTCGGTGAGCTGAATGCGCTCCCCTTCTCGAAACGGGCCGGACGGCGGGGATGGAATCATCGAGGAACTTTCGAATCGGTTGTGTGGTGTTGTTGACCGCAGCGGAGCGGTCAGCTGCGCTCACCGCGGACGTGCGTTACTTGGCTGCGAAGCGTCTGCCAATTGAGACCCTCAAGCGTATCCCGACGAAGGTAGTGTTCGTTCTCCGGGATATCGACGCCGTGCGGAACTGCAAGGGCAGTGCATCCCGCAGCAAGTGCGCCCCGTAGTCCATTCAATGAGTCCTCAATCACCAGGCAGCGCTCTGGGGCAACGCCGAGCTTGTCAGCTGCAAGCAAAAACGGTTCCGGACTCGGTTTCCCCTCACGAACATCTTCGGCAGCAACAATCGCATCAAAGCAATCCTGCAGGTCCAGTCCGGTGAGCACCGCATTCACAAGCGAATGGCTCGAGTTCGTAACGAGTGCGATTGGTACGCCCGCGGCTAGCTGCTGCTGAATGAGCTCATATGCCCCGGGACGTCGCGAAACCCCGCGACTGAGCGATTGCACCACCTGCGCGGTCACTTCAGCAGCGATTTCCGCTGGCAAATCCGTAACTCCCTGTTCGGCAAATACCTCGGCGGTGATGGTCGGCGAGGCTCCAACCAAGCGGCGTTCTTGCTCAGCAGACAGCTGCGCTAGCCCGCGGCGGGCGAGGAAGTCATTCTGGGCTTTGATCCACTGTGGCTCAGTATCAACGATGGTGCCGTCCATATCCCAGAGCACGGCCTGCGGTGTATAGGAGGTCATAGTTGTGAGTGTACGTGGCTACCCGGCGATTCCAAGGTCAGGATGCCGCCACTACGACGGCCCGCCCGCTGGCCGGCACTGTTCGCAGCACGTAGGCTAGATCGAACCGATCTTCTTTTGGGGAGCATGACACGTTGATGAATGACGCTCTGTTCGATGCTAACGAGCAGCCGGAATTTGCACACGGCAGAACACTCGTGATCGCGATGAGCGGTTGGAACGATGCCGGCGAGGCGGCAAGTACTGCGGTATCCGCCATGATGCGACAGCTCGAGTTCAACCATGTCTGCGCAACGTTTGACGATGACGCCTACTACGATTTCGCCGCCGCCCGGCCGCACATCGTACGCAGCGAGGATGGTACCCGTTCACTGCGCTGGCCCAGCACCAAGATTCACAGTGCGTCTGAGCCTCAGACCGAAGCTGACGCGAAGCAGTCGCCGAACCCAACGCGACTGTATGCCCTCACCGGTACCGAACCTTCGATGCGCTGGCGCCAGTACTCAAAGCAGATCGTCGACTGTTGTCTCCAGGAGCAGATTTCGCGCATCGTTGTCGTTGGCGCACTGTTGGCGGATACGCCGCACACGCGCGATATTCCCGTACAACTCACCAGTGATGATGCCGCGATCCAAAGGGAATTCGGTATCGATAGTTCCCAATACGAGGGTCCAACCGGCATCATGTCGGCGATCACAGAGCTAGCCGCTGCCGAAGGCATCCCGGCGCTGTCACTGTGGGCGCAGGTGCCACACTATGCATCCACCCCGGACAGTGTCTCGCCAAAGGCCGTGTTTGCGCTCATGCGCGAACTGGAGCGCGTGCTTCAGGTGTCCCTGGACACTGCTTCGTTCGTTGAGGCAGGCCAACACTGGCAGGCACAGGTCAGCAATGCTATTGCCATGGATGAGGAACTCCAGCACTATGTCACGTTCCTGGAGCAGGCTCGTGACACGGTGGAGTCGGATGCGGCATCGGGCGATGCGATCGCAGCTGAGTTTGAGCGCTTCCTTGCGGACGAAACTCCCCGTGACGACAACGACACCTAAACGGTGCCTACTACCGACTGATCGCTAAGCGAGTAGGTCAATACCAAGCAGTGCATCCACTGCCGTGATCACTCCGCGTCCTCGGCGCTCAATCGCAGCCCACTCATCAACGATCTGGATCAGCTGCGGGGTATCGAGGTCGGCTGCAATGGCAACGCGCATTCGCTGTACCTCGTCAACATCGTCGACATCGTCGCTCGCCGATTTGGCTGCTTCGCGCCAGCGCTGCAATTGTTCGTTCGCGGCTGCCAACAGCGCGTCATCCCATTCCCAATTCCTGCGGTAATGGTTTCGCAGGATCGCCAAGCGAATTGCCGCCGCATCGACACCGGCTGCCATGAGCTTCGACACCAGCACGAGGTTGCCGAGCGATTTCGACATCTTTTCCCCCTGGTACGCAACAAGACCGGCATGTGCAAAATGACTCGCGAAACCGTCGCCCGAAAGCGCACACGCATGTGCCGCCGTCATTTCGTGATGTGGGAACTTCAGGTCAGCACCACCGGCCTGGATGGTGATGGATGTGGGTCCGGGCGTGCCTGCAAGCGTCTGCAGGGCAATCACGGTGCATTCAACATGCCAACCGGGTCGCCCGGCACCAACCTGCGTGTTCCAGGAAGGTTCGTGTTCTCGAGCCGCGCGCCAGAGCAGTGGATCGAACGGACAGCGCTTGCCTTCGCGTTCCGGATCTCCGCCAAACTCTACGAACCGTTCAGACAGCTCCGGCGGTGAGTAGTGGCTCACGCAACCCACACGGAAATCGCACTCCCGCTGAACCGCCTGAATATCGAGGTAGATGTCCTGTTCGTTTGCATCCTTGGTTTCAACCGCATAGGCGAAACCACGCTCAAGCAGGAGCGCCACGGCATCAGCAACCTGCGGAATCACATCCTGAACCCGCACGTAGTCATCCGGCGGAATCACACGCAGCGCAGTCATATCGCTGCGAAACAGATCGGTCTGGGATGCAGCCAGTTCGCGCCAATCCGCACCGGTTTGAGTTGCTCGCTCGAACAACGGGTCGTCAACATCCGTAATGTTCTGCGCATACCGCACCGATATTCCCTGCTGTCGAAGCGCTCGGATGCAGGTATCGAATGCGACATAGGTGGCCGCGTGCCCCAGGTGGGTAGCGTCATATGGCGTAATACCGCAGACATATATCGACGCTGAACCGTCAAGTGTAGCTACGGGCAGCGTTTGCTGCCGAGCGGAATCGTAGAGCTGCACCGCCACAGCATCGCCGGGAAGCGAAGGAACGTTGGGGGCAGGCCAGCTATCGGTTCGTTGCACGTATTCAGTCTAGGCCGCCAGTTACGCTCCCGCACCCGCCATCGGGTCAAGCACACCGGTGATCAGCAGCACCATAAGCAGCGTTCCTAGTCCGATCCGATACAGCACGAACGGCATGAAGCTGCGAGTCTCGACCCACTTCATCAGGAACGCAATCACCAGCCAGCCAACGACAAAGGAAATCACCGTCGCGAGTAGCGTTGGCCCCCAGGCGATCGCAGCGACATCGGGATCGCGGAATGCCGTGAGCACCTCATACCCTCCAGAGCCGAGCACCGCCGGAATCGCAAGCAGGAAGGCATAGCGGGCAGCTGATGGCCGGTCATATCCCATGAGCCGCCCAGCAGTGATAGTGCCGCCTGACCGAGATACGCCGGGGATCAGCGCCAGGGCCTGGGCCCCTCCGTATACGAGACCGTCCTTCCACGTTAGGTTCGTGAGCGTCTTTGTTCGTCGTGACAGTACATCGGCAAGACCGAGGATGATGCCGAAGAGGATGAGCATGGCAGCTACCAGCCAGAGCGAGCGGAAGCTGCTGCGAATGACGTCTTGCAACGCGAAGCCCAGCACCACAATCGGAATGGAGCCGATAATAATCAGCCACCCCATGCGCGCATCCGGGTCGTCCTTAGCTACGCTGCCACGCAGCGAGCCAAACCACGCGCGAATAATCCGCACGATGTCCTTCCAGAAGTAAACAAGGACGGCGAGTTCGGTGCCGATTTGGATGATGGCGGTAAAGGTCGCCCCAGGGTCACCGGTGCCGAGCATTTCACCGAAGATGCGAATATGTGCGCTGGAGGAAATCGGCAGGAACTCCGTGTGCCCCTGAACAATTGCCAGAATGATCGCTTCAAACCAACCCATCGTGCACTTCCTTCTCGACGTTGGACTGGCAAGACTTTAGTAGCGAGTAAGAAAATCCTCGAGCACCACGCGGCCAAACACCACAGATGCACAGGGAACCCGCTCGTCGACTCCGTGGAACATTCCCGGGAAGTCGAGCTCCTCCGGCAGCAACAGCGGCGTGTAACCGTACCCGGAGATTCCCAGACGCTCTAACGCTTTGTTATCGGTACCGGCCGGCAATAGGTACGGAATCATCGTGGCGTTTGCGTCATGTGCCTGTAGCGATGCAACCGCCTGTTCAACGAGCGGACCGGATGCTGGTGATTCGTATCCGTTCACCTGCCAGTCGATCTCAACGCCGATCTGCGGTCCAACCACCTCACGAATCGCATCGAGGGTCGCAGCTTCAGTGCCGGGCAGTGGGCGAATATCGATGGCAACGCTCGCACGCTCGGGCACCACATTGTGTTTATAGCCGCTACTGAGCATGGTTGGATTCGCCGTTACCCGTAAGGCGGCACGAAGCCAGCTGGCTGCGCTACCGGCAAGTCTGGCCAGATCGTCCGGTTCGGAGGCGTCACGATCGACGCCCGCGAGGTCTGCAATCGCGGCCACCATCCCCGAAGCCGTCGGCCCCAGTTTGATCGGCCAGTCAAACGCAGCCAATCGACAGATTGCGCTTGCGAGCACAGAAATCGAGTTGTCTTCTGCGGGAATCAACCGTGATCCGTGACCCGCGCGCCTCCGAGCGTGTAGCCGGACCCACAGCATTCCCTTCTCTCCGGTTTGGATGAGGTACGCACGCTTACCAGCAACGGAAACCGAGAAGCCGCCTACTTCACTGATCGCCTCCGTTGCTCCAGCGAACAACTCGGGATAGGTATCGACCGCGTATTGGGCGCCGAGTTTGCCCGCATCCTCCTCATCGGCGAAGAACGCAACGATGAGCTCCCGCTCGGGTTGCACTCCCCTAGCCGCCATGGATTCCAACGCGGTGATAATCATGGCGTCCATATTCTTCATGTCCACCGCACCGCGCCCCCAGATCATGCCGTCGTGCACTTCCCCACCAAACGGGTCATGCGTCCAATCATCGGCATTCGCCGGAACGACATCCGTGTGCCCGTGTACAACAAGCGCCGGCTTGTTCGGGTTCTTGCCTGGAATTCGCGCAACGACTGAGGTTCGGCCAGGAACCGATTCAAACAGTGTCGGTGTGACTCCGAGCCCCTCTAGCCGCGCCGCTAGGCACTCTGCGGCGGCCTGCTCACCGTTACTCACACCACCACCCCAGTTTTGGGTGTCGATGCGAATCAACTCGCGAGTGAGTTCGACGGTTGGGTCAGCTAGCAGTGAGTCCAGCGGAGCCTCCCACGGTCGTTCCACCCGAGTAAAACCGGTTTCAAGTCCCACGGGATGATGGGTGTCGGTTGTTTGGGATGCAGGCTGCTGGTCGGACATAGTGTCACGATAGTGCGATTCGACTGTGCACTGCCCAGTTGATCGTCATATTGGCAACAATTGACGGGACGATTCGATTTGCACGAAACCAGTTATCCGATTAGTGTGTTACTTCGTGCTCATTGAGCCGCACACCTGCGCGGGTGGCGGAATAGGTAGACGCGCTAGCTTGAGGTGCTAGTGGCCGCATTAGGTCGTGGGGGTTCAAGTCCCCCCTCGCGCACCAGTGAATATTCCCCGGTCGAACCACCGGGGAATATTCGTTTTCCACACCGAGCACGCGCCGTCGCGTTTCGCCGCACGATTACCGGAAGGCCCGTTGGTAGCCTGACACGGTGATAACAAACCTCCACCTCGTAGCGATCCAGGCCGCAGATACGGCAAACCAATCTCTTGGCGCAATCGGCGATTGGGCCGTCTCTGTCATGAACTGGCTGGGCGCGATCGGTGTGGGTCTGCTAATTCTGTTGGAGAATCTCTTCCCACCAATCCCCTCCGAAGTCATCCTGCCGCTAGCGGGATTCACTGCTGGCCTGCCCGACGGCGGCTTTACCTGGGTAGAGGCGCTCATCTGGGCGACGATCGGTTCCACCGTCGGCGCATTCGCTCTCTACGGTGTCGGCGTTGCTCTCGGTCACGATCGCACGGTGAGGCTGCTTGCGGCGCTACCGCTCGTGGATCGTAAGGACATCGAGAAAACCATCGCATGGTTCAACAAGCACGGCTACTGGACCGTGTTCTTTGGCCGCATGCTGCCAATCTTCCGTTCGCTGATCTCCATCCCCGCCGGTGTGGAGCGAATGAACTGGTGGAAGTTCGGGCTGCTGACCTTCCTCGGTTCGGCGATCTGGAATACCCTGTTCGTCTACGGCGGTTACGTGCTCGGCTCGAACTGGGAAGCGATCATCAATGTCGCTGATTGGCTCAAATACGTGGTGGTTGCGCTCGTCGCCATTGTCGTGATCTGGTACGTCGTTCATAAGGTGCGACAGAGCATCCGCAAACGCCGTGGCGGCGGCAACACCGACCTGGAGGATCCGCTGCCAAAGGATCACCCGGAGCTTCACCCGCAGGACTAAGCGTTAGTGCAGGCGCCGGCGAAGCTCGTTGATTCGCTGCTGAATCTGGTGTGCTGTTGCCTGCGCTACGGCCGGACCGCCACAGATTCTGCGCAGCTCGGCATGAACCTTTCCGTGGGGCATACTTGACTGTCTCGCGTATAGGCCGACGAGTGAGTTCAGTAGTGTGCGCTGTTCTTTCAACGAGCGATGAACCGGTTTCACTGTGGAGTGGCCGTCATCCACAAGGTTTCGAGCACGGTCGTCCTGGATGCGACGTTGGCGGTGCGCACGGGTGCGAAGCACATCGGCGACCTGGTCATGATCGAGGATGCCGGGAAGACCGAGGTATTCCAATTCCTCAAGCGAGCCGACCTCTGCGGCGTAGCCAAAGTCCCCACCGTCATAGAGCACGCGTTCAAATTGCGCATCCGAAGAGATCGCCTCGAACTTGTACCGCGTGAGTTCATCACTGGCCGACTCTTCCCGTTGTGCCTCGGCAAGCTCGCGCTCTTCGGCAGACATCCCGTCCGCTTCTTCCTTGGCATCCGATCTGCGGTCCAGTGCGTGATCGCGTTCCTGCTCAAGAGCATGCGCCAGGGCCGTAAGTTTGGGTACTGAGGGCATAAACACTGTCGCGGTCTCACCGCGCCGTCGAGCACGGACGAACCGGCCGATTGCCTGTGCAAAGAACAGTGGTGTGGATGAACTGGTGGCGTATACACCCACCGCTAGTCGAGGCACATCGACGCCTTCTGACACCATCCGTACCGCCACCATCCAGCGTTCGGTCGATTGCGAGAACTCGTCGATGCGTGCGGATGCACCCTTATCGTCGCTGAGGATGAGCGCGGGCGCCGTGCCGGTGATGTGTTGCAACAGCGCCGCATATCCGCGAGCGGCCTCATGATCGGTCGCAATCACCAGGCCACCGGCATCCGGTACATCCCGCCGTACCTCGGTGAGTCGTTGGTCAGCTGCCCGCAGCACCTGTTGCATCCACTCACCCTCGGGGTCGAGGGCCGTACGCCAAGCCTGCGAGATAACGTCAGCTGTGTTGTCGTCGGACAAGCTCGCGGACATATCTTCGCCAGCCGTGTCACGCCAGCGCATACTCCCGGCGTAGTTCATAAACATGACGGGCCGCACGACGCCGTCCGCCAGCGCTCGACCGTAGCCATAGGTGTAGTCAGCCTTCGACACGCGAATACCCTGCGCATCCGGTGCATAACGCACGAACGGGATGGGGGCGGTATCGGAACGAAACGGCGTTCCGGTGAGTGACAGGCGCCGTTCAGCGAATTCGTATGCGTCGCGGAGCGCGTCACCCCAACTGAGAGTATCGCCACCGTGATGCACCTCATCGAGAATCACCAGTGTTCGTGCCGAAGAACAAAGATGCTCGTGCACATAGGGCTTCATTGCCACCTGAGCGTAGGTGACTGCCGCCCCGTGGAAGTCTCGTGAAAGCGCACGCTGGGCATTGGAGAATCGCGGGTCGAGCCGGATGCCGGCACGCGCAGCCGATGCTGCCCACTGTGTTTTCAGGTGATCGGTCGGGGCAACGACGATGATCCGGTTGACTGTCCCCTCGTGCAAAAGCTCGGCCGCCAGCCGAAGCGCGAACGTAGTCTTACCGGCACCTGGAGTCGCGGACGCCAGGAAGTCCTTTGGCTGCCTGGCCATGTACAGCGCCAACGCTTCTTGCTGCCACGCGCGCAGGTTATCCGCGGTACCCCAGGGAGCACGCGCCGGGAATGCCGGCGAGAGATGCTCGGCAGCGTACGTGCCAAATACTGACCTTGACTCGTCTGCTGGATGTTCTGTGGAGTGTGCCAACGCGCCCCGCTATGCCCCCAGCAACCAGGATGCGATACCGGCGTACACCTTTCGATCTTGCGAGGGGTGAAATACGCTGGCCGCCACATCCCGGTACAGCCGTTCGAGTTCGTGGCCCCGTCGGAACGCCGACCCACCGACCACTTCGAGTGCATCCCGCACGTTATCTCGTGCTGCCTGTGTCGCCGCGAATTTCGCGGCGGTCAGTCGTGGCGCCCACTGTGCGCCGTGGTCTGCCAGAGCATCAATGTCGGCAGCAACCGATTCCAATTGCATGCGCGCGGCCAGCTGCCGCTGCCCCATCCTGGCGATCAGTTCACGCACACCGCCGTCTTCGGCAAGGCTCTTGCCGGCAACATAGCTGGTTCGCTGATGTGCTGCCTCGACTGCGAGCGTTGTCGCACGTTCTGCCATGCCCAGATAGCAGGCGCCCAGGAGCGTGAGGAAGTTCGAGAAAATACCGAAGATCAGTGGGCTCGGGCTCGGACCTACGGGTGCGGTTCCGAGGACGCGGGATGCGGGCACGTGCACATTGTCGAGCACGGTCGAGCACGACTGTGTTGCGCGCATACCCAGCGTGTCCCAATCATCCTTGACGGTTACCCCGGCGTCCTCACGCTCGACGAGCACGTGTACGAGCCGAGGCTCATCACCGCTGTTATCACGACCGAAGCACCACAGGTGCGTCCACACTGGCGAGAGCGAAGTGAAGATCTTCGTACCGGAGAGTCGGTACCCGCCGTCGCCGTCAGGATCAGCAGTAACAAGCGAGTCCATGAGCACAGCATCATTGCCGGGCTCTGAGATGCCAAGAGCGATTACCGCTCCGTCTTGAGTTCGCTGCCAGACGAGATCCTCCGCGGAGCCACCGAGCGGAGTGACACCTCGAGTAGCAAGCACGCGCGCCACTCCCCCGGTGATTAGGTGCATGTTAATCGCCAGTGCCGTAGCTGGTACGGCACTTGCGAGCCGTGCCTGGTTACTGACGACATCACGCAGCGTGCAGCCGGCCCCGCCGAGCGATTCTGGCAGAAACTGACGTAGATACCCGATCTGCTGCAGGTCGTGGAGGTCCTCGCGGGGGAACTCGTTGTTCGCGTCGTAATCGGCTGCACGATTACGGAACGTCGCTAGGAGCGAGTCAGTGAGCTGCGGAAAGGAGGTGAAGGTATCTGCCATGCGTTCTAGCCTACGCGCCACCTCCGACACCGGTTGTGTGCGCTGTTGTTATTGCCGATCCTGAGCCTCTAACAGCGCATAGAGTGCAACGGCGCTGCTTGCCGCAACGTTGAGTGAATCCACGCCGTGGTGCATGGGAATCATGACCTTGGTGTCTGCTGCTCGTAATGCCGGCGCAGATAATCCGTGCCCCTCGGTGCCGAGCACCAGAGCGACTCGTTCGGGGCGGCCGTTTGCGAATTGGCGTAGCGTAATCGCTTGCTCATCAAGCGCGAGTGCGGCCAAGGATACATCCGCATCCGCGAATAGGCGTTGCGCTTGCGGCCATGCCGGCAGTCTCGTCCACGGCACCTGCAGCACCGTCCCCATAGATACACGGACGCTGCGGCGGTACAGCGGATCAGCGCAGTGTTCTGTCACGAACACTGCATCGGCGCCGAGCGCAGCAGCATTCCGAAATGCTGCGCCAACATTCGTGTGATCCACGATGCCATCAAGGACGAGCGCAGTGCGTGTGTTCGCCAGTAGATCAGCGGCCGCCGGCAGAACGGGTCGATGCATGGCTGCCATCATGCCCCGGTGCATGCGGTAGCCGGTGATATCGGCCAGCAGTGTTTCACTTCCCACATATACGGGAGTGTCCGGATGGGAGTGCAGCAGTTCAGAAACCTGCGGCAAGAATTTCGGCTGGGTAAGTACCGAGCGTGGCTGGTGGCCAGCGGCAAGGGCGCGCGCGATCACCTTCGATGATTCCGCCATGTATAAGCCCTCGGCAGGTTCAAGTACTTTGCGCAGCGCGATATCTGTGAGCGAAACGTAGTCGCGTAGCTCGGGCAGATCCAACGAGTCGATATCAATACGCCGCATCGTTTCAGTCTGCCACTAGCCCGCTACTCGTTCATAGCCATGCGCGCAGGATTCGCGCGAGTGCGATCGGCGTTTCGTAGTGCACGAGATGACCGACCCCGTGAATGATATGCAGCTCACTTCCCGTCATTTGTTTCTGCAGGCAACGAGCATCATCGACCGGGGCCACCGCATCCAGTTCACCGGCAACGAGCAGTGTGCCACGGGGAAACTGATTGGCGTGCGAACCAACATCGTCGCTCACGGAGGCACGAAACGCCTCGAGCAGCACCGTTCGATTGGCGAACCGGGAGAAGTATCGCCGGTGTTGGTCGTGGATCCAAGCACGCAAGGCCCTGTTCTTGGTCACTGCCATTACTTCGCTCATGATCCGGGTGATCGCTCTGGACGCCATCAGAGCGTGTCCGAGTTTCGAGGGCAGCATCGCGCCCAAGCGGTAGTAGCCGATCGCAAGGGCAGTCAGGATGCGGTCGGGCCCGCTCAGTGCGTTTCTCGCGATTGGATTCACCAGCGCGATGCGCCGTTGAGTGAGAGCATTGAGCGCGTTCGCAACCACCATGGAACCGAAGGAGTGACCGAGCACGATCGCCTTCGCATCCGGATCGACGACCTGCAAGAACTCACCGAGCCATGATGCATAGCTCACAACCGTGTGCTCACTGTCGAGCGGGGTCGATTCACCGAAGCCCGGTAAATCGGGGGCCAGGAAGCGGTACTCCGGGAGTGCTGCAACCAGCGTTTGTAAACCGTGGTGGGTACCGCGAAAGCCGTGCACGAGCACAACCGTGTGCTCAGCATCCCGCTGCCCGTACTCCCAATATGCCGTCGTGCTGCCATGGATGGAGACAGTGCGCCGCTCGGTGGGAATTCGAGAAACGGCTATTTCCAAGGGGTTGCGCGGAGTCATTGTGCAACAGTGTAAGTCAACGCCCGAATCAACCACCGCACCTACCCATCGCGACCCCACAGTGAGGACGATCCAATGAGCTTTGGCTCCCCCGCCATGCTTCCTGGCCTGCAGCGAGACGAGAACTGGTTTAAACGCGCCGTCTACTACGAGGTACTCGTACGGTCGTTCGCTGACTCCAATGGTGACGGTATCGGCGACTTTCAGGGCCTAATCTCGAAGCTCGACTACTTGCAGTGGCTCGGCGTGGATGTGATCTGGGTACCGCCGTTCTTTAAATCACCGCTGCGTGATGGCGGATATGACGTTGAGGACTACCGAGAGGTGCTGCCCGAATACGGCACGATCGACGATTTCCGTGAGCTAGTCACCAAGGCCCACGAACGCAATATGCGCGTGCTCATCGACATCGTCATCAACCACACCTCTGATCAGCACGAATGGTTTCAGGCGTCCCGCAGCGATCCGGACGGCCCCTACGGGGACTACTACGTTTGGAGCGACACCGACGACAAGTTCCGCGACTATCGAATCATTTTCGTGGACACCGAGGAGTCGAACTGGACGTTCGATACCGAGCGGCGGCAATACTTCTTCCACCGGTTCTTTTCGCACCAGCCGGATTTGAACTTCCGCTCGCCAGCGGTTCAAGAAGAGGTGTTCGATATCGTGCGCTTCTGGCTGGATATGGGTGTGGACGGCTGCCGACTGGATGCGATTCCGTACCTGTATGAAACCGAAGAAGGCAACGGCGAATCAGAGCCTGAAACGCACGAGTTTGTGAAACGGCTGCGGGCAATGGTCGATGATGAGTACCCGGGACGGGTGCTGCTCGCAGAAGCCAACCAGTGGCCACACGAAGTGGTCGACTACTTCGGCACGGACGATGAGCCCGAATGCCATATGGCGTTCGATTTCCCCACGATGCCGCGAATTTTCTATGCCCTGCGTTCGCAGCAGAAGGCCGAGCTCGAAGAGATTCTCCGCGACCAATTGGAGATTCCGAATACGGCGACCTGGGGCGTGTTCCTTCGCAACCACGACGAGCTCACACTCGAGATGGTTGATGAGGACTACCGCCAAACGATGTACGGCTGGTATGCCTACGACCCGCGGATGCGCGTGAATGTCGGGATTCGCCGCCGCCTCGCGCCGCTACTCGAGAACAATCTCGACGAGATCAAACTGGCAAACGCCCTGCTGCTCTCGCTCAAAGGTTCGCCGTTCCTCTACTACGGCGACGAAATCGGTATGGGTGACAATATCTGGCTGAACGACCGCGATGCGTCCCGAACGCCAATGCATTGGTCGCCCGATCGCAATGCCGGATTCTCGACTGCCGACGCCGGTAAGCTGCACCTCCCGGTCGTCCAGTCACTCGTGTACAACTACGGTCACGTCAACGTCGAGACCCAAATGGCACAGTCCGCATCCCTGCTGCACTGGATGCGTCGCATCCTGCACCTGCGTCGCGAGCACCCGGTCTTCGGCTTGGGTGACCTGCAGGTTATCGACACGGATCACGAATCGGTGCTCGCCTTCGTGCGAACGCTGTGCGAGGAAGACTCACGCAATCGTGGCGGCTCGCACCTGCGCAGTGAACAGGTGCTGTGCTGTTTCTCGTTCGCGCACTCCCCCGTTCAGGCCACGATTTCGCTGCCGGATTACGCGGGTATGGAGCTCGAGGATTGCTTCGGCGGTCAGGTGTTCCAGGCCGTCGCAGAGGATGGCACTATCCGGCTCACCTTCGGTGCGCAACAGTTCTATTGGCTGCGTCTCAACGCGCCACGGGTAGAGAGGAATGGTTGATGTCTTGGGCCGAGCGGATCGTCGTATTCGATACCGAAACAACCGGTATCGATCCGGCAAATGATCGCATTGTCACTGCGTTTGTCGGCATCCTGGATGCGAATGGAGACGTTGAGCGGGGTACGGACTGGCTCGCAGATCCAGGGGTAGAGATTCCTGAGCGTGCCACCGAAGTCCACGGAATCTCCACCGAAATGGCGCAGCAGGAGGGCGAACCCGCGGCAGAGGTGACCGCCAAGATCGCTAACTCACTGGCCTGGGTTGCACGTCACAACCTCCCGCTGGTCGTGTTTAATGCTCCCTACGATCTCACCCTCCTTGCCGCCGAATGCCGCCGTCACGGTGTGGAGATGCCCGTGCTCGGCGAACAGGTGGTTGACCCACTGATCATTGACCGCCAGGTCGATCGATTCCGCAAAGGAAAGCGCACGCTCAGCGACTGCGCCAGTGTGTACGGTGTTGAGCTCCTCGACGCACACGATGCCGGTGCCGACGCCATCGCCAGCGGTCACCTGGCCCAGGCGATGGTACAGCGCTACCCCGACCAGCTCGATGTGCCACTGGAACAACTACACCAGCAGCAGGCGAGTTGGGCAGATGCGCAGGCGAGTGATTTCGAGGACTACATGCGCCGGCAGCGCGATCCAAACTTCACCGCGGATCGAGGCTGGCCACTGCGTACTGGCATCCTCTAGCGACACGGTCTCCAGACGCGATCACAGTTTGGGCGCATCATCGCGAATGGGATGATCGAGCTCGTCCTTTCCCAACCCGGCGAACGCGAGCACAAAGATCGTTGCAGCAACGGTGACCGCGCCCACCGTGGCAAAGACCCATTCCACGGGAAACAGCTTGCCCACCGGACCAGCAATTGCCGTGGAGAGCGGCATGAGCGCCAAGGAGACGAAAAAGTCGAGGCTGGACACTCGGCCCAGCATTCGTCTGGGTACGCGACGCTGCAGGAGCGTTCCCCAGATCACGGTACCGGCACCACCGGTCGCACCAATAACGAACGCTAGAGCAACGATGATCCATAGGTTCCCGACGAATCCGAACAGGCCGAACAGCGCCAGTGGCAGACCCCAAAGGCTCAGCATGACCGTCAGGTAGTGCTTTGGCAGCGGGAACGAAGAAATCACCAGTGAGCCCACTGCCGCACCGATACCGAAACCGGCAAGCACACTCGCGAATGCATCCGAACCGAGCCCCAGTTGTTCGCGGATGAGGAAGGGTGTGAGTACTTCGAGGGGCCCCAGGTAGAAGAACAGGATGAACGCGCTCCAGCCGAGCGTCCAGGCCAACCACGGTGTGCCCACGACGTACTTAACCGCTTCTCGCAAGTCTTGCCACACACTTGTTCTTGTCGCGGCGCTCCCCTGCGCCTGGCTCACCTCGCCCGTACCGCTCAGTGGCGGCAGCAGGATCGCTCCGGTAACCGGCAGTACCACAGAACCGCTGTGTTCATTGAGCGCTGCGCTATCAGGCGTGCCAACGTCATCGGTGTCTACGCGGGGGTGTAAGAACCACAGCGCGATGAAGGCAAGCGCGTGTGCTCCCACAATCACCATGATCGCGATCTCTGGTGCGATTGCCGCGGTAATGTACCCTGCCACCGCGGGTCCCAACGCCTGAGTGAGTACCGGCCGCCCCATTCCTTCGATTCCGTTAGCGGCAAGGAGTTCATCTTCGGCAAGAATGCGTGGCAGGGAGGCCGAGTAGGCGGGAAAGAAGAATCCGGTGGCAATCCCGAGAGCAGCGCCGGTGATCGCCAGGTGCCACACTTGCAGCTGGCCGAGCATACCCAGGGTCGCGCTGAATCCAACCGCCAAGAGGTTGAGCAGCTCGACCGTGCGCAGGATCCATCGACGAGGCAGCCGGTCAGCGGCGATTCCGCCAAGAATTGCGGTGGCGATGAGCCCGGATGCCGTTGCCGTACCGACCACTGCAACGGCGACCTCGTCGCCGCCCAGCGCGATTACTTCGTATACCATCGCGACGGCCCACATCCCGGAGCCAAACAGCGACATGGACATGGCGACCATGAGGATGCGGTAATCGACGGACCGGAACGGGCGCAACACCTTCGGCACCCGTTTGGCTCGGTCTTCTGTGTGTGGCCGCTGCTGAGGCTCACTCGCGTCATTGCGAGTCACGACATCGTCCTTTCGACACATTGCTGCCTTGAGAATAGCAACGCGGTGAGGACCTCAGGCCCTCACCGCGTTGCAGTAGCGTAGCGCGTACGAACGTTATGCGCGCTTGCCAAACTTCGCGTAGCGGTTCTTGAACTTTTCGACGCGACCGGCCGAGTCCATAATGCGCTGCTTACCGGTGTAGAACGGGTGCGAGGCGCTCGAGATTTCAACATCAACGACCGGGTAGGTGTTGCCGTCTTCCCACTCGATGGTCTTCTGGCTGGTGATCGTCGAACGAGTGATGAACTTCTCACCCGAAGCGAGGTCGTTGAATACCACGTAGTGGTAATCCGGGTGGATGTCTGCCTTCATCGTGTTTCCTTCTTCGACAATGGGATGCAAGTACATAACTGCTTGATGATGATCACCGCTCGCATCCCGAATGGATACATAGCGCGACTCAAGCAAAGCCAAGGGGCAAGCCTAGCACGCAATAGCCCATCTACGCGAGTGCGCGGGCAGTAAATCGTCCGGCTTGTTCCTGAACCTCTAACGGTAGCCCGAAGGTGGCCTCAAGGTTTGCACTGGTCAGCGTGTCGCCAACGGCGCCGGCGGCCACGATCTTGCCGTCCCGCATGAGCAACGCGTGCGTGATGCCTGCTGGAATCTCCTCGACGTGGTGAGTGACCATCACGATCGCAGGTGCGAATTCACTGCGGGCATAGTCGCTGAGCGATGCGAGTAGTCGCTCGCGCGCACCAAGATCCAGGGCGGCACTTGGCTCATCCATCAACAGCAGCTCGGGGTCGCTCATGACCGAACGAGCGATGAGAACGCGCTTTTGTTCCCCGGCAGAGAGCGTGCCAAACGCCCGGTCTGCGAGCTGGCTTAGCTGCCACTGTTCGAGCACATCATCGACCTGCTCATAGTCAATCTCGTCGTACTCTTCGTTCCACCGACCGGTAACACCATACACGGCCGTGAGCACCGCATCCCGAACTGTCTCGGAGCCGGGGAGTCGGCGAGCCATTGCCGTACTGGCAAACCCGATTCGAGGACGAAGCTCATTAACGTCAGCGCTACCGACTCGCTCGCCCAGTACGGTGACGTGTCCGCGAGTTGGATGGAGGTAGGCGGCAGCTAGCGCCAATAGCGTGGACTTACCTGCCCCGTTTGGCCCGAGGATGACCCACCGCTCGTGTTCACCGACGGTCCAATCACAACGATCGATAATGGCCCGCCCATTACGAATCACGCTCACTCCATCGAAGGAAAGCACCTCAGCCATCTGGGTAGTCCGCCTTTCGGATTGCAATGATGTTCGAGCTTATCCCCTTGCCGGCGCAGTACGGCAGATCGGATGCGTAGAGTTTAGGAACCCTGTTCAGCGAGCACCTGCTGATACAGCGCAATGGTCTGGTCGGCGATCTGCGCCCAGGTGAATTCGCGCTCCACTCGCTCGCGCCCGGCAGCACCGTACTTTCGCGCGGTATCCGGATCGGCTAGCACTTCGTTCAATGTGGCCGCAAGGTCGGCGACATACTTATCGGGGTCGATCGGAGTGCCGGTGCCATCCTCAACCTGCTCGATGGGCACAATCCGCCCGGTGACACCATCCTGAACAACCTCGGGAATTCCACCGGTGCCGGAGCCGACCACAGCTGTTCCGCAGCTCATGGCCTCTAAGTTCACGATGCCAAGGGGCTCGTAGATCGATGGACACACGAACACATCGGCCGCGGTCAACAGCGCCATGATCTGCTCCCGCGGCAGGTGCTCAGAGATCCAGTGCACCGCCTCGCGCTCAGCCTGCAGGGTGCTCACCAGATCGCGCACTTCGCGCTCGATCTCGGCGGTGTCAGGTGCGCCTGCGCACAACACGATCTGCACATCAGCTGGCAGCTCACGCACCGCACGCAGCAGGTAAGGAAGCCCCTTCTGGCGGGTAATGCGCCCGACGAAGATCACTGTGGTGGCATCGGAGTCAACTCCGAGCGCGCGTACGGTGTCGGGGTCGTCCACCGGGTGCCACAATTCGGTGTCGATGCCGTTATAGATGGTGACGACCTTATTCTCGTCCAATTGCGGGTAGCAGCGGAGAATATCGCGGCGCATTCCGTTTGATACGGCGATGATGCGATCTGCGTTCTCGTAGGCGTCGCGCTCCATCCAACTCGAGAGCCGATAGCCGCCACCCAGCTGCTCTGCTTTCCACGGACGGAGCGGTTCGAGCGAGTGTGCCGAAATGATGTGCGGGATGCCGTGCAATCGGGCAGCGATATTTCCCGCCTGGTTCGCGTACCAGGTGTGTGAGTGCACCAGATCTGCACCGTCGACATCTGCGGCAATACGAATATCTGCGCCCAAGAACCCGAGTGCAGCATTCGCTTCGCGCAGATCTTCTGGAACCGTATAGCCGTATGTTCCTTCTTCGGCCACCGGCTCATCAAAGCAGCGAACACGTACGTCAATGCTGTTCCGCATTGCTCGAACGAGCTCGGTTACGTGCACTCCGGCACCGCCGTATACGTGTGGTGGGTACTCACGACTAATCACATCAACGCGCATGTTCCCAGGCTAGACACTCAATTGAACAATTCCATTAACGTTTGCGTTCTACAGTGTGGAGTATGGCGACGGGGCAGAAGAAAATTTTCGGAATCGTACTTGCTGGTGGCGAGGGCAAACGCCTGATGCCGCTCACGGCTGACCGGGCAAAGCCTGCGGTGCCGTTTGCGGGCCAGTATCGCTTGATCGACTTTGCGATCTCTAACTTGGTGAACTCTGGGTTGCAACAGATTGTTGCGCTCACCCAGTACAAGTCTCACTCGCTGGACCGCCACATGTCGCAAACCTGGCGTTTGCCGGCCATGCTCGGCTCCTATGTTTCGAGTGTGCCCGCCCAGCAGCGACGCGGTAAGCACTGGTTCTCCGGTTCGGCAGATGCCATTTTCCAATCGCTCAACCTCATCCACGACGAGAAACCAGACATTGTGGTGGTGGTCGGCGCCGACCACGTATACCGGATGGACTTCTCGCAGATGATCGAGCAGCACATCGCCTCCGGTCGCGGCGCGACCGTTGCCGCAATTCGCCAGCCGCTGGAGATGTCCAAGAGCTTCGGTGTCATCGATGTGGACCCGGAGGACCCAACGCGCATCCGCGAGTTCCTCGAGAAGCCAGAAAGCTGCCAGGGGCTGCCAGACAGTCCGAATGAAATCCTCGCCTCAATGGGAAACTATGTCTTCGACGCCGACAAGCTCGTGGAGGCAGTTACTCGGGATGCGGCCGATGACACTTCCAAGCACGATATGGGTGGTGACATCATTCCGGCCTTCGTACGCGACGGTGATTGCGGCGTGTACGACTTCATCAACAATGACGTACCGGGTTCCACTCCCCGCGACCGCGACTATTGGCGAGACGTCGGAACGATCGACTCGTTCTATGAGGCACACATGGACCTCATCCAAACCCTGCCGATCTTCAATCTGTACAACGAACGCTGGCCAATCATGTCGCAGGCGCTCAACTCGCCCCCGGCAAAGTTTGTTCGTGACGCACGCGGCTCTACTGGCACCATGATCGACTCGATTATTTCGCTCGGTTCGGTGATCTCTGGCTCGCATGTCGAGCGGTCGGTGCTCGGTCCGTGGACGCAGGTTCACTCGGGCGCGCTGGTCGTTGATTCAATCACCTTCGATCGTGTCTCCATCGAACCGGGGGCCCAGGTGCGCCGCGCGATCCTCGACAAGAACGTGGTCGTGCGTGAGGGTGCCAGCATCGGCATTAACCCCGAACACGATCGTGCCCGCGGGTTCAGTGTGACGGAGTCAGGTATCACCGTGGTGCCGAAGAATGGCATCGTAGAGGCATGACCCTAGGCGATCTCAAACTCACTCCCATGCATGGCTCGGGGCAGATTACGCCCGGCGCAAGATTTCTTGTCGTACTCGATGTGGATTCGACCCTCATCGAAGATGAGGTCATCGAACTGATCGCTGACTACGCCGGTGTGCGTGAACGGGTCGCCGAGGTGACCGAACGCGCGATGCGGGGCGAGCTCGATTTCGAAGGTAGTCTGCGCGAGCGGGTTGCGCTGCTCAAGGGTGTTACAACGGATGAGATCGCTCAGGTGTATGAGCGCATCACGGTAACGCACGGCGTTCCCGAAATGGTTTCGGCGGTGCACGACGCCGGTGGCCGAGTGGGGTGCGTCTCAGGAGGATTCCACGAGGTGCTTGATCCACTGGCTGCGCACCTGAACTTGGACCTGTGGCGGGCGAATCGATTCGCTGTGGATGACGCCGGTGTACTCACCGGCGAGGTGGATGGGACCATCGTCGGTCGTGAGGTCAAGGCACAAACACTGCGCAGCTGGGCACAATCGCTCGGCGTTCCGCTGGAACGCACAGTCGCTGTCGGTGATGGCGCCAATGATCTGGGCATGATGGGCATCGCTGGCCTGTCAGTGGCATTTGACGCCAAGCCCGTTGTGCGCGCGCAAGCCAGCGTTTGCCTGCGCGATCGCGACATGACCCAACTTCTGCCGTTGCTTGGCATTCGATAGCGCTAACGCCACTGCGCCTATGCATCTAGGTACAACCATGGATGTAGGCCGGTAACCCAAAAGTATCAGGCGATTCACACTCAGTTAACACTTACGTATTAGTTTTCTTAATACTGCCTGGTTATGGAGTAGGGGGGGGGCATGACCATCACATGTCCGCGCACCATGGACCTTGCAGTGATCGTTTGTGACAGCCAGCTCGATTTTTCTGAAGCACCGGCTGTCGTTCATTGAAAGGAAATCATCGTGAGCACCGCTACCCCTCCGATTGAGCCACATGCCGGCACCGATCCCAACTCACTGGGAGCCCTTGACCAAAGAACACGGACGGCACTACAGCTGAGCCCCGGAGAGACTGACGCGATTGGTGCAAAGTTCACACCATCACTCACCACGCCCTGGCTCACCGGCGCAATGGCAGTCACGAGCACCCGACTCGTCTACCGCATTCCGAACACTGTTCTTGGATTCATCCCTGCAGGTTCACAGTCGAACACTGTTCCGATTTCCAGCATTGCTGCAGTCTCAACGAACACCCGACTTCGTCTGGGCTCAATCATCCTTGGACTCATCCTGCTCATTGCCGGCATCGCAACAATGGGCAATGTTCCCGTGCTTGGCGTTCTCTGCTTGCTGCTCGGAGTAGTGAATTTCCTCGTGGCGTTCCCTGCTTCGCTGGCCATTCAAAATAACGCGGGCGGCATCCAGGCCATCACTGTTTCAATGCTTGAAAAAGCCCGGCTGGATGCATTCGCTCAGGAAGTAAACAACCGCGTCTTTGCCGACCGTGATCAGCTTCGACACGAGCAGTCGCTTGCGCAGAGCCAGATGCAGACGCTGCTGCAGCAGCAGATGTTGATGCAGCAGCAGAACCTCGCGATGGGTCAGGCAAACGGCATGATGCAGCAGCCGCAGCAAATGCCGTATGCGCAAGGTGACACGCAGATGCCCCCACTGCCTCCAACACAGCAGTAACGTCACCAGACACCTGCACCTACAAGTTGATGGGGGTGCGCCTGTTCAGGCGCACCCCCATCACGCTGCGAGCGGCTTCGTTATTACAAGCCGTGCTCCGGTTCTAATGTCCCATGCCGAGGCCGCCGTCCACCGGGATGACCGCACCGGAGATATAGCCTGCATCCTCGCCGGCGAGCCAGGTCACTGTCTTGGCGATGTCCTCAACCTGACCAAACTTGCCTGCCGGAATTGCTGCCTTGTACTGGGTTTGCGTTGCTTCCGGCAGAACCGCCGTCATCTCCGTTTCGATGAATCCCGGTGCCACGACATTGGCGGTAATCCCCCGACTGCCGAGCTCACGGGTCAGGGAACGAGCCATACCGATCAGCCCAGACTTCGATGCGGCGTAGTTGATCTGTCCAGGCGATCCGTACAGCCCGACAACCGATGAAATAAACACGACGCGACCCCACTTGCTGCGCAGCAGCCCCTTGGTGGCACGTTTGAGGACGCGAAACGCACCGGTGAGGTTGGTGTCGATTACATCGCTGAAGTCGTCCTCCCCCATACGCAGCAGCAAGGTGTCCTTCGTGATCCCGGCATTGGCCACGAGAACCTCTACCGGACCGTACTCGTTCTCGACCGCCGTAAACGCTTCGTCAACGGATACAGGATCGGTGACGTCCGCAGCCACCGTGAGCGCACCATCCGGACCACCCTCACCAGAACGCGAGGTGACCGCCACACGGTGCCCCTGTGCCAAGAACTCCTCGGCGATAGCTCGGCCGATCCCTCGGTTACCACCGGTGATTAACACTGTGCGCTGTGTCGACATAATGCTCCTTGTGTAGCGATCCGGAATTCTGCCAATCATACGGCCCTCCGATTTGATGATCGGTTTCACAGCGACGGGGCTAGGCTTAGTAGGTGCACAAAATGCACGGTGACGGTACGAATCGAGACCGCAACGGAGGTGAGAGCACTGGCAGAACCCGTCGTTAACATCACGTCGATGAGTGAGTCGGCCGAGGAGGAGCGACAGTCTCGCACCCGCCGATACTTGCTCATGATGGCAATTCGCACGATCTGCCTCATGCTTATGGTCTTCGTTCGCGGTCCCTGGCTTTGGGTCGTTGCCGCGGTAGCAATCTTCATGCCGTGGATCGCGGTTGTCCTTGCCAACCACGTGCGTCAGCGTCGGATGAGTCAAATGCGTTCCCCCGATGACGGCGCACTCGTGGTCTACCGTCCGCCGGTGTCGGAGCAGGATTGGCTAATGAATCACGATTCCGATACCACCACTACAAACCACTCCACTTCGAGCGCAAGGAAGCACTCATGAGCAGCGGTGAATTTGATCTGCGCAGTCGGCTGCGCGGATTCCTCGTCGACGAATCAGAGCACGTACCCCAGTGCTCTCGCGCGGCCTGCAGCAATCCGGCAACGCGACGGCTCGAATGGCGTAATCCGCGCATCCATACCGAGGAACGAATCAAGATCTGGTTGTCTTGTGACGAGCATTTCGAGTTTCTTCGCGGTTTTCTCGATTCCCGGAACTTCCCCCTGCGTATCGCCGACGTCCACGATCCAGCCAATGAGGAACCCATTCGTTGAGCAGTACACCCGAAGAGTCCGACACGAGCACAACACAGCGCTCGTCACGCCCGTGGGCGTTCCTGATGACGAGGCGCTGGATCTCGTATTTCGCCCTACTCGTCGTCTTCGCAATCGCCTGCGCGTTTCTATCGCACTGGCAGTTCGAGCGTCGAGATGAACGCATCGCCGAGAATCGTTATATCAGCGAGAACTTCGATGCGGCGCCAAAGCCAATTACCGAAGTACTGCCCGATACCGGCTCGTTCACCACATCCCAGGAGTGGACACCCGTTGAGCTCACTGGTGAATACCTCACCGACCACCAATTGCTGGCACGCGCACGACCGCACAACGGTCTGCCCGGCTTCGAGATTCTCACGCCGCTGAAAACATCCGAAGGCACCGTGTTCATCGTTAATCGCGGTTGGATTCCCACCGGACACTCCCAAGATGAACCAGACCATGTTCCTTCGCCACCGAAAGGCACTGTGACGGTTACCGCAAGGCTCAAGCCAAGCGAGCGGAGTATCCCTGGCCGAACTGCCCCCGAGGGACAGATCGCCACCATCCATCTGCCGACGTTTGCCGACGAGCTCGGCTCAGATCGCGTGTATGTCGGTGCCTACGGGTTGTTGCGCAGCGAGACGCCAAGCGCCGAACACGGTGCGCTGACTGCGAAACCTGAACTCACTGAGGGCAACCACCTCAGCTACGCGGTGCAGTGGATCATCTTCGCGGTCATCGCCGCCATCGGACTCATCTACGGCGTGCGCGAAGAGTTTCGTGAGCGCAATGCGCACTCACCGGCGGTGCAACGTGCCGCCGCCCGCGAAGCAGCACGCAGGGCGAAACGCAAGCGCAAGACCGATGCGGAAGTCGAAGACGAACTCCTCGACGCCACAGATTCGCGGCCCTAACACGTTGATCGAGCATTCACTTCACTGCGTTAGACAGCAAGAATGAGAATGCCGATTACTGACTACCTGGCAGCAATTGTCGACTCCGAGCGCGAGGATCGCCGCGGCTCCCCCGCCGACTATATTCCGCAGCTCGCGCAGGTTGATCCCGACCGCTCAGCGTTAGCCCTGTGCACTCCGGGCGGGCAGGTTTATTCCAGCGGGGATGACCAGCTCGAATTCACTCTGCAATCTGCATCCAAGCCGTTCATCTACGCTATTGCGCTTCGTGACCGCGGTATCGACGCCGTCGATCGGTATATCGATGTCGAGCCATCCGGTGAACGCTTCAACGAAATCTCCGTCGACCCCGATAACGGGCGGCCACGAAACCCAATGATCAATATGGGTGCGATCACCGCGCACACCCTCATCGGTGACCCGGAGCTGAGCACCGAGGAACGCGCCGCATACGCGGTTGAGGCACTGGGGGAATTCGCCGGGCGTGAGCTCACGGTTGATGAGGTGCTGCGTGATTCGGAACTCGGCGGACGTTACCGCAATCTGGCACTGGCCGCCGTAGCGCGCAGTAATAACTACATTGAGGTCGATCCCGAAGAGGCGGTGTGGGGATACACCACGCAGTGTGCGACGAATGTCACTGTGCGCGACCTTGCCGTGATGGCAATGACACTTGCGAACGGCGGTAAGAATCCCATTACCGGAAAACACATCATCCCCCGCCAGGTGTGCCGTCGTGTAGTGAGTGTGATGGCGACCTGCGGCATGTACGACGCGGCTGGAGACTGGCTCTCCAGTGTTGGCGTGCCCGCCAAGAGCGGGGTGTCGGGATGCATTTTCGGTTCACTCCCCGGGCAGGTTGGCTTAAGCGCGTTCTCTCCGCGACTGGATGAAGTTGGTCACTCTGTACGCGGCCTCAAGATGCTCGAACGCTGCTCAACCGATATGGATCTCCACCTCATGTCGCTACCGGCACCATCCATTGATGCAATCGGGCAGCGAACCACCACGGAATACGGTTCGGAGTTGGTGGAGATTCAGGGAGCATTGAACTTCCCCACTGCCGAGCTGGTGCTGCGGCGGTTTGCTGAGATTGCGCCGGGTGACTGTGAGGTTGTGGTCGATCTAACACTGGTCCCGCGCATTAACAGCGTCGGTGAGCGGATGCTGCGTGAAGGCTTGCGCATGCTCGGCGAAGACGGTCACCCGGTGAGTTTGGTCGACCCGCACGGACGCATCCCGAACCCGCGATCATACGCGCGAGAAGCAATTCCGGTGCTTGAGGATTTCGCGGAATTCTTGGAGGAAGAGTCACAGCCCGTGTCGAGTAGTTAGTTCATCTCGATCAGGTCAAAATACTCGGGGGTCCACAGGTCCTCGACCGCCTCGGGCATGATGAGCACTCGCTCGGGGTTCAGCGCGGTCACGGCGCCCTCATCGTGCGAGACCAAGACCACCGCACCTTCATAGTGGCTGAGCGCGTCAAGGATCTGTTCGCGCGAAGCCGGATCCAGATTGTTCGTCGGCTCGTCCAGCAAGAGCACATTTGCGCTGGAGACCACCAGCATCGCAAGTGCGAGCCGTGTTTTCTCACCGCCCGAGAGCACGCCGGCAGGCTTGTACACATCGTCGCCAGAGAAGAGGAAGGAACCGAGCACCTTTCGCGCCTCGGTTTCGGTGAGGTGCTGCGAGACTGAGATCATGTTCTGCAGCACGCTGCGGTCAACGTCGAGGGTTTCGTGTTCCTGCGCGTAGTAACCGATTTTGAGCCCGTGTCCGGCAATCAACTCGCCGGTATCAGGCTCATCGACTCCCGCAAGTATCCGCAAGAGCGTCGTCTTACCGGCACCGTTGAGTCCAAGCACAACCACCCTGGAACCCCGATCAATTGCGAGGTCTACACCCGTAAAGATTTCAAGCGATCCGTACGACTTGGAAAGCCCCTTCGCTTGTACTGGAGTTTTTCCCACCGGTGCCGGTGTCGGAAACCGAAGCTTCGCGACGCGGTCCTGTACGCGCACATCTTCCAGCCCGCTGAGCATTCTCTCGGCGCGACGCTGCATCTGCTGAGCGGCCGCTGCCTTCGTAGCTTTGGCACCGAACTTCGCTGCCTGCTGCTGCAATGCAGTGGCCTTCTTTTCAATGTTTGCGCGCTCTTTACGGCGGCGTTCCTCATCCGCTTCCCGCTGGCGCAGATACTGCTTCCAGCCCATGTTGTAGACATCGATGACCTGACGGTTCGCATCCAGATACAACACCCGATTCACGGTGTCACCCACGAGCTCAACATCGTGCGAAATCACGATCAAGCCGCCCTTGTAGGTCTTGAGAAACTCGCGCAGCCACACTACTGAGTCCACATCGAGGTGGTTCGTCGGCTCATCCAGAATCATCGTTTCAGCATCAGAGAACAGGATGCGCGCCAGCTCAATTCGTCGGCGTTGACCGCCCGAGAGGGTCTGCAAAGGCTGGTCAAGGATGCGGTCGGGCAGATTCAGATTTGATGCGATCGCTGCCGCCTCCGATTCGGCGGCATATCCGCCTAGGACAGTGAACTCATCGTCGAGTCGTGCATATCGCCGCATATAGCGTTCCCGCTCGGTTTCGGTCTCTGAGGCTGCCATGAGCGTTGCGGCCTCGGCCAAGCGGTCGCGCACATCACCAAGTCCGCGAGCGTCGAGGATGCGGTTACGCGCGGTTTGTGTTGGGTCGCCGGCTCGTGGGTCCTGGGGCAGGTAGCCGATCTCACCGCTGCGCTCGATGTTCCCGCCCGTTGGCAGTGTCCACCCGGCGAGCACTTTGGTGAGCGTTGTCTTTCCCGCACCATTGCGGCCAACGAGGCCGATCTTATCGCCGGGCTGCACGCGGAAGTTCACATCCTGCATGAGGGTACGCGCGCCAAGAGTGATTTCCAGATCATGAACGGCGAGCATAGTTTTCCTCAGAATCGGGCGGTTGTACCAGGCACAGACAACCTGACAAGTCTACGTCGTTGTTTGAGGAAACGATGTCGCCTTCCCTCACAGACTTACCGTGCGGGAAGGCGACACCAACGGTGCTCTTTCGTTCTTACTTCCAGTGGCTGCTCGAACGTACCCGCAAGCGCTCACGGTACTGACGAGTGGACTCTTCCAAGAGTTCACCCGTCCCCCAATCGAGGATTACGCCGTAACGTCTGATCGCGTCGAGTTCGCCGAGCTCACCGGCACGATACCGTTGCGCTACCGATTCAGGATCCTCTTCGAGCCACGCAGCTCGATTCTCGCGTATTTCGCTGCGCAACGTCTCGGTCTCTTGAACGTTGACCTCGTATTCGTCGAGCTCGACGTCACCCACGGTGAGCACAACACCGTAGTCAAGAGCTGCACGTTCTACTGATACATATCCATCAATGACGTCCTCACACACTTCCGCGGGGTCACGCTCAAGCGGATCGCCGAAACCGCCGCCGCCCGCGGATGGTCGAGTGAACGTATCTCCGGGTTCGATATCCACAGAGCTAAACACAGTGCCCAGAAATCGCTCGTTTTCCGTTCCTTTATTGAGCCACACGCCCTGAGGTGAGGATGGTAGCCCACCTTCAATCCCCCACGTGATCGAACGCGAACGATCAGCGCAGTAGCTCATGACGGTCTTATCACCGTCGGTGAGCATGCCACCCTTCTCAATACCGCAACCGCCGCGGAATCGACCGGGCCCGCCCGAGTCGGGAGCGATTGAATGTTCGGTAGTGAGCACAGGTGATAGTCGCTCCTGACCTTCCAGCGGCTGCACCGCTAGACCTGCGCCAAATACTGGGGCCGTCGCGTTCGAGCCGTCCTTGCTCACGCGGCCTCCCCAACCGCCGGCCATCCAGTCGTACCACATAAAGAACACTCGCTTATCACCGCGCGTATCACGTCCACCGACGAGTAAGTATTCAAGGTTGAACGAACAGGCCATCGCCCGGTCAGGCATAACCTGTGACCACAGCTCAAACACAGCGTTCATGATCTTTTCGTGCGGCCCCGCACAAAAACCAGTCACGGCGTGGGGCCAGCTAGCGTTAATGACCGTGCCTTCTGGACCAAGGTCCGCCGTAACCGCTCGGTAGAAACCGGAGTTCAGCGGAACATCCGGGAAGAATGTTTTTGTACCCGAGTACAGCGAACTGTGCGTGGTTCCGTACGCCGAGTTAAGAAAGGTCGCGACTGCCGGAGCAGAACCATTCAGATCGTAGTGAATACCCTCATCGTCGATAGTGAGTTTGATGCGAATGGGGACCATACCCTCGGGCGTGGATGGGTCGTTGTCGAGGTAGTCGACGGTTTCCCACGTACCCTGCGGGAGCGTTTTGATGCGTTCGAGCACGGTGCGCTCGACATAGTCTTGCGTTTCCTGCATTGCCTCAACAACGGTGTCTTTGCCGTAGCGCTCAACCAGGCGCAGTACCTCACGTTCGCACACTGCCGTTGCCTCCGATTGTGCGTGCAGGTCGCCCAGGGCCACCTCAGGTGCGCGGGTGTTCGAGACAATCAGCTGTGCCACATCTTTTAGGAAATCGCCCTTGCTCCATACCCGCACCGGAGTGATACGAAGGCCTTCGCCAAAGTGGTCTCCTGCCTGTACGTAGAACGAGCCTGGAACTACACCACCGATATCTGCCCAATGGCCCTTGTTCTGCGAAAATGCGATGATTTCACCCTCACAGAAGATTGGCCGCACAAAGGAGACATCGTTGAAGTGTGTACCTCCTCGGTAGGGGTCATTGATCATAAACACGTCGCCGGGGTGAATATCTTCGCCGAACTCTTCCATCACCGCTTTTGCTTGGAAGTGCAGCGTGCCCACGTGGACGGCAATATCAGCGGACCCTTGCATCACCGTGTTTCCCTGAGCGTCGCAGAGGGCGGATGAGAAATCGCGCGAATAGATGACGAATGAGTAGCAGGTACGCAGAATTTGTTCGCTCATCAGATCGACACTCGTGGCGAAGGCATTCTTCAGTACCTCAAACGTCACCGGGTCAAGCTTGCGTTCGGTTGGGGTCACAGTAGTAGTAGCCATGATTAGCCCTCCAAGTAGATACGAATGTTGAGCCACTCGTCGATTTCGGCGCGACACTGCGGCGGAACAACGGTGGTTGAGTCAAGTTGATTGATGATTGCCGGGCCTTGGATGGTGGCTCCTGCGGGTGTGCGCTCGCGTTGGTAGACAGGTGTGTCATGCCACTGACCCTCGAAGTACACCGGTCGAGTCTCGATCGGTTCAGTGTGCGCTTCCGGCTGCAGTTCTGCGGCCTCGAAGTTTGGCTTGGGTGTCTTTCCGATCGCCTTAAGTTGCAATTGGTAGATCTCGACCGGCGTTTGGTCATTACGGAAGGCGAACTCACGTTCGTGTTCGCGGTGGAAGGCTTCGATTGCCGCATTCAATCCATTGTCGTCACTTCCCATTGGTACCACCAATGAGCGCCATTGGCCGGCATACCGCATCGAAACCAGCCGCTGCAACACAGCGTTGTCCCCGCTGACTCCTTCGTGACGGAGCCGCGCCCGTGCTTCTGACTCCAGTTCCTTGAACTGCTGATCGATCTCATCGCGATCAACCTCCGAAACGAGCCCGGTCACCATTGTCGACAGGTCATGTTGTATGTCGACAAGCAGGCAACCCATAGCGCTGGTAACGCCTGGATTTGGTGGCACCACAACTGCGGGAATATTGAGTTCACGCGCAACATCGACGCCGTGCAGCGCGCCGGCACCGCCGAATGCCAACAGGGCAAAGTCCCTCGGGTCGTACCCACGCCGAATGGAAATCAACCGGACCGCATCCGCCATATTGGCGTTGGCAACCCGAACGATCGCTTCGGCCGCTTCCTCGAGTTCAAGTCCTAACGGCTCAGCGATCTTTTCGCGAATTGCTTTGGCCGCAAGCTCCTTGTTGAGGGTTTTGGCGCCGCCGGCAAGTTCCGTTCCGAGCCTGCCGAGCACGATATTTGCGTCAGTGTTCGTAGGTTCATCACCACCGGTGTCATAACACGCCGGCCCCGGATCAGCACCGGCCGATTGCGGGCCGTTTCGCAGTGATCCGGCGATGTCGATATGCGCGAGTGAACCGCCGCCAGCGCCAATCGTCAACACTTCGATGGAGGGGAAGATAATTGGGTGACCGTACTCAACTTCCCATTCCTGGCTAACGCGTACCTCTCCATCCGCAACGAGCGAGATGTCTGTTGAGGTTCCGCCCATGTCGAGGCTTACTGCGTGACTGTATCCACATTGGCTCGCGATGTGCTGTGCCGAGATAGCACCTGCCGCGATACCGGATGCCGCCAAGCGAACCGGGTAACGTTCCACCATGCGTGGAGTCATTGAGCCACCGCCAGAGTGCAGCAGCAGCAGGTCGCCCTTGTACCCGCCATCCTCCAAGGCATCTGCGAGGCGATTTACATATCCCGACACCAATGGCGCGAGCACGGCATTCGCAACGGCTGTGTTGAACCGCCCGTACTCAAACATTTCCGGCAAGATCTCCGCGGAAGTGGTGACCGTTGCTTCCGGAATTTCTTCTTCGAGGATTTCCCGCATCCGGACCTCGTGGCCCGCGTTAGCGAAGGAGTTTAGGAAGCAAACGGCGATAGTGGTTGTGCCTCGCTTCTTGAGCAGCCTCGCAATCTGGCGCGCATTGTCTTCATCGAGTGGCGTAACCACGCGCCCCGAATAATCGACTCGCTCGGTCACTTCAAAGCGATCACGGCGAGCGATGTACGGGCCGGGCACGTCCTTATACGCATCCCAGAGATCGTCCTTTGTGCCGTCGCGAATTTCAATTACATCGCGAAACCCGCGAGTTGTGACCAACGCTGCTTTGGGGAAGCGTCGGGTAATTAGGGCGTTTGTCGCCACAGTAGTGCCGTGCGAAAACAGCGAAACATCGGCGAGATTGATCTCTCCCCGTTCGACACCGTTCATGACCGCAATCATCGGGTCGTGCGGTGTTGAGGGGACTTTCGTCACCCGCATGCTCTTAGTGTCGTCATCAAAAATACAGACATCGGTGAAAGTTCCACCAACATCGACTGCAACGCGGAGATGCGCCATTGCTTTCCTCCTCGGTAGTAGTTCTTCATTGAACGTGTGGACCATGTTGCTTGAGCCGATTTGCAAAATCCACCATGAAATCTGAGAAGTAACCCGCAGACTCTCGTGGTTTCTACGAATGCTGGAAGAATGGCGGCAAGTAGGCGGAAGAAAGGAGCGCAGTCGTGCCCTCACTAAGTGTAGATTCACTGTTCACTCAGGTGTTTCACACCATTGAGAGCGATGCAACGCTGCAGGACATTTGCAATGGAATTGCACGCGCTCTGGGCTGCAACCTGGCGCTCATTGCTGAAAACGGCGAGGTCCATGCATCCGTAGGAGCGCTACCGCTCTCCCGCTTACGAATAGCCGCAAAAGAACCACCGTCGAATGTCGAACCGAAGCGTCCGAGCCAGCATCATGAGGTAGAGCAAATCGGGCTCTGGCTGCTGCATCATTTGAGGCTGCAGCTCGCCGAGGGACGATACGTTCTTACCCTGGCGAGCCACCGAAATCAGCCAACTACTCTCACGCAGCAGGACATCGAGGCAGCGGCTGCAGCGCTCATTGCGGCCAGTAATCTTCAGGGCGCGAGCATGCACAGGATACTCGACACGATGTCACAACTCGTTCGTGATTTGGAACGTGGAACGTCCCGAGCACTGGAACATCACTACTGGCCGCGAATGGAGACATTTGGGTTTCGCTCGCATCACGCCGTTCAGGTAACAGTCGCACTGCCCCGCACGGACGAACAACTTTCGACAGCACGACTCCTTGACATCATTACTCAAGCGCGTGAGCAGCGCCTCGGTGTGTTGACCTCGCGCCAGCTCGTGCGCTCGACAAGTGCTACGGCCGTGCATTTCATTCATGAGGCCTCAGCGGCTGCACAGGACCTACTGAAGGCAGCACTCACGGACTGCTGCATCACACATTCAGCACCGGTGCAGTTCCTGGAAGAGATTCCTCAGGCCCTCGCTGAGGCCGAAACCACGCTGGTACTCGCGGAACATATAGCGAAGCAGCTACCAGAGGGAGGTAATCTTCCGGTGTTGGATTACACCACACTTCCGCTTGTTGCATGGGCTAGCGCAATGGCGCCTGCGCGAGAACTGTTGGAACGTTCCCGGACACTCACGGCAGCGCTAGATGATCATCCCCAACTGCGAGAGACGTTGATTACATACCTAGGTACCGGAAGCCGCATTCCAGCAACGGCGTCAAGACTCTATCTACACCCCAATTCGGTACGGTATCGGATACAGCGAATCGAGGAACTCTGCGGCGTTGACCTCAACAACCCACTCGATACGACAGGGATGACGATTGTTTATCTGCCCGAGATACTTGCACAGCAGCAGGGTTCAGATTCCAGTTCACCCTGATCGCGGATACCGATTAGCTCGCTGACGCTTCCGGTGAATCATCCTCGTCGGTCAGCGGCCCTCCATCACCGAGAATATTGTGGTCATACTGTCCGGCCGTGAGCGGAAGAGTAATCGGTCCGGTGGAGAGATCTTCACCACCGGGAAGCTCAACTTCAACGACCTTGCGCGCACCAAGCGTGATACCGACGCTCGCGATGATGACCAGCGCCACCGCGCCCATGCGCCAGGGGCTGGCATGTTGTTCAAGGATGATCCATCCCATCAGCGTGGCGAACGCCGGTTCCAAACTGGTCAGCACGCCGAACACACGCTGCGGTACGCGGCTGAGGGCGAAGTACTCGATGCTGAACGGGATGAGACCGGCCATGGCGCCAGCCAACGCGGCCAGTCCCAGCACCTGCCAGCTATCGATGCCAACGATCACCCCGTGTGCGCCAAACGGCAAAATGATCAAGAACGCGACCATCATCGCACCGGCCAGCCCGCCCGCGCCGGGTACACTTTGACCCACCCTGGCTCCGGCGAGGATGTAGGCGGCCCAGCTCACTCCTGCAAGTAGCGCGAACAGCACTCCGATCGGATCTAGCGCGCTTGCGCTATGGGCAGCTTCCCAGCCCATGATGGCGATACCGGCCGCGGCGATTCCCACCCAAATGAAGTCAAGTAAGCGACGAGACAGCACGGCAGAGAGCGTAAGCGGGCCGAGGAATTCGATGGCGACCGCAACACCCAGCGGTAGACGCTCGAGTGCTACGTAAAACAGCCCATTGAGCGCAGCCATCGCGATCCCGAACATGATTACATCACGGAACTGACCCGCATCCCACCGCCAAAACCGCGGGCGGATGATCATTGCGAGCACCACAGCCCCGATACCGACACGAAACACGTTCATTCCGGCGGGGCCAACCTGATCGAATAGTGTGCCGGCGAGCGCCCCACCGGTTTGGATGGACAGCGCCGCAATAACAAGCATCCCGACGGGGAGGATGATCGAAGAACCGCGCTGTTCCTGCTGCACCGCAACCACCCTTTCACCCTGGTTCAGGCCCGAAGTCTCGGGTACACAAGCCCCGAAATTCTATCGCTCCGCGGGGCTTGCCTCGCAAATCAGTGCGACCCCCGCGCGGAACGAGTGCTCGTCAATTTGCGCCGCTGCTGACCCATCCGGTGGGTTCACGTGAACGCCTGCGTCAATGGCACACAGGAACTGCTGCTCGCGCACGACATGCCCCAGACAGAAGTGCAAAAGCGTGGATGCGAGCACGCAAGCGCGCTCTTCGGTGTGCCCTTCTGCTTTGGCCGCGGCGATAAGTATTGTGTCCAACTCCCCCACGGTAAAGCCGAGCGAGAGGGAGCTTAGGACGATATCTGCACCGTCACGTAACTGCAGGAGTGCCCGCCGGATCTCGCAAATCGATTCTGCCAGCGAGCCCGCGCGTTCAGGTACGTGGTTCGCCAGCCATGACCGTGCAATCGCGGCAAGCAGGCTCTGCTTATCGTCAAAGTACCAATAGATTGTGCCTACCTGAACGCCCAGAGCATTTGCCAACATCCGCATGCTAAATCCAGCGAGCCCGTGCTCTTGGATCAACTCAGTGGCCACGAGCACGACTCGATCAGCAGACTCTCCTGTGCGTTGTTTGGTTGCCACAAGCATCTTCAATTCATTAGTCCGTGTTCAACAATCCTTGAACACTGTTCAAGGCATAGGCTAATGGACGTTCGTACCCCCCCCGTCGAGAATTCAGAGGTTTACCGATGACGACAGCGTCACCAACCACTCACCAATCACACGCGCCGGTACTCGCAGACGCACTCGCTGCTCCCCGCACCTGGTTGCACCACGCCGCCCTGATTGCCGCAGGAGCTGCTGTCGTGAGTTTGCTCGCACAGGTCGAGATTCCGGTGAAGCCAGTACCGATCACGGGCCAAACCCTCGGTGTCATGATCGTCGGCGCAAGCCTCGGTGCCTGGCGTGGCGCAGCGGCAATGGTGGTCTACCTGCTGGCCGGTGTTGCGGGGCTCCCGGTTTTTGCCGGGTTCAGTGGCGGTCCGCAATCAGTCGCAGAACCGTCATTCGGGTTCATCATCGGGTTCATCGTTGCTGCCTGGTTCATCGGGTGGTGCTCAGAACGCACCTGGGACCGAAAGCCGCTCCTAGCACTGGCGGCATTCTTCGGCGCCAGCTGCATCCCCTTCCTCATTGGTGTGCCCTATATGTGGTTTGTATTGGATGCGGTGATGGGTGTACCGATGACGCTTCCGTTGGCGCTCGACTACGGCGTGCTGCCCTTCATTCCAGGTGGCATTGTGAAGTGGCTCATCGCTGCGGCAGTGTTGCCGCTGGCGTGGAAGGCCGTGCGTCACGCTGACCGAGAGCTTGAACAATAGGCTTGCTGTCGACACAGATGCGGCGGTGCGAGTACACGTTGTGCTCCACCGCCGCACTGTTTTTGCAGCTCGCATCAAATCGGTGTGTACTACTGACATGACTCACAGCGAAGTGACCTACGAGAACGATCAGTTCCGCGCAACGAAGTGGACAATCCCACCGGGTGACCACATCCCTATGCACACCCACGAATACGACTATGTCGTCGTTCCGTTGTGCAATACCGTCATGCACGTTCGCACGGACTCCGGAGAACTGCTCGAGGCGCAGATGCAGATCGGCACCTCGTATGGCCGTCCGGCGGGATCGGCGCACGAGTGCCTGAATCGCGGACAGGACGAGATCGTGTTCATCGAAGTGGAATACATCGGCGGTGCGAATAGCTGCCAAAACGCGAAGATGCCGGTGTAGCCCTTTCGAGCCACACCGGCACCCGCTCGCACTGCTAGATGTTGAAACCGAGCGCGCGCATCATTTCGCGACCGTCATCGGTGATCTTCTCGGGACCCCACGGGGGCATCCACACCCAGTTGATCTTGAAGCGCTCAGCGTGCCCGTCCAGCGACTTCGCGATCTCATCCTCGATGATGTCAGTCAGCGGGCACCCGGCGGAAGTGAGCGTCATTGAAATGACCAGCGCGTCAAGTTCGTCTTCCCAATCTAGGCCGTAGATCAGCCCCAGGTCGACGATGTTGACTCCGAGCTCGGGGTCAACAACTTCTTTCAGCGCTTCTTCAAACTCGTCATACCGCTCGGGCGACAGCGAGATCAATGCCATTGGCGTTCTCCCTCAGATCTCTAGGCAGTTGCCGCGTCGTTGAGGTAGCTGTCGTAGCCCTCGGCTTCGAGTTTGTCGGCAAGGCTCGCATCACCTGCATCCACAATCCGGCCGTTCACGAACACGTGCACAAAGTCCGGCTTGATGTACTTCAGGATGCGGGTGTAGTGCGTGATCAGCATCACACCAAAGTCGTTTGCCTGCTGGGCTCGATTCACGCCCTCAGAAACAACGCGCAGCGCGTCTACGTCCAGGCCCGAGTCGGTTTCGTCGAGCAGCGCGAACTTAGGCTTGAGCATCTCCAGCTGCAGAATCTCAGCGCGCTTCTTCTCACCACCTGAGAAGCCTTCGTTGACGTTCCGTTCGAGGAACTCGTTGCCCATGCGCAGGTTGCCCATGGCCTCACGCAGCTCGCCCATCCAGTTACGCAGCGATGGTGCCTCACCGTCAATCGCAGTCTTCGCGGTGCGCAGGAAGTTCGAAAGCGAGACTCCGGGAATTGCTACCGGGTACTGCATCGCGAGGAACAAACCAGCCTTCGCGCGCTCATCGACTTCCATCTCGAGCACATCCTCGCCGTCCAGCGTGATGCTGCCTTCGGTCACTTCATACGCGGGGTGACCGGCAACAGCCTGTGCGAGCGTGGACTTTCCGGAGCCGTTCGGCCCCATGATTGCGTGGATCTCTCCGGAGTTAATCGTGAGGTCGACTCCGCGGAGGATCTGCTTTGGTCCCTGATCTGTCTCTACCTCAACGTGCAGGTTACGAATTTCGAGCGTGGACATAAGTTACTTGTTCTCCTTGTGGATCGGAGTCGGATCAATAAAGATTGCGTCGTCTTCGATCTTGACCTCGAAAACGGGTACCGGTTCAAAGGCCGGCAAGTTCTGGGGCCAGCCGGTGCACAGCGAAAATTTTGAGCCGTGCGCCCAACATTCCAGCGTGCCGTCTTCTACAAACCCTTCGGATAGTGAGATATCACCGTGGGTGCAACGGTCACCGATCGCGTACACGTTGTCGGCCGAGTCACGAACAATGACGATCTCCTGGCCCTCCAGCTCAACGCGGACCGGTGAATCAACCTGTACTTCACCCACGGCACACACCCGCTGAAAGCTCATCGAACAACCTCCTGAGCCATGAGCGACTCAATGCTCTGTTCCAGCTCGCGCTCAAGCGATTCGCGCAGGCGTTCCTGCAGTTCGGGAACGCTTACCGACTGCACGATCTCATTCAAGAAGCCGTGAACGACCAAACGACGCGCGGTCGGTTCGTCGATACCTCGCGCCATGAGATAGAACAGCTGGTCTTCTTCAAAGCGGCCGGTTGCGGATGCGTGACCGGCACCTTCGATCTGGCCTGTTTCGATCTCAAGGTTCGGCACCGAGTCAGCGCGAGCACCGTTCGAGAGCACCAAGTTACGGTTCTGTTCGTAGCTATTGGTGCCAATTGCGCTCGGCCGGATCAGCACATCGCCAATCCACACGCTTCGAGCTCCCGAACCCTGCAGCGCGCCCTTGTAGTTAACGTCGCTGGTGGTTCGCTCACCGACGTGGTCGATGTAAACCTGGTGTTCGAAGTGCTGTCCCGCATCCGAAAAGTACAGACCCTTGGCATTACCCTCAGAACCCGCACCGTTGAGGTGGATGCTCGGGTTCACGCGGACCACCTTGCCACCGAAGGTCACGATGGTGTGGTTCAGCGTTGCGTCCTTGGCCAATACCGCCTGGTGTGAGCCGGTGTGAACCGAGTCGTCGTTCCAGTCGTGAACCACGATCACCTCGAGCGAGGCGCCCTCATCCACAACAATCTCGACGTTTTCGCTCAGCAATGCCGAGCCAACATGGTCGATCACAACCGTCGCACTCGCGTTCTCCTGTACGTGCAGCACCAGGTGAACAAGCTCACGGGCAGATGCATCCTCACCGCGAATCGTGACGGTTACCGGAGCGTCGAGTTCCGCTCCGGCAGGGATCGCCAGGTATGCGGCGTCGCTAGTCTGCTTGGATGCGATCGCGGCGGGTAGGTCTTCGGGAACGAACCCGGTACCTCTGGGAGCCTGGTCAGCAGCGAGGGTACTGAGCTGGAGTGCGTCTGGACCTTCGACGGAAATTTCGAGATTGCCCGTGCCCGGTTCGTTCTTGAACAGCTCCTGGAATTCCGCAACCGGCGAGTACTTCCAGTCCGCCTCTTTACCGGTTGGTGTCTCGAAGTCCTCAGGGGTAAACGACTTCGGTCGTTCAGACCGGGTCTGCACCGGCACGAACTTGCCGGCGTTCTCCGGCACACGAGGAGTTTCAGTAACAGTCATTGGCTAACCGACCGATCCTTCCATGTTCATCTCAATCAGCTTGTTCAACTCGAGCGCGTACTCCATCGGGAGCTCTCGGGCAATCGGTTCGATGAATCCACGAACGATCATTGCCATGGCTTCGGTCTCCTCTAAGCCGCGGCTCATTAGATAGAACAGCTGGTCTTCCGACACCTTGGTGACAGTCGCTTCGTGACCGAGTTCTACATCGTCCACGCGAATGTCGATCGCTGGATAGGTGTCAGAACGTGAGTGGTCGTCGACGAGTAGCGCGTCGCAAACCACCGAGTTCGCCGAGCTATGTGCGTTCTCGGCAATGCGTACCTCGCCGCGGTAACCGGTACGGCCACCACCACGAGCAATCGACTTCGAAACGATTGACGACTGCGTGTGCGGTGCCATGTGAATCATCTTGGCGCCCGCATCCTGGTGCTGACCGGGCCCCGCAAACGCGACCGAAAGAGTTTCACCCTTGGCGTGCGCTCCGGTGAGGTAGATCGACGGGTACTTCATAGTGACCTTGGAGCCGATATTGCCATCGACCCACTCCATAGTGGCGCCTTCTTCGGCAACCGCACGCTTCGTCACGAGGTTGTACACGTTATTCGACCAGTTCTGAATGGTCGTGTACCGAACGCGCGACCCCTTCTTCGCGATGATCTCGACGACCGCTGAGTGCAGCGAGTCAGTCTTGTAGATCGGCGCGGTGCAACCCTCGATGTAGTGCACGTAGCTGTCCTCGTCAGCGATGATCAGGGTGCGCTCGAACTGGCCCATGTTCTCGGTGTTGATGCGGAAGTACGCCTGCAGAGGAATCTCCACCTTGACGCCCTTCGGCACGTACACAAACGAGCCGCCCGACCATACCGCGGTGTTCAGCGCGGCGAACTTGTTGTCGCCGGCGGGAATCACCGTGCCGAAATACTCTTCAAAAAACTCGGGGTGCTCGCGCAGCGCGGTATCGGTATCCATGAATATCACGCCCTGGCGCTCGAGCTCTTCATTGATCTGGTGGTACACCACCTCTGATTCGTACTGAGCGGCAACACCGGCGACGAGGCGCTGGCGTTCGGCTTCGGGGATGCCGAGACGCTCGTAGGTCTCGCGAATCTCTGCCGGCAGGTCCTCCCAGGTTTGTGCCTGTTTCTCGGAAGCGCGTACGAAGTACTTAATGTTGTCGAAGTCGATCTCCGATAGGTCAGCGCCCCAGCGCGGCATCGGTTTGCGTTCGAACATTTGCAGCCCCTTGAGGCGGCGCTCACGCATCCACTCGGGCTCGTTCTTCACATTGGAAATATCGCGGACGACGTCCTCGTTAAGTCCGCGGCGGGCAGATGCTCCGGCCGTATCTGAGTCAGCCCAACCGAACTCGTAGTGTTGACCGAGCTCATTTAGTTCGGGGCGGTCGATGAGCAGATCTGACATCCCTACCTCTTTCTTTTCGTCGCGTCGGCGCTGCGCAGCATTGGGAATCTGGCGCGTAGACTAGAACGCGTGTGTGCGTGAATTTCTTCCCGCTGGCCGCAGCACGGCCATATCCAGAACTGGAATCACACAGCATCCCCGAGTCTAGGTCACGTTGACCCGGAATTTCCGTGAAGCTCGAAGAACTTCCCGGTGTTCACGCACAGCGCAGGCAGATTTCAGGCAGTTCGACCGGATGCATGAGACCAGTCGATACGTCGACAGCAAGTTGAGAGGCAACTCGTGAAGTATTTACAGCGTTTGGTCCCCAGCGAAATAACCGCTTGGACTCGCTGGATTACCTGGGCAAACCTAGTGGTCAACATCATGATTGTGGGCACTGGTGGGCTTGTGCGACTTACCGGGTCGGGGCTCGGCTGCCCAAACTGGCCGTTATGCAATGAGTCGTCACTCGTGCCCACACCAGAGCTCGGTATTCACGGGATGATCGAATACGGCAACCGTACGCTGACCGGTGTACTCGTCGTCGTCTCGCTGCTCGCCTTCCTCGCTGTCTGCCGAACACCAAAATCGTTTGGCCTACGGCTGCCGGCACTGCTGGTTGGCCTGCTCATCATTGTCCAAGCAGTCGTCGGCGGAGCAACGGTGCTCTTGCATCTTGATCCGCGCATCGTCGGTATCCACTTCCTTATTTCTGCGGGAATTGTGGCGATCGCAACGCTCCTGCTCCAGCGCGTGCGACAGGCTGAAGAACTACCAACGACCAAGCCACCACGGCTGCTGTGGTACTCAACATTGACCGTTGCCGTCATCACCTGGGTCACGGAAATTGTGGGCGTACTCACCACCGGAGCCGGTCCGCACGCGGGTGACGAGATCGCGGCACGTAACGGTCTGGATACCGTCCTCATGCACCACGTGCACTCCTGGCCCGGATACGCACTGGTCGTCGCCCTGTGCGGGTTGAACTATGTGGTTATTGCCAAGCAGTACCGCGAGCTGAGCAACCTCACCATGAGCTTGACCGCGTTGGTAGTCCTCCAGGTGGCCGTTGGCGTATTCCAGGCACGCACCGGCTTGCCGATCGCGTCGGTGGCACTGCATATGGTGATCGCGGTCGTGGTCATTGCGGTGCTCACCACGCTGCTCGTGACCGTTCGCCGCACCGTTCCTGCGGATGCGCAACCGTTGCCGACGAGTGTCACTGATGATGCGCCGACTCCCCAGGTCGATGCCCACATCTCGTAGTTCGACACCTCCACGGGTAGCGCGCAGACGAACTCTTGCATTCGGGGCGTATCGCCGGCATGCTCAGAACTATGACCCCATCAGCTGCGCCGATTGATTCCGTGTCATGGCCACTTGAAACCGTTCTGCATTCGCTGGAAACTCTGCTTGCCGATATCGAACGCGCCGAAGCCGAGTCCGCTGAGGTAATCGAGCGGGTGCTTCCCGAGCATCGCGAATCCGCCCGTAATCTCATCCACTACGTTGAGGTTCGCCAGCATGACCTCCGTCCGCTGCAGCAAGCACTGGCGAACTACGGGCTCTCCAGCCTCGGGCGCATGGAGTCAATTGTGCGCTCTTGGCTACTTACCGTCATCGAAACGGTGCGCGCGCTCATCGAGGATCGCCGCCGATACGACATCTGGGGTCCACTCGACGGCGGTCACGCACTGCTCACACGCAACACATCAGCACTGCTAGGCGACCCGCACTCGAACAGCCGTCACACCCGCATCATGGTCACCTTGCCTTCCGAGGCTGCCGAGGATGCGACACTCGTGGAGCGCATGGGTACGCGCGGTATGGATATTGCTCGAATTAACTGTGCCCATGACGATGAGACCGCCTGGTCGTCCATGGTGAAATCCGTTCGCTCCCTCCCCGACAATGTGCTGGTAGCGATGGACCTAGGCGGGCCAAAGCTTCGTACCGGCCCGCTGAGCGATGGCCCCAAGGTCAAGCGCGTGAAACCCACTCGCAATCAGCGCGGAGCGACCGTTGCGTCCTCGCAGTGCTGGCTCGTTCCGGTTGAGCAGCTCGATGAGTTCACCGATGTTGAGCACGACGTCATCCCTGCAGCTACTCCCCTGCCCGACCAGTGGCGTTGCGGTGACGTACTGAAGTTTAAGGATGCGCGCGGTCGGTCACGCAAGCTCACCATCGCGAAGCTCGTGGACGGTGCAGCACTACTCACCTGCGAACGAACCGCGTACTACGAAACCGGGCTCGTGCTGCGAGACAAGCTTGGCGGCAGCGTACGCGTGGGCGAGCTCGAGCCACTGCGCCAGCACTGCTTCGTACGTGCCGGTGACACCATTACGTTGCTCCGTGATATGACCGCGCAGCCGGCCACTCACTGCGGACCACACCGCATCGGTTGCTCGCTAGCAGAAGCCTTCACCGATGCGGCGCCGGGCGAACGCGTGCTCTTCGACGACGGCAAGATCGAAGGAGTCATCCGTCACGTCTCCAACGAAGAAATCACCGTCGAGGTACAACGCGCCGGTGTGAACGGTGTCAAGCTGCGCGCCGAAAAGGGAATCAACCTGCCCGACACTGTGCTGCGCATCCCAGCCCTCACTGCCGCTGACCGCGCCCACCTGCCCTTTGTGGCCAACAACGCCGATCTCGTCAATCTGTCATTCGTGCGATCAGCTGCCGATGTTGCTGATCTCATTGACGAGCTCGAGCAGCTGCATGCTAAGCGGCTCGGTATCACGCTGAAAATCGAGACAGAAGCTGGGTTCAGCAATCTTCCGCAGATGCTCCTTGAAGCGATGCGCTGGAGCAATGTCGGTGTGATGATCGCCCGCGGCGATCTCGCCGTAGAACTGGGCTTTGACCGGATGGCGGAAGTCCAAGAGGAGATCCTGTGGCTATGCGAGGCTGCGCACGTTCCGGTGATCTGGGCAACGCAGGTGCTCGACACGCTGGCACGCACCGGCCTGCCATCCCGTGCCGAAGTGACGGATGCTGCGATGGGACGTCGCGCCGAAGCCGTGATGCTGAACAAGGGGCCGTTTATTGTGGACGCGATCGCATCCCTCAACTCGATTCTCAGCAGGATGGGCGGCCATCTGTCGAAGAAGAAGTCGCTGCTTCGCCCCTTGGCTTCATTCAGCATGTCTGCGGGCGAAACCAGGGAAAAGGACCGGGAGGTCACTCCGGTCGATTTCGACTAGTGTTAGGCGGCCACCTGGCCGCTACGCGCGACAGCTATTTCCCGGATGCGGTTGCCGGCCATCGGCGCGACAGTGCCGTTAGCGAACATCGGCGCGACAGTGCCGTTAGCGAATCGGCAGGTTCACGACCGCGTCAATACCGACGGCAAGGAAGATGATCGTCAGGTAGAGAATCGATAGGTGGAATACCCGCATGGGGTTGTTGCGATCGCTGCCACGCACAACGCCCGCGTACAAGCGGTGCGCTTCGTAGATAAACCACGCACCGGTGGCAACTGCAGCACCGGTATAGATCCAGCCCATCGGCGCGACAGGGATCAGTAGCAGGCTGCCGACAACAGTGGCCCAGGCATAAATAACGGACTGCAGTGCGACTGAACCCTCACCGTTCGTGACCGAAAGCATGGGGACATCGGCCCGATCGTAGTCGGCAACATACTTCACCGAAAGCGGCCAGTAGTGCGCCGGGGTCCACAGGAAGATCACCAGGAAGAGGATCCACGGTTCCCAAGACAGCGAGTTCGCAACGGCAGCCCAACCAATGAGCACGGGCATGCATCCGGCGACGCCACCCCACACGATGTTCTGTTCGGTACGGCGTTTCAGGATGAGGCTGTACAGCACGACGTAGAGCAGGATGGCGGCAACCGATAACCCTGCGGTCAGCGGATTAGCCACCAGCCACAGCACAATCGTGGAGACAACGCCCAGCGCCCATGCGAACACGAGCGCTTCGCGTTCGCTCAGCACACCGGTCACGAGCGGCCGGTTTTGCGTGCGTTTCATGACGCGATCGATATCGCGATCGATATAGCAGTTGAATGCGTTCGCGCTTCCCGCAGACAGGGCACCACCGATCAGCACGCCAAGCATGAGCCACACCGAGGGAATTCCGCGGGCAGCAAGCAGCATGGTGGGAAGCGTTGTAATGAGCAGTAGCTCAATGATTCGCGGTTTTGTTAGGGCAACGTATGCCGCAAGCTTTTGCTTCCACGTGGCTTCGGTCACGGGTGCGGGGCGCTGATTTGCCGATTCGCTACCCGTCGAAGCGATATGTGCATGCTGATCGATCGACACAGACACCAATCCTTCGAGGTCAATGTCGCTAATTTTAGCTCGAAACGACGCCTGAGCACAGACCCACTCGCCATTGCGAGTAAACCGAGCACTGCCACTGTTCGCCCATGCTCTGCACGCGCTGTCACTATCGGTCGCACCACATCCGCCATTAACAAACGGGACTAAACTACTGGGAGTGCTAACCGCACATCCCCACACGCATCAAGGAGGCCGCCGTGAGCGAAATTACCTGGACCGAATTGGACCAACGAGCGGTGGACACCGCCAGACTCCTGGCAGTGGATGCGGTTGAACACGCCGGCGGAGGTCACCCAGGTACGGCGATGAGCCTCGCTCCGGTAGCGACACTGCTGTTTCAGCACGTCATGAACCTTGACCCCAACGATGCAGACTGGTTGGGTCGCGACCGTTTCATTCTCTCGAACGGCCACGCCGGACTATTGCAGTATGCACAGCTGTATCTCGGAGGATTCGGCATCGAGCTGAACGAGTTCCGCACAGCACGTCAGTGGGGATCTCGCTTGGCCGGGCACCCAGAGTACGGTCACACGCCGCACGTTGAGATGACCACCGGTCCGCTCGGGCAGGGCATCGCCACTGCCGTTGGTTTCGCGTACGCACAGCGCTACGAACGCGGGCTTTTTGACCCCGAGACTCCCGATGGCGAGAGTCCATTCGACCACTACACCTACGTGATTGCCGGTGACGGTTGCCTGCAAGAGGGAATCTCCTCCGAGGCTGGTTCACTTGCCGGCCACCAGCAACTCGGACGTCTCATCGTCATTTTTGACTCGAATCAGATCTCGATCGAGGGCGACACAGATATTGCGTTCACCGAGGATGTAGCAGCACGCTACGAAGCGTACGGCTGGCAGGTACAGACCGTCGACTGGGTTGCCGACGGCACCGTACACGAGGATGTTCCCGCCCTCGCGGCAGCAATCGACGCTGCCAAGGCCGACACCACCCGCCCATCGCTCATCGTGCTGCGCAATCACATCGCTTACCCGGCCCCCACGCTGCAGAACACTGGAGCAGCACACGGTGCCGCCCTGGGCGCTGAGGAAACCGCCGCCGTAAAGCAGGCCCTTGGTTTCGACCCGAACAAGGCGTTCGACGTCGAAGACGACGTTCTTGCACACACCCGCAAACTGGTTGAGCGCGCAGCAGCAAAGCGTGCCAAGTGGCAGGAACGGTTTGATTCCTGGGCAGCAGCAAACCCCGATAAGCACGCTCTGCTTGAACGCTTGCTCGCGGGCAAGTTGCCGGAGGATATCGAGGATGCGCTCCCTGATTTCGCCGGCACCGATTCGATCTCTACCCGCAAAGCCTCCGGAGCAGTGATTAACGCCCTCGCCGCAAAGCTGCCCGAACTTTGGGGCGGCTCAGCAGACCTTGCCGGATCCAACAACACGGTGATCAAGGATGCCAAGTCCTTCGGCCCCGCGAATGCATCCACCTCCGAATGGACCACCGACCCTTACGGCCGGGTACTGCACTTTGGTGTGCGCGAACACGCAATGGCCGCCATCGTGAACGGCATCGTGCTGCACGGCCCGACCCGCGCGTTCGGCGCAACCTTCCTGATCTTTAGCGACTACATGCGCCCCTCGCTGCGCCTGGCAGCGCTCATGAACATCCCATCGATCCACGTGTGGACGCACGACTCCATTGCGCTCGGCGGGGATGGCCCCACACACCAGCCGGTAGAAACGCTCACGACGCTGCGAGCAATTCCGAACTTTACGATTGTGCGCCCCGCGGATGCAACCGAGACCGCCTATGCGTGGCTCGAGACACTCCGTCGCCACGAAGGACCAACCGGTTTGGTGTTCTCGCGCCAGAACCTTCCGGTGCTCGATCGCGGTGATGGCAAACTTGCCGGCGCCGAAAACACTCGCTTCGGTGGCTATGTACTGGCGGACGCTACAGATGGCTCCCCGCAGTGCATCCTGATCGCCACCGGCTCCGAAGTGAGTCTCGCGCTGGAAGCTCGTACCCACCTAGAAGCCGAAGGAATCGCAACTCGCGTGGTTTCCATGCCCAGCCAGGAATGGTTCGCGCAACAGTCTGAAGAGTACCGTGAGTCGGTTCTTCCCTCGGAGGTCACCGCACGCGTGAGCGTGGAGGCGGGTCTCGCACTGACGTGGGCACCGCTACTGGGCTCCCGTGGCCGAGCCGTCTCCGTGGAGGACTTTGGCGCCTCGGCTGACGGTGTCGAACTGCTTCAGCGCTACGGCATCACTGCTGAGGCGGTCATTGCCGCGGCACGCGAATCATTGGCCGCGAACTAGCCAAGGAACTCGATCTGAACGAGAGGTCATATTGATGAGTAATCCCAACACCCAGGCCCTTTCGGATGCCGGTGTCAGCATCTGGTTAGACGATCTTTCCCGCGAACGGCTCGAGTCCGGTTCTTTGGAACAGCTCATTGCCGAGAACAATGTGGTTGGTGTCACCACGAACCCTTCCATTTTTGCCGCTGCTCTGGCCAAGGGCGAAGCGTACGAACCCCAGGTACGTGAGCTGGCCGCATCCGGAACCGACACCGATGCCGCAATCGAAACCATCACGACCGAGGACGTTCGTCGCGCCTGCGATGTCTTCGCCCCGATCTACCAGGAATCGGGTGGCGTTGACGGGCGCGTATCCATCGAAGTGTCACCGCTGCTGGCGAACGATACTGACGCCACCATCGCTGAGGCGAAGCGGCTGTACGAGATCGTTGACCGCGAAAATGTGATGATCAAGATCCCGGCGACGACCGCTGGGCTGCCAGCAATCACCGAGGTCATTGCATCCGGTATCTCAGTGAATGTCACGCTGATCTTCTCACTCCCCCGCTACCGCGAGGTCATTAACGCGTACCTGGCAGGTCTGGAAGCCGCGGTCGACCGCGGCAACGACCTAGGCAAGATTCACTCGGTCGCCTCGTTCTTCGTCTCTCGTGTCGATGTCGAGGTCGACAAGCGACTGGGCGCCTTAGCAACCGAGCAGGCGCAGGCGCTGCGCGGCAAGTCGGCGTTGGCGAACGCGCGTCTTGCCTACCAGGTATTCACTGAGAGCTTCACATCCGAGCGGGCAGCCACCCTGCTGGAAGCCGGCGCAAATGTGCAGCGTCCGCTGTGGGCATCAACCGGCGTGAAGGATCCGCAGCTACCGGACACCCTGTATGTCTCCGAACTGGTTGCAGAGCAGACCGTCAACACGATGCCAGAAGCCACACTCAAGGCACTCGCCGATCACGGCGAGATCAGCGGCGATACCATCACGAATAGTTATCACGATGCGAATCGCCAACTGGACGCTATCGCCGCACTCGGAATCGACTACACCGAAGTCACGAATCAGCTCGAAGACGAGGCTGTCGAGAAATTCGTGGTCTCGTGGAATCAGCTGCGGGAAACCGTGACCGGACAGCTCGCAGCAAATTCCTAATCCTGAGCGTTACTACTTCATCCCACACTGACGACCCCACTTACACAAAGGATGACGCCCATGTCACTCAAAGTTGCAACTTCCGGTGCCGCAACGGCGGCAGTTCAAGCACACCTGGAACGACTCATCGAGGCCAAATTTGCGAGTCGACTATTCGCTAAGGATGCGACCCTCTGGGGCGCTGAAGCGCAGGATGAGTCTTCGCGCCGGCTGGGATGGACGAATGCGGCAGAGGTATCCCAACCGCTGGTTGCCGAGGTTATCCAGCTGCGTGACGAGCTGCGCGCTTCCGGTGTCGATCGAATCGTCCTGTGCGGTATGGGTGGTTCATCGCTCGCTCCGGAGGTCATGACGCGCACAGCGGGGCTAGAGTTGACCGTTCTCGACTCCACCAACCCGAGTCAGATCTCCGAAGTGCTCAGCACGGGCATTGAACGAACGGCAGTCGTCGTGTCGTCGAAGTCGGGCTCCACTGTCGAAACGGATTCGCAGCGCCGCGCCTTCATCGCAGCGTTCACCGAGGCCGGTATCGCACCGACCGAGCGCATCTTCATCGTCACTGATCCCGGCTCCCCACTCGAAGCCGCATCCCGTGAGCAGGGCTATCGGGTATTTCTCGCTGACCCAACCGTGGGCGGACGCTTCTCGGCAATGACGGCATTCGGTATCGTACCGGCCGGTCTTGCCGGCCTCGACATCGAAGCCTTCCTCGCATCCGCTGCTGCAGTCACCGACGAGCTTGCCGCGGACTCGCCGCAGAACCCCGGTTTGGTGCTCGGTACGGCAATTGCCGGAGCAACCCCGATCAAGACGTTCCTAGGCGTTATCGAAGCCGGATCAGGGATCGTTGGCTTCGGTGACTGGGCCGAACAGCTGATCGCTGAGTCCACCGGTAAACACGGTAAGGGACTGCTGCCCGTCGTTCTGACCGACGACGCTCCCGAAGTCGGTCTCCCCATCCCTGACCTGACCATCGTCCGCCTCGTAGCCGATGCGGCCGAGTCCCCCGCGCTTGGCGACGAAGTGCACGTATCAGGTTCGCTCGGCGAGCAGATGCTGCTTTGGGAAGTCGCCGTTGCGGTCGCCGGAGAGATCATTGGCATCAACCCCTTTGACCAGCCCGATGTCGAGTCCGCAAAAGCGGCCGCACGGCAGTTGCTGGATGCCACACCGAAGCCGGAGGCACCCGCGTTCGTCGAAGACGCAATCGAGGTGCGCGGCACGGCAAGTGTCGTCGACGGTCGTGATTCGGTGGCCGCCGCCGTGGACGCGCTGCTCGCCGCACTCCCCGAAAACGGTTACGTTGCGATCCAGACCTATGCAAACCGGTTCTCACTGACCGATCTCACCGAAAGCCGAGACATCATCGCGCATCGGACTCGCCGGCCAGTGACCTTCGGATGGGGTCCCCGGTTCTTGCACTCCACCGGACAGTTCCACAAGGGTGGACCGCGCGTCGGCCTCTTCCTGCAGATCACGACCACTGAGCCGGTGGATGTAACCATTCCAGAGCGTCCGTTTACGTTTGGGGAGCTCATCCGCGCTCAAGCCGCTGGTGACGCCAGTGTGCTCGAACAGCACGGGATGCCGGCGCTTCGTCTAAACCTCACTGACCCGACCGCTGGTGCCGCACAGCTACTGCGCATCCTCCGGGAGATCTAGGGGCGTGGCTCCGGTACAGATAACAGAATCGAGCAATCCGCTCCGGCCGCAGGGCGAACGCCGGTTGGAGCGGATCTCGGGGCCGTCAAGCCTCATCTTCTTCGGTGTCACCGGTGATCTGAGCCGGAAGAAGCTGCTGCCGGCGATCTACGATCTGGCCAATCGCGGGCTGCTCTCCCCCTCGTTTGGACTCGTCGGTTTTGGCCGCCGCCAGTGGAGCGACGCCGACTTTGCCGAGTTCGTGCATGATGCGGTGCAGAAGAACGCGCGCACGGAATGGAACCAGGACGTCTGGGAGCAGCTCGCCGCCGGCATCCGCTTCATCTCCGGTGAGTTTACTGATGCGGATGCATTCAAGCGGCTGCGCGAGACACTGAGCCGTTTGGATCTGGAACGCGGCACACGGGGAAACTACGCGTACTACCTTTCGATCCCGCCGCGCTCATTCGCTGAGGTCACCGATCAGCTGCGCTCCTCCGGACTGGCGCAGCACCGTGAAGGTTCATGGCGTCGGGTGATCATCGAGAAACCGTTTGGTCATGACCTCGAATCCGCTCGCGATCTGAACAGCATCGTTGAATCGGTTTTCCCGAGCGATTCGATCTTTCGAATTGACCACTACCTGGGTAAAGAGACAGTCCAGAATCTGCTGGCACTACGGTTCGCCAACTCGATGTTCGAACCGTTGTGGAACGCTAATTACGTCGATCACGTACAAATCACGATGGCCGAGGACATCGGCGTCGGTGGCCGTGCCGGCTACTACGACGGCGTCGGTGCTGCGCGCGATGTCATCCAGAACCATCTCCTGCAGCTGTTGGCGCTCACCGCGATGGAGGAACCCATCAGCTTTACGGCTGACCATCTCCGTGCCGAAAAAGAGAAGGTGCTCGCGGCGGTGAATATCGGTGATGATCTGGCGCATTCCACGGCGCGCGGCCAATACGGTTCAGGATGGCAAGGTGGGCAGTTCGTGCGGTCCTTCCGCGACGAAGACGGTATGAACGCACAGTCCACGACCGAAACCTACGCCGCGCTGCGACTGGAAGTGAATACGCGCCGGTGGATGGGAGTTCCGTTCTACCTGCGCACCGGTAAGCGACTGGGCCGTCGAGTCACGGAGATCGCGGTGACCTTTAAACAGGCGCCCGAGTATCTCTTTACGCCGACCGAACGTGTATCGCTTGGTCCGAATGCGCTGGTGATTCGTGTGCAGCCCGATGAAGGGGTGACCATGCGATTCGGCTCGAAGGTACCCGGTGTCGGGATGCGTGTGCGTGATGTCACCATGGATATGGGATACGGACATGCCTTCACCGAGTCCAGCCCCGAAGCCTACGAACGCCTCATCCTGGATGTGCTCCTCGGCGATCCGCCGCTGTTCCCCCGACACGAGGAAGTCGAACTGTCTTGGCGCATCCTGGACCCAATTACGAAGTTCTGGGCGGATCAAGGAGAACCCGAGGTGTACCAACCGGGATCATGGGGACCCGCATCCGCAGATGCCCTACTCGCCCGTGACGGCAGAACATGGAGGCGACCATGATCGTCAATCTGGAAGCCACAAACTCCTCGGCCGTTGCCCGAGAAATCGTACGTGTGCGCGAAGAAGGCGGTGCCGTGGCCCTTGGCCGTGTGCTCACTCTGGTGGTGGTCGCCGGCCAAGCCAAGAACGAGGAAGCCATTCGGGCAGCGAATGCCGCCTCGGGTGAGCACCCGATGCGTGTCATTGTGCTGCATATGCACCCCCACGAGCCCGAATCGCGGCTCGATGCCGAGATTCGCGTCGGTAGCGATGCTGGCGCATCTGAGGTCATTGTGCTGCAGGCCAATGGCGCAAGTGCGCACGATCCGGCCGCCCTGGTACAGCCGCTGCTGCTGCCAGATGCCCCAATCGTGACCTGGTGGCCCGAAGACTCGAGCTTGCGTCCTTCGGAGACACGCCTTGGGCAGATGGCGCAATTGCGCATCGTCGACACGCACTTTGCCGACCATGCGCCCAGCACACTGGTCGAACTCGCCAATGGTTATGTGGATGGGGATACCAATCTGGCTTGGACTCGAATCACCCGCTGGCGAGCACAGCTTGCCGCGGTGCTCGATCAGCCTCCCTACCTTGAGGTTGCACGTGCCGAGGTCGATTGCAGTACTCCTTCGACAAGCACATTGCTGATGGCAGGCTGGCTTGCCGAGTTCCTGCAAATTCCGGTTCGGATGCGGGTGGTCAGCGAAGCCGGCCAGGGCAATCTGCGAGCCGTTCGGCTGTACCGGCAGAACGGCATCATTGAGCTCAAACGCATCTCGGGAGACACCGCCGTGCTAAGCCAACCTGACCAGCCAGACCAGATCATTCCCCTGGTGCTGCGCGATCGCTATGACGTACTAAACGAAGAGCTTCGGTCGCTTGCACCGGATCCCATCTACGCCGCCACCCTGCAACGCGGCGTACCTCGCGTGCTCGCGGACAATGGCAGTGCGCACGATGTTGAGGAGTAGGCATGAGTTTGCGAGATGTTGCGGAGGTTATCACCGCGCCCAGTGTTGATGCGCTGAACGACCGGCTCAGCGTCGATGTGGCTGAGCTATTGCAGGATGCGATTAGCAAGCGCGGGTGTGCCCATGTCGCGGTCTCCGGTGGCTCGTTTGCCACGCGTGCACTACCCGTCATCATCGCGGAAGCGAACGCCCGTGGGGTTGATTTTGCTGCCGTGCACATTTGGTTTGCCGATGAACGTTTTGTCGAGGCCGACTCCCCCGATCGCTCCGTGCTAGCCGTAACCGAGGCGCTCAGGAGCGCCCATGGCTTCACAATGTCGAATCTGCATGCGATTCCGGGAAGCGACATGGCTTCGTCTCCTGATCACGCAGCAAGCGAGTACGAACGCACACTCCGTGAGTCCACCATGCCGCACAACGACAGTGGCGTTCCCATACTTGATCTTGCGCTGCTTGGGATGGGGCCCGATGGCCATACCGCATCCCTTTTCCCCGGTATGTTGCCTGGCGAAACAACCCTCACTGCACCGGTTACCGGATCACCGAAGCCACCATCGGATCGGGTGACCATGACGTTTACTATGCTCAACGCATCCCGCCACAGCTGGATCTATGCAACCGGTAGCAGCAAACAGGATGCGCTCACCCGTGCCTTTGACTGCGATCTTGCGCAGGACTGCCCCGTCAGCGCAGTGCGCGCGCAGGAAGCGGTGCGTCTGTACGCCGGCCTCAATGCTGTGCCGGAAGCGGTGCGCAGCGAAGCAAGCATCCGCCGGTAGCGGAGCCCCACACAACGAAACGACCCCGACCGAAAACGGTCGGGGTCAAGACTCCCAGCTACCGGCGCTATGCGGCAGGCGTGGTGAACTTCAGCATAATTCCCATGATCACGATGGTGAGTGCCCAGATCGAGAGTATCCACACGGTAATGCGGTTCAAGTTCTTCTCAGCAACGCCCGAGGACTGCGCACCCGAGGTGATACCGCCGCCGAACATATCGCTCAGACCACCGCCCTTACCGCGGTGGAGCAGGATGAACATGATCAGGAGCACGCTGGTAATTGCGAGCACAACCTGCAAGACGGTGAGGATGATCTCAGCCACGGGAACCTTTCGGAATGACGTTTTCTGGTGAAACGACTCGGACGGAGCCGTAAATCCAACTCCGTCCGAGTATAGGGCACAAGCGCGCGTTAGACGCCTACGTGCTGTTGGTACCGCACAATTGCCGAGAAATCCTCGACGTTCAGGCTTGCACCACCCACGAGGGCGCCATCGATATCCGGCTCGCGCATAATCGATGCCACGTTGCCCGGTTTGACTGACCCTCCGTACAGGATGCGGGTGGTTGCGGCGCGTTCCTCGCCGAGTAACGAAGCGAGTTCCGCACGAATCGCCTGACAGACTTCCTGTGCCTGCGCTGCGGTGGCAACCTGACCGGTGCCGATCGCCCACACCGGCTCGTACGCGATGACGATCTCGGCGTCAGCGGGGAACTCCGTAAGGCAAGCGCGCAATTGCGCAACCGATACCTCTGCGGGGTTGTCGGTACCCTCGCGCTCTTCGAGCGTCTCGCCGACGCACAGCACCGGTGTCACACCGTGACGAAGCGCAGCTGCGATTTTGGCACGACACACATCGTCCGTTTCGCCGTGCAAGGTTCGACGCTCGGAGTGTCCGACGAGCACATACTTGGTGTCTAGTGCTGCGAGGAACTCGGCCGAGGTCTCACCGGTGTAGGCACCGGAGTCGTGCTGCGAGCAGTCCTGCGCACCAAACCCGATGCCGAGTTTGTCCGTAGCGACCAGCGTTTGCACACTGCGTAGATCGGTAAACGGCGGGAACACCGCAACCTCAACATCGTCGTAGTTGTGCTCAGCGTCCTTCAGCGTCCAAGCCAGTTTTTGAACAAATGCGATCGCCTGGAGATGATTCATATTCATCTTCCAGTTTCCCGCCATCAGCGGGGTGCGAGTGGCTACCATCCGAGCACCTCCAGGCCCGGAAGTTTCTTGCCTTCGATGAGCTCGAGGCTCGCGCCACCACCGGTTGAGACGTGTCCGAACTCATCATCAGCGAATCCGAGTGTGCGGATCGCTGCGGCCGAGTCGCCGCCGCCGACGACCGAGAGGCCGTCTACTTCAGTCAACGCCTGCGCAACGGTCTGAGTACCGTTTGCGAAGTTCGGGAATTCAAAGACACCCATCGGGCCATTCCAGAACACGGTCTTCGATGTGCGGATCGTTTCGGCATAGGCTGCGGCCGAGTCTGGGCCGATGTCGAGGCCGATGCCATCGGCTCCGAACTTGGACGACTCAATTGCATCCGCGGAGACAACCTCGTGATCAGCGTCTGCGGCGAACGCTTCGGCAACGACGATGTCAGTCGGCAGCAACAGCTGCACGCCACGTTCCTTTGCTTCTTCGAGGTAGCCGCGCACCGTGTCGATCTGGTCGCTCTCCAGCAGCGACTTACCAACGCTGTGGCCCTGTGCTGCGAGGAAGGTGAACAGCATGCCGCCACCGATCACCAGTCGGTCAACGCGTGGCAGCAAGTTCTCGATCACGCCGAGTTTGTCGGAGACCTTCGACCCACCGAGTACGACGGTGAACGGCGTCGCGGGGTCATTAACCACTTTGCCGAGCTTCTCGACTTCATTGGCAACCAGGTAACCAGCTGCCGATGGCAATGCCTTCGCCAGTTCATACACCGAGGCCTGCTTGCGGTGCACAACACCGAAGCCATCCGATACGAACGCCTCACCGAATGCGGCGAGCTTCGCGGCAAATGCCTCACGCTCGGAGTCGTCCTTACTGGTTTCTCCAGGATTGAAGCGAAGGTTTTCGAGCACAACGACTCGGCCATCTTCCAGTCCCTCAACGGCAGCCTGCGCGGATTCGCCAACCGTGTCTTCAGCCAACACGACGTCTTGTCCGAGCAGTTCGCCTAAACGAGCTGCAGCTGGAGCGAGCGAGAATTCCGGCTTGGGCTCACCCTTAGGGCGCCCGAGGTGAGAGATCACCACGACCTTGGCACCCTGTTCGATGAGTGCGCGCAGTGTCGGCAACGACGCACGGACTCGACCGTCGTCGGTGATTTGGCCGTCCTTCAACGGCACATTGAGGTCGCAACGAACGATGACGCGCTTACCAGCGAGGTCGCCAAGCGTGTCGAGAGTGCGCAAGGTCATGATGAACTCCTTCGTTTTGCGTAGCGGTTAACCGGTTCGGACGTTACAGACGCTCAGCGATGTATGCCGAGAAGTCCATGAGGCGCTCGGTGTAGCCCCACTCGTTGTCGTACCACGACGACACCTTGACCTGGTCGTCAATTACGCGGGTAAGCGGTGCGTCAAAGATCGAGGAGTGGTGTTCACCGATGATGTCGCGGGAGACGATCGGGTCCTCGTTGTACTTGAGGATTCCCTTGAACTCGCCCTCAGCTGCTTCCTTGAATGCAGCGTTGACTTCTTCCACGGTGACCGGCTTTTCTGCGGTCACGGTGAGGTCGGTGATCGAACCAGTCTCTACCGGAACACGCAGTGCGAAACCGTCGAGCTTGCCGGCAAGTTCTGGAAGTACCAGGCCGATTGCCTTGGCGGCACCGGTGCTGGTCGGGATGATGCTCAGCGCGGCGGCACGCGCGCGGCGCAGGTCGCGGTGCGGGGAGTCCTGCAGGTTCTGGTCAGCGGTGTATGCGTGCACCGTAGTCATGAGACCGGACTTAATTCCGAAGCGGTCGTTGAAGACCTTCACGATCGGAGCGAGGCAGTTCGTGGTGCACGACGCGTTCGAGACGACGTGGTCGGTCTCGGGGTTGTAGTCGGTGTGGTTTACACCCCAGACGAACGTCGGTGCACCCTTGCCCTTGGCCGGAGCCGAGAGCAGTACCTTCTTGGCACCGGCATCGATGTGTGCCTGTGCCTTTGCGGGGTCGTTGAACTTTCCGGTGCACTCGAGCACGAGCTCAACGCCAAGGTCCTTCCACGGCAGCTTTGCCGGGTCCATTTCGGCAAGTGCGTGAATCTTGTGGTCATCGATCGAAATCGACTCTTCATCGTGCGTAACCGTGTTCTTGAGCACACCCGAAGTCGAGTCGTACTTGAGCAGGTGAGCCAGAGTTGCGTTGTCGGTGAGGTCGTTGATTGCCACCAGCTCGAGGTTGGGGTGGCTGCCGTCGAGCAGTGCACGAGCATAGCTGCGTCCGATGCGGCCAAATCCGTTAATTGCGATCTTGGTCATGGTTGCTCCTTCAGATAGCGACTCATGTGTTGCGCGTTTGGGATGCGGTACGCGTGGTAACCACGTTCACGCTACCGACTCCAGGTGGACGGCACGCTCAGCTAAGAGTGATTCACACGCCACGTTTAACTACGCGCCCGGCAAGCGCGCAACTAACCGTTGATTCTGAATCGGATGCGGGTGCTAGTCGAGCAGGTCGGTTTCAGGCACGCTCGACGAGGTATCCGCGATACCGCGCTCCATCGCGGCGCGGTCAGCCAACGCGAGCAGGCGTCGGATACGACCGGCAACCGCATCCTTCGTCATCGGCGGATCTGCCTGCTGGCCGAGCTCATCCAGGGATGCTTCACGGTGCGACAGTCGGAGCTCGCCTGCATGACGCAGGTGGTCGGGAATATCGTCGCCGAGGATCTCGAATGCACGTTCCACGCGAGCACACGCGGCAACTGCTGCCTGAGCCGACCGACGAAGGTTGGCGTCATCGAAGTTGACGAGGCGGTTTGCGGTCGCTCGAGTCTCCCGCCGCTGTCTGCGCGCTTCCCACTCGGCAAGGACCGACGTAGCACCCATCGCAACCAACATTTGGTTAATGCCCTCGGGTTCACGAATAATCACCCGATTGACACCGCGAACTTCACGCTGTTTCACAGTGATGCCGAGCCGTCCGGCAGCGCCAACCAGCGCCATCGCGGTTTCCCTATTTGCGCAGGCAATATCGAGCGATGCTGATCTTCCCGGATCGGTGAGGGTGCCGGCCGCCAAGAACGCTCCACGCCAGATCGCTGCGAGCACATCGGCAGTGCCGAGCGTGAGTCGATTCGGCAAACCTCGAACGATACGTCCGCGCGCATCCATGAGGCCGGTTTGTCGCGCCAGCGTTTCGCCCTGGTCGAGTACGCGCACCAGGTAGGTGCCCTGCTCGCCGGCGACCGAGCCGGTTGCGCGAGCCATTTTGGGGCGAACCCCGTAGATTGCGAGCAGTTCGTGCGCCAACCGCAGTGCCAGTTTCTCGCCCTGAACCTCGGCCTCAATAACGAAGCGATTGGAGATCTTCTGGAGTGCTCCAGTGAACCGCAAGATACTCGAGATCTGCGCCGCTCGCGCCTGGTTGGAACCCGGGTTAACGCCCGTGAGTTCGTGTTTAACCTTCGCAGTGAGTGACACCTACGCTCCTACTTTGCCTGGCTCAATGTGATCGCCTATCAACGTTACGCGCATTCGCGCTTTCCCGCGCGGTATCCGCACGCCGGTGGCAACGCTATTCGCGACCGAGGTCACGGTGACGAACCGAAACCTGAACATCCTCTCGGCCGCGCAGTTTGTTCGCCAGATGCTCGGTCATAGCAACCGAACGGTGTTTTCCGCCGGTGCAACCAATTCCGATCAGCGCATGGCGCTTGTTTTCGCGTTCATAACCCCGAATTACTGGTTCGAGCATACCGACGAAGTGCTCCGAGAACTCCTCCGCACCCTCCTGTGCAAGCACGAAGTCGCTGACCTGCTTATCTCTCCCGTTGTATGGCCGCAAATCAAGCGACCAGAACGGGTTCGGGAGGAAGCGCATATCAACGACGAGATCTGCATCCTGAGGGCTGCCGTACTTGAAACCGAAACTCATCAGCGTCAGCTGCAATTTGTCGTCGGCCGGTTCAGCGAAACGTTCCCGGATGCGGTGTGCAAGCTGGTGTACGTTCAGCTCAGAGGTGTCGATGAGCACATCCGCGACGCTGCGAATCTCGCGTAAGCGTTCCCGCTCGAGCCGGATCGCATCCAACACCGTGTCTCCGTCGCGCTGCAGCGGATGGGGTCGACGCGAAGACTCGTAACGACGAACGATCGCTTCTTCGGTCGCGTCCAGGAAGAGGACGTGCACGACGTGAGTTTTCCGGATCTCATTGACGAAGTCCTGGAAGGTTTCCAGCAGCTTTCCGCCACGAATATCAACGGCCACCGTCAGCTTCGGCAGCGAACCAGCAGCCCGGCCAGCAACCTCCATCAGCGGACGAATCATCTCCGGCGGAAGGTTGTCGACGACGTACCAACCGAGATCCTCAAATGCCTTAATGGCGGTGGAGCGACCGGCCCCGGACATCCCGGTGACGATCGTCACTTCTTGCAGATTGGCATCATTGTCGTGAGTGTGTTTCATCCGGTGGCTCCTCCCATCTTGAATACAGGCTAGCTACTTCCGGCTGAACTTATGCACGATCGATGTCGCAATTGCCGGCCCGATTCCCGAAACCTCAGCAATCTCCTCTTCCGTAGCTGCTCGCAGCCGCTTAACCGAACCGAAGTGTCGCAGTAGTGCCGCGATTCGCGCGGGACCCAAACCAGGGATTGATTCAAGTTCGCTACGGATGGAAGAACGCCGAGACTTTCGCTGCGCGGTGATAGCAAAACGGTGCGCCTCATCACGAAGCCGTTGAACGAGAAACAGCGCCTCGGAGTTTCTCGGCAGGATCACCGGAAACTCATCGTCGGGTAGCCACAGTTCTTCCAACCGCTTGGCGATACCGACGACGGCAATATCGTGGATCTCTGCATGAGCGAGCGCCCGCGCAGCCGCGGCGACCTGAGGTTGGCCGCCGTCAATGAGCAGCAACTGCGGGCGATAGGCAAAGCGTTCGGTGTCGCTTGGTTCACGTTGCTGCTCATCACGCAGGTATTGCAAGCGTCGGCTGAGCGCCTGATATATCGAATCGGTGTCATCCGTGGAGTCCGCAATATTAAACCGACGGTAGTCACGTTTCTTCGGTAGGCCGTCCTCAAACACCACCATCGATGCCACGATGCCAGTTCCCTGCAGGTGCGAAACGTCATAGGCTTCGATTCGCAGTGGCGCCTCGGCAAGGCCAAGCGCTTCGCGCAGATCGTTCAGCGCCTCGGTGCGGGCCACATAGTCAGCAGTGCGCTTCAACTTGTACTGCTTCAGCGCCTCTAACGCATTCTGGTTCGCGGTCTGCAGCAGCTGTGCTTTCGGGCCCCGCTTGGCGACGGTCACACGCACGCGGGAACCACGAATCTGCCGTAGCACTTCTTCGAGCGCTGCCGCCTCATCCGGCAGCCAGGGCACCACTACTTCTCGCGCAGGGTGTTGCGATTGGGCGCCGTACACGTCCTGCAGGATCTGCTGCAGCAATACCGGCTCGTCGACCTCGAGTTCTTTATCCAGCACCCATCCGCGCACACCGCGCACTCTCCCCCGCCGTACGGTAAATAGCTGTACGGATGCGGCGAGTTCGTCATGCGCCACACCGTAAAGGTCCGCGTCGGCAGAGTCCGGGAGCACGACGGCGGATTTTTCGAGCACTGCTTCAAAGGCTTCGATCCGGTCGCGCAGGCGTCCCGCATCCTCGAATCGCAACTCGGCGGATGCGGTCAGCATCTGTTCCCGCATCGAATCGATGAGCGAGCGGTCATAGGTTTCCATGAACTCGACAAACTCGTTCACCCGCTGCCGATGTTCCTCGATCGAGACGCGATGCGAGCAGGGTCCACCGCACTTACCGATCTGACTTGCAAAACAGGGTTTGCCAGTGGTCATCGCACGTCGATAGTTTGTGTCATTGCACGTGCGGATCGGCATCACCTTGAGCATAAGATCGATCGTCTCGTTGACCGCCCACACCTTCGGATACGGCCCAAAGTATTTCGCGCCACGAATATTCGCCTTCCGAGTCACGAACACTCGCGGGGCTTCATCCGCCAGGGTGATCGCCATAAACGGATACGACTTATCGTCTTTTAGCCGCACATTGAATGGCGGGCTGTATTCCTGAATCAGCGTGTACTCGAGCTGCAACGCTTCGATCTCATTACTCACCACAGTCCATTTGACGTCGCACGCCGTGGTGACTAATCGCCGTGTACGTTCGGGCAGCGTTTCCAGCGGGGCGAAATAGTTTGAGAGCCGGGCACGCAGATTCTTTGCTTTGCCGACATACAGGATGCGGTCGTTCGCATCCAGCCAGCGGTAAACGCCAGCCGCGGTGGGAATCGTTCCGGCAGCGGGCCGCCAAGACAAATAGGTACTCACCGCAATCCCCTAGGACGCGGGAGTAACTAACTGTGCGAGGAAGTGGCCGGTTGCGCATTCGGGATGCGCGGCGACCTGTTCCGGCGTGCCGGTTGCAACCACCTGACCGCCGCCAGATCCGCCCTCCGGCCCCATCTCAATCACCCAGTCGGCCGACTTAATCACATCCAGATTGTGCTCGATCACCACAACTGTATTGCCCTTATCCACCAGACCTTGCAGCACCAGCAATAGCTTGCGCACATCCTCGAAGTGCAACCCGGTCGTGGGCTCGTCCAGCACGTAGATGCTGCGGCCATTGGACCGCCGCTGCAACTCAGTGGCGAGCTTCACCCGCTGTGCCTCACCACCCGAGAGCGTGGTTGCGGACTGCCCGAGCCGTACATAGCCGAGCCCCACATCCACGAGCGTTCGCAAGTAGCGGTGAATTGCCGTGATCGGTTCAAAGAACTCCGCGGCCTCAGCAATCGACATCTCGAGCACCTCGGCGATGTTCTTGCCCTTATAGTGCACCTGCAGAGTTTCGCGGTTGTAGCGTTTACCCGCACACGCTTCACATTTCACGTAGACATCCGGCAGGAAGTTCATCTCAATCTTGATGGTGCCATCACCGCTGCACTCCTCACAGCGGCCACCCTTGACGTTGAACGAGAACCTGCCGGCCTGGTAGCCGCGCGCCTTCGCCTCTGCCGTTTCGGCAAAGAGGGTTCGGATGCGGTCAAACACGCCCGTATAGGTCGCCGGGTTCGAACGCGGCGTGCGCCCGATCGGCGCCTGGTCGACGTGCACCACTTTGTCGAGCTGATCCACACCGGTTACTCGGGTGTGCTTTCCAGGAACCTGGCGCGCACCATTGAGTTTGTTTGCGAGTACTTTCTCGAGCACATCATTCACCAGTGATGATTTGCCAGAACCGGAAATACCGGAGACCACTGTAAACAGGCCCAAGGGGAAATCAACGGTCACATTCTTGAGGTTGTTTTCCCGAGCACCGACCACGGTGAGTTTGCGTTTTCGATCGAATTTGCGCCGCTTATTCGGCACGGCGATCTCTTTACGACCGGCGAGATAGTCACCGGTGATCGACTGCTCGTTATCCAGCAACGAGTCGTAGGCACCGGAGTGTACGACTCCACCGCCGAACTCCCCGGCTCCCGGACCGATATCGACGATCCAGTCGGCCGTGCGAATCGTGTCCTCATCGTGTTCGACCACGATCAGCGTGTTACCAAGGTCGCGGAGCCGTTCGAGCGTACCGATGAGCCGCTGGTTATCGCGCTGGTGCAGACCGATTGACGGCTCGTCCAGCACGTAGAGCACGCCGGTGAGTCCCGCACCAATCTGGGTAGCCAGGCGGATGCGCTGTGCCTCACCACCGGAGAGTGTGCCGGCAGAGCGCGCGAGATCCAGATAGCTGAGACCAACTTCGGTCAGGAACTCCAATCGCGATCGCAGCTCGCGAAGCACCTGGGCACCGACTTTGGCCTCGCGTGGTGTGAGCTCCACCGTGTTGAAGAACTTGAGTGATTCGTCCAGCGGCATGAAGGTGACATCGGCGATGGACTTACCGGCAACGGTGACTGCCAAAACCTCTGGGCGTAGCCGTGCCCCGGCACATGACGGGCAGGGAATCTCGCGAAGGAACTGCTGCATCCGGTCGCGTTTGGCGTCAGACTCAGCCTCGGCATACTGTCGCTCGATACCGGGAATAACTCCTTCGAATCCGGAGGTGTAGGTAATGTTTCGCCCATACCGGTTGCGGTATTTCACGCGCACTTTGAAGTCTTTGCCGTACAGGATGTGTTGCTGCACGTTCTTTGGCAGCTTGCGCCATGGGGTGTCGAGCGAAAAGCCGAGTTCGTCGGCGAGCGCGCTCAGCAGCCGTTCGTAATAGTTGTAGAGCGATTTGCCCTGTGACGACCACGGGACGATCGCACCCTGCGCGATCGATGCATCCGGATCACCGATCATGAGCTCTTCATCGACCGCCATCTGAGAGCCGAGCCCGTCACAGGTCTGGCACGCACCGAACGGCGCGTTGAACGAGAACGTGCGCGGTTCGATTTCAGAGAGCGCAATCGGGTGGTTGTTTGGGCAGCTAAGCCGCTCCGAGAAGGACTCAACACGGTCATCGCCCTTTCGGTCAACGAACTCGACCGTCGCGCGACCATCAGCGAGCCGCAGTGTGGTCTCAAGCGAGTCAGTTAGCCGGGCGAGTAGGTCTTCGGATGCGACCAGACGGTCGACGATCACAGCAATGTCGTGCTTGTACGACTTCTTCAGCTTCGGTGGGTTGCTCAGCTGCACTCGCTCGCCGTCTACCATGGCGCGGGAGAAACCCTGCTGCTGCAGCGAGGAGAACAGGTCGACGAACTCTCCCTTTTTCTGCTGCACCACCGGCGCAAGCAGCTGATATCGGGTACCGGTCGGCAGCTCCATCAGTCGATCCGCGATCTGCTGCACCGTCGAGGCGGCGATCTTTTCGCCGCACTCCGGGCAGTGCGGAGTACCCACTCGTGCCCACAACAAGCGCATGTAGTCGTAGATCTCGGTGATCGTGCCGACCGTTGAGCGCGGGTTACGGTTCGTCGATTTCTGGTCGATCGACACCGCCGGGCTCAATCCCTCGATGAAATCAACATCGGGTCGGTCAACTTGGCCGAGGAACATCCGCGCATATGCGGAGAGCGATTCAACGTAGCGTCGCTGCCCCTCAGCGAAGATGGTGTCGAACGCGAGCGAGGACTTGCCAGAACCGGACAACCCGGTGAACACAACCAGCGCGTTTCGGGGAATCTCGAGGTCGACATTCTTCAGGTTGTGCACGCGGGCGTGTTGTACGCGCAGCGTCGCGTTGTCGTTCGCAGAGTTTGTCCTAGCCACGACCCAAGCCTACGCGCCACATCCGCCGGCAATCGTAGTGTTCACTGCCCGCTTAGCGGGACTGCTACTCGTCGTTTGCCGCAGCGAGCTGACCACAGGCACCGTCGATCTCTTTGCCGCGGGTATCACGCAACGTTGTGGGGATTCCTTTATCGCGTAACCGGCTCACGAACTCCTCCATAACTGCCGGTTCGGATGAGGTCCAGATCGAGCCGGGCGTGGGATTCAGCGGAATGGGATTGACATGCACCCAGCCCCGACCACGCTCATTGAGTTTGTCTGCCAGTAAGTCGGCACGCCAAGCGTGATCGTTCATGTCTTTAATGAGCGCATACTCAATCGACACTCGACGACCCGTCTTGTCGAAGTATTCGCGCGCCGCATCCAGGGCCTCGTCAACCTTCCATCGGCTATTCACCGGAATGAGGTCATCACGCAGTTCGTCATCCGGCGCGTGCAGCGAAAGCGCGAACGTTACTGGGAGCTCCTCGTCGGCAAGTTTCTTGATGGCCGGCACAAGCCCAACCGTCGACACGGTGATTCCGCGAGCCGACATCCCGAGCCCCTCGGGGGCGGGCGCAACCATGCGGTGGACCGTATCCATGACGCGCTTATAGTTCGCCAGTGGCTCACCCATACCCATGAACACAATGTTGTTCACGCGCTCGGCGACTCCGTCTTCACGCACTCCTCCGAGCTCTCCGGCAGCAATCACGCGGTTCGCCTGTACGACCTGGTCGAGGATTTCTGCGGTCGATAGGTTGCGGGTGAGCCCGTTCTGGCCAGTTGCGCAGAACGGGCAGTTCATGCCGCAGCCAGCCTGGGAGGAGACACACAGGGTGATTCGCCCCGGGTACCGCATCAGCACCGACTCAACGAGCACTCCGTCGAAACATTTCCAGAGGAACTTGATGGTGTCGCCGCGATCGGTTTTCAACCGCTTCACTTCGGTGAGCAGTTTCGGCAGCAGTGCTTCAGAGATCGCTTCTCGGGATGCACCGGGCAGGTCGGTCATCTCCGCCGGGTCATCGGTGTAGTGCGTGAAATAGTGCGTGGAAAGCTGCTTCGCACGAAACGCTTGGTGTCCGAGTTCCTTCAGCGCATCCTGTCGTTCGGTGAGCGTCATATCGCCGAGGTGTCGTGGTGGCTTGACCACCCGTCGGCGCTGCGCGAATTGCAACACCGGACGCCCGTCGGGCCCCATCGGCTGGACCCACCCTTCAGCGGTGGGCTTGACCTGCGGTCGGGATGCGTCTGGGTTTGCGTCACGGAGGCGGCCACCGATATTGGTGGCGCGCCGTGTCGTGCCGGGTCGGGACGAATTACTTGATTGCATCCCTGCGATTATCCCTTATTTGCCTTTTGGTAGCACGATCTGTGTGCCGTCCTCCGAATAGTCATCAATGACGAGGTAGCCGTCGAGTTGCTTGATATCCGAATCCATAACGCCGGGCATCTCGAAGATCCTGCCCTTACCGACGCTCCAGAAGAACGAGTTTTCTGCGCCGGTTTCCTGAAGTACAAAGGTTTTCCCGGAGCCGGTTGCTGCCTGCGGTCCGCTCAGACTGTTTACTCCGTCAATTGTTTCGCCGGTTTGGGTTTCCCGCCAATCGCCGTCATGCGTGTGCGCGACAACCTTCCCCTCACGATTGATCACAAACGAATGTGCATTGTTGAACCCCTGGTCGAGTTCCGCGAGCGGAACGGTCGCGCCCTCTCGATCAGATGGGTAATACAGACGCGTAGCTTCGCCCTCAATGTTGACCGGTTTGCCATCAAAGCGCGCGCCCGGACCGTCAGGATAGGAGTAATACCCGTCACTGGCCCACACGTGATCCCGTGAAGAGGTGCGCACCTTTGCCTCAACAACTTTCCGCCCGGTTTCAACGTCGAAGGCGACCCCTTCAGACTCAGTGGTACACCCGACATATTTCTTGACCAGGAGGCAGTTCGGGGTGGTCGTTACAAGGCTGTCTTCCCACTGCACGTTGTTGTCTCTCATTGACACCACGAAGGTGCTCGCTGCGAAGTCGGCAACGACGATCACGCTGCCCCGTTTAATCCCGACTCCGGTCACCGCGTTGAGCTTAGGCTTTCCGGGGAGCTTATACGAGACAAGTTCACCCGATTTCACATCCAAGGTCGCAAACTCCGCTTCCTGTGACTGATAGGAAAGAACGAACGCTTTCCCGTCCACAATTCCGCTATTCGCAGTGCAGGACATACCTTTAAATGAACGAACTTCTTTGCTCGACCGGATGTCGATAAGTCTGACCTCACCGCCGTCGGCTTCTGCACCAACGTTGAATCCGACCACGGCGATGTCATCTTGCACCGCGCACAGGGATGCTGGTAACCCGTCGTCGACCGGAACCTTCCATAGTTTTTCTTCCGCCCCGTTGTCATAGTCGTCCATGAGCCAGGCATCCCGCGGAGCGGTAACCGAAAAGTGCAATGCACGAATCTCTTCGCTTCGGTCGGGGTTAAGTAGTCCCTCGACCATTTGGCAGCCGCTGAGCGCGAATGTGCCTAAAGCGGCAACTACACCCACTGAAACTCGACGCGTTAGTGACACCATCTCTGCAGCCCTTCATGTAGGACGCGCAGGACCTGGTTGGGCGGTCATGCGCACCATCATCACCATCGATAATCAATGAGATGATCATATTGCGCGCGTGCTTGTTTTGCCATCACACGCAAGGAGTATTTGCGCGTCGTACTACCCGCTGGATCTACGCGTGACCGGCACGCTCCATTGACCGCAATTCCTGTTTCAAATCGGCCAGTTCGTCTCGCAGGCGTGCGGCCAATTCAAATTTGAGTTCGGATGCGGCCGCAAGCATTTGGTCGTTCAGGTCGGCGATCATGGTCTCGAGCTGCTGCGCTCCGGCAGCGGCAATACCTTCACGGCGCAGGTTTGGGGCCGCCGATCGACGCTCGTCGTGGGCTTCACCCAATAGCGCCTCGGTGTCTTTGCCCTCGCGGATAAGCATCGCGGTGATGTCGTTGATTTTCTTGCGCAGCGGCTTCGGGTCGATCCCGTGTTCTTCGTTGTAGGCGATCTGTTTCGCGCGGCGCCGCTCGGTCTCATCGATAGCGAAGCGCATCGCCTCGGTGACCTTATCGGCGTACATGTGTACTTCGCCGGAGACATTACGTGCGGCACGGCCGATGGTCTGGATGAGCGACGTGGATGAGCGCAAAAAGCCCTCTTTATCTGCATCCAGAATCGCAACCAACGAGACTTCCGGTAGGTCAAGGCCCTCACGCAAGAGGTTGATACCGACAAGCACATCGAACTCGCCCGCGCGCAGCTCACTGAGGAGCTCGACTCGACGCAGCGTGTCAACATCCGAGTGCAGATAGCGCACACGAACACCGTGTTCGCCGAGGAAGTCAGTGAGATCCTCCGCCATTCGTTTGGTGAGGGTGGTCACCAGAACCCGCTCGTCTCGCTCCACCCGGGCGCGTACCTCTTCTAAGAGGTCATCAATTTGCCCCTCGGTCGGTTTCACCACAATCTTGGGATCAACCAAACCGGTCGGGCGAATAATCTGTTCGACCACACCGTCGGCACGTGCGAGCTCATACTTACCCGGGGTCGCCGACAGATACACAGTTTGCCCGATACGCTCGGTGAATTCGTCCCATCGCAGCGGCCGGTTATCCAGCGCCGAAGGCAGTCGGAAGCCATGCTCGACAAGTGTGCGTTTGCGGGACGCATCCCCCTCGTACATGGCGCCGATTTGCGGCACAGTCACGTGTGACTCGTCGATGATAAGCAGGAAGTCATCGGGGAAATAGTCGAGCAAGCAGTGGGGCGGCTCCCCCGGCTTACGACCGTCAATATGCATGGAATAGTTCTCGATACCCGAGGTGAAGCCAATCTGTTCCATCATCTCGAGATCGAACGTCGTGCGCATCTCCAGTCGCTGTGCTTCTAGGAGCTTGTTCTGCTCGCGCAGCTGAGCGAGCCGTTCGCGGAGCTCGTTTCGGATTCCGTCCATCGCCCGGTGCATGACATCGGTACTGGCGACATAGTGAGATGCGGGAAAGACACTCACGGAGTCGGCTTCGCTAACCACATCACCGGTGAGCGGATTCAGCATGGAGATCGCATCCACCTCATCACCGAAGAATTCGATACGCACCGCGAGTTCTTCATACACGGGAATGATCTCGATCGTGTCGCCGCGCACGCGAAATGTGCCGCGTTGGAAGGCAACGTCATTGCGGCTGTATTGCATCGATACGAAGCGACGAATGAGTTCTTCGCGGCTGATCATATCGCCGACGTGCAGAGCAACCATCGACGAGAAATACTCCTCGGGTTTTCCCAAACCGTAGATGCACGAAACCGTGGACACCACCACCACATCGCGCCGCGAGAGCAGGGAGTTGGTTGTGGAGTGACGCAGACGTTCGACCTCTTCATTAATTGAGGAGTCTTTCTCAATGAAGGTATCGGTCTGCGGTACGTAGGCTTCCGGCTGGTAGTAGTCGTAATACGACACGAAGTATTCGACGGCGTTGTTCGGCAGCAATTGTCGAAATTCGTTTGCCAGTTGCGCCGCGAGCGTTTTGTTATGTGCGAGTACCAGTGTGGGACGCTGCACCTGCTCCACGAGCCATGCCGCAGTTGCTGACTTACCCGTACCGGTGGCACCGAGCAATACAACATCGGTTTCTCCGGCGTTGATCCGCTTGGCGAGCTCGGCGATCGCTTGCGGCTGGTCACCGGCAGGCTCATATTCACTGACGACCTCGAACGGACGCACGGCACGAGTGGGTTCGATCATTCCCCCAGGCTACGCGCCGCGTATGGGAGAAATGATCAGTAAGCGAGAATCTCGGTAGCATCGACCTCATGCCCGCAACCCAGGACACCACGATCGCCTATGGGGTACTCACTCGCGATTACTGCCACGAAATCGAGATCAAACGATCCAGATTTATCTGTTACCTCTCACGGGTCGAGTCCACGGCGCAGGCTCGGGATGCCATTGCGCAAGTTCGCGCGGAGCACCGCACCGCGCGTCACCATTGCACAGCGCATGTGATTGGCCCCGATCGAATGGAACGGCGATCGAACGACGACGGTGAGCCTTCGGGCACCGCGGGTATGCCCATGCTGGATGCGCTCACGAAGTTTCAGCGCCCGGGTGCCGATACACCGGACTGTTCCGATCTGGTTGCGGTGGTGGTGCGCTATTTCGGCGGTGTGCTGCTGGGGGCAGGCGGTCTCGTTCACGCGTATTCGGATGCGGTCTCACAGGCCCTGCAGCGGGCACAGTTCCATACGCGGCGGCGGATGCATCGTTTCTCGCTCCCTGCGCCACATGCGGATGCGGGGCGATGGGAAAACGAATTGCGTGCCGAGAATGTCACCGTACTCGAAACCCAATACGAGCTAGAGACCGCACGCATCCAACTCGCGATTGTTGATGAGCCGGCACAGCACGCCCGCCTACACGAGCGGATCGCAGCGCTCACCGCAGGCTCAGCAACACTAGAGGATGCGGGCGTCGCCTGGGTCGGCTGACCACCGATTACGGTTCGACGATGCGTTCTTCTTCGGGGGTGCGCTGCGGCAGCTCGTCGTAGTGCACGTCCTCGCTCGCTGCACCGCCGGTCTCACGCAATCGCGCAAAGAGCTCATCAACGATTGTGATCGTCTCCGCCATCGGCTGCATGGTATCGATCACTACGTCCGCGATCATGCGGCGTTCCTCGTCACTCACCTGCGCATCAATTCGGGCCTGGGCTTCAGCTCGGGTCATTCGCCGATCCGCCATCAGCCGCTCTAGTCGTTCCTCAGCCGGCGCATCCGCCACCCAAATCTCGTCGTAATCGTAATTCGAGCGGTTCTCGGCTAATAGCGGGATGTCATGAACGAAAATCGCGTCCGGGTCTTCTTCACGCACCGTTTCGATCCGACGGTTCGTGACATCGCGGATCACCGGATGGGTGATGTCGTTCAACGCGCGCAATGCGTCTTCGTCTGCAAACACGATCGCGGCGAGCGCCTTGCGATCAAGCTCACCCGACTCCGTGATCACTCCGTCTCCGAAACGCTCTCGGATAGCCCGCAGCACTGGCGAGCCAGCAACAGTGATCTCGCGAGCAATCTCATCCGCATCGATGACCACTGCTCCAAGCTCACGCAGTCGATTCGCGATCGTTGTTTTCCCGGAAGCAATTCCACCGGTCAATGCGATTGTCGTCATGACGCAACCTCCCTGGTTGGTTACGGCTTGTACCGTTGAGGTTACTACTCTCACCTGAAGGGACTTACGTGTTCGAACTGCTCACGGGAACCGGATTAGCTGCCGCATCCGGTCTGGGCGCTTTCGCTCCCCTGCTCGCACTCGGCGGCCTGGACCGATTCACCGACCTGGTGTCATTACCGGAAGGATGGGCATGGCTCGGAAGCGATACGGCGCTGATTCTGCTCGGGGTACTCACGCTTATCGACATCATTGCCGACAAGATCCCCGCTGTCGACTCCGTTAACGACATCATCCAGACCGTCATCCGCCCCGCATCCGGAGGCATCGCTTTCGGCGCCGGTAGCGCCGCAACAACGGTCGCCGTACCCACACCAGACCAGCTGTACAGCACGCAGGTGTGGCTGCCGGTGATCCTCGGCATTGTCATTGCCCTGGCTAGTCACCTAACGAAATCCAGTACCAGGCTCGCATCCCATGCGGTGTCCGCGGGCGCTGCCGGGCCCGTACTGAGCGCCAGTGAGGATGCAATGAGTATTGGCCTGATCGCCGCCGCCATTCTCGCTCCAGTCGCGGTGGTCGTAGTACTGGCCGCACTCATCTACCTCGCAATCACGCTCGGCCGCTGGTTCGCTCAACGCAAGACCCGCGCACGCGCACAGAACACACTCGCGAACGCATCCAGCTAGTGCTCTAAACAAATTAGGGCGGCCACCCCAACGGTGACCGCCCTAATTTAGTAACTCAGATTAGTTACCGGCGAGCTTTTCGCGAAGCGCTGCCAGCGACTCGTCGTCAGCAAGCGTTCCGAGGCTGTCGTCCGACTCGCTCGAGAACGACGAAGCCGGGGCCGGCTGCTGCTCGGGAGCGTCTGCTGCGGCAGCCTGAGCGGCGCGCACCTGCTCCTTGTGAGCTTCCCAACGCGACTGAGCCTGAGCGTACTCCTGCTCCCATGCCTCGCGCTGCGCCTCGAAGCCTTCCATCCACTCGTTGGTGTCCGGGTTGAAGCCCTCGGGGTACTTGTAGTTGCCCTGCTCGTCGTACTCGGCAAGCATTCCGTAGGTAGCCGGGTCGAACTCGGTGCCGTCCGGGTCGACACCCTCGTTTGCCTGCTTGAGCGACAGCGAAATGCGGCGACGCTCGAGGTCGATGTCGATGATCTTGACGAACAGTTCGTCACCAACAGAAACCACCTGGTCAGCAGTCTCGATGTGCTGGTGCGAAAGCTCGGAGATGTGTACGAGGCCCTCGATGCCGTCGGCAACGCGCAGGAACGCACCAAACGGAACCAGCTTGGTGACCTTGCCAAGCACAATCTGGCCGATTGCGTGGGTACGGGCAAGCACCTGCCACGGGTCTTCCTGAGTTGCCTTCAGCGAGAGAGATACGCGCTCGCGGTCCATGTCAACCTCGAGCACCTCAACGGTGACTTCCTGGCCAACCTCGACAACTTCCGAAGCGTGGTCGATGTGCTTCCAGCTGAGCTCGGAGACGTGGACGAGACCGTCAACACCGCCGAGGTCAACGAACGCACCGAAGTTAACGATCGAGGAGACGACACCCTTGCGAACCTGACCCTTCTGGAGCTCGTTGAGGAAGTTCGCGCGAGTTTCGGACTGGGTCTGTTCGAGCAGAGCACGACGCGAAAGCACAACATTGTTGCGGTTCTTGTCAAGCTCAAGAATCTTGGCTTCGATCTCCTGCCCCAGGTACGGGGTGAGGTCGCGAACACGACGGAGCTCGATCAGGGATGCGGGCAGGAAGCCGCGCAGGCCGATGTCAACGATGAGACCACCCTTGACAACCTCGATGACGGTACCGGTAACGACGCCGTCGTCTTCCTTGATCTTCTCAACGTCGCCCCAGGCGCGCTCGTACTGTGCGCGCTTCTTCGACAGGAGCAGGCGACCTTCCTTGTCTTCCTTCTGGATGACAAGTGCCTCGACCGCGTCACCGATCTCGACAACTTCATTGGGGTCGACATCGTGCTTGATCGAAAGTTCACGAGAGGGGATGACACCCTCGGTCTTGTAACCAACGTCGAGCAGTACCTCGTCGCGGTCAATTCGAACGACGGTACCCGAGATCAGGTCGCCGTCGTTGAAGTACTTCATGGTCTCTTCGACCGCGGCGAGGAAGTCCTCTGCAGAGCCAATGTCGTTTACGGCGATCTGCGATTTAGCCGATTCGGTCGTGGTGTTTGTCATGTAGGTCGTGCTCCAGTTTGGAAGTGATGGTCGGCCTGAACGGACCGAATACCCTATGGATATGTCGGTGATGTCCGCTTAGGGATACGGATAGAAATGCACAAAAATGCCTGACAAGCCTACCCTGTACCGGCGGCTCGCCGCAAACCCCGTCACCCCATCCCGAAACCACGTAACTATGCCGGTTCGTTCATGAGCTTTGAACGAATGAGGAAGCGTTTACCCAGTGGCGCCTCGAGCGAGAAACCGGCGCCGCGCCCCGCTATCGCGTCGAGGATGAGCGCAGTGTGTCGCCAATACTCAAACTGTTCGCGCGACATCCAAAACTCTACTTCCGGTACCGCTGCTTGCTGATCATCGCGGAGCTCGAACCGCCCAAGCAGCACATCAGCATCGCCGGTCATGAACTCCCCCGCCGGATAGCACATGGGCGCGGAACCATCGCAGCATCCCCCGGATTGGTGAAACATCACCGGCCCGTGCCTGCGGATGACCTCCAGCACGAGGGACCGCGCCGCTTCGGTCATCGAAACCCGTGCGTCTGATTCTCCGGGAATACACGGTTTGGCGGCATAGTCAGTCATTGCGCTCCCCCTCTTGCGCTTATCGGGATGGGTCCGGCGGCCGGGTAACACCTAAATGCCACCCGGCCGCGACACGGCCCGGATGTTGTTAGAAGAATCCGAGCGCCGAGTTGCTGTAGCTCACCAGCAGGTTCTTGGTCTGCTGGTAGTGCGAGAGCATCATCAGGTGGTTCTCGCGTCCGATACCGGAGGACTTGTAACCTCCGAACGCCGAGTGCGCCGGGTAGTTGTGGTAGTTGTTCACCCAGACACGGCCCGCCTGGATTGCTCGGCCCGCCCGGTATGCCGTGTTCTGCTGACGTGACCACACTCCGGCGCCGAGACCGTACAGGGTGTCGTTCGCGATACGAATGGCGTCGTCAAAATCGCGGAATCGAGTGACTGCAACGACCGGTCCGAAGATCTCTTCCTGGAAGATGCGCATGGAGTTGTCACCTTCAAAGATGGTCGGTTGAACGTAGAACCCGTCACTCAGATCGCCGCCGAGATCGACTCGTTCACCGCCCAGCCGGATGGTCGCACCTTCTTGCTTACCGATATCGATGTAGCTCAGGATCTTCTCGAGCTGATCGTTCGATGCCTGCGCGCCCATCATGGTTTCCGTATCCAACGGGTTGCCCTGCACGATCTTGCGTGTTCGTTCGGTGACGATTTCGAGGAACTCGTCGTAGATCGAAGCCTGGATGAGCGCACGCGATGGGCAGGTGCACACTTCACCCTGGTTCAGCGCGAAGAGGCTGAAGCCTTCTTGGACCTTGTCGAAATAGTCGTCACGCTCATCCATCACATCCTCGAAGAAGAGGTTCGGGGACTTTCCACCGAGCTCGAGCGTGACCGGAATGATGTTTTGGGATGCGTACTGCATGATCAGGCGACCGGTAGTGGTTTCACCGGTAAACGCGATCTTGGCAATTCGCGGGTTCGAGGCCAGCGGTTTACCCGCTTCCACACCGAAACCATTGACGATATTCACCACGCCCGGCGGGATCAAGTCGCCGATGAGATCCATCAGATACATGATCGACGCCGGCGTCTGCTCAGCTGGCTTCATCACCACGCAGTTTCCAGCAGCAAGCGCCGGCGCCAGCTTCCAAACAGCCATGAGCAGCGGGAAGTTCCAAGGAATGATCTGGCCGACTACACCGAGTGGCTCGTGGTAGTGATACGCGACAGTATCCTCATCCAATTGCGAAATACCGCCCTCTTGCGCACGGATTGCCCCGGCGAAGTAGCGGAAGTGATCGATCGCCAGCGGAAGGTCTGCGTTCAGGGTTTCACGCACTGCTTTTCCGTTATCCCACGTTTCGGCAACGGCAAGTGCCTCGAGGTTTTCTTCCATGCGATCGGCAATGCGGTTGAGCAACAGCGCTCGTTCGGCTGGGCTGGATGCGTTCCAGCTGACTTTTGCGGCATGTGCGGCATCAAGCGCGGCCTCGATATCTTCACCGGTTCCGCGAGCTACCTCGCAGAACTCTTGGCCGGTTACCGGGGTGATGTTCGCAAAGTACTCTCCTTTGACCGGCGCGACCCATTCACCGCCGATGTAGTGATCGTATCGATCTCGAAACTGTACGAGCGCGTCGCTTGAACCTGGATTTGCGTACACCGTCATAGGGTGCCTCCTTGACCTCGTTGTCAATGCTTCGAGCCTCGTTGCCCGAATATCCGAATCCTATGCCCGGACCTGCAAACAAACCTTGGGTATTTGCTGCATTCTTATGGCGCAAACCGGTCCGACACCAGCGGTTCGTTCACCATGCTGCGCAGCAGAAGTGTTGCCCCGACTGCCGCAGCTGGCGCCGCGATGACCGCGCCGAGCGGGAGAAGAAACACCAGATAGGTGCAGGCACCAAAGCCGATTGTCCGGGAGCGGTGGGCGCGTAATAACTGCTTGCGTTCTTGAAATCGAATCCCGCGCGCTGAAGCCGCAGTTCCCGTGAACTCAACGGCGAGCGCGAATCCGCCGATCACCGCGCCGATAGTCAATCCGGCGATTGTCCCGATTATTGGCACCAGACCGCAAAGGAACACGATGACGGATACCGCCAAACCGAGTCCGATCAGCCGCAGTGAGTCGCCAACAGACCGGAAGAACTCACGAAGGAACGGCTCGTTCACCCCAGGATGCGCTACCCCACCGAGTTCGCGTTCGATTCGGCTGGAGATGTGGTCGAGGAACGGTCCGGCGATGAACAGCACGACCGCGCTGAAGGTAAATGCGGCGATTATCCCGCCGATGACAATGAGGCCGACCGTGGCAAGGATCGTTCCGAGACCACGCCACGGTTGTTCCCAATCCGCGAGGAACGGCAGCAGCGAGGCAACGATATTGGCGCTGTGCAGCAGCAACCACACGATTGCAGCGGTGTAGCAGACAGTGACGATGCCAACCGGCACAGCCGCCACGAGCATGATCTTCGGGTGGGTTTTCCACGCGCGAAACCCGCGCGAGCATGCTTGCACCAAACCTAAACTCTTGCTGTGCCGAAGGCCGCGGCGGGCGGGGCCGAACCGAAGACGGAACCTGATGCATGACGTAGGCAGCGTCGCGAGCTAGTGACCGGCTTGCTGCCAGTTCTCCCCGCGACCGACGGACACGTCCAGCGGTACTCGCAGGGTGGCGGCCGACGCCATCTCCTCGCGCACAATCTGTTCGAGCAGCTCGTACTCCCCCGGCGCCACTTCAAAGACCAGCTCGTCGTGCACCTGAAGCAGCAGATTCGACTGACACTCAGCCTGCCGCATCCGTTCATCCACTCGAATGGTGGCGAGCTTCATGATGTCGGCTGCCGAACCCTGAATGGGCGCGTTCAGTGCCGCGCGTTCGGCGTTCTGTCGCGCCAAGCGATTAGTGGAGTTCAGGTCTGGAAATGGCCTACGCCGCCCAAATATGGTTTGTGTGTACCCGGTTTCTCTCGCGGTCTCCACACTGTTTCGAAGGTAGTCGCGCACCTTGCCGAAGCGTTCGAAATAGCCGGCCATGAGCGATTTGGCTTCGGCGACCTCCACACCCAGTTGTTTCGATAGACCGAATGCGCTCAGTCCGTAGACGAGACCGTACGACATCGCCTTGACCTTGGCTCGCATGGCTGGGGTGACGTCTTCAGGTGCCACACCGAACACTTTGGAGCCAACAAACCGGTGGGTATCCTCACCGCTGTTGAATGCCTCGATCAGCGATTCATCGCCGGAGAGGTGGGCCATGATGCGCATTTCGATCTGCGAATAGTCGGCAGTGAGCAGTCCGTCGAATCCCGGGGTGGCGATAAATGCACCGCGGATTCGTTGCCCCTCCTCAGAGCGGATAGGAATGTTTTGCAGGTTTGGGTCGGTGGATGCCAGCCGGCCGGTAGCCGCGCCCGTCTGCAGGTATGTGGTGTGGATACGGTCGTCTTCGCCCACGGCCTTGACCAGGGTCTCGATCATTTGGCCGAGCTTACTGGCGTCACGGTGATGGCGGAGCGCTCCGAGGAAGGGATGCGGGGATTTGAGTTCCAGCTCTTCGAGCGATGCCGCGTCGGTCGAGTACCCGGTCTTGGTGCGCCGGGTTTTCGGCATATCGAGCGTTTCAAACAGCACCCGCTGCAATTGTTTTGGTGAGGCGAGATTGATCTGCTCGCCACCAATCGCGTCAAACGCCTCTTGCGCGTACACCGCGACCTGTCGCGACTGTTCACTGGCGAGCGATTGCAGTAGCGCTCGATCGATGCAGATTCCGGTGTGCTCCATCCGCGCGAGCACCGGCACCAGCGGCACTTCGATATCGAAAAATACCTCGCGGGTTTCTTCCGGCAGCTGCTGCACGGCAGCGATGCCGGCCCGACGCTGATACCAAGCCTGAATTGCCAGCGGCGAGGGCGCATCCTCGGCCACTGCAATATCGAGCGTGTCACCGGTGTCCTCCGGCATCATCTCGCCGAGATAGCGCTGCGCAAGTTCGCTGAGTCGTTTGGGCGGCGATGCCGGGTTGTCGAGGAACGCCGCGATCTGGCCGTCGTAGCATGGGCCACCGATCGCGATTCCTGCGGCCAGTGCACGTTTGAGGTCGGGCTTGGCATCAAACCACCACTTGGGTGTGTCGCCTGCCAACCACTGGAGTGCAGCGGAGTCGACCGTGTCGCTCACAACGGCCACCGCATCCTGCCCGGCAATGGCGAGCTCGACTAGAGCTCCCTCGTGGAACTGCATGGCAACACCGAGCTCGACCGACGCGTTCGCGGCCTCCGTCAAGAACTGCTCCAGCTGCGATGCCGAGGGGTTCGTAAGCACTTGGACTGCGTCGAATGTCGAGTCGCTGCCCGAGGTGGCGACTGCTCCGTCGCGTTCGGATGCGAGCTTCAGGACGCGGTCCTGCAGGGAACGGAATTGCAGCCGCGTGAAGATTTCGCGCACCGCTTCCACGTCGATCGGCCGGATATCGAGTTCGCTCGGCCCCGCCTCCAGCTCAACATCACGTTTCAGTTCGTTGAGCTTGCGGTTACGAATAGCGTTGTCTCGGTGTTCGCGGAACGATTCTCCGACTTTTCCAGTGAGTTCCTCGTCGCGCTCTAGGATCTCCTGCAAACCGCCGAATTGCGCGATCCACTTCGCGGCCGTTTTCGGCCCCACCTTCGGTACGCCCGGTAGGTTGTCAGCTTTCTCACCAACCATCGCGGCGAGATCCGAGTACTGGTGCGGATAGACGCCGTATTTTTCATATACGGCCTGCGGCGTGTAGCGGGTCAGTTTTGATACGCCCTGGACCGACGGGTACAGCAGGGTGGTTTCTTCGTTGACAAGCTGAATTGCATCCCGGTCGCCGGATACGAGCAGGACATCAAAGCCGTTCTGTTCGCCCTCGTATGCGAGAGTTGCGAGGATGTCATCGGCTTCGAAGTCGGCCTTCTCCATCCAGGTGATCCCCATCGCCGACAGTGCTTCTTTCAACAGGTCGATCTGGCCGCGGAACTCCGGTGGGGTTTCTGCACGTCCCGCCTTGTAGTCTGGGTACTCGCGCGTTCGGAACGATGTTGAACCGGCGTCAAAGGCTACCGCGATGTGGCTCGGGTTGTGGTCTTTGAGCAGTGACAGCAGCATGGCGATGAAGCCGTGAATGGCGTTGGTGTGTTGGCCCTGTGCGGTTACGAAGCTGTCCGTCGGCAGCGCATAGAAGGCACGGAATGCGAGCGAATGCCCGTCAATCACCATGAGAGTAGGCTTGGGTTCGGTTTGTGCAGTCACACCACCAGCCTACGACGCGAGGGAGCGACCATGACTGACCGTACGCTACAGGCTTCACCCGTGATCCCTGCCGAGGTCAATGGATTACAGATTCCCGATCAGGATGCGATCACCGGCGGTATCGGGATCGGCGCGCTGGCGACCGTCATGGGCATCCGGTTAGTGGAGCTCTCCCCCGAACGCGCAATTGCCGTCATGCCGGCGGAAGGGAACGAGCAGCCAGTTGGGTTACTGCACGGCGGCGCATACTGCGTTCTGGGCGAATCGCTCGGCTCGATGGCCGCGGCAGCGCACGCAGTTCAGCTATTTGGCCCCGGGGCACACGCGGTTGGCGTTGATATCAATGCCACGCACACGAAAGCAGTGCGATCAGGCTGGGTGACCGGTGAGTGCAAAGCACTGCACCTGGGGCGTTCAATCACGGTGCACGAGATCACAATTTCGGATGCGGATGGTAACCGTTGTTCGACGCTGCGAATCACGAACATGGTTCGCCGCCCGCAAACAGCGTAAACAGCGCTATTACCGCATCGTCTACCGCACGGTCGCAGCGACTGTGTTGCGTAGCGTAACGGTGTTGTGTCGCGCTATTTCTTGTCGTCGTCCGAGGCGCTGCGTTTCGTTGCAAGCTGATCGACAACCGCTTGGGCGACCTCCTGCATCGTCAGCCGACGGTTCATCGATGCCTTCTGAATCCAGCGGAAAGCTTCCGGTTCGCTCAGCCCCATTCTCTCGATCAGCAGCCCCTTGGCGCGGTCGACCAGCTTACGGGTTTCGAACCGCTCGGCGAGGTCAGCGACTTCGTTTTCGAGGGCGATGATCTGTTGGTGACGTACGACGGCGATTTCGATGGCAGGGATGAGGTCGTTCTGGTTGAACGGCTTGACCACGTAGGCGAGGGCGCCAGCTTCTCCGGCTTTCTCCACGAGCTCTTTCTGGCTGAACGCGGTGAGGAGTACGACGGGGGCGATGTTTTGTTCGTTGATCTGCCCAGCTGCGGTGATTCCGTCCATCTTGGGCATCTTGATGTCCATGACAACGACGTCCGGACGGAGCTTCTTGGCGAGCGCAACGGCGGTTTCTCCGTCGCCAGCTTCACCGATAACGTCGAATCCGTTGTCCCGGAGGGTTTCAACGATGTCGAGGCGGATGAGTGACTCGTCTTCGGCGACGACCACTCGGCGTGGCGTTGTTGGTGTAGCGTTTTCAGTCACCATTCCAGATTACTGTACTGTTATGTGAGTGTCCCGGCCGGCTTGGCGGAATGGTAGACGCGACGCACTCAAAATGCGTTGTCCGAAAGGGCGTGTGGGTTCGACTCCCACAGCCGGCACGTTTGTCCTGTTTATAACCAGAGTCGGACCCACACGCCCGCGTGTGTGGGCCCCCGCGAGAGAGGCTCAACGAAACACGAAGAGTTTCGTTGAGAACGAGCGGGGAGTCGACTCCCACAGCCGGCACGTTGATCTTGTTTATAACCAGAGTCGGACCCACACGCCCGCGTGTGTGGGCCCCCGCGAGAGAGGCTCAACGAAACACGAAGAGTTTCGTTGAGAAGGAGCGGGGAGTCGACTCCCACAGCCGGCACGTTGATCTTGTTTATAACCAGAGTCGGACCCACACGCCCGCGTGTGTGGGCCCCCGCGAGAGAGGCTCAACGAAACACGAAGAGTTTCGTTGAGAAGGAGCGGGGAGTCGACTCCCACAGCCGGCACGTTGATCTTGTTTATAACCAGAGTCGTTGTTCTTGTTTGAAACCAGAGTCGCTCCACGGAGGCAGGCTCAGCGACGAGGATCAGCCTGTGATTGCGCTGCCTCAACTTCGCGACGGATCGGCATCTCCGGCGCCCAGAAATACATACCGATTCGACGTCCTTCAATCTCGTGAATCGGGATGTACATATCGTAGATTTCTGCCAGCGTGCGCGAGTTCATGACTTCTTCCGGCGAACCCTGCGTGACCACTTCCCCATCCCGCATCGCGATGATCGAATCCGAGTACACCGAAGCGAAATTGATGTCGTGAATCACGATCACGATGGTTTTACCCAGTTCGCTCGCGATGCGCCGCAGGTGCTGCATCATCAAGACTGAGTGACGCATATCGAGATTATTCAGCGGTTCATCGAGCAGCACGTAGTCCGTGTCCTGGCAAATCACCATCGCGACGAAAGCGCGCTGCCGCTGTCCGCCGGAGAGTTCATCGACGAAGCGATCCTGAAGTTCCGTTAGGCCCAGGAATGCGAGTGCCTGGTCAATGTGTTCTTGGTCGTGGTCGGTGAGACGTCCTTGTGTGTGCGGAAATCGGCCGAAAGCAACGAGATCGCGCACGGTTAGCCGGATCGTCACGTGGTTTTCTTGCCGCAGGATTGCCAATCGCTTCGCGAGCACTTCGCTCTTGGTCTGCGACACGTCGAGCCCGTCGACCGTGATCACACCGGCGTTCATCGGTTCGAGCCGGCTGATCAATGAAAGCAGCGTTGACTTACCGGCACCGTTAGCACCGACGATTGAGGTGATTCCGCCCGGCGGGATGGTGAGCGAAACATCGTTCACAACGAGCTGGTTGCCGAAGCGTTTGGCAACGGAATCAAGCGAGATCACAGGTGCTTCCTCCTTAGAACGAGCGCGAGGAATAGCAGCCCGCCCAAAAATTCGATGATGATCGACAGTGTGATGTCGAGTTTGAAGACTCGTTCGACAAGTACCTGTCCCAGAATCAATGCCACCATGCCGATGAGGGATGCGGCCGGTAACAGCAGCGCATGTCGCGCGACGCGGATGCTGCGGTATGCAAGGTGCACCACGATCAATCCGAAGAAGGTGACTGGTCCCACAAGCGCGGTGGATACCGACACGAGCAGCGCCACAACGGCAAGCATCCTGATGCGCATATTGCGTGGGTTGACCCCCAGGTTGGTAGCGATCGGAACCCCGAGGCTCATCACGTCCATTCGTTTTCGGTCGTACCAGGCGATTGCGCATCCCACCGCGGTGAGTGCGGCGGCGAATGGCACGAGTTCTTTATCGATATCGGTGAAGGACGCGAAGAACGTGTTCTGCAGAACGGCGAAGGCATCCGGGTCAAGCACCCGCTGAAGGAACGTGCTGATGCCGCGGAACAGCATCCCGAACACCACCCCGATCAGCAGCAGTTTGTGCACGCGCGTGTTCGTGGTGAGTAGCCAGCCGTAGAGCAGTACCGAAAAACCGATCATGGCGCCGACTTCGAGCCAGAACTGTCCGGTCGTTCCGAACACGGTCGCCCCGGTCATGCCGGTAGCGGCGACGATCACGGTTTGCAGCAGGATGTACAGGGAGTCAAACCCCATGATGGATGGGGTGAGTAGCCGGTTTGCGGTGATCGTTTGAAAGAGCGTCGTTGACACTCCGATGGCGATCGCAACGATGGCGAGGGCAGCAACAGAGCTGAGGCGCCGCTGTATCACGTATTCAATGTTGCCTCGGATGCCGTACAGCACGTACATTGCGGCCGCGGCGGCAACGACGAGCGCCAATACGATGATGACAATCGCATCTCGGCGAAGGTTGCGTCGATGGATGGCGGCAGCTCGCTCGGCGCTGTCTCGGAGCGTTTTGCGATCACGGCTTGATTTGGAGAACAGCGGGGTCGTCATCGGTTCGCTCCCGTTCGTTCTGGCCGGAGCAAAAATGCAAGGAAGATTGCGGCACCAAGTACCGACATAATTAGCCCGACGGGAACCTCGAACGGCCAGTTGATGGTGCGCCCGACGATATCGCTCACTACTAACAGCAGTGATCCGAGCAGCGCCACCCACGGCGCGGTACGACGCACATTATCCCCGAGAGCAATGGCGACCAGGTTCGGCACGATGAGCCCTAGGAACGGTACGGCGCCGACGTGCACAACCACCAGCGCCGTGTTCATCGCGACGATGATGATTCCCAGGGTGAGGATTCTGCCGTAGTTCAACCCCAGGTTGGTGGTGAAGTCGTCGCCGAGCCCGGCGACGGTGAATCGGTCGGCGGCGATGAACGCGATGATGGTGAGGATTCCGGCGAGCCACATGAGCTCGTAGCGGCCTTGGATCATGGCGCTGAAATTTGCCGTCTGCAGTCCGGTCAGTGCCTGCAAGATATCGGCCTGGTACGCGAGAAAGGTTGACACGGCACCAATGACGCCGCCGAGCATGATGCCAACCAGGGGCACCATGACCGGGTCTTGTCGAGGCATCCGCCGCAAAATGAGCAGGAATATTCCCGTGCCGATAAGTCCGGCGACGGTACCGGCGAGCATTTTGCCGGCTACCGATGTTTCGGGCAGGAAGATGAGGATGCAGACTACCCCGAGCGTTGCCGAGTCAACGGTTCCGGCGGTGGATGGTTCCGCGAAGCGATTGCGTGCGAGCATCTGCATGATCATGCCGCTGAGCGCCATGGCAGCACCGGCGAGAATCAGCGCCACGGTTCGCGGCACTCGGCTTTCCCAGAAGTACCCGACCGAGCCGTCGGCAGACGAGCCGACGGCGCCACCAGCTCCGATAAACAGGCTGATGACGCCGGCGGCCACGGTAAGGCACGCGAGGAGGACGAGCCCCCAGCGCGAGCGAAGGGCGCGGAAAGTCACTACTTCAGTGAATCAGACAGTTCGCTCAAAAGCGACGGCAGCGTGTTGAGCCCTCCGGTAACCAAGTACCAATTCACACCGTCAACGATGGTGATGCGATCATTCTTGGCGGCTGTGGTGGAGTTAACGAGCTTGTTGTCGAGGACCTGTTCTGCTGCTTTCCCGGACTTACCGATGGCAGCGTCCCGGTCAATGACAAACATCGTCTCGGGGTTCTTCTCGGCGATGTACTCGAAGGAGATTTCTTGACCGTGGCCGTCATCATTGGAAATATCGGTGGCTGCCGGAGTGAAACCGAGTTCGTCGAAGATGAACCCGTAGCGAGATCCCGGTCCGTAGGTCGAAAGTTTTCCACCCGAGGACATCACAAACAGAGTCGGTCCCGCCTTCTCTGCGGTCGATTTCAACTCGTCAACCTGGGTTTTGAGCGCCTCGATCTTGTCGCTGACTGCATCCTGTTTGCCGAATACACCGGCGAGGTCTTCGATGCGAGTAATGGATGAGTCGATGAAGTGTTCGGTATCGGATGCGAGATTAATCGTGGGCGCGATTTCTTCGAACTTCTTCTGATTGTCGGCCTGGCGGGCGCTGATGATGATGAGGTCCGGGTCTGCTTCGGCTACAGCCTCAAAGTCGGTTTCCTTCAGCGTGCCGACGTCGATGGTGTCCTTGTACTGTTCGAGCGATTCGGGCAGAGTTTTCTGCGGCACACCAACTACAGACTCTCCCGCGCCGATGGCATCGATCGTGTCGAGGCTCGCGTAGTCGAGCACAACAACTCGCTGTGGGGTCTCCTCCAGCGTTACCTCGCTGCCGTCTGCGACCTGAACCGTGAGATCTGCGTTCTGCGGCGTATCCGCGTTATTGCTTGCACCGGGCTCGGCAGAGCCAGCACCACAGGCGGTCAGAGTCAGGGTCGCGGCGGCAACAGTTGCCAGCAGCGAGAAGCGACGAATGCGCATATGAGTTCCTTCGTTTTCAGCGATAGTTAGGTTTACCTAACTTAGGTAAGACTAACCTACATTCACCCACTGCGTCGAGTGGCCTCCCATCCCCCTGCACCCTTGACCCGAACCGGCCAGCAATCTAGCCAGCGAAACAAAGCGGCCGGCCCGTCTGACAACGGACCGGCCGATGGCGCGCGGTGTTCTAGGCGTCGCGAAGGTGACGTCCCTGATAGGCGGGAGCCAGCGCATCCTGCGCATCACCGACACGGTGAACCCGCAGGTCGTTCGTCGAGCCGGGAACGCCCGGAGGGGATCCAGCCACGACAATCACTTTGTCGCCGCGCTGGGCCTTGCCGGTGCTCAGCAGGTAGTCGTCAACCTGCACAAACAGTTCGTCGGTGTGGGTCTTGCGCTCAACCAACACGCCCTCGACCCCCCAGTAGAGGTTCATGCGTCGGCGAATCGATTCGCGCGGAGTAAAGCCGAGTACGGGAATCTGCGGGCGCAGGCGCGACATCCGTCGAACCGAATCGCCCGATTCGGTAAACACGCAATAGTACTTCGCACCCAAGAACTCGCCCACCTCGGTCGCCGCGAGGGTAATCACGCCGCCCTGAGTGAATGGGTTCGTACCGATGGGAGGGATGCGGCTGAGCCCGTGGGTCTCGGTCGATTCAATAATGCGCGCCATGGTCTCCACGGTCACGATCGGATACTGACCGACGCTCGTCTCGCCGGAGAGCATGACCGCATCCGTACCGTCGAGCACCGCATTGGCACAGTCGGATGCCTCAGCGCGGGTGGGGCGAGGGTTGGAGATCATCGACTCCAGCACCTGGGTTGCCACAATCACCGGCTTTGCCCGACGGCGCGCCAACTCGATCGCCTTCTTCTGCACGATCGGCACCTGCTCCAGCGGGAGCTCAACACCAAGATCGCCACGAGCGACCATGATGCCATCGAACGCATCAACGATCTCGCTCAACCGCTGCACCGCCTGCGGCTTCTCGATCTTTGCAATCACCGGTAGGTGCACGCCCTCTTCGTCCATGATCTGGTGCACCCGGTGGATGTCCTCAGGGCCACGAACAAAGGAGAGCGCAATGAGGTCGGCGCCAATACGCAGGGCAAAGCGCAGATCTTCCTCATCCTTTTCGCTCAAGGCCGGTACGTTCACTGCCACACCGGGGAGGTTGATGCCCTTGTTGTTCGAAACCGGACCTGCGACCTCAACCCTCGCGGTCACCGTAGTGGCGGTTACTTCCGTGGCACGCAGCGCGACACGACCGTCATCGATCAGGATCGGATCACCAACCGAAACATCGCCGGGCAACCCCTTGTGCGTAGTGCCGACGATTTCACGGGTACCGACAATGTCATCCGTGGTGATGCGGAAGGTTTCACCTTCTTGCAGTTCGTACGGTGCGCCGTCGTCAAACTTGCCCAAGCGGATCTTCGGGCCCTGAAGGTCAACCAAGACAGCAACTGATTTACCGAGCTGTTCGGAAATTTCCCGGACCATGCGGTAGTTGTTTGAGTGCACCGTGTGGTCGCCGTGGCTCAGGTTGAAGCGCGCGACATCGACGCCGGCAGTAATCAGTCCCCGAATTCCTTCCGGAGACGAGACCGCCGGTCCAAGTGTTGCGACGATTTTCGCTCGTCGAGACATGTGAACACTCCTGTTCCTAGATTTGCCGTACTGATCGGCTGCTTCAAGTGTTGCCAGTCAGGGTTACGCAGGGCTTGGGATGAGACAAACAACCGGCAAACGACCGCGCAAATGCTACTTATCCACTCCGGATCCTGCCTGGCTTGTCACGTTCCAAGCATAGGGAGTCTCTAGTAATCCATGTCCGGAGAGTGCTCAGCTGCGTAGCTCTTCGCTACTTCACGGCCGGCTTCGATAGCGAGTGCTCAGCCGAGGAGTCCTTGGCGTCTTCGCTCGCTGAAGCACCATCAGCATCCTCGCCACCGCGCTGGGATTCCGTCGATTCCTCGACTGTTTCGGTATCGACCCAACGGTGCCCATCAAGGTAGATAGAGGCCTCGGGACCCCGGTGGCGACGTGACTGCATCACCAAGATCACCAGTCCGATTACTGCCAGCACCAGCGCACCGAACACATTGGAGCGCAGTCCAAGAACGATCTCCGAGTAGTCGAGCCGAATTGACTCAATCATCATTCGACCGATGCCGTACCAGATGAAGTACATTGCGAGCGTCTTGCCCCACCGCATCCGGAACATGCGCTCAAGCAGCAGGATGAGCCCCACGCCAGCGAGGTTCCACAGCAGTTCGTAGAGGAAGGTCGGGTGAAAGAGGGTTCCTGCAGGGATGCCGGCTGGAATCGCAGGGTTGGTTGCTTCGATTTCGAGGCCCCAGGGCAGATCCGTTGGCCAGCCGAACAGTTCGTGATTGAACCAATTGCCGAGTCGTCCCACTGCTTGCGCTAACAGGATCGTCGGAGCAGCCGCATCCGCGAAGCTTAAGAACCGTATGCCGCGCATACGACAAACAATCCAGGCACCGATCGCCCCACCGATGAGCGCACCGATGATGGCATTGCCGCCCTCCCAGATGGCGAATACGCGCCAGAGTTCTGCACCGTCATAGAAGTAGTCGGCCGGATGCGTGAACACGTGATAGAGCCGTGCGCCAAGCAAACCGAGCAGCACTGCCGGCATCGCAATATCGATGATGACCCACGGCTCTCCGCCGCGGTCGGTCATCCGGCGGTTGGTCCACAGCACCGAGATCAGGATTCCGGTAACAATGATGAGCGCGTAGGTGTGGATAGTGAGCGGCCCGAGGGTTAGCTGTGACAGCTCCGCTGGCGGTGACGGAATCGAAGTCAACGCCCCTTTAGGGCCTTGAGCAAACTGGCCCGGAATGAACGGACTCAGGGATGAACTCACTATCGTCACCGGGTTCCTTCCGCTAGCTTCGCCGCGGTTGCGGCAAGTTCTTGTACCCCGCCTTCAGCGAGGGCGCGTACGAGCGCCGAGCCGACAATCGCACCCTCGGCATACTCCAGCACCTCGGCTACCTGTGCGGACGTAGAAATGCCGATGCCTACGCATGCTCGCGGCGCACCTAGGCGGTGGAGTCTATTGCTGAGTTCGCGCGCCGAAGCATCCACATCCGCCCTAGCCCCGGTAACCCCGAGGGTTGAGACCGTGTAGACGAACCCGCGCGAATGCTCGATGATGCGATTCAGGCGAGCGTCACTCGACGTGGATGCGGCAAGAAACACCCGGTCGAGGTCGTAGCGCTCGCTGGCTGCAAGCCACCTTCCGGCTTCGTCGGGGATGAGGTCTGGTGTGATGGCACCAGCCGCGCCGCAATCACGCAGTGTGCCTGCGTAGTTGTCGATGCCCTGCTGCAGCATGAGGTTGTAGTAACTCATCACCAGGATCGGCACATCAACTCGTGATCGGACGCGTTCGATCGCCGTAAACAAGTCGGTGATGCGAAACCCAGCGGAAAGTGCTTGCTGGCACGCGGATTGGATTACCGGACCGTCCATCACCGGGTCGGAATACGGCACACCGAACTCGATAATGTCCACACCGTTCTCTGCCAGTGCGACGGCCGCGTCAACGGAGGTATCCACATTTGGAAACCCTGCGGGTAGGTAGCCAATCAGCGGCCCGCGCCGCTGCGCACGAACCTCATCGATGCGCTGCTCCACCATGCTCGGCATCTATTCCCCACCTCCGATGGTGCGACTAGCGTCACCGAGCTGGAAGTATTCCAGCGCTGTGGTCATATCCTTGTCTCCGCGCCCGGACACGGTTACGAGCACGGTCGCATCCGGCCCGAGTTCACGTGCTATTTGCAGAGCGCCGGCGAGCGCATGCGCCGATTCGATTGCCGGAATAATGCCCTCGCTTTCCGCAAGGAGCCGCATCGCTTGCATCGCTTCATCATCGGTGACGCCGCGATATTCGACGCGCCCTAGGTCATGTAGCCAGGCGTGTGCCGGCCCGACCCCCGGGTAGTCCAAACCGGCTGAGATCGAATGCGACTCAATCGTCTGGCCGTCCTCGTCCTGCATGAGGTACGTGAAGGCACCGTGCAGCACGCCCGGGCGACCGGTGTTCAGGGTAGCCGCAGTTTGCGCGGTGTGGATTCCCGCTCCTGCTGCTTCGATTCCGTAAAGCCGGACCGACTCATCATCCAAATACGCTTCGAAAGAACCGATCGCGTTCGATCCGCCGCCCACACAGGCGACCACCGCATCCGGTAACGCCCCGGTCATTTCGAGGCATTGGGCCCGCGATTCTTCCGAGATATACCGCTGCAGATCACGGACCAGCGCGGGGAAAGGATGAGGGCCGGCGGCAGTACCGAAAACATAGTTAGTGCTGTCGACGTTGGCGACCCAATCCCGGAACGCCTCGTTGATGGCGTCCTTGAGGGTCCGTGAACCGGAGGCAACCGACACCACTTCGGCGCCGAGCAGCCGCATCCTCGCGACATTCAGCGCTTGCCGCGCGATATCAACAGCACCCATGTAAATGGTGCAGTCTAAGCCGAATAACGCAGCCGCCGTCGCCGTAGCAACGCCGTGTTGGCCCGCGCCGGTCTCGGCGATCACGCGGGTCTTGCCGATGCGCTTCGTGAGCAGCGCCTGCCCAATCACATTGTTGATTTTGTGCGAACCGGTGTGATTAAGGTCTTCGCGTTTCAGGAGGATGCGCGCGCCGCCGGCGTGTTCCGCAAAGCGTGTGGCCTCGGTGCACCGGGAGGGCCGTGCGGCGTACTCACGCAATAGAAAAGTGAGTTCCTCCTGGAATGATTCATCCTCGCGTGCCGCTTGCCATTCACGGTCGAGGTCGTCGAGTGCCGCAACGAGGCTCTCTGGCACGAATCGACCACCGAACTCACCAAAATACGGCCCCTGGGTATCACGAAGTGTGTTCATTGTTATACCTGCATAAATGTCGAAACAGCAGCGCTTGGATCATCACCGGTTACGAGTGCTTCGCCAATAAGCACGGCATCGGCGCCGGCCTGACGATAGGCCCGCACATGCTCGGGTTTGAGCACTGCGGACTCGGCGACTTTAACGACGCCGGCGGGATACTCGGGGGCGAGCTCAGCAAAGAGTTGCGGATGCAGCGCAAAGGTCTGCAGGTCACGCGCGTTGACGCCGAGTACCTTCGACTCGACCTCGCAGGCGCGCTCGAACTCTTCGCGAGTATGTACTTCAACCAATGCGGTCATCCCGAGTGACTCGGTGAACGTTTTCAACCGAAGCAGGGTCGCCTGATCCAGCGCCGCAACGATGAGCAGAATGAGGTCAGCGCCGGCGGCGCGCGCCTCGAGAATCTGATACTCCTCGCCAATGAACTCTTTTCGGAGCACCGGCACATTCACAGCGGCGCGCACCGCCTCGAGGTCGTCGAGCGATCCGAGGAACTTGCGTTCTTCGGTGAGCACACTGATGGCGGCCGCTCCCCCTTGCTCATAGCTACGAGCAAGTTTCGCGGGATCCGGAATGCCGGCGAGTCGCCCCCTCGAGGGGCTGGCACGCTTCACCTCAGCAATGATGTTGACCGTTTCGCGGCGTGAGAGCGCGGCAACCGCGTCAAGCGCGGGCACCTGTTGCATGGCGCGGCGTTCGAGGATGGCCGTGGGAAGCTCCGCGCGTCGACGGGCGGCGTCTGCTCGAGACCCCGCCATTAGGTCGTCGAGCATCATGAGCTAGTGGTGTCCCTTTGGACCGAAGCCGGCAAACTTGAGGCCGATCCACGCAATGACACCCAGCGGAACGAGTCCAGCACCAACCCAGGTGACGATCTCGAGGTTGAGGAAGAGGCCAACGGCACCCACCACGAAGCCGAGCACGATCAGGGCAACGCCGATCCAGCCGGCTACCGAGTGGCCTTCGTCTTCAACGTGGTACTTCGAGTACGCGATGTTCTCGTTCGACATACTTGTGTCTCCTTGGTTCGCAGTGGTCTGCTTCATCCTACTATCGTCCGCGCGTGGGGATCGGGCCACGACTCGGTGGTGTACCGGATGCATCCTGCCCAGCTCGTCACACCCTGCGCGACCTCCTCGCTACCGGTCGGTCGGGTCATCGCCGTTCGACAACGCATCCCACTGATCAATATGCCGGTCAGCAGCGCGATCACGAACCGTTGCAGATGATGAATCGTTCGCCTCACCATATTCGAGCGGCTCATCGGTGCCATCACCTGAAGCGCGATCATAGCGGCGACCGCCGCTCGGCCAACTACCACAACTCACCATTGCCAGACAGCTACCCAGCCAGGAGACGACCACGCTTGCAACCGTGAACATCGGCATCGGCGAAGTCGTCAACACGCCCTGGCTGATAGTTTCCCGTGCAGCCTCCGCGCTGGAAGTCGCGGTGAGCGCATTCACCTCATCCACAAACACGGCTGCAGCATCCTGCATGGTGCGCACGATCACGATCAAGGCGATAACGAGCAGTGCCGAGACGACAGCGGCCGTGACAAACCGCCCGATGCGGCCGTTCAGCATCAGCAGCGCAAGCACCGCGGCCAGCGCAGCGAGCAGCAACGGCAGAATCGCCGCGCCGCTCTCGGTACCAGATGCCTGTAGTTGTTGCGGTACCCCGTTGATCGGCACGGAAAGCTCAAACCAGGTGAACTGGCTCAGCAGCATTGCCACGGCGACGCCCAGAACGCACAGCACCGTAGCTATCCGTTTCGCGACCAAGCCGCGAACCATCCCGACTCCCGCGCGTGAGTGTGATTCCACGACGTACACTCCTCCGATCTACACAGTCACTGAGTTCGGGTCGCCGTCCCAACAGGTCCTCGTCCCGGTGTGACATGCCGGCCCCACCTGATTCACCTGCAAGAGCACCGTATCGGCATCGCAGTCCACCGCAAAGGACACGAGCTCCTGGATGGCGCCCGAGGTATCGCCCTTGCGCCAGAGTTCACCGCGCGACCGAGACCAATACACGGCGCGCTGCTCCCGGAAGGTGCGTCGAATCGATTCCGCGTTCATCCACGCCATCATCAATACTTCGCGCGTATCGTGCTGCTGCGCGATTGCCGGCACTAGGCCGTCATCGTTGAAGCGGATCGCGGCGATCACGCGATCAATCGTCGCGGAATCGACTGCTGCGGACTCAACCATGCCGCACCACTGCCCCTGACTGTTCGAGCGAACGTTTTACCTCATCGATCGTGAGTTCGCCATAGTGGAACACACTCGCGGCGAGCACGGCGTCCGCTCCGGCTTGAACGGCTGGTGCGAAGTGTTCCAGTGCACCCGCACCGCCGGAAGCAATCACTGGCACAGATGCCAGTTCACGCACCCGGGTGATCAGCTCGAGGTCAAAACCGCGTTTGGTGCCGTCGGCATCCATCGAGTTCACCAGGAGCTCACCGGCACCGCGTTCGCACGCCTCCCGGCTCCACGCAAGGGCGTCGATACCCGTTCCTTTGCGACCGCCGTGCGTGGTGACTTCGAATCCCGACTCGGTGGCTTCGCTGCGGCGAATATCGAGCGACAACACCAGTACCTGTGCACCGAACTTCCCCGCGATCTCATCGATCAGTTCGGGTCGCGCGATTGCGGCGGAATTAACGCCGACCTTATCGGCACCGGATGCGAGCAGTCGCGTTACGTTTTCGACGGAGCGTACTCCCCCGCCAACCGTCAGCGGGATGAATACTCGCTCGGCAGCGCGAGTCACTAGCTCGTAGGTGGTCGCGCGATTATCACTCGTTGCGGTGACGTCCAGGAACGTGATCTCATCGGCGCCTTGCTGTGCGTAGCGCTCTGCGAGCTCGACAGGATCACCCGCATCCCGCAGGTTCAGAAAGTTGACGCCTTTGACCACGCGACCATCAGCCACATCTAGGCACGGAATGACACGCACTGCGAGTGCGCTGTCTACGCTAAGGGTCATCGCGCTACATCCGCGCGGCTTGTAGGGCAGTCACCAAAATAGCGCGAGCGCCCGCCGCTGAGAGGTCATCCATTACGCGGTTCAGGTCACGGTTGGGCACGAGCGAACGCACTGCACACCACTGCGGGTCATGCAGCGACGAGACCGTCGGCGACTGGAATCCCGGGGTAAGCGCAATCGCGTCATCCAGCCGGTCGGCAGGGATGTCGTAGTCCATGATCGAGTATTTCTGTGCCACCAGCACACCCTCGAGCCGTTTAATGAGCGTTGCTGCCGCATCCACCTTGTCCGGCGTCGAAATCAGGATGGCGGTGGATTCGAGAATCACCGGCCCAAAAATTTCCAGCCCGGCTTGACGCAGCGTGTTTCCGGTAGACACCACATCCGCGACCGCATCGGCAACACCGAGCTGAATAGCCGACTCAACCGCACCATCGAGCTTGACGAGTTCCGCGTCGATTCCTTCGCGCTCGAAGTAGCGTGCCAGCAGTCCCGTGTAGCTGGTGGCGACGCGCTTGCCCTGCAGGTCACGCACCTCAGTAAATTCGCCGGGCCGCGCCGCGAAACGGAAGGTCGAGTCGCCGAAGTCTAACGCCCGGATCTCCTCGGCCTTGGACTGTGAGTCGAGCAGCATGTCGCGACCGGTGATGCCGATGTCGAGCACGCCCTCACCAACATAGGTGGCGATATCGCGGGGTCGAATGTAGAAGAACTCAACGCCATTGTCGGGGTCGAGGGCAACCAGTTCACGGTCGTTTCGACGGCCGCGATATCCGGCCTCGATGAGCATGGCGTTGGCAGTTTGCGAAAGCATGCCCTTGTTTGGCACTGCGATGCGAAGCACAGGTCTCTCCTGATGTTCGGTTGGGTGGGTCGGTTTGGGGTGGGATGCGCCGTTACAGGTACTTGTAAATGTCGTCAAGGGTGTATCCCTTGGCGATCATCATCACCTGCAGGTGATAGATCAGCTGCGACATTTCCTCTTGGCAGGCATCGTCACTTTCATGTTCGGCAGCCATCCAAGTTTCGGCGGCCTCTTCTACGAGCTTCTTACCGATGAAATGCACGCCACGATCTAGCTCTGCCACTGTGCCGGATCCGGCCGGGCGCTCAACAGCTTTGGTGGACAGTTCGGCAAATAGATCTTCGAAGCTCTTCACACCTTCCACCCTAGTGGGTATGGGTGGCGCGTTCGGCGTTAGTGCATATGGGCGTCAGCGAGCGCGCGCAGCGTTGCAATCTCAGCCTCCGGTTCACCGCGGAAAACCGCTGAACCGGCGACGAAGGTGTCGGCACCGGCATCGGCTGCCTGCGTGATCGTGTCCGAGTTGATTCCGCCGTCCACCTGCAGCCAGATATCGGTACCGGTGCGCGAAGCCCACGACTTTGCGGTGCTCAGCTTCGCCATCGTTTCTGGCATGAACGACTGGCCACCAAATCCGGGTTCCACCGTCATGATGAGCAATTGGTCGAAGTGCGGCAGCAACTCTTCGATGGCCGTAAAGGGGGTGCCGGGTCGAAGAGCGATACCGGCGCGGGCACCGTGCGCCTTAATATTGCGGGCAATCGTGGCTGGTGCCGTGGCGGATTCGAGGTGGAAGGTCACCGAGAACACGCCAATCTCCGCGAATTGCGGCGCCCAGCGATCCGGGTCTTCAATCATCAGGTGAAGGTCGAGCGGGATGGGGCTTACCTGCTGTAGGCGCTCCACCATCGGCATCCCGAACGTGAGATTCGGCACGAAGTGGTTGTCCATAACATCGACGTGGGCCGCATCCGCCGTGGCGATTCGTGACAGTTCGCGTTCGAAGTTCGCGAAATCGGCGGCGAGAATCGACGGGTTGATGCGTGCGCTCATTCGGATACCTTCCACGTTGACGATCGATCGCTGACGACATTGTCCCACTCACAGCAACGGTGGTGGGCGCGCTGCAGATTCATTCGGATACGGATGCGGTTACGCCGTCCGCCGCAGTAGGCAAATAAACATGCCGTCGGTACCGTGCAAGTGTGGCCACAATTGCATAGCGCAGCCGCGGGGGTCGCTACCACCTACCGAAACCGGCGTGAACCGTTCACCAGCACCCGCATCCGATAACGCCTGTGCGGTGTCCAGCACCTGCACCTGTCCCCCAGCCAGCGCACGGCCGACCACCTCAGTGGTTTCCTCAACCGCAGGTGAACAGGTCACATACGCGATCACACCGCCGACTCGACAGGCCGCAATCGCCGATTCCAGCAGTTCCTGCTGCAGCGGGATCAGTGCGTCCAAATCCGCCCGCGATTTTCGCCAGCGTGCTTCCGGTCGCCGTCGCAGCGCGCCGAGGCCAGAGCATGGCACATCGGCAAGGATGCGGTCAAAGGTCTGTGGGTACTCCGAGCCGATTTCGCGGCCGTCACGTTCGTGCACACGCAACTCACCGATCGGCGCGAGGCTCTTACGCACCAGTCCCGCGCGCGCTGGTACCACCTCATTCGCTTCGAAGTGTGCGCCGCGCTGTCTGGCAATGGCTGCCAGCAGCGCCGCTTTACCACCCGGTCCTGCGCACAGATCAAGCCAGCGTTCGGGCTCATCGCCTTGCGCGACCGAGGCCGCGCTCAATGCCAGCGCTGCCAGCTGGGATCCGGCATCCTGAACACGCGCTGTGCCGAGTCGTACCTGTTCGATCGCGCTCGGTGAGCCGGATTGCAGCTCGAGTGCATATGGCGCGATGTCGAGACTGCGCAGCGAGGAAGGGTGAGCCGTTTCCAGCTGTTTGCGTTCCGATAACCCGGGTAGGGCAACGAGCTGCACGGCCGGCGCTTCGTTATCGGCAGCCAGCAGTGCCTCAAGTTCCGTTTCGCGCTGCTCTCGCGCCAGTGCCCTGCGCAACGCTTTGGCGATCCACGGCGGATGCGCATGCGTCATCGCCATCGCGGCAAACTCAGAGTCGAAGGCTTCTGCGAGCGCTGCCAACCATTCCGACCACGAACGCTTCGAAATGGCACGCAGATTGGCATTGACGAACCCAACCACCCCACGATTGGCGCGCTGTTTCACCAATGCAACCGTCTCGTTCACGGCGGCGTGGTCATGCACGCGCATATGCAATAGCTGGTGCGCGCCCAAACGCAATGCACACAGTGGCAGCGGGTCGATCGTTGCCGCCGAGCGCTTCGCCACCTGCGAGATGATCCAGTCGTATACACCCGCCCATCGCGCCGTGCCGTAAGTGCACTCGGTGGTAAACGCAGCTGCAGCGGCATCGAGTTCGGCGGCGCGGATGCGTTCAGGCAGCAGCAGGTTGGCGTAGGCGTCATCGCGTTCTACTGCGAGCAGCACATCGAGCGCGATTGCTCGTGCCGGCGAGCTCACGCAAACACCACTTCTGCGCGCTGACCACGGAACCAATCATTCGCGTTCATGGCGCGCTTGCCCGCGGGCTGTACCTCGTCAAGGACGTAATGACCGGTTCGGGTCTGCACACGAACCTCTCCCTCGTGTTCGAAGACAGTACCGCAAACCCGTTCTGCGCAAGCAGGCTCGTCGCCGACGGCATGCCCTCGAAGCACTTTGAACCGCTGGCCGTCGAGCGTTGTTGACGCTCCCGGTTCCGGGGTCACGCCGCGCACGAGCTGGTCGATTCGCTGGGCATCGATGGTCCAGTCAATACGCCCGAGTTTTGCGTGCAGTTTGGGCGCGTGAGTCACCTCACCGGACTGTGGCGTGGCGACCGCCGTACCCGCGTCAATTGCCGAGACGGTTTCCGTGACGTCCTTGGCGCCATCGTTCGCCAGCCTGATGAGCAGTTCTCCGGCGGTCTCGTGCGCTCCGATGGGAACGCTGCGGTTGACGAAGGTGGGGCCGGTATCGAGCCCTGCTTCGAGCTGAAACACTGCGATCCCGCTTGTGTCGTCCCCAGCAATGATCGCCTGCTGGACCGGTGCTGCACCTCGCCAGCGTGGCAATTGCGAAAAGTGCAGGTTGATCCAGCCGTGGGCCGGTGCCGCAAGCAGTTTGCTTGGGATGATTCCGCCGTAGGCGACCACGACTCCAAGCTGCGGTTCGTATGCGCAAATCTGCTCCGTCACGGCATCGTCAATACGGTTTGCGCGCACGATCGGGATATCGAGTTCCTCAGCACGCTGGGCAACTGGTGATGGTGTCATGATGCGCTTGCGGCCGACCGGAGCGTCTTCGCGAGTGAGTACTGCGGCAACCTCATGGCCGGCATCAATGAGGGCATCCAGTGTTGGCACGGCTACCTGCGGTGTGCCAGCGAACACAATGCGCATAGTTGCTCCTTGGAATCTCTCACGTTCTGATCCGCCGATGTCCTCGATGCTAGAACACGTCGTGGGCGTCGAAATGCACGCGCAGCGTAGAGGATGCTCGTGCTTTGCCAGCGATGCGGCGGCCACCGGTTGCCTGCGCAACCAGTTCGGCCTTGGCGGCGCGTGCCACCAACTCCCCCGCCCGATACGAAAAGCGCACTACCGCGCGCTGCACTGCGGGCTCGTCAGGCATGGCAGTCGGCCCGAGTACCGTGAGGGCTTCCCCGGCGTTCGGTACGAGATCGTACAGTCGCCGCAGCATCGCAGTGACCTCATCACTGGTACCGGTAACGGTAAGCAAACGCTGTGCCGGTGGGAACCCGAGAGCGAAACGCTGTTCAAGTTCCTGCTGGCAAAGCAGCGGCTGTTTCCAATCGCGCAACGCGATAATAGGCGCTGATTGTTCCCCGGTAATCACCACCTGCCCGTCTTCGGCAACGAGCGCGGCCGCATTCGACCAGGCTCGCATCGCATCCGTCTGCGCATCGAGCGTTTCGCGCGCCAGGGCACCTTCGGTGTCGAGCAGAATCACCGCTCGATAGCCGTGCAACGCGACCGGTTCCGCACCCCGCGTTGCCACTACGAGCGCGGGCTCGTCCCCGATCCGGATAAGTTCTCGCTCGCCGTCGGCGACGACGATCGGCGTGTTCGGAAACGCCCGACCCAGTTCTTCGGCCGTGCGCTGATGTCCGGTGCCACGGGCGCGCATCGTGGAATTTCCGCACTCTTCGCAGCGCCAATTGCCGTGCAGCATGCCGCATACGGTGCACGCCGGCGGTGCGGATTCGTGTGCTTGTGCGAGTGTTCCCTGACAGTTTTGGCAGTGGGCAATGGCGAAACATCGCGCACAGGCGAGGCCGGGCAGGTAGCCGGCCCGACCCACTTGAATGAGTACCGGGCCGGTTTCAACCCCGACTTTCGCCGCCCGCCAGGCAGCAGAGGGGATGCGGGCTTGTCCGGCCGCAGGGTCATCGCTCAGTGTGGCTGCTGCGGGGATCACCCGGGGTGCTCGTTTTCCCGGGGCATGCCACAGAGCACACCAGCCCATATTCACCAATCGGGTCACGGCGAGGGACGGAGAGTGCGCGGCAAAAATCAGGCCACAGGATTCCTGTACCGCGCGAATACTGGCCACTTCCCTGGTGTGTTGATAGGGCGCCCTTGGTTCAATGAACGACTCATCATCGTCATTCCACACCACGAGGCAGCCGAGATTGTGGGCCGGTGCATACACAGCGGTTCGAGTGCCGATGACCAGCTGAGGTCTCGGCTCCAGTGTCTGCAGATACTCGTGATAGCGCGGCTTGGGTTTCAACCGGGCGTCGAAACGACGAATTGCAGAACTTGGCAGCAGCCGATGGGCGATCTCGAGAGCAAGTTCCACATCTCGGTAGTCCGGCACACACAGAATCGCGCTGCGCCCGTCCCCCACCATCTGCGCCGCAATCGCCACACACTGAATCAATGCGTTGGGGAGATCCTCCGTAACGCCAACAGCGGGACGCATCGCCAAGCGTTTCGGTGGAGATTCGCACAGGGCCGCAACCGTGTCGCGCACGAATTCGGCAGGTGCGACTTCAGCGAACTCCGGCACACGCTGAACCTCCGGAGGGTCGGCCGAGTATCGCGCATCCTCGTTCAGTTCTTGATCGCTCGCCTGCTGCTGAAGCCATTCGCCTTCTAGGCGAGCCGAGCGGGCAGGCACGGCCAAGCGCAGCACATCGGGTACTGTGCCCGCCTGCCGATCCGCCACGGCCCGCGCCAAGCGATACAGTGCGGCTGGCAGTACCTGCGCCTCAGAGACAACCTCGTGTAGCTCCGCGAGTTTTCCGGCGTACTCGGGCTCATCACTCACATCCACCACATAGCCGGAGACGATTCGCCCACCGGTACGCAATGGCACCTTCACCCGAATTCCGGCACGAACTCGCTCGTTCAGGCTTGGCGGAACCGCATACTCGAACAGACGGTCAAGCTGCGGCAGCGGTGAGTCGATCACCACTTTCGCGTAGCGGGTGCCGTCCTGCAGATCGATCAACGCTGGATTGCAGCCTTCAATGCATCCGCGCGATCGGTACGTTCCCAGGTGAACGTTTCGCCGTTACGGCCGAAGTGACCGTAGCTCGCCGTCGCCGCGTAGATGGGACGCTTCAAGTCGAGGTCGCGGATGATTGCGGCCGGCCGCAGGTCAAACACCTCGTTCACTGCCGCCAAGATGCGTTCGGGTTCAACAGTGTGGGTACCGAAGGTTTCGCAATACAGACCGACCGGCTCTGCAGAACCGATCGCGTAAGCCACTTGAAACTCGACCTTGCGCGCAAGACCTGCGGCAACCACATTCTTCGCGACCCAGCGCATCGCATATGCGGCCGAACGATCCACCTTTGACGGATCCTTACCGCTGAAGGCACCACCCCCGTGGCGAGCCATGCCACCGTAGGTATCGACGATGATCTTGCGTCCGGTCAGTCCAGCATCTGCCGCAGGGCCACCGAGAATGAAGTTTCCGGCGGGGTTAATCAGCACGCGCAGGGATGCGGTGTCCAGGTCGAGAGCGCCCACCACGGGATCGATTACCTGCGCGGTGATATCGCGCTCCAGCTGTTCCAGTGACACGCCCGGTCCGTGCTGGGTCGACACCACAATGGTTTCGATGGTGCGCGGCACGCCCGCTTCGTCATAACCGATCGTGACCTGAGTTTTTCCGTCCGGGCGCAGGTACGACAGGACTCCCTGCTTGCGCACCTCGGTCAGCCGCTGCGAGATACGGTGTGCCAGCCAGATTGGTAGTGGCATCAGATCGGGCGTCTCATCACAGGCGAAACCGAACATGATGCCCTGATCACCGGCACCGAGTCGAGCGATCTCGTCTTCGTCACCGCCGCGGTGCTGCAACGAGTTATCGACTCCCTGCGCGATTTCTTCGGACTGGCTGCCGACCGACACCGACACGCCACAGAGGTGACCGTCGAACCCAAAGTCACTCGAAACGAAGCCGATCTCACTGATTGTTGAGCGCACGATGCCGGCAATATCGGAATATCCGCTCGTGCGAATCTCACCGGCAACATGTACCTGGCCGGTGGTCACCATCGTCTCAACGGCAACGCGAGCCTCGGGGTCCTGAGCGAGCAGGTCGTCAAGGATGCGGTCAGAGATCTGATCGCAGATCTTGTCGGGATGTCCTTCGGTCACCGATTCCGATGTGAACAGGCGAAGATTCGACATAGTTGAGTTCCTTTCCTCCGGTGGCGGCGCGGATGTCCCAAACGCTTACCAACTCCCGGCAAGGTATCGATACCACCCGTCCGATGCTCCGAGGTGCGAAGCCACGAAGCTCCTCCACCACAATCGATCAGACCACCTATCGGTGTGCGGATACGACATCCAGGATAGTGTCTGCCACGGTCATTTTTGCACCGCTGGTGCTCGCGACGCGCTCACCGTGACGTCCGATGACGTCGATCGTGTTCGCATCCTCACCGAAACCGAGCTGGGTGCCGACGAGATTACACACGAGGTAATCGCATCCCTTCCGCTCACGCTTGTCTCGCGCGAGTTGGAGCCGCGCCGCCTCGTCTGCCTCGGTTTCGGCCGCGAAACCAACGATGCACTGCGCGGTACCCGCGGCATCGCGCGCCCGCACAAGCTCACGGAGAATATCCGGGTTCTGCACGAGCCGTACGGTGAGTTCTTCTCCGGTGTGCTCTTTCTTAATCTTCTGCGCAGCGTGTTCGGCGGGACGGAAATCGGCGACCGCGGCGGCCATGATCACAACATCGTGCTGGTTTGCGCATTCCAAACACGCTCGAGCCATCTCTTGTGCGCTGCCAACCCGGATGCACTCAATACCGGTGGGCACTTCGACCTCAAGATTCGCGGCGATCAGGGTGACTGCTGCTCCGCGATCGCGTGCGCGCGTGGCAAGTGCCACACCCTGTTTGCCTGAAGACCGGTTGCCGAGGTAGCGCACCGGGTCCAGCGGTTCTCGGGTGCCACCAGCCGTGATCAGGATGCGGCGTCCGGCGAGGTCTTGCGACGTCCGGTCGCGCTCGGCCAGCGCCACGATCGCCTCGGCAATGTCATCCGGTTCACTCATCCGCCCCGGACCCTGATCGCTACCGGTAAGTTGCCCGGATTCGGGCCCAATGACGTTGACGCCTCGTGCCCGCAGCGTCTCAACATTTGCGACGGTTGCCGGATGCTGCCACATTTCAGTGTGCATTGCTGGGGCCACCAGCACTGGCGCAGTGGTTGCCAGCAGGGTGTTGGTCAGCAGGTCATTGGCCATACCCGTAGCCATTCGCGCAAGGCAGTCAGCCGTTGCCGGCACAACGGCAACCACATCGGCCTGCTTACCGAGGGCGACGTGGCGAACTTCGGCCACACCGTCATACAGGGAGGTGTGCAGCGGGTTTCGGCTGATTGCTTCGAACGTTGGCCCACCGACGAATTGCAGCGCCGCTTCCGTGGCAATCACGTCCACATGGTGCCCGGAAAGCACCAGAGCGCGAATCACCGAAACAGCCTTATAGGCAGCGATGCCGCCGGTGACGCCGACGACGATCCGCAACTGCTCGGGATTCGCGCTGGTCATTGGCCGCTAGTTGCTGCTTTCCTCGGCGTCATCGGCCGGGGTGATGTCGTCATCACCGAAGCTGAGGAGGTCTTCAGCCGAGTTGTCCTCAAGGAGCAGACCTGCATCCTCGCTCGGCTCACGCATAACCAACTTTTCGGCGTTGATTTCGCGCAGCGCAATCGACAGCGGCTTGTCGTCTACGGTCGAGTCGACCAGCGGACCAACGTGCTGGTAAGCGTGTCCCTCCAGCAGGTCGGTGTTGTAGTCGTTGATCTGACGTGCGCGCTTCGAGGCGAAGATCACCAGCTGGTATTTGTTCTCTACCCGCTCGAGCAGGTCGTCCAGCGGCGGGTCGATGATTCCCTTGGGCTTGTCGATCATGATGTCCTAACTTCTGATTCTGCGGCCGAGCGGTGTTGCACGCTCGCGGAGGTTTCTTATGTTGACGCCGGCTCGTTGGTTGCGGGCGCTGACTGGGCAGTATCTGGCGATGTCGCCACGTCAAACCCCATCAACTTGACAACTTCTTGCGCTGCCTTTGCCACGGTTTCGTTCACCACACGGGCATCAAACTCGTGCTGAGCAGCAAGTTCCACCTTTGCGGTGCGCAATCGCCGGGCCTGTTCTTCTGCCGTTTCGGTTCCGCGACCGACCAGGCGTCGTACAAGCTCGTCCCAGGTGGGAGGCAATAGAAACACCATTCTAGCCTCGGGCATGCGTTCCTTCACCTGCCGAGCCCCCTGAATATCAATTTCCAGGAGCACGGGGTTATTCGATGCCAGTTCCTTACGGATGGGGGCTGCGGGCGTACCGTAGCGGTAAGCGTTGTGTACTGTTGCGTATTCCAGCATCTCCCCCGCCTCGACCATGCGGTCAAACTCCGCATCATCGACGAAGTAATAGTCCACACCTTCGACTTCGCCGGGACGCGGTTTGCGGGTGGTTGCTGACACAGAGATATGCGCTTGCGGGTAGTGCTCACGGATATAACGGGCAACGGTTCCCTTACCAACGGCAGTTGGGCCGGCGAGCACAACGACGCGGGGAGTCGCAACCGACGTGCCTTCCCAGGCCTGCAGGAAGCTCATCAGCCGTTCCCGCTGTCGCTTCCCCAGACCGCCCAAACGCTTGACGGGGGCAATTTGCAATTCGGCAAGGATGCGTTCCGTCTTGGTTTTTCCGATGTGCGGAATCGCACCAAGAAACTGGGTGATCCGCAGTGTTGCTGCCGGATTTGCGGTGTCAGTTGAGGCGGCAAGCACATCGGCGGGGCGAGCGGCTCCCGTGGCGATGCGCTGCTTTACCTCGGCCCGGGCGCGTCGAGCGGCAACAGCGGCTCGGGATGCGGCCAGGCGGTCGACTTCCGGCGGGGTTGCGCTCATGCGAACGCTCGCTCGAGAGTGCGGAGTTGTTCATCGATCGCCGCATCCAAACCGTCAAGACCGTGCTGTAGCAAACCGCGAGATGAATTCACGATGACGTTCTCGGCCGACGCGCCAAAAATCTTGCGAACATCCGCCACATCCGCTCCCTGATGGCCGAATCCCGGCGCAAGAATCGGCGTGTCGGGTTCATCGGCGAGCTCATTCACGTCGATTCCCAGCAGTTCAAGATCGACGGTGGCACCGATTACGACACCCACGGAACCCTTCGTGCGTTCGGCAGCGTGTTCGTGGTTCCAACGGGCAGCACGACCGGCAATACCGCCGGCAACGCTTCGACCCTCCATACTTCCGCGAATACGGCGGGCGGTCTGTACAGATGCGGATTCAGGGTTTGACGTCGCTGCCAGCGCGAACAGACCCTTGCCATACTGCTCGGTCATCTCCAGCGGTTTCTTGAACGTATCGAATCCCTGATAGGGGTTGATCGTCATCGCGTCCGCTTCCAGCGGCATTCCCGGTGTCAGCCACGCCTCCGAATACGCTTCGAGAGTGCTGCCCACGTCACCGCGTTTAACGTCCGCGATCACGAGCAGGCCGGCGTCTCGCGCGGCAGCGAAGACATCCTCAAGCACACGATAACCGTTGGCACCGAAACGCTCGTAGAACGCGACCTGAGGTTTGACGATGCCGACACGGCCCTCGAGCTTTTCAATAATGCGCAACCCAAACTCGTGCGCACCGACGGCCGACACAGGCAGCCCCCAATGCTCGAGCAGGTAGGTGTGCGGGTCGATTCCCACACACAGGTGACCGTATTGGTCCATCGTGGCAGCTAGGCGCTCACCGAATGAAGGTGCTTCGTTGGTTGTGGTCATGTCAGTCACGAGTTGCCTTTCGACGGGCGTGGTATTCCTGCAGCGGTGTTACCTCAAATCCTTCGTTAAGGGCGTTGAGGCTCGCCACAGCAGCTTGGAGTTCCGACATAGTGGTAAAGATGGGCAGATCAGCAGCGACAGCTGCGGTACGAATCTCGTATCCGTCACCACGCGCCGCACCACCCGAAGGGGTGTTAATGACCATAGCGATCTCACCCTCATGAATCATGTCCACCACGTTACGACGAGGTGTTCCCTGAGGATCTTCAGTGAATTTTCCGACGAGGTCAGCACTCAGACCGTGTCGACGCAGAACCCTGGCGGTACCTTCGGTTGCGCACAGCGTGTAGCCAGCTTCAACCAGACGCATGACCGGAGAGACAATCGATCGTTTATCGGAGTCGTTCACCGAAACGAATACCCGACCACTGGTCGGCAGTCCGCCATATGCCGCCAACTGACTCTTGGCGAAGGCATGCGGGAAGTCGCTATCGATACCCATCACCTCACCGGTTGAACGCATCTCTGGCGAGAGCAGTGCATCCACAATCTTGCCGTCCTTCGTACGGAAGCGTTTAAACGGCAGTACGGCTTCCTTCACCGCAACCGGACTGTCGATCGGCTGGAAGGTGCCATCGCCCTCGGCGTTCAGCATGCCCTGCGCACGCAATTGCGCGATCGAATCCCCCACCATCACTCGGCTCGCGGCCTTGGCAAGCTGCACGCCGAACGCTTTCGACACAAACGGCACCGTGCGTGAGGCACGCGGATTCGCCTCAATGACGTAGAGCTGACCGGCGTGAACGGCAAACTGCACGTTCAGCAGTCCGCGCACACCGATACCGGCGGCGATCCGCTCGGTCGCCTCGCGAACCGTGCTCAGCACCTGGTTCGAGAGCGTAATCGCCGGGAGCGTACATGCCGAATCACCGGAGTGGATACCGGCCTCTTCGATGTGCTCCATGATGCCGCCGATATACAGGTCAGTGCCGTCGTACAGGGCGTCGACGTCGATCTCTACCGCGTCGTCGAGGAAACGGTCCACGAGCAGCGGGTGGGTATCCGAGATGACGACCTGCCCAGCGGTGCGCTCGAAGTAGTCCTCAAGCTGCTCGGCGCTGTACACGATCTCCATACCGCGACCGCCGAGCACGAAACTTGGACGAACGAGTACCGGGAAACCGATCTGCGCGGCAACAGCACGCGCTGATTCGGCATCGGTGGCAGTTCCGTTATCGGGGGCGACCGGTCCCGCATCTGCAAGGATGCGGGCAAACTTTCCGCGCTCTTCGGCCAGGTCGATCGCTTCCGGGGAGGTACCCAGAATCGGCACACCCGCATCCTTGAGACCGTGCGCGAGGCCGAGTGCGGTCTGACCGCCGAGCTGGACAATAACGCCAAGCACCTCGCCTGATTGCTGTTCCGCCGCAACAATCTCCAGCACGTCTTCGAGTGTGAGCGGCTCAAAGTACAGCCGATCGCTGGTGTCATAGTCGGTAGATACGGTCTCCGGGTTGCAATTCACCATGATGGTTTCGTACCCGGCATCGGAGAGCGCAAACGCGGCGTGAACGCAGGAGTAGTCGAACTCGATCCCCTGACCGATTCGGTTCGGTCCGGAACCCAAAATAATGATCTTCGTGCGATCGGACGGTTCGATTTCCGTTTCACTGTCGTAACTCGAGTAGTGGTACGGCGTGAACGCGGGGAACTCACCGGCGCAGGTGTCAACAGTCTTGTAGACCGGCCGCATCCCCAACTCGTGACGAAGGGCCCGTATTGCGGCTTCATCCGTGCCGCGCAATTGCGCGAGCTGCGCATCGGCAAACCCGTGCCGTTTCGCGAGCCCAAGCAGCTGCGCATCCAGCTGCGGCGCTGCGCGAACCTCATCCGCGATCTCATTCAAGTACTGAATCTGGTCGATGAACCACGGGTCGATCTTGGTGGCATCGAAGATCTGCTGGGCGGTTGCCCCCTTCGCCATCGCGATCTGCACATCAACGAGTCGGCCATCGGTAGGCGTCGCAATCGAAGTGAGTAGCTCATCCACCGTGCGCGGATCATCTTGCCAGGTGAACGACGAACCGGATTTCTCCAGCGAACGCATGGCCTTTTGCAGTGCCGTGGTGAAGTTACGGCCGATCGCCATCGCCTCACCAACTGACTTCATGGTCGTGGTAAGCGTCGGGTCGGATGCCGGGAACTTCTCGAAGTTAAACCGCGGGACCTTCACAACGACGTAGTCAATTGACGGTTCGAAACTCGCCGGCGTGACCCGGGTGATGTCGTTCGCGATCTCATCCAGGCGGTAGCCGATCGCCAGCTTGGCGGCAATCTTCGCGATCGGGAACCCGGTTGCTTTCGATGCCAGTGCCGATGACCGGGATACACGCGGGTTCATTTCAATCACGATGACCCGACCCGTGTTCGGATCGACAGCGAACTGGATATTGCAACCACCGGTATCCACACCGACCGAGCGAATAATGTCGATCGAAATATCGCGCAGCTTCTGATACTCGACGTCGGTGAGGGTGAGGGCAGGTGCAACGGTGATCGAGTCGCCGGTGTGAACACCCACCGGGTCAAGGTTCTCGATCGAGCAAATAACCACGGAGTTATCGGCGTGGTCACGCATCAGCTCGAGTTCGTATTCCTTCCAGCCGAGGATCGACTCTTCCAAGAGCACCTCGGTGGTCGGGGATGCGAGCAAGCCATCCTCGACGATACGCACCAGTTCGGCTTCGGTGTGGGCAAATCCGGAGCCGAGACCACCCATGGTGAACGATGGGCGCACAACCAACGGGTAGCCGAGGTCTCGCGCAAATTCCTTCGCTTCTTCGACGGTGTGCGCGATATGCGAACGTGCCACATCGGCACCCGCCTCGATCACCAAATCCTTAAAGAGTTGGCGGTCCTCACCACGACGAATCGCATCGACATTCGCGCCGATAAGCTCCACGCCGTGCTTCGCGAGGATACCGAGCTCGTGCAATTGCATCGCGGCGTTCAGCGCGGTCTGGCCACCGAGCGTGGGCAGGATCGCGTCCGGCTGCTCCTTGACGATGATCTTCTCGATCGCTTCGGGAGTAATCGGCTCAATATAGGTGGCGTCCGCGAAGTCGGGATCCGTCATGATGGTCGCCGGGTTGGAGTTGACCAGGACGACGCGCACGCCCTCCTCACGCAATACCCGGCAGGCCTGTGTTCCGGAGTAGTCGAACTCCGCGGCAATGCCGATCACAATCGGGCCGGAACCGATTACGAGAACGCTATTGATGTCTTGGCGCTTTGGCATATTCGGCTCCTAGTGGCTAGCGGTGGTATTGGATTTGGCGGCGAGCACCATATCGCGGAAACGGATGAATAGCGGTGCCGCGTCGTGCGGTCCGGATGCAGCCTCAGGATGGAACTGCACGGAAAACGCGGGGATATCGAGGCAACGTAACCCTTCAACGACATCGTCATTGAGGCCGATATGGCTCACCTCGACGCGACCGAACCCTTCGGGCGAGTCAACGGTCTCGTTGATCGGCACCGATACGGCAAACCCGTGGTTCTGCGCGGTGATCTCAACCTTGTTCGTTGCCGTATCGCGCACCGGCTGGTTGATCCCGCGATGACCGAACGGCAGCTTGTAAGTGTCGAATCCGAGCGCGCGGCCAAGCAGCTGGTTACCGAAGCAGATTCCCATATACGGGTATCCGTCGCGCAACAGGGTGCGCAGCACCTCAACCTGCGCCGCATTCGCCTCCGGGTCTCCGGGGCCATTCGAGTAAAAGACAGCGTCAACACCGAGCGCTGTAATCTCATCCGCGGTGGTATCCGCAGGAAGCACATGCACGTCAAACCCGACGGTGTTCAGGTTCACCACGGTTGCTCGTTTCACGCCGAGGTCCAGCAGGGCAACGCTGCCAATACGCTCGGATGCGGTGCTCTCGGACAAGTATGCAGCCTCGCAAGTTACCCGGTCGGACAGGTATTGACCCGCCATGCTTGGCGAAGCGAGCACGCTCGTCAGCTGCTCTTTAGCATCCTTACTCGCGGACTCACCCGAGAAAATCCCCGCACGCATCGCACCCTTATCGCGAATGCGTCGCGTAATGGCCCGCGTGTCGACATCGGCAATGCCGACGATCTCGGCCTCGCGCAGCGCATCTTCAAGGGTGCCTTCGGCTCGCCAATTGGATATCACTCGACTGGCATCGCGCACGACATAGCCGTTGACCCAGAATCGGCTCGATTCCATATCGGTCGCGTTGACACCGACATTGCCGATATGTGGTGCGGTCTGAACCACGATCTGCCCCGCGTAGCTGGGATCAGAGAGGGTCTCTTGGTAGCCGGTCATCCCCGTGGTAAAGACGATTTCACCGAAGCGCTCGCCGGTTGCCCCGTATGCAGTTCCTTCATATCGGGTGCCGTCCTCGAGCACTAGCACGGCGGGTTCAGGGCGAATCATGCGAGCTCCTCTGTGGTGGTGGATTCGTTCAGGTTGTGTTCGTGGTGGGGCAGCTCGTCATCGATGAGTGCCCGCAATTGCTTCAGGAATGCCGTGCGTTCGGCTGGATCAACGACGCGAAAGAAGCTTTCAACATGTTCATCCGGTGTCATGCACCACTCGATTGCCACCAGGCCGCCACGCTCAACGGCGCGATCGATTGTGCCGGATGCGGTTCGAACGCCGCGTAGCTTGCTCAGCGGAATAAAAAACGGCGCCTGATCGGTGATGCCTACCGCGATACCCTCATCGTGCACTTCAACATCTGCCCGGCCGCGAAAGCCAAGCGGTTTAACAGCGATTCGCTCGAGTGTGTTGTCGGCCTTCGAGGTGCCGACATAGTGGATGCCATCGAAAGTAGCCCGCGGACGGACGAGGGATGCGGGGAGTGGGTCGGGTGCCGGCAAGTGCGCCTGGGCGCGTTCCCGGGCACGCCACCCGGCCACCATTGCCGCAATCGCGCCCCCGCTTATACCGAGAATGACTACCGTCGAAACAATTGGTCCGATCATTAGCTCCCCGCCTGCTCGTCGAGGACAACCACATCCCCGTCGCGAACGGTGAACGTACCGCGGTAGAGCGTGTGCCGCACCTCGCCCGGTAGCTCAAGTCCCAGATACGGCGAGTTCGTCGACTTACCAGCCAGATCAGCCTCGGTAAACACCGAGGAGGCGTCGGGATCGTAAATCACCAGATTCGCCAATTCGCCCTCGGCGATTGGCCGCCCGGCTTCAGCTGCCGAGCCGAGGCGGGCTGGCTGCTCGCTCATGACACGGGCAACCGCGCGCCAATCCAGTAGCCCCGAGTTGACCATCGTGGCATGCACGACACGGAGCGCTGACTCCAGGCCGACCATACCCATCGCCGCGTGATCCCACTCACAATCTTTTGCATCGCGCGGATGCGGAGCGTGGTCGGTACCCACCACGTCAATCGTTCCGTCGGCCAGAGCCTGCCGCAGCGCGAGCACATCGGCATCGGTGCGCAGCGGCGGGTTCACTTTAAACCGCGCATCGAATCCACGCACTTTCTCTTCGGTGAGCAATAAGTGATGCGGGGTCACTTCGGCAGTGATATTGATGCCCCGATCTTTTGCCCAGCGCACCACATCAACCGCCTGTGCGGTCGAGAGGTGACACACATGCACGCGTGAGCCAGTCTGTTCGGCAAGGATCGCATCCCGAGCAATAATCGAAGTTTCGGCGGCGGTCGGCCAACCGCCAAGCCCCAGCTCTGCCGACAACGCGCCCTCGTTCATCTGGGCGCCGATGGTGAGCTTTGGCTCCTGAGCGTGCTGTGCAATCACGCCGTCAAAGGCTTTCACGTACTCGAGTGCCCGACGCATGATCAGCGGATCGTGCACACAATCGCCGTCGTCCGAGAACATGCGCACTGCAGCTCGTGACTGCGCCATTGACGCAAGCTCTGCCAGTTGCTCACTCTTACGGCCAACTGTGACAGCGCCGATTGGGTGAACATCCGCATAGCCGGCCTCGCGACCGAGCGCGTACACCGCATCCACGACACCTGCGGTGTCCTGTGCCGGTGAGGTATTGGGCATTGCAAAGATCGTGGTGAATCCGCCCTTCGCAGCCGCCATCGAGCCGGTTCGCACTGTCTCGGCCGACTCAAATCCGGGTTCGCGCAGGTGCACGTGTACGTCAACGAGACCGGGCAGCGCAATGCATCCGCTGCCGTCAATGACCGTGTCCACATCCGCACCGTCGATGCTGCCGGCATCGGCGATCTTGGTAATTCGATCGCCGTCAATCAGCAGGTCGCGGGCTTCTTCGCCGTACGGGCGCACATTGCGCAGCAGTGTTGTCGTCATTGTCGTTATCCTCTCCGCACTCCAGCGCACAGCAGATGCAGGGCCGCCATTCGAATACTCACGCCGTTGCGCACCTGTTCAAGCACCGTTGCTTGCGGGGAATCAGCGGCGGCCGAGGAGATCTCCAAGCCGCGGTTCATCGGCCCCGGGTGCATGATCAGCGCATCCTCGCCCAACTGCTGATATCGACGCTCGCTTAACCCCCACATCCGCGCGTACTCGCGAATGTGTGGGAAGAACGCATCGTGCATCCGCTCGGCTTGAATGCGCAGCATCATGACCGAGTCGGGGGCGGATGCGAGCGTAGCGTCGAGGTCGTAGCTCACGGCTGCCGGCCAGCGGCTCGTATCTGACGGCAGCAGTGTTGGAGGGGCGACGAGCGTGACGTTTGCCTCGAGCGTGTTGAGCAACCACACGTTTGACCGCGCGACCCGAGAGTGCAGAATGTCACCCACGATGGCAACGTGGATGCCGTCCAGGTCGCGCCCGCGCGAAGCATCCCCGTGCAGACGCTTACGCATCGTAAATGCGTCCAAGAGTGCCTGAGTCGGGTGTTCGTGACAGCCATCACCGGCGTTGAGAATCGGCGCGTCAATCCAGTCGCGGTCCGCGAGCATCTGCGGAGCTCCTGCCGAAGGGTGACGGATCACGACCGCATCCGCGCCGATAGCGTGCAGGGTCTGGGCGGTATCCTTCAGCGACTCGCCCTTGGAGACACTCGACCCCTTCGCCGCGAAGTTAATGACATCGGCGCTGAGTCGCTTCTCGGCGGCCTCAAACGAGATCCGAGTTCGCGTTGAATCCTCGTAGAACAGATTGACTACGGTCACGCCGCGCAGAGCAGGAAGCTTTTTGATCTCACGTTCCTGTGTAGCCGCCATATCCTCAGCGGTGTCCAGCAACAGCAGTGCGTCCTCGCGGCTCAGCGAGGCGGTTGTGATGAGGTGTTTCATGCTGACGCCCCCTCACGAATAATCACGCGGTCGCTGCCGTCGAGTTCGCTCAGCTCGACCGAGATTCGTTCCGAGCGAGCGGACGGCAAGTTTTTCCCGACGAAGTCGGCGCGGATCGGGAGCTCCCGGTGGCCCCGGTCAACAAGCACGGCAAGTTGTACCGCGCGCGGACGCCCAAGATCGCTGATCGCATCAAGCGCCGCACGGATCGTCCTCCCGGAGAAGAGCACATCGTCGACGAGCACGACGGTTTTCCCGTCGATTCCACAGCTTGGGATGTGAGTGGGATGCGCTTGACTCAGCGGGCGCGACCGTAGATCGTCGCGATACATGGTGATGTCGAGCGACCCCACCAAATCGTCAAGGGACTGGGCAGGAACGCTCTCGATCTGTGAGCGGGCGGTGATCGCCAGCAGGTTTTCGCCCAGCCGGCGAGCAAGCGGCACGCCACGGGTTGGGATGCCGAGCAGGATGAGGTCATCGCCACCATGATTCGCTTCCAGAATCTGGTGCGATATGCGCATGAGTGCGCGCGACACGTCGTCAGACTGGAGCACAACTCGCTCAGTCATTGGCGACCCCCCTTCCCCGCCTCACGGGACGGCATTAAAGGATGATCAGTGTTGTCTTTTAGCTTAGCGTGTCGAACCCCCGGCGCGAGCACGCGCACGAGGGTCCGAATCAGGTTCATCTAGCCGTTGCGGTTCAGGCGGACGCTTGCCCGTCACTGTGCGACGCCGGCTCGCCTGCCGTACCAACCGCATCCGCGATAGCACCGAGCACGCCGTTGATAAAGCGGCCGGAGTCATCCGTGGAGTACTCCCCCGCTGCAGCAATCGCCTCAGTAATAGCAACCGGGTTCGGCACCTGATCGTTGAAGCAGATCTCCCAAGTACCAACCCGCAGAATCGCACGGTCAACGTTCGGCATTCGCTCCAACGGCCAGTCGTGCGATTGCGCACTGATCCGCGCGTCGATCTCTTCGCCGTGCTCCAACACACCAGTGATAATCTCGCGGGCGTACAGCCATGATGCCTCGCGCTCCGGCTCGTGCAACGCACGGGCCTGTTCATCGGCGAGCACCTGCTGCAGATCACGCTGCATCACATCAGCGGTGTACAGCATGTCCATTGCGCGCTTACGCGCCTTGGTACGTGCGCTCACTAGTCGTTCACGCGTCCGAGGTACTCGCCGGTACGGGTGTCGACCTTGATGCGGGTGCCCTGGTCAACGAAGAGCGGCACCTGTACTTCGGCGCCGGTTTCGACAGTGGCGGGTTTGGTGCCGGCGTTCGAGCGGTCGCCCTGCAGTCCCGGCTCAGTGTAGGTGATCTCCAGCACCACGGAGGCCGGCATTTCGATGTACAGCGGGTTGCCCTCGTACATACCGATCTGGACGCGCTGCTGCTCGAGCAGGTAGTTGGCGGCGTCGCCGACGATGTTTGCAGGTACCGTCAGCTGGTCGAAGTCTTGCTCATCCATGAAGACAAAGTCAGCGCCGTCTTGGTAGAGGTACTGGTAGTCGCGGCGATCCACGGTGGCCGTCTCGATCTTGGCGCCGGCGTTAAACGTACGGTCTACGGTCTTGCCCTGAACGATGTTCTTCAGCTTGGTACGAACGAACGCACCACCCTTGCCCGGCTTAACGTGCTGGAACTCGAGTACCTGCCAGAGCTGGCCGTCGATAATCATGACCAGGCCGTTCTTGATGTCCGCGGTGGTTGCCATCAGTTAAAGTCCTTTCCAAAAAATTGACGCTTTAGCTTATCGCGCGCCTAGGATGCGATTTCTTGATACGCCGCAAAGAGCAGTGATTCGTCCGGGGCTTGCATCACCGTGGGCTGACCGATGTCGTCGAGCACCACGAAACGCAGCATCTTGCCGCGCGCCTTCTTGTCCCGGTGCATGACCGCCAGCAAGCTCGTCCACCGGTCCTGCGGGTATTGCGTTGGTAGTCCCAGCAGTTCAAGGATGCGCGTGTGCCGGTCGGCAGCTTCGTCGCTGAGACGTCCTGTCAGGCGCGCAAGTTCGGCGACAAACCGCATCCCGACCGCAACGGCAGCGCCGTGCCGCCACTGATACCGCTCGTGATGTTCAATCGCGTGTCCAAGCGTGTGGCCGTAGTTCAGCATTTCGCGCGCACCGCGTTCGGTGAGATCGTTCGCGGTCACCTCGAGTTTGAAGCGGATGGCGATCTCCAAGATCTGTCGAAATGCCTCGCTCGCAGGGTCGGTGGCTGCCTGCGGATCGGCTTCAATCAATTCGAGGATGCGTGGTGAGTGGATGAATCCGATCTTGACCGCCTCGGCGAAACCGGTGACCAGTTCGTTTCGTGGCAGAGACTCGAGCACATCGAGATCGACGATGACGCCGCTTGGTTCGTGGAAAGCACCGACGAGGTTCTTTCCCTCATTCGTGTTGATGCCGGTCTTCCCGCCAACTGCCGCGTCCACCATGGCCAGCACGGTCGTGGGGATCTGCACGACTCGCACACCACGCAACCACGATGCGGCGACCCAGCCACCCAGGTCGGTGGCTGCTCCCCCGCCGATCGCCACGATCGCATCCGTACGGGTGAAATCGCTCTGCCCCAGGATCTGCCACAGGAACTGGGCGACCTCCAGGCGTTTGCCCGATTCGGCATCCGGAATCTCCGCCATCAGCACCCGCCGGTAGTGGCTCGATAGCCGTTCCCGCACTCCCTCGGCGACATCACGCAGGGTGGGTTGGTGCACGATCAGAATTTGCTCGCAGTGTTCGCCCAAGAGCGGTGGGAGGTGGTGCTCGATGTTCGAGATCAGTTCACGACCCAAGAGCACCGGTCCGTGTGAGCTACCGGAGTCAATTCGAAGTGGGGTTTCGGTCACCTGGTTTCCTTCGTGTGCTGTAGAACGTGCGGGGCAACTAACTACTGTGATCGTCGACGCAGATCGCTGCCGATTGCGCGCAGATCGCTGGTCGGCGGCGTCGGTTTCGGCGGTTCGGATGCGGTGGCGCGCTTGGGCGAATGCGGGGTCTGCTGGCGCGGCAGCACCGTGGTTGTACTGGCCCGCGAGGCGTCATCTGCGGTGCGCACTAGTGGCGAGCCCTGTTGTTTCAGGTACTTTCGCACATCGTTGACAACCTGCCACATGGGCCGAAAACTCGTGTCAAAGGTTGCATCGGCAAGCCGCTCATAAATCGCTCGCCTCGCCTCATAGGTGGCGATCCACGAGTCAATACCGGTGAGCAGCGGGCGATTTCGTTTGCCGCTAATACGTTCTTCGATTGCCTCCGGACTAGCCACCAGCAGCACCACCGTATGTCCGGGTCCGGAGAGATCGGCCTGGGTGCGCGCATCCAGGATGGCACCGCCGCCGAGCGAGACAACATCGTATTCGCGGATCGCAGCGGCGACGGTATCGCGCTCGATTGCGCGGAACGCAGCCTCCCCGTGTTTCGGAATGAACTCGGCAATCGCGCCATGTTCGCGAGCGATCAGCTTGTCGGTATCCGCGTAGCTGGCGCCGATTCGCCGCGCGAGCCGTTTACCGACCCGGGATTTTCCCGCAGCCGGTGGACCGATCAGGATGACGCTCATACCCGCCACTCACTGCGCGAATCGCCCATCGGAGTTTCGTCGACATCGCCCTCGACGGCATCCGCGTCAACCAGTTCGCTACTAGTGCGCATTTCCGCCGGAATGTTGTCGAGGTACGCCCGGTAGTTTCGCTGCACTTCCGCAAGCGAATCGCCGCCGAACTTCTCGAGCACCGCATCGGCAACGATCAGCGCGACCATTGCCTCGGCGACGACTCCGGATGCGGGCACAGCGGTCACGTCCGAGCGCTGGTGGTGCGCGGTCGCGTTCTTGCCGGTGGCGATATCAACGGTGTGCAGTGCGTTCGGTACGGTCGCAATCGGTTTCATGCCGGTACGAACACGCAGGACACCACCGGTGGTCATACCGCCTTCGATACCACCGGCACGGTCGCTCGTGCGGTGGATGCGATCACCGACCCGATACATCGGGTCGTGCGCGCTTGTACCCGGACGGCGAGTGGTTTGCAGACCATCACCCACCTCAACCGATTTAATCGCCTGAATACTCATCAGCGCGCCGGCCAGTCGGGAATCCAACCGTCGATCCCAATGCACATAGCTGCCGAGTCCAGGCGGCAACCCGTACACCAGCACTTCCGTTACCCCACCGAGGGTGTCGGCTTGTTTGCGGATCTCATCAATGCGCGCGACCATCCGCTCACTTGTGGCCGGGTCAATGCAGCGCACCGGATCCGCATCCAAACGCTCAACATCATCGGCAAGCGGCGGGGCGATCTCAGCCGGTAGCTCAACGTCTCCCATGGCCACGGTGTGACTTACCGTGCGAATACCGAGTTCCGCAAGAAACTTCTTCGCCACAGCACCGAGGGCAACACGCGCGGCAGTCTCACGCGCGCTCGCACGCTCCAGTGCGGGGCGTGCCTCGCTAAACCCATACTTCTGCATCCCAACCAGATCAGCGTGACCGGGACGAGGCCGCGTCAGCGGTGTGCCTCGACCGGTTTCGAAGACCTCATCGGCAACCGGTTCCGGGCTCATTACTTCGGTCCACTTTGGCCATTCGGTGTTCTGGATGCGGATCCCCAGTGGGGAGCCGATCGTCAGGCCGTGACGAACGCCCGAGGAGAGGGTGAGTTCATCCTGTTCAAACTTCATCCGACCGCCGCGGCCGTGACCGAGTTTGCGTCGAGCAAGATCTGCCTGCACTTCAGCGAGCGAAATTGGGATGCCCGCGGGCAGTCCTTCAAGCACGGCAAGGAGTTCTCGTCCGTGAGATTCTCCGGCAGTAATCCAACGCAGCATTCTGCAAGTCTCTCATGCGTTGGTATCCGCGCGCGTCCGGCGCGCGTCGAATGCGCCGCTAGCTGTACTGCCCGGAGACGTTGATCAATCGTGAGAAGGGCGGCTGGTTCCCGCAGGCGCTGTGGGGGCGATGCTGGTTGTAGTGGTGGAGCCAGTCGGGGAGGGCGTCTCGGCGTTCTTGCTCGCTGGTGTAGCAGCGGGCGAAGGCCCACCCGTCACCCATCGTGCGGTGGAACCGCTCCACTTTTCCGTTGGTCTGCGGCCGGTACGGGCGGGTGAACTTCGGACGGATCGACAGCGCCTCGCAGGTGTCGCGCCACAGGTACGACCGGTATGCCCCACCGTTGTCGGACAGCACTCGTTCGATGGTCACGCCACGTTCGGCGAACCACTCGACCGCCCGGTGCAGGACGGCGACGGCGGTGATGGCGGTCTCGTCGTCGTGGACCTCGGTGTACGCGACGCGGGAGTGGTCGTCGATGACGGTGTGTACGAATGCGTACCCGAGCTTGGGGCTGTGCCACTTGTTCTTCGGCTTGTCCGGTGTCGCGGCGCGGTTCTTCTGGCCCTGGCGGCGGCCGACGTAACGCCAGCCGCCGCCGTCGGGGATGTTCCCGATCTTCTTCACGTCCACGTGCACCAGCGAACCCGGGTGCGGGTGCTCGTAGCGACGTACTGGCTCGCCCGTGGCGCGGTCGACGTACGACAACCGGTTCAGGCGCGCCGCCGTGAGGATGCGGTGGACCGTCGAGGGAGCGATTCCCAGCCGGGCGGCGAGCTGGATTGGTCCTTCGCGCAGTCGCATTCGCAGGCTCACGCACCGCTTCGTCACCGCCTTGTTCGTCTTCTTCGGTGAGGACTTCGGTCGCGACGAGCGGTCGTTCATGGACTCGCCGGCGAGGTAGCGGTCGACCCACCGCTTCACGGTCGGCCAGGACACCTGGAACCGGGCGGCGACCTCGCTGATCGGGTGGCCGTCCTCGACGACGAGGCGGGTGACCTTGATCCGGGGGCGAGGTGTGAGAGCTGCATTGAGGTGGGTCATTATCGTTCGAGGGTGGGTGCGAATCGGCCCCGATCGGATGGTGCGTGATCGGGGCCGAAGAGCTGGCGGTGACTCATGCCGGCTCAGGTCGATCCAGGGAGCGCATGGCGTCCATGAGGGAGGTGTAGACGAGGCTGGGCTTGCGGTCGTGCCAGTCGGTGTCACTGTCGCGCTCATCCTGGTGCAGGGGCTGGGTCGTCGGTTCGTAGATCCACCAGAGGTTGCGCCACGGGTCGAGAGCGCGCGCGATCCGGTAGCCGCCGTAGAAGTCGCTGACGGGAGTCACGATGCGCCCTCCGGCCGCGACGGCCTTGTCCAGGCAGTCCTGGGCATCGGGGACATAGACCTGCAGGAAGGCCGGCGTGAAGGGCCAGTCGGGCTTGCGGTCGCACAGCATGATCGTGGCGTTGCCGATCGTGACCTCGGCATGGATGATCGAGCCGTCCCGATCGGGGGTGCGGACGTGGGCGGCTTCGTGCCCGTCGAACACGGACTCCACGAAGCGGATGAAGCCCATGGCGTCTGGAACGATGGCGAAGGGGTTGATGGTGTTGTGCCCGGTCGGGGGCGTCAAGGAAGGCATGTATACATAAAATATGAGTACATCGAGTGACGTCAAGTATCGCCAAGGTGCCAGCTTCCTCCTGGCGACCCTCGGGCGGCGCGCCGAGAGGGCATGGGCGACTCACCTGACAGAGCAGGGGATCACCACGGCCCAGTTCACTGCCATGGCCGCCCTCGCGGAAGGTGAACGTACGCAGGCACAAGTGGCAACCGCCACCGCGGTCGACCCGCGGAACGTCGGTGCCACCATCAGGAAGCTCATCGAAGCGCGATGGGTCCAGGCCCGACCGAACCCCGCCGATGCCAGGTCGCGACTTCTGAGCCTGACCCCCGAGGGGCGGCAGTGGTGGAATGACCTGCAACCCGGCCTGCGCCAGGGACGCAACGCCTTCTTCCACGCCCTGACCCCCGACGAGCTGACAGCGCTAGAGGCACTCCTTGGGAAGCTCGACGCCTCACATGCAGCGGACTCGATCAATGTCCCCGGTCAGTACAGCTAGCTCCCCTGCAGGGCAGCACGCATCTGGTCAATAATGAGCGATTCATTCGGCAGCTCATCATCGATTTTGCGACCGCTAAACAAGCGCACCTGGTACACGGCTTGGTGCAGCAACATTTCCGTGCCGCACACTACAGTTGCGCCGGCCGCCTCGGCGTATCGTGCCAGGGGCGTCGGCCACGGATCGTAGGCGGCGCTGAGTACCGTAACCGCATCCAGGCTGGCGGTGAACTCCTGTTCGCGCGGCAATCCACCCGGAATCGTGTCGACGATGATCTGCGCATCCCCGGGCTCCCACTTGGCAAGGTCAACCGGATGAATCTCGACGTCACCGTCAAGCCCATCCTGGAGCTTCTGCGCCAGTTTCGTTGCGGCCTCAATTCGACGGGCCGCAATAACGATGCGATCAGCGCCCATCTTCGAGGCAGCAACGACTGCGCTCGCCGCAGTGTCACCGGCTCCGAGAATGTGTGCCGTACCGCATTCACTGCGTCCAGCAGCGGCGAATGCGGCGATCATGCCGTAGACGTCGGTGTTGTAACCGTGAGCCGGAGCATCAGCATCGAGCGAGTCAAACACGAGCGTGTTCACCGCCCCGGTCAGCTGCGCGAGTTCGTCACACTCGTTCGCAAATTCCAGCGCTTCGGCTTTGAGCGGTGCGGTCACCGAGACTCCCCGCCAGCCCTGCTGACGATCGCTGAGCGCCGACGATAGCTGTTCACTTGGGACCTGCCAGCGGTAGTACTCCCAATCTAAGCCCAGCGCTCGATAGGCGGCGAGTTGCAGCTGCGGTGATTGTGAGTGGGCGATCGGATCACCGAGTACCGCCAATCGCGCTGAGCCACGCTCCGATTGCGGCTCTTCGCTCGTAAATCCTTCCGGTACCTCTGCGTAATCCGGCTCCGGCCACTGCTGTTTCATTGATTGCTCCTTTGCCTGTTGAGGATCGCTCCGGGTTTCGCAAGTCGCCTCGGTCGATTATTCCTGGTATTCGGGATGGTCTTTCAACCATTCCTTCCACTGGGCGACTGCTTTCTCGTGCTCTTCATACGTGGTCGAGAACACCGTCTCACCGGTATCGAAATTCACGGTCACGAAATACAGCCAATCGCCGTCGGCCGGATTCAGCGCCGCGTCAATAGATTCGTAGCCCGGGTTAGAGATCGGACCGGGCATGAGCCCCTTATGCACATAGGTGTTGTACGGGTTCGATTCGTCTTCGAGGTCGAAGTCTTCGGTCCAGTACAGAATCGTCGCATCGGATTGCAATGGCATCCCCACATCGATTCGGTTGTAGAACACCCGTGAAACCTTGTAGCGATCCTCTGCTTTGAAGACCTCTTTTTCAATCAGCGATGCCATTCGGATGACATCCCAAACCTTCTCTTCGGGAACGCCGAGCTCGTCAAATGCCTGGTAGGTGCGATCAACCAGAGTCTGGATGATCGTTGCCGCATCCGTGTCCGGCTCGAAGGTGTAGGTGGCTGGGAAGAGGAACCCCTCAACCGTTTTGGCCTCCTCAGGAAGACCTAACGCCTGCGGATCAGCTGCCGCCTGTTCCAGTTCTGCGACCTCAATACCGGTGCTGTCAGCAATCAGCGGATAGATCTGCTCTGCTTTCAGTCCCTCGGCGATGGTGAAGGTGTTCGACACCTTGGAGTCTGGGTCGAGCAGACGGTCGAGCGCACTGGCTGCGCTCATCTCTTCTTCAAGACGGTAGGTACCCGGATGAAACTCTGGCTCGGGCGAGCGGGAGAGCACTTCAGAGACAAAAGCCTCGGACGTTTTCACCACCCCTGCTTCTTCGAGGTGGCCGCCGATATCAGTACCGGTGTCTCCTGAAGCAACGGTGATCTCAACTTCGGTACCGTTGCCTTCTCCCGAGTAATCGTTACCACCGTCAAAGAGCGCACCGATTCGGTCACCAAATAGCGCCCACACGCCGGCAACCAACGCCCCGATCACGACGATGGCAACGAGCACACCAATCCAGCGGCGCCGCTTACGCCCGCTGTCACTTGCCGCTGCGCCCTGTGTGTGAGTCCCACTGAGGAGATCAGCAATCGGATCATCGTGGGCTGCCGGCGTCGATGTTGTGCTGGCAGCTGGTTCTTCCCGCTGCGGTGCCTGCCCACCCGCAGCAGCCCCAGAGTGCGCAGCCTGCGCCTCTTGCAGCCTGCGCTCACGTCGAGTCATTGCCTGCGGCTCCGACGGTCTGTTGCCGGTGTCCGGTGTCTCTGCCTCGTTGCTCATACAGTCCTTTGTTTGGGCGCGGCAATCGTGCGCACGTTGCAGGCTACGTTATCGCGAACTGCGCCATCGAACCATTAGAGTTCGTCGAGTAACTTCCCCGGGCTCATCCCGGCGCGCTCTCGATCGACCGCATCCTGGAGCAGGACCACCGCAGCCGCCTGATCGATCACATCCCGAGACCGTGAGGCTTGTTTGCCAGATGCCCGAAACTGACGAGCTGCGCTCACAGTCGTCAGCCGCTCATCGAGCATGCGTACCGGTGATGGGATGCGTTCCGCAAGTGCTTCGGCAACGGCAATGGCATCGTCGGTCGAGGCGGTGTGTTCGCCTCGCATGTTCAGCGGGTATCCGACATACACCACGACGGGTTCATATTCAGCCACGATCGATTCGAGCTCTTGCAGGTGGCGCTCCCCCGTAGCATCACGCTGAACCGTCACCAAGGGTGTTGCCAATACGCCGTCTGGATCGCTCTTGGCAACACCGATGCGGGCCTTACCCACATCGATCGCTAGCCGAGGACCTCGAATCACGCCTGGGCCGCCAATAGCTCACGGATTGCGTGCAGCGCTGCGGCGTGTTCGCTGACATTCTGGCCACCGCCCTGGGCTACATCAGGTTTGCCGCCGCCACCGCCGCCGAGCAGCTTCGAAGCGTTCTTCACCATCGCCCCGGCATTGGCACCGAGTGCTCGAGCGGCCTCATTCGTGGCCACCACAACGCTCGGCTTGCCATTTGCATCCCCGATAAACGCAACAACTGCCGCGTCACTGCCGAGGCGCTCCCTAGCCTCGAGTGCCAACGAGCGAACATCGTCAGCTCCGGCAACGGTGCCGAGGAATGAAGCCACGAGCCGGATATCGCCGATCCGTTCAGCAGCATCGAGCAGTTCGGGAAGCCGGTCGCGCAGCTTCGCGGATTCCAGCTCGGCGATCTTCTTGTTTGCAGCCTTGAGTTCGTTCACCAGCGAGGAAACGCGATCGGCTACCTGTTCACGCGGCACCCGCAGACCGCTAGTGAGCTCGCGCACAAGGGCACGTTCAATCGCAAAATCAGCGAATGCATCCTGACCGACAAACGCCTCAACGCGCCGGTTTGTAGCCCCCACGCTCGACTCGCCAATGAGGTTAACCAAGCCGACCTGTGCGGTGGTTGCCACGTGCGTACCACCACACAGTTCGCGAGACCAAGCGCCTCCGATTTCGACCATGCGTACAACCGAGCCGTACTTCTCACCAAAGAGTGCCCTCGCCCCGAGCGCTTTGGCATCGTCGAGGGCCATCTCGCGAGTAACGACCTCGAAGTCGTCGCGCACCGCACCGTTAGTGATCTCTTCCAGCTCGGATCGGGTCGCCGCTGACAGTGGCTCACTCCAGCCAAAGTCCAACCGCATATATCCGGCTTTGTTGTACGAACCGGTCTGGTGCGCATCTGGGCCGAGAGTGTCGCGCAGGGCAGCGTGAATCAAGTGTGTTGCCGTGTGCGCTTCGCTCGCCTGCCGGCGGTAGTGCGCATCCACAATCGACTCAACCTCATCATCAACCGCGATCATCCCATCGGTGATTTCTACGGTGTGCGCAATCAACCCAGGGACCGGTTTTTGCACGTCAAGCACGCGCGCTTCAAACCCGCCGGTTGCTGAGCGCAACCAGCCGTGGTCCGCATCCTGCCCACCGGCCTCCGCATACAAGGCGGTTTCGGCAAGCATGATTTCCACCGTCTGGCCGGCACCCGCCGACGCGACACTTTGACCGTCGGCGATGATGCCGATCACCTGCGATGTCGCTTCCAAATTGTCGTAGCCGACAAAGGCGGTTTCACCCTTTGCGCGGAACTCGCTGTACACCGACAGGTCAGCAAGTGCGCCTCGACGTGCTCGCGCATCCGCCTTTGCCCGCTCGACCTGTTCGCGCATCAGCGCATCGAACTTCTCTCGGTTAACGCCAAGGCCCGCCTCCTCGGCCATCTCCACGGTGAGGTCGATCGGGAACCCGAACGTGTCGTGGAGTTTGAACGCGACCGCGGGATCAATGGACTTGGCCCCGGATGCTATTGCCTGCCCAGCCGCCTCCGCGAAAATCGCATCGCCCTGTTCTAGGGTGCGCAAGAAGGTCTGCTCCTCGGCGTAGGCGATGCGGCTGATTCGATCAAACTCGCGCTCAACCTCGGGATACGCATCCTTCATGGCATTCATCGACACCGGGAAGAGTTCAGGGAATGTTGCGGTCTCAACACCGAGCAGGCGCATGTTTCGGATAACGCGGCGCAGCAGGCGACGCAGGATGTATCCGCGTCCTTCATTGCTTGGCTGTACGCCATCACTGATCAGCATCAGCGATGAGCGCACGTGATCGGCAACCACGCGAAGGCGCACATCATCGGCGGCGTCCTGACCGTATGCACGACCGGCAAGTTCAGCGGCACGGTCAAGCACCGGGCGCACCTGATCGGTTTCGTACATATTGTCGACACCCTGCAGCAAGAATGCGATTCGCTCCAGACCGATACCGGTGTCGATGTTCTTGCGCGGGAGTTCGCCGAGCAGCTCGAACGTGCCATCGCCGTTGTCAGCTCCGCGCTCGTACTGCATGAATACGAGGTTCCAGATCTCCACGTATCGGTCGTCATCCGTGGCCGGTCCGCCGTCGACGCCGTATTCCGGGCCTCGGTCGAAGAAGATCTCCGAGTCTGGTCCCGCGGGGCCTCCGGGTTTCCCTGCCGACCAGAAGTTTGTATCTGCACCAAGGCGCTGAATCCGTTCGGCCGGAATATCGGAGAGCTCCAACCAGTAGTTGAACGCTTCTTCGTCGTCCTTATAGACCGTCACCCACAAATCATCAGGGTCGAAGCCGAGCCCGCCACGATCCTGTGGAGTGGTGAGGAATGTGTAGGCGTATTCGATTGCCTCGCGCTTGAAGTAGTCACCGAACGAGAAGTTCCCGCCCATCTGGAAGAAGGTGCCGTGTCGTGGAGTCTTGCCGACCTCTTCAATATCGTTCGTGCGAATGCACTTCTGCACGCTCGTCGCGCGCGGATACGGCGCGGGTACGACACCGGTCATATACGGGATGAATGGCACCATCCCGGCAATGGTGAACATGACCGTCGGGTCTTCACTCACGAGTGATGCCGAGGGCACGACCGTGTGCCCCTTCGACTCGAAGAACTGCAGGAAGCGGCGCTTGATTTCAGCGGTAAGCATAGGTGTTAGCTATCTGGTCAGACGGATGTGGGCGGGCAATAGCGCACCGGAGTGACCGGTTGTGCTCTCGGGGACTATCGGGATGCGGCCTAGGACTCGTTACGCTCGAGCGCCGCGTAGATTGCTTCGGTACGCGCTTCGTAGCCCTGAGCGACGGCTTCGCGCACGTCCTCAACGAACTCGTTGATCTGGTCAAAGAGCTCACGGCCGCGTTCGGTGCGGTTGGCGAAGTGTGCGAGCGCGAATCCGGCAATAACTCCGCCGGTTACCAGCGCCAGGGATTTGACGACTTGCTGCATATTGACTCCTTATGTTGCGAAGCGGATGCGGTTGGGGCAGTTTCCGTTAGCGGCGCTTACGACGCCCGTCGGGCCGAAGCGCTTTCAGGCCGGCCTTTGCAGCGGCACTGAACCCGGCGAGTTTGATGAGCGGACCGCCCACAGTTGCCGCGGTGAGTGCCACGAGCGAGTTCACGTTCTTCGTGGTCTCTTCGACATTGCTCGTAATGGCGTCGATTCGAGCCAATTGTTGATTCGCCTCGTGCATGGTCACCTGCGTCTGCGCAATCGTGGGCGTGAACTCATCCACAGATTCGCGGATGCCTCGACGCACCTCGTCGAGCACACCGCCGAGTTTCATAATCGGCACGGCAAGCAAGAGCACGAGTACGAGAAATGCACCGGCGGCAATGAGGCCAGCAATGTCACCAACTGACACGAGTAATCTCCTGAGTATTTGGGGCTTTGCCGTGTTCCACACAGCAAGAGAGCGGATCACCCGCAGGCAATCCGCTCTCTATGGTAATGGTCGTTGCAACCGGTAATCACCGGGTACTAGCGAGCAGCGTAGTACTCAACAACGAGCTGTACGTCACAGGTGATCGGTACTTCGTCACGCTTCGGACGGCGGTCCAGACGTGCCTCGAGCTTGTCGAGCTCAACGTTCAGGTAGCCAGGAACCGGGGGCAGCACCTCGGCGTGACCGCCGGCAGCGGCAACCTGGAACATTTCCATCTCTTCCGAGCGCGGCTTCACGTGGATGAGCTGACCGGGAGTAACGCGGAACGAAGGGCGGTCAACGATCTTGCCGTCGACGAGGATGTGACGGTGTACGACGAGCTGGCGAGCCTGCGCGGTGGTACGTGCGAACCCGGCACGAAGCACGAGCGCGTCCAGGCGCATCTCGAGCAGCTCAACGAGGTTCTCACCGGTCAGACCAGGGGTACGACGGGCTTCCTCGAACACAATACGAAGCTGCTTCTCACGCAGACCGTACTGAGCGCGCAGACGCTGCTTCTCGCGCAGACGTACGGCAAAGTCACTGTCGGTCTTGCGGCGGGTGCGGCCGTGCTGACCGGGGGCATAAGGGCGCTTCTCCATGAGGCGAGCGGCCTTGGGGGTAAGTGCTACACCAAGGGCACGAGACATCCGCACCTTGGAGCGAGTACGCGACTTCTTCGACACGAAGTCTTCCTTTCATGTTCGTATGGCGCGCGTGAGCGCGCAGACTATGCTCTCCGCCTCTCCCTGTGGACAAGGCGTCAAATGAACTGCGCTAGCTTAGCACGGGTGAACAGTTCCTGACTATTCACCGCGAGTGATTCGCCGCAGTTTCTGCAGTCGCGCATCGAGTTCGCGTTCATAGCCGTGAGCGGTCGGCTGATAGTACTCACGTCCGGCCAGAGTATCGGGCAAATACTGTTGAGCGACAACACCAAGGGCATCATCGTGCGGGTAGCGATACCCCTTGCCATGACCAAGCTTGCTGGCGCCGGAATAGTGTGCATCCTTCAGATGCGTGGGCACGGATCCTGACCGGCCCGCTGTGACATCGGCGATTGCAGCATTAATAGCGCTATAGCTCGCATTCGATTTCGGCGCCGTAGCCAGGTAGACCGTGGCATTGGCCAGCGGGATGCGCCCTTCCGGCATGCCGATCAGTGCAACCGCGTTCGCCGCAGACTCGGCAACCAGCATGGCTTGCGGGTCGGCCATACCGATATCTTCCGATGCGGCAATGATGAGCCGGCGCGCGATGAACCGAGGGTCCTCCCCCGCCACGATCATGCGCGCTAGGTAGTGCAGTGCCGCATCCGGATCTGAACCTCGAATCGACTTGATGAATGCCGAGATGACGTCGTAGTGCTCGTCGCCGTCACGGTCGTACCGCAACAGCGCCTGGTCACTTGCGGATGCCACATCCTCCGCGGTGATCTCTTCGCGCTCGTCGGCCAGCGTTGTGGCCGCGGCGGCCTCCAAAGTTGTTAACGCCCGGCGCGCATCACCGGAAGCCATCCGCACTATCGCGTCCATCGCATCCTGAGCACAGGAAACCACACCGTGTAACCCTCGCGGTGCCGCGATGGCTCGCTCCAGCAGAAGCATCAGGTCGTCATCGTCCAGGTGATGCAGTGTCAATAGCAGGGAACGCGACAGCAGCGGCGAAATCACCGAGAACGAAGGGTTCTCGGTGGTTGCAGCCACCAGGGTCACCCAGCCCTGTTCCACACCGGGAAGCAGGGCGTCCTGCTGTGCTTTGGTAAACCGGTGAATCTCGTCCAGGAACAGCAGCGTGTGCGTATCGTAGAAATCTCGCTGCTGCAGCGCTTCTTCCATCACCGTCCGCACATCTTTAACACCGGCGGAAATCGCCGAAAGCTGCACGAAACGATGGTTCGCAGAAGAAGCCAGTGCCTGCGCGATCGTGGTTTTTCCCGTTCCCGGCGGACCCCACAGGATGATCGAGGTTCGCGCGCGGGCCGGGTCGCTCTCAGCGAGCCTGCGCAGCGGCGATCCGGGTCGCAACAAGTGCCGCTGTCCCACGACCTCATCAAGATTCGTCGGTCGCATCCGTGCCGCCAATGGCGCAGTTGCAGTGGCGCCGCTGGCTGAAAGCGTTGGTTGACCGGTAACGTCAAACCCTGGCTGATCCGTCATCGCGCACAATGTTAGTAAACTGTGCGCGGTTAGCTAAAAGGAGTCATGTGGCTGAGAACACCCGAGAACAGCGTCGTCGTAAGCGCGAGTACGAAGCACGTCAGGTTGTGCACGATGTACAGCTCGACCGCCGTCGCACAGACAACATCCGTTGGTTGATTGCACTGGCCGCCGTCGCGGTGCTTGCGATCGCAGCGCAGATCGGGTTCGCCATTACGGGTGGGCAGCAAGATCCGGCCGCGACCACTGCCGCCACAGAAGAGACACCGAAGGCACAGGCTCCCGATCCGGCAATTGCCGAAGACCGTGAGTGGACGGGCACCATGCAGGTCAATGATGTGACACTTAAGCTGACCATCGACGGCAAGAAGGCTCCGCAGGCCGCCGCGAACTTCATCGATCTGTCGAAGAAGGATTTCTACAACGACGTCACCTGCCACCGAATCACCACCGGCGAGACGTTCAAAGTGCTCCAGTGCGGTGACCCGGAGGGTACCGGTACGGGTGGCCCCGGATACGAATTTGGCCCGGTTGAGAACGCTCCGAAGGACGGCCTGTACAAAGAGGGTGTCATCGCTATGGCCCGCACCCAGGATCCCAACTCCATGGGCTCGCAGTTCTTCATCGTCTACGGCGACACCAACATCCCCGATCCCACCGGCTACACCGTGTTTGGTCAGGTAACCGGCGGTCTTGATGAGTTCAAGAAAGAGGTAGCAGATCCCGCGGGCGAAGGTCTCGAACAGACCGGCGGTGACGGCGCTCCGGCGATCGACGTCAAGCTCGGCAAGATCGAACTCAAGTAGGCGGATGCGGGCAAGCGCTGCGAGCGCACCCGTCTGTTTACCTAATGCAATAGCATGTCCCCTACGGGACTGTGCTCAAGTGAGCACAGCGCCGCTATGCCTCTCACCGACAAGCACCAAGGAACATGCGAATGTCTGGACTCCCCGAACACCCATTTGGCCGCGTAGAAGCTGACGGAACTGTCTACGTCACCGATAACGGAACCGAACGCCAAGTAGGGCAATTCCCAGACGGTACACCGCAGGAGGCTCTGGATTACTTCGTTCGTAAGTACGACGATCTTGCCGGACAGGTGCAGCTACTCGAACAGCGCGCTCGCTCCGGAGCAAACCCGAACGACGTCTGCAAGTCGGTATCGCTCCTGCGCTCACAGGTTGAGGACGCGGCTGCGGTCGGTGATCTCCAGGCACTGCGCGATCGTCTTGCCAAGCTGAGCGATGAAGTAGCCGAACTCGGCGAGCAACAACAGGAAGCACACCAGCAGGCGGTCGCCGAAGCCATCGCCCACCGCGAGACAATCGTGGTTGCCGCTGAGGAACTGGCCGCGCAGGATCCAGCCAAGATCCAGTGGAAGCAGACTTCCGCGAAGTTGGATGAACTGTTCGCAAGCTGGCAGGAGCACCAGCGCACCGGCCCTCGCCTACCCAAGGCTGAGGCGAACGCGCTGTGGAAGCGGTTCCGCACGGCACGCACACATATCGATGGTGAGCGCCGCAAGTTCTTCGCCAAACTCGATGCCGAACACAAGCAGGCTCGCGATGCCAAGCAGGCGATTATCGCGCGAGCAGAGGCGCTCGCTCCCCGTGGCGCGGACGGTGTACCCGAATACCGCCGCCTCCTTGATGAGTGGAAGGCAGCAGGTCGCGCCGGCCGTAAACACGATGATGCGCTGTGGGCCAAGTTTAAGGCTGCCGGCGATGTGCTTTTCCAGGCGAAGGCTGAGGTTGATGCTCGCGACAACGAAGAGTTCCAGGCGAATCTGAAGTCGAAGCTCGCGATCCTTGACGATGCCCAACCCATCCTCGAGATGACCGACCGCAAGGCAGCACGCGAGAAGCTCACCGATATTCAGCGCCGTTGGGATGAAGTGGGTCGCGTTCCGCGCGCTAACTTCAGAGAGGTCGAAGATCGTCTGCGCGCCGTTGAACAGCACGTCCGCAAGCTCGACGATGAACACTGGGCAAATTCAAACCCTGAGAAGCAGGCCCGCCAGAGCGGTATGGCAGCACAGCTGAACGATGCCATCGCGAAACTCGAGAAGGAACTCGCGGATGCCAAGGCAAGCGGTGACGAACGCGCCATTCGCGAGGCGCAGGAGGCGCTCAGCGCACGTCAATCCTGGCTTAAGGTGATCGGCGGCTAAGGTCCCGCCACACGGATTCGTGGCGCAGTGGTGGGGTGTGGATAACCGTGGTTATCCACACCCCACTTCATGGTTTGAGCGGGCGTCTCACGGATACGCCACAATGCCGCTATGACAACCCCGGTACAAACGCTATTGCGCCAGTTCACTGCCGCCGAGTTACAGGCAATGTTTCTCGCCGGTGAAGTTGGCCGTGTCGGAGTGCCTGCGTTCCCAATCTATGTCCCATTGGACGAGACCACGTCGGTTGCAGACCGTGCCCGCTCACTGCATCCGCTGTGCACACCTGGTCGAACGATCGGCGGAACGGCCGCTGCCTGGGTATGGGCAGGCGGCTCGGCGCCCGAACGAGTTGAGATCATGCGTCATAGCTCACGGACGCTTCGGGAGTCACACATTGAATTTGTGCGCGCGGTGTTGATCGAGAGCGATATCACCGAAATCGCCGGATGCAGGCTCACTACCCCGGTAGCAACGCTGCGAATGCTGCGAGCGCGCGGCGAGCAGGTGTTCTCGGCTCGTATGGCGACGATGCTCGGGGCACGGTCCGCAGCAGAGCTTCAAGCCTGCTCTACGCGAAACGCATCGTAGATACCGTCGATTTGCCGAACTGCTGCCAACACACGATCCAGGTGTGTCGGATCCCCCATCTGGAACGAGAACCTGGCGACGGCGACGCGATCCTTATTCGTGTTGAGATTCGCGGCAAGGATATTGACATGATGCTCAGAGAGCACCCGGGTGATATCGCTTAAAAGACCGGATCGATCGAGCCCTTCGACCTGAATATTAACCAGGAACACGGCGTGAGACGACTGCGCCCATTCAACTTCAATCATGCGATCAGGCTCGCGCTGCAGTCCGGCAACATTGCTGCATTGTTCCCGATGCACCGAAACCCCCTGACCTCGAGTAATGAACCCCACGATTGCGTCCCCCGGAACCGGGGTGCAGCAGCGGGCAAGTTTCACCAGAATGTCGGGAGCGCCGCGAACGAGTACACCCGACTCGCTGGCGCCCACTTCGGAGCCGATCGCCTGCTCGACATATTCCCGATCGGCGAGTTCGACATCGCTTTCCGGGTCGACCCGAAGTTCGGCCTGCACCTTATCGAGCACCGACTTGACCGAAACATGTCCCTCGCCCACTGCGGCATACAGCCCAGACACATCGACATAACGCAACGTCGACGCCACGGTCCCAAACGCTTCCTGCACGACCGAGCGTGAAGTCGGCAATTGCCGCTTTCGCATCTCGCGCGCGAGCTGTTCGCGACCGATCTCAATCGCCTCGTCACGACGCTCCTTCGAGAACCACTGTCGGATTTTGTTGCGGGCGCGTGCGGATGCAACAAAGCTGAGCCAGTCCTGTTTCGGGCCAGCATCCGGGTTCTTCGAAGTGAAAATCTCGACCGTGTCACCGTTCTGCAGCACGGTCTCCAACGGCACCAGTCGACCATTCACCTTCGCACCCATGGTGCGGTGCCCCACATCCGTGTGGATGGCATAGGCAAAATCAATCGGTGTCGCTGATTGCGAAAGCCCGATCACCTTTCCCTGCGGCGTAAATACGTAGACTTCCTTGGCGCCAATCTCAAACCGCAGCGAGTCTAGGAATTCCTCGGCATCGCTGGTTTCTTGCTGCCAATCGTTAATGCGCTGCAGCCAAGCCATCTCATTTGTCTGGGCCGGTGCCAGCTCATTGGCACCGGTCTGCACGTTCTGCTTGTATCGCCAGTGGGCAGCAACACCATATTCCGCCCGCTGGTGCATCACATGCGTGCGGATCTGAATCTCAACGGGTTTTCCCTCCGGCCCCATAACCGTCGTATGCAGCGACTGGTAGAGGTTGAACTTTGGCGTTGCAATGTAGTCCTTGAAACGTCCCGGCATTGGTCGCCACCGCGCGTGCAGGGCACCCAATACGGCATAGCAATCGCGCACGGTGTCGACGATGATGCGAAACGCTACCAGGTCGTAGATCTCGTCAAAGTCGCGTCCGCGGACCACCATCTTTTGATAGATGGAGTACAGCTCTTTCGGCCGTCCCATCACCTCGGCTTTAATGCGGTTCGTCCGGAGGTCGGCCTTGATCTCGCCCATGACCCGATCGAGATACCGCTGCCGTTGCGGCTGACGTTCACTAACAAGGTGATCGATTTCGGCGTAAATCTTCGGATGCAGCACCGCAAACGACAGCTCTTCCAGCTCATTCTTCATCGCCTGGATACCCATACGGTGTGCCAGCGGTGCGTAAATCTCGAGCGTTTCGCTCGCCTTTTTACGTGCCTTCTCAGGCGGCATGAACCCCCATGTTCTGGCATTATGCAGCCGGTCGGCGAGCTTAATCACCAATACGCGAATGTCTTTCGACATCGCCACGATCATTTTGCGCACCGTTTCTGCCTGCGCAGCATCTCCGTACGTGACCTTGTCGAGCTTGGTAACACCATCCACCAGCATGGCCACCTCGTCACCAAACTCGGCGCGCAAATCGTCAAGCGTGTAGTCAGTATCTTCGACAGTGTCGTGCAACAGCGCGGCGGATACCGTCACCGGGCCAATACCGAGGTCGGCCAGAATCTCTGCAACAGCAACGGGATGCGTAATGTATGGTTCCCCGCTTCGACGGAACTGCCCCTCGTGGCAGCGATGCGCCGTTCGGTATGCCCGCTCAACGAGCGCGATATCTGCTTTGGGGTCGCGCTTGCGCAACATCCGAACGAGATTTCCGATCGCGGATGTCTCGGACGATTTGGTGAAGATTCGGGGCACGAGCCGCCGCATCGAAAGCAGACTGGGTTCGCTCATTTGCCCGCCTTTCTGGACAGCGTAGTTCCCGAGTCTATACAACTGCAGGCGCGCTGATATAGCGGGTTGCGAGCCCTGGTTGAACCGAGAATGCTTCCGTGCTTGATGCGTCGCGGTAACTGGGGCCGTTTCGTGTTGCCGCCGCGCATCACACGCACCTGTGGCTAGACCCGAGCGCCGTCGTCAGCCCGCACGGAGCTGTCCTCGTCTTCCTCGTCGTCGTCCTCGCTGATGGGCACCGAGCCGATCGGTTCATCGGCTTCGCCACGGTGTTCGAGGATTTCCTCATCAATCTCGCGCAGGTCGGCTTCGGTCGAGCGCAGGGCTGCATAGATCGGCCCGCCGAGGAAGATCGTTGAAACCGCGCCAATCGCAATACCGATGAACAGGGCCAGGGAGATATCCCGCAGCGTACCGGCACCCATCACGAAGGCACCGATGAACAAAATCGCGGCGACCGGCAGCAGCGCCACCACCGAAGTGTTGATCGAGCGCACGAGCGTCTGATTGATCGCCAGGTTTACCAACTCTGGGAATGTTCGCGGACCGTGTTCACTATACGTAGCGGTATTCTCGCGAATCTTGTCGAAGACCACGACCTTGTCGTAGAGCGAGTATCCGAGGATGGTGAGAAAACCGATGACGGTCGCGGGTGTCACCTCGAACCCAGTCAGCGCGTAGATGCCCATCGTAACGATGAGGTCTTGGGCCAGGGCGAGCACGCCGGCCAGTGCCATCTTCCAAGTACGGAAGTACACCGCCATAAACAGTGAGACCAGCACCACGAACGCACCGAGCCCGATAAGCATCTGTCGGGTGATATCTGCGCCCCAGCTTGGTCCGATCGTCGACACGTTCACATGACCGACGTCGGTGCCGTATGCCTTCGCCAACGCTTCGCGCAAGGCGTCGTTGTCCTGCTGCGAGAGCGGATCGGTCTGTACACGTACGGCGCCGTCGCCAAGTGTCTGCACCTTCGCGGGGGTGTTCGTGAACTCTCCAACCGCATCCGTCGCGAGCTGCTGCTCGGTGGTAGTCGGCTGCGAAATATGGAACTCCGAGCCTCCGGTGAACTCGATACCGAAGTTAAACCCGGAGCGCAGTACCGGTACCACGATAGAGATCAGCACCGCGATCGCAGCGATTAGGAACCAGAGCTTGCGTTTCTGAACGATCTTGAACGAGCGCTTACCGGTGTACAGGTCATTACCGAGCTGCTGGAAGGCTTTCATTTCTCGTCTCCCTTCGCAGCGGCCGCTGCCTTACGTTCTGCAATGGACTGTCGCCGTTCGGCTTCCTTCGCCGATTTCGCCGTTTTTGCGCCGGACCCCTTCGTGCTGCGACGGAACTCGCCGCGGCCACGATACACCGCACCGAGCGCACGCGGGTCGAGGCCGGATGCGGGGTGACCGTCACCGAAGAACTTGGTCGTTGCCAGTAGCCGCATGACCGGGTGGGTGAACATCGTCACGACAAGCAGGTCGATGAGGGTTGTCAGCCCGAGGGTGATTGCGAATCCTCGAACGTTACCCACGGCGACGATTGCCAGCACCACGGCGATCATGAGGTTGACCGCATCCGAAGCAAGGATTGTGCGGATCGCACGCGACCAGCCTCGTTCAACAGCGCCCGGCAGCGATTTTCCGTCACGTAGCTCGTCCTTGATGCGCTCAAAGTAGACGATGAACGAGTCAGCGGTAATACCGACCGCCACGATCAAACCGGCCACACCGGCGAGTGATAGTCGGTAGCCCTCCTGTGAGGAGAGGAAGGTAACGAACAGATAGGTAATGACGCCCAGCAGACCGAGCGAGGCGATCGTCACCAACCCAAGCGCTCGATACTGGAAAACCGTGTAGACCACGACGAGTGCCAAACCGATGGCACCTGCGATCAAACCGGCCTGCAACTGCCAGGTTCCGAGCGTTGCCGAGATCGTTTGCGTGGACTTCGTTTCGAAGCTGAACGGAAGCGCACCAAACTTCAGCTGATCAGCAAGAGCCTTCGAAGATTCCTCTGTAAAAGAACCGGTAATCTGGGCGCGCCCGTCAGTGATGACTGCGTTTGCGGTCGGTGCCACGATCACTTGACCGTCAAGCGTGACCGCAAACCGAGACCGGGTCTGGTCCGGCTGACCGGTGTCGGGGTCGGGCATCGCGCCGATGGCGACCAGGCGCTCAGTCACCTTACGGAATGCTTCTTTGCCCTGCTCGTTGAACTTCAGGTTCACAGCCCACTGGCCGGTTGAAACACCCTGCTGGTTGGTCACCACGCCACTGGAAGCATCCGCGATCTGGCTACCACTGATCTCCACTGGGCCGAGAATGAACTTCTCCTGGCCCTGGTCGTCGCAGGCCATCATCGGCTTCTTGGGGTCTGCCGGCTCGGTTCGGTTTGCTGCTTCGGCGCAGTCAAATGCGAGATAGTCGGCGTATAGCTGGTCGGTGAGCTGGTTCGTGTCGGATGCATCGGTCGCGGATGCGGTCGGTGTCGCGTTAAAGGTCTCCATGCCGACGTCTTCGGGCTTGATTACCCGCACATTGGCGGCCTCACTGGCAGCAAGCACCGGACGGAACTCCAACATCGCGCTGGACTCGACCCGCTTACGGGTCTCTGCATCCATCTCACCGGGTACAGAGACGACGATGTTGCGGCCACCCTGGGTAGTGATTTCGGCCTCTGCCACTCCGGATGCATCCACGCGCTGACGCACAATCGCCGCAGCCTGGGACATCTGTTCCGCAGACGGGTTGGCAGCACCCTCACTGAGCTGTGCTTCCAGCACCACCTGGGTTCCGCCTTCAAGGTCGAGCGCGAGCTTCGGGGTCCAGCTGCCGTTGTCGAATGCGACGCTATTCCAGTTGAGCCCCACCAGCGCGGCGATAATCACTCCCAACCACAGCAGCACGGTGCGGGCACCGCGCACTGCCGCAGTGGTGCGCTTAGAAGATGACACGAACTCTTTTCCTTCCTATCGTCGGGAAACCGACGAAACCGATCCGCTCCGCGGTGATCGACGCTTAGAGGTTCTTGCGATCGTCGTCGTACTCGTCAGTGTCAGACAGGCCCTGCGTTTCGGTGCTCTCCACATCCGTGTCGGTAATCTCCGAGGTCACAGCGTCATCGTCGAGATCGGTCTCGGTGAGGGTGGATGCGTCGTCCGGCACCGTTGGCTCCACCACGGTTGCTACGGTCTGCGAGTGCACGCGGATGTTTGTACCGGGGCTTACTTCGAGTACCGCAATGTTGTTGTCGCTGTCGAGTTCGATGAGCGTGCCGAAAATACCGGCCTGCGTCATTACCTCTACTCCGGGGACGAGCTTGGAGCGCATGTCATTCATCGCCTGTTGGCGTTGCTTATTGCCTCGCCACATGAGCAGCATCATGACGGCAAGCAGAATGAGGGGCAACAGCAGCATTGGGTCGAACAAGTGCATCTCCAAACAGTAGAAAGCAGCAAACGTAGCAAGTCTAGAGCAGCGGTCACGGCTTGTGGCAATACCTGGCGGTGTGCCAGATCACCACAGAACCAGTGTGTCTGCAGCTACTGCGGTAGCTCGTGCCCAAGGTGAGCGTATGCCTCGGCAGTGGCGATGCGGCCACGCTGCGTTCGTGCGATGAGCCCCGCCCGCACCAAAAATGGCTCCACCACCGCCTCGACTGTTTCGGCTTCTTCACCGACGGTGACCGCCAGCGTCCGCACACCCACAGGGCCTCCGCCGAACCGGGTAATCAGCACCTCGAGCACCGCACGGTCCAGACGATCCAGCCCCCGCGCATCCACATCGTAAAGGGCCAGTGCGGCGTCCACTGCCGCCGCATCCGCGGTGGTTCCGTGCACGAGTACGTAGTCACGCACCCGACGCAGCAGCCGGTTAGCAATTCGCGGCGTACCGCGGGACCGAGCTGCCAGCTGCGCGAGTGCCTTGTCGTCAACTTCGAGGTCCAAGAGCTGAGCAGTTCGTTCGAGCACGCGTTGTAGTTCGTCATCCGCATAGAACTCGAGGTGTGCGGTGAATCCGAACCGGTCGCGAAGCGGCGCTGGCAGCAGCCCGGCTCGTGTCGTTGCACCGACGACTGTGAATGGCGGCAGGTCAAGGGGCACCGATTGGGCGCCGGCGCCCTTGCCCACCATGATGTCGATGCGGAAATCTTCCATTGCCAGGTAGAGCATCTCTTCAGCGGTGCGGGCCATGCGGTGGATTTCGTCGATGAACAGCACTTCGCCCTCAACCATGCTGGAGAGGACAGCGGCCAGATCGGCCGCATTCTGCAGCGCCGGACCAGAGGTTAGTCGCAGCGAGCGGCCGGTTTCGTTCGCGACAATCATTGCGAGGGTGGTCTTGCCGAGCCCCGGCGGGCCGGCAAGCAGGATGTGGTCGGGTGTGCGCTGTTGCAGTTCCGCCGCTTTCAGCAAGAGCGCAAGCTGCGAGCGCACCTTGTGCTGGCCGATGAACTCATCCAAAGCTTTTGGCCGCAGCGACGACTCAAACTCGAGCTCGGTTTCCAAACCGGTGCCATCCAGCGGGCGCTCGACCGGGTCATCGAAGGAATTCATGCTCATCGCTTCGCTCCGATCACGGCGAGTGCAGCCCGAAGCAGCGTCTGTACCGACTCGCCAGCAGCCGCATCCTGAAGCGCAGTATCAACCGCCTGCTCCGCGACCTTCTGCTGCGTGCCAAGACCGACCAGCGCCTCAACGACATCGGCACGCGTAGCGCTAGGAGCTGCCTGCATACGCGGCGTCGTGCCCGAGGATGCGGCGAGCTTGTCCTTGAGATTCAAGATGATGAGTTTGGCGGTCTTCGGCCCGACTCCCGGTACGCGCTTGAACGCGTTCACATCATCGTCCGCAACTGCACGAGCGAGCTCCTCCGGTGTGAGCTGTGCGAGTACGCTCATCGCCGATTTCGGGCCGACCCCGGATACGCCAGTAAGCAGGTCGAACACTTCGCGTTCATCCACACTTCTGAAGCCAAACAGGGTGATGGCATCCTCACGCACGATCGTTGCGGTAACGATCGTGACCTGCGCACCGAGCCGGAGCTCGAGTGCGTGCGTGGGCGTGAGCTGAACGGCATAGCCAACGCCGTTCACCTCGACAACCACCTGCGTGGCGCCGTGGTGGGCGATAGTTCCGGTTAGCTGGGCGATCACCCCGCTAGCGTAGGCGGCGACGTCCGGAATTGCTGGCACGCTCCGCGGCGAGCCACGCTTCCTGCGCTGGCGTCAACCCGGATGCGGGTGCTGCGGTTTCGAGACCGGAGCCGTGTGTGCGCGCATGCGGTGTGAGGCTCGCGATCGGCGATTTCCACCCGGCGCAGATGGCCAATGCCAGCGCGTCGGACGCATCGGCGGGCCTCGGCGGGGCGTCCAGTCGCAGAATCCGGCGAACCATCTCCGACACCTGCCCTTTATCGGCCTGACCGTATCCAGAGACCGCCGCTTTCACTTCGGATGGGGTGTGCATCTGTGCGCGAATGTTCCGTCGCTGTGCCTCTCGTAGGGCAACGCCGATGACTGCGGCCACACCAATGACGGTGTTGAGATTTCGTTGCTCGGCGAAGACGCGTTCGATGGAGAGCATATCCGGCTCATACCGGTCGAGCAGCGCTTCGATGCCGCTGCCGATAATCCCCAACCGTTCCGGCAGCTCGGTGCCGGTCTTCGTGCGGATCACCTCGACATGAACCAGCCGCATCCGCCGATCGTTGCCATAGTCAACGACCCCGGCACCACACCGTGTGAGGCCGGGGTCGATCCCAAGAATGCGTGCCGCCATTAGTCCTCAGCGTCGAGCTGTGCCTGAACGTCGGCCGGAATTTCCAGGTTGGTAAACACGTTCTGTACGTCGTCGAGATCCTCTACCGCATCGATTACGGCAAGCACCTTCTTCGCGGTCTCGAGATCAACGGGAACCGTGACATTCGCGACGAACTCCGCGTCGGCCGAGTCGTAGTCGATTCCTGCCTCTTGCAGGGCGGTGCGAACGGCAACCATATCGCTGGCTTCGGTGCGCAGCTCGAAGGTTTCGCCGTGATCGAAGACTTCCTGCAGGCCCGCGTCGAGCCCAGCAAGTAGCACATCATCTTCGGTGGGCTCACCGTCGCTGTGGGAGACGGCAATGATGCCCTTGCGCTCGAAGTTGAACGAGACTGAGCCGGGGTCCGCCATCGTGCCACCCGCGCGGGTAACGGCAAGGCGCGTCTCGGCAGCCGCGCGATTCTTGTTATCGGTCAAGCACTCAATAAGCATGGCTACGCCACCCGGAGCGTAGGCCTCGTACATGATCTGGTCGTAGGCAACCGCCTCACCGGTGAGCCCGGCACCGCGCTTGACGGCGCGGTCGATGTTGTCGTTGGGGACCGAAGTTTTCTTGGCTTTCTGAATGGCATCAGCAAGAGCAGGGTTTCCGGCTGGGTCGGGGCCTCCCGCACGCGCGGCGACTTCGATGACCTTGATCAGCTTCGCGAAGCTCTTCGCGCGCTTGGCATCGATAGCGGCCTTCTTGTGCTTGGTGGTTGCCCACTTGGAATGCCCTGCCATAGTTTCCCCTCGGTTGCGGTAGTCAGTCGCTGGATTGCGACCGTAATTGACAAGTTTACTGCGCGTCGAAATGCGCAGCCGGCGCACCCGCGAAAAATTCCTGCATCACTCGCTGCAATGCATCCAGGTCGCCACATGCCGCCAACTCACGCGCCGAGTGCATCGACAGAATCGGGATACCAACGTCTACGGTGCGCATCCCCATTCGCGTCGCGGTAATGGGGCCGATCGTCGAGCCGCAGGGAATGGTGTTTCGCGACACAAACGACTGCACGGGCACACCGATGGTGTCTGACATCCGCTGCCACAGCGACTGACCGGCAGCATCGGTGGTGTATCGCTGGTTCGCGTTGATCTTCAGGATCGGACCGCCACCGGCAATCGGACGGGTGTCGTCATCGTGATGGTTCGGGTAGTTCGGGTGGATGCTGTGGCCAACGTCGCTGGAGACACACCAGCTTTGGGCGTGCGCGCGGATGCGATCCTCCCGGTTCGCCTCGAGCTGGATACCGATCCGCTCGCAGATATCCGAGAGCATTGGACCGCCCGCGCCGGATCGCGATTCCGAGCCGACCTCTTCATGGTCGAATGCCGCGAACACGGGGATAACTCCCCGCGGTTCGTCGGTGTGAATGAGTGCGCGGTAGCCGGCGAGTACGCTGGCCAGGTTGTCGAGCCGAGCGGACGCAATGAGCTCGCCATTGGCGCCGAGCCGCTGCGGAGCCTGGCTATCGGCCACAAACGCATCCATCGCCGTAACGGCCGCAGGCTCGACACCCGCATCCGCTGCCAATAGCGCTACGAGTGAATCCGCTCCCCCGGCCAGCGCTAGCCCGAACACCGGCCGAGTGTGTTGCTGCGCATCAAGCTTCAGCCCCTCGTTCGCCTTGCGGTCAAGGTGGATCGCCAATTGCGGGATGCGCGCGACCGGTCCGGTTGCCGCGAGCCTGCTTGAGCCGTCCCGCAATTGCAGTCGGGCGCCGATACGCAGATCGCGGTCCAGCCAGGAGTTCACCAGCGGCCCGCCGTACACCTCGACGTTGAGCGTTTGCCAACCGTAACGCATCGTGTGCGGATCGGGTTTGAGCCGGAACCCGGGCGAATCGGTATGTGCGCCGACAATCGCCAGCGGCGTGTGTGGCGTCGCGTCCTGTGGGATCCGCCAGGCGATCACAGCACCGTCGCGGACCACCACGCCCGCACGAACATCCTGCGGCCACGCCTCGTCTTCGCGTAGGCGCACGAACCCTTTCCGTTCGAGCTGTTCGGCAACATAGTTTGCTGCGTGGTACGAAGTTGGGGATGCGGTCACGAGGTCGGTCAGTGCCGCGATGAGTTCAACGTGCACGATAGTCATGGCGAAGTTTCGGTTGAGACGGTTTCGTCCACCATACGACAGAACAGCTCATGCCAGCGCGTATCGGAGGTCACCTCCGGGTGGAAGGAGATACCCAACAACCGGCCCTGGATAGCCGCGACCGTCCTACCATCCACCGCTGCCAGCGTCCTGGCATTCGGGCCGACCTCTTCGATGATTGGTGCGCGGATGAAGACGGCGTGTGCCGGTTCTGGTCCGAGCTCCGGCACATCAAGGTCGGTCTCAAACGAGTCCACCTGTGAACCGAACGCGTTTCGACGCACGGTCACATCCAACCCGCCAAGCGTTTGCTGACCTTCCATACCGTCAACGATGCGATCAGCAAGCATGATGAGCCCGGCGCAGGTGCCGAACACCGGCATGCCGCCGGCGATGCGTTCGCGAAGTGGCTGTTGCATATCAAAAATGCGGCAGAGCTTATCCATGACGCTGGATTCGCCGCCGGGGATGACAAGACCTGCGACCTTTTCCAGATCGCGCGGGGTGCGAACAAGGATGGTCTCGCGCCCCAGGGAGGTGAGCATAGCTACATGCTCACGCACACCGCCCTGGAGTGCGAGCACACCGATTGGTGCGGATGTCACTACCAGCCACGCTCAGCGAGCTTGTGCGGTGCCGGCAGGTCGGCGACGTTGATGCCGACCATTGCCTCGCCAAGACCGCGCGATACCTCGGCGATCTTCTCGGGGTCGTCGTAGGCAGCAGTTGCCTGCACAATAGCCTTCGCGCGGGCAACCGGGTCGCCCGACTTGAAGATGCCCGAACCGACGAAGACACCGTCGGCGCCGAGCTGCATCATCATGGCAGCGTCAGCAGGGGTGGCCACACCACCGGCAACAAACATGACGACCGGAAGTTTTCCGGTTTCGGCGACCTCGGCAACGAGCGAGTACGGTGCCTGCAGTTCCTTGGCAGCAACGTAGAGCTCATCCTTGGTGAGGCTCTGCAGCTTGCGGATTTCGGCGTTGATGGTGCGGATGTGGCGCATAGCTTCGGATACGTCACCGGTTCCGGCCTCACCCTTCGAGCGGATCATCGCGGCGCCCTCGTTAATGCGGCGCAAGGCCTCACCGAGGTTGGTTGCGCCGCAAACGAATGGCACGTCGAAGTCCCACTTGTCGATGTGGTTGACGTAGTCTGCAGGGCTGAGCACCTCGGACTCATCGATGTAGTCCACGCCCAGCGACTGCAGTACCTGAGCTTCAACGAAGTGGCCGATCCGAGCCTTGGCCATTACCGGGATCGACACCTCTTCGATGATGGAGTCGATCAGGTCCGGGTCGCTCATGCGGGCGACACCGCCTTGAGCACGGATGTCGGCGGGGACACGCTCAAGCGCCATAACGGCTACGGCACCGGCGTCTTCAGCGATGCGAGCCTGTTCGGGGGTGACAACGTCCATGATGACGCCGCCCTTGAGCATTTCGGCAAGGCCGCGCTTCACGCGATCGGTGCCGACAGTTGATTCATTGGTGTTGTTGGTCATAGTCACTATCGTGCGCCAGATAGTGGCCTAACGTAAGATCCAGAATGAACGACTTTCATTAGACCACTTTGCGGATGCGTACCCGAGCGGAGGAACCGTGGTCGGCAGTGGCCTTGATCAGCAGGACCTTGAACAGCAGGACCTTGAACAGCAGCAATTTGGATCAACAGGATGGAGTGAACAGTGCGCCCAGCAGGTTCCGCGGAAATCGCCATCACCCTCGATCGTGACAGCACGGTCTCGCTCCCCCAGCAGCTGGTAACGGCCGTACGCGAACTCATCCGTGACCGCATCCTGCAGCCCGGCGACGCTATGCCTGCAACGCGTAGCTGGGCCGCGCAATTGGGGGTGTCTCGGGGCACTGTCGTCACTGCCTATGAGCAGCTCGCCGCCGAGGGATACGTCATTGCTGAGCGCGGCGCTGCAACCCGCGTGAACCCCAGTCTGGCCGCGACGCATCCAGACACCGCACCCGAAGGCAGTACCGCCCAGTCACGACGCCAAGAAGCTACATCCTCCGCTGTACCGACGCCGACGCGACGACCGCGCGCATCCGCCGCTACGCCCCATCCGGTCACCATCAATATGCTGCCGGGGCAGTCGTCGAGCGAGCATTTGAGCACGCCGGCATGGCGGCGAGCATGGCGCAATGCGGTCGACGGTGAGTTTGAGGCGGCGCCCCTGGGCGGTGCCCCGGAGTACCTTTCGGCGTTGAGCGATTACTTTCGGCGAATGCGCGGGCTCGCTCGCGATGCCTCGCAATACCTGGCGACTGCCGGTGGCCGCGATGGGCTGGCGTTGATCGTACTGACCCTGGCGGCGGAACATCCGGGGCGACCGCTACGCGTCGGTGTCGAATCGCCGGGGTATCCATCGCTGCGGCTGGCGCTTCGGCGCCTCGGATGCGCGCTCATCCCGCTGGGCGTTGACGAACAGGGACTGCGCACGGATTCGCTACCCCGCGGCGGTGCGAAACCCGATCTCGTGATCGTCACGCCGAGCCACCAGTATCCGCTCGGCGGCAGCCTGCCGATTGCGCGACGCCTCGAGCTTCTGGAATGGGCGCGGCAAGAGTCGGTGCTGATCATTGAGGACGACTACGACTCCGAGCTGCGGTACGTGGGCCAACCGCTGCCGACGCTGACGGCGCTGGATGAGCCTGAGCAAGACACCGTGGTGCTGCTCGGTACGTTTACTACGACGGTCGCGCCGGGGCTTGGTATCGGGATGCTCTGTGTTCCGGATGCGTTGCGGCCGCGGTGTATTGATGCTCGCGCGGACTTGGGGTCGCCGGTGTCGTCGGTGGTACAGCGGGCATTTGCCGAGTACTTGGATTCCGGTGAACTTGCGCGCCGGGTGGCTCGGATGCGGCGAGCGTACCGTCAGCGGCGCACTGCCGTGCTTGACGCCTTTGCCGATGTTGACCATTTGACCGTCTCACCGATGGATGGTGGGCTGCACGCGGTGTTGCACTCGGAGCGCAGCGAGGCAGGCATGCTACGGGCATGCCGCAGTGCGCAAGTGTTGGTCGAGCCCGGTGGCGAGTATTGGAACCGTGCCGAACCCGCGCTGGCTGGTGCCGCACCCGCCGCATCCGCCGCTGCTGCACATGCTGCCGAAGCGGGCTCCGAACGTCCTGGTTACGAAGGCGGCAGCATCGTCATCGGCTACGCGCACCTCACCGATGCTGAACTCGCTGAGGGACTTCGTCGGCTGCGGGCAGTGCTGTAGCAGCCGGATGCTGAACGCTGCCGCGCCCCGCCGCACCCCGCCGCCCAACCGCGTTGTGGCCCACTTCGCACACTAACCAAGCGCCCAACTATGCAAACAAGGCCCCAACGCCAAAGAACACCCCAACTTGGGGCCCACTTCGCACACCTCAGCGCAACGCCCACATCCGCGCGAAACACAAGCGCACCCAACGCACACAAGCCCGCCCGCACCCAACGCGCGCAAGCCCGGGCACGCCCCTACTACAACAGCGCACTAGTCGCGCGCAAGCGACTCCTGCCACCAGCGGGCGAGCTCGGCGCGCTGCTCTCCCAGCAGTCGCGGCATCGGCTTCGTGCGCGCAATAATCGGCATGAAGTTGGCATCATTCGCCCACCGCGGCACGACGTGCTCGTGCAGGTGACCAGCCACACCAGCGCCAGCAACCTGCCCCTGGTTCATCCCGATATTGAACCCGGCAACGCCAGACTGACGCCCGAGCACGCGCATCGCACGCTGAGTCAGCTTGCCCATCTCAAGGATTTCGTCGTCGTCACACAGGTCGTAGGTAGGGATGTGGCGGTACGGGCAGATCAGCAGGTGGCCGGTGTTGTACGGGTACAGATTCATCACCACGTAGCAAGTTTGCCCGCGATACACGATGAGTCCGTCCTCGTCGCTCTTCTCCGGCGCCGCACAGAACACACATACGTTTTCCTGCGTTCGGTCGCGTTTGTCATTCCCCAGGTACACCATGCGGTGCGGCACCCAGGTCCGCTCGAACCCGTCCGGTTCGCCAACAAAGTCAGCCGCAGATTCCAATGCACTCTCGCCGCTACCGGCCAAGGTGTCCGGATGCGTTAAGTCGCGCTCCCCAGTCATACAGCGGTCAGGTCCTCAGCAGTATTGATATTGCGGTGTTCGCGAATAGCACGCTGGATGAGGTCAATCGCCTCGTCTACCGGCACACCGTTTCGCTGCGACCCGTCTCGGAAACGGAAAGAAACCGCATCCTGGCTTCGGTCGTCTTCACCGGCGATGAGCTGGAACGGAATCTTCGCCTTGGTGTGCGTGCGGATCTTCTTCGGCATACGGTCGCTCGAGTCGTCGAGTCGAGCTCTCACGCCGAGTGCCTTCAACTTGTTGATGATGCTGCCGAGGTAGTCGGCGTACTCTTCTGCGACCGGAATGCCAACGACCTGTTCCGGTGACATCCACACCGGGAAGGCGCCAGCATAGTGTTCGACGAGCACGCTGAAGAATCGCTCGATCGAACCGAAAAGGGCACGGTGAATCATCACCGGACGCTGGCGCGTGCCATCCGCTGCCGCGTATTCCAGGTCAAACCGCTCGGGCAGGTTGAAGTCAAGCTGCACCGTTGACATCTGCCAGGTGCGGCCGATCGCATCGCGAGCCTGCACCGAAATCTTCGGTCCGTAGAATGCGGCCCCACCCTCATCCGGTACAAGCTCAAGCCCCGAGGCCTCGGCAACCTCGCGAAGCGTTTCGGTGGCTTCTTCCCATACCTCGTCGCTGCCGACAAACTTTTCGGGATCCTTTGTGGATAGTTCGAGGTAGAAGTCGTCCAGGCCGTAGTCGCGCAGCAAGCTGAGCACGAAGTCGAGGGTCTTCGCGAGCTCATCGCGCATCTGCTCACGAGTGCAATAAATGTGCGCGTCGTCCTGTGTGAAGCCGCGTGCGCGTGAGAATCCGTGCAGCACGCCGGACTTTTCATAGCGGTAGACGGTACCGAACTCAAACAGTCGCAGTGGTAGCTCGCGGTAGCTACGTGCCCGCGCATCAAAAATGAGGTTGTGCATCGGGCAGTTCATGGGCTTGAGGTAGTAGTCGACGCCGGGCTTGCGTACCGTACCGTCCTCGTCGAGCTCTGCATCGACCTGCAGGGGCGGGAACATACCGTCGCGGTACCAGTCCAGGTGACCAGACACCTCGTAGAGCTGCCCCTTGGTGATGTGCGGGGTGTTGACGAAACTGTAGCCCTCTTCGAGGTGACGACGGCGCGAGTGGTCTTCCATCTCGTAGCGGATGATGCCGCCGGCCGGATGGAATACTGCCAGGCCCGAACCAATCTCGTCCGGGAACGAGAAGAGGTCCTGCTCGTTGCCGATGCGTCGGTGGTCGCGCTTCGCGGCTTCTTCGAGCCGAGTCTTGTAGGCCACCAGCTGGTCTTTCGAGGGCCACGCGGTGCCGTAGATGCGCTGCAGCATCGGGTTCTTCTCGCTGCCGCGCCAGTAGGCGGCGGCGCTGCGCAGCAGGGCCCAACCGTTGCCGATCAGTTTGGTGGTGGGCAGGTGCGGCCCGCGGCACAGGTCGTACCAGACAGTTTCGCCGGTTTTTGCGTCGACGTTGTCGTAAATCGTAAGTTCGCCCTCGCCAACTTCAACGTTCTCGCCCGAGTCGCTTCCGGCCCCGCCTTTCAGCGACACGAGTTCGAGTTTGTAGGGTTCGGATGCGAGTTCCTCGCGCGCCTGTTCGTCGCTGACTGCTCGGCGTGCGAATCGCTGCCCCTGTTTGATAATTCGCTGCATCTCTTTTTCGATGCGCTTGAGGTCTTCCGGTGTGAACGGCTCGGCCACGTCGAAGTCGTAGTAGTACCCGTCGGTGATGAATGGGCCGATGCCGAGCTTGGCGTCCGGCCAGAGGTTTTGCACTGCCTGTGCGGTCACGTGCGCTGCGGAGTGGCGCAAAATGTTGAGCCCGTCTTCGCTGTCGATGGTGACCGCTTCTGCAACGGTTCCTGCTTCTACTTCGCGGAAGAGGTCGAGCAGCTGACCGTCTACTCGCATCGCAACGATCGCCGGCTGTTTGGGTGCGTCAGCAAAGAGCGTGAACCCATCCGTGGTTGTGGTCGCTTCGCGACGCAATTCGGTGGATTCGGGCTGGTTTGCGGATGCGCACACATCGACTCCTTGGAAATGTCGCGCCACATTTTCGGCGCGGATGAATTCAGCGGTAACGGTAATTCTACGGCGCGATTCGGTAGCCGGCTCGATGCGGTCCGCCTACGGGCCACCCGGAAGCGATATGAAGTGTTAGCTAACGGTGCGACCGCCGAGTTCATCGATGAAGTCTTGCGGGTTCTCGATGTTGATCATCCAGTTCTCGCCGACGAGTAGATGGGTGCCCACAGCGAGCTCGGTAGCGCGCTTAATGGCATCCTCGAGTTCCGCCGGCTTGTTGTAAACCGCGATCACAACGCTGTCGCTACAGCGTCCGGCTACCGCATCATAGTCACCCGGGTCAATCGTTTCCCAGTTGTCACAGGTGCCACCGGCAGCGACGAAGGCGTCCCGGAGTTCCTCAACCGTGCCGTAGCTCGTTGGCTCACCGGTTTTCTGCGGGATGCTGCTGCCTTGGGTGCATCCGGCCAGCAAGAGGGATGCAGCGGCTACTGGAATGAGGACTCGTACGCGCATGCCTCGATGCTACGCGGCATACGGAACCAACGACATCCGGCTCACTCGCCGGAGGTGTGCATTTCTGACCCGCGAACGGCTTACGCCCCAGCGTTCGGGGCAATTTCGCATATTTCACAGCTCGGGAAGTGTGCATTCTTGCCCCCCCCGTAACGAAATGGGGGGGGGGGAAGGCTGCCAGAAACGGCGGAAAGGCTGTGGGTTGGGGGTAGCTGGAAACGCAAACGGCCACCCTAAGGTGGCCGTTAATCTCGTGTGCGCGATGCTGGGATCGAACCAGCGCGGATTTTTCAGAGCCGAAGCAACGCTTCGGAAACTTCCGCGAGGTCACTGCGACCGCCAACGACACTCGGAAACGAAAAACTGCTGCTTTGGCAGCTGTTTTTTCGTTTCCAACGTTTACTTTGTTGTTCACTGCCAGGGCTGGCTCAACTTGCACGTCACTGCCCACGCGGCTGCACCACTGATCACGGTGACCCCTAGCCATGCCTGCCGATTCATGCGCAGTTCAAGGCAAGCAAGATCGGCTTGAGTGAGCGGTGCGTCTCCCTGCGAGACCACCCCGCCCAGGTCGCCAAGCGGCTCACAAATCTGCTTAATCCGACCATCAACATCAGAAACTTCGAAACCGACGAACATCTGAGCGAAGATTGCGGCGGCTGTCAGGAGGATGACGGTCGCTGGCAGAATACGAACAAGCAGACTTGACTGTTCAGCCACAGCATGATTCGTCAATCTTTCAACCTCATTTCGAACAACACTTGAGTGGTGTGCATTAGTCCCACGGGTCATACGCACTACCGTTGTTGATCTTATCTTCGAGTTCCTTAAGTTTCCGCTCACTGTCAGCGTCGGTGCCCACTTTGCATACCCAACCACATCCACCACACCCCACCACATCCACGTTCGGGCCCGCTTTGCACAGTAAACAACCGCGCAAGTATGCAAAGAAGGCCCCAACACAGGTGGAGAGCAAGCGTTGAGGCCTACTTCGCACACCACAGCGACGCGAAGTCAGCGAGCGCCGGAAGCGACAGGGATGCGCGCGGACAGCAGAAGGCGCTACCCCACCACATCCACGTTGGGGCCCACTTCGCACACCCAACAACTGCGCAAGTGGCCAAAGTCGGCCCAAACGCAGAACGACAAGCACCGTTGAGGCCCACTTTGCACAGTAAACAACTGCGCAAGTATGCAAAGAAGGCCCCAACGCAGATGGGGCACAAAAGGTGGGGCCTACTTCGCACACCAAACAACCCCGCAAGTATGCAAAGACGGCCCAAACACAGGTGGAGAGCAGCCGTTGGGGACCACTTCGCATACTTGAACAACGGCGAAGCAGCGGGCGGTGAAGTTGCATGCATCGGATGGCGGAGAGAAACAAAAACGGCCACCCAACCGGGTGGCCACAAGCCTCTGTGCGCGATACTGGGATCGAACCAGTGACCTCTTCCGTGTCAGGGAAGCGCGCTACCGCTGCGCCAATCGCGCGAATCTCTAGCGAGAACCGCTGGACCCCGTAGGAATCCGCCGAGGTGACGACGGGATTCGAACCCGTGTATACGGCTTTGCAGGCCGCTGCCTCGCCTCTCGGCCACGTCACCGTGTTGGGATCTATTCCCGTGCATCCCGGGATGTTTCCACCCAGTTCACACTCGAGCGGATGACGAGACTCGAACTCGCGACCCTCACCTTGGCAAGGTGATGCGCTACCAACTGCGCTACATCCGCGTGGCTTTGGCGACATTTGCCGCGTCCAGCACTCGAGCAACATTAATGCAAGTACCGATCACTTTGCAAATCGAAAATGAAGAAAACTTTAAATCACCCGGTCAGAAGACTAAAAAGTGCTGCCTGCAACCAGCGAAACCGACCGCCATGATGAGCACTGTCGGTGCAATCAGCACGCCAATCGATCCCAAATACCCGCGCGCCCTACGCTTCGCGTGCAGCTCCGGTGGATGCGATGAGTCGCGAAACTGCGCGCAGATACTTTTTGCGGTACCCGCCATCGAGCATGCCGCCACCGAACACATCGTCCAGGGCCACACCGCTGGCAATAATCGGCACCTGCGCGTCGTACACGCGGTCAATGAACGCCACGAATCGCAGGGCTTCCGATTGATCAGTGAGTTCAGCCACCTCGTCGAGCACGAGGCAATCGACCTCATCGATCAGCCGCACGTACTTCGACGGATGCACAGTGGCCAGGTGATCGATCAGCGTACGGAAATCGTCGCGCGCGACTGTCTGCCCCGCATCCAGCCGCTCCTGAACAAGCGAATCCACATCCGCACGCTCCGTCACAACCGCCTCACCCTCGACAGCACGGCGACGATAGTCAACACCGTCGATACGCACCGTCTCGAACACGCTCGCCAGTTTGGTGATCTCACGCAGGAAATCCTGTGCCGCAAAGCGTCCCTCGCCCAGCGCATTCGGCGGGGTGTTCGAGGTCGCCGCCACGGCAGTTCCGCTCGCCACAAGCTCACCAAGCAACTTTGACATCACCATGGTGTCGCCGGGATCATCCAGCTCGAACTCGTCGATCGCAATCAGACTGGCTCCACTGAACGCCTCAACAGCGTGCTTATACCCCAGCGCACCAACCAGCGCTGTGTACTCGATAAACGTGCCGAAGTACTTGCGACCACTGGCGGCATGCCAGGTTGCAGCCAGCAGGTGCGTCTTGCCAACGCCGAACCCGCCGTCGAGGTAGACCCCGGGCTTAATCGCAGCGGATTTCTTGCGTCGCATGCCGAAGAGTCCACGCGTCTGCTTCGCAGCCCGGCTCGCAAACTGCTCACAAATCTCACGTGCCTGTGCCTGCGAAGGATGGTCGGGGTCGGGTTTGTAGTTTTCGAAACTCACGTGGTCGAACTGAGGGGGCGGAACCAGTGCTTGCACCATCTGCTCTGGTGTCATCTGCGGCACACGGTCGGATACCCGGATCAGGTTCCCCTCAGACAATTCGCTCTCCCAAACTCAAACGTGATTTCGACAAGGTTACGCCGGATGAAGCGCACCCGTGCGCCATCCAGGTTTCCTGGGACACAATTGTGGGCATATATCGGGTGACAAGCCGTTATCCCGACAACCAGTTCGCAAGCAGTATTGGAGTGCAAATGTCACTGAATGCCGACACCAGCCGCAAGTTTTTGGAGTACGCCCACCCCGAGAAACTGGTCAGCACCCAGTGGCTTGAAGAGCACCTGGATGCACCCGAGCTGGTAGTTCTGGAATCCAACGAGGATGTTCTGCTGTACGAAACCGACCACATCCCGAGAGCACGCAAAATCGATTGGCACACCGACCTCAACCAGCCGGTCGTGCGCGACTACCTAGACCCACAAGACTTCGCGGCGCTCGCATCCCGACTCGGCATCACTGCGGATTCGACCATCGTCATCTATGGCGACCGCTCCAATTGGTGGGCCGCCTACGCGCTATGGGTCTTCGAGCTGTTCGGCGTCACCAATGTGCGCCTCTTGGACGGTGGGCGCGATAAGTGGATCGCCGAGGGTCGCGAACTCACTCGCGAGGTCCCCGAGGTCACACCAACCGATTTCGACGTGCCGGCACGCGACGACGCACCGCTGCGCGCCTACCGCGATGAGGTGCTCGAGCATGTTCGCGCTGGCCTCCCCCTCGTCGATGTCCGCAGCCCGCAGGAGTACACCGGCGAGCGCACCCACATGCCTGACTACCCGCAGGAGGGCGCGCTTCGAGGCGGCCACATCCCCACCGCGCACAGTGTGCCGTGGGCAAAGGCCGCAAACGAGGACGGCACCTTCAAGTCGCGAGCCGAACTCGAAACCATCTACCGCGAGGAGCTCGGCCTCGAAGACGCGTCGGATGTGATCGCCTACTGCCGGATCGGTGAGCGCTCCAGCCACACCTGGTTCGTGCTCAAGTACCTGCTCGGCTTTGCACACGTACGCAACTACGACGGTTCGTGGACCGAGTGGGGTTCGCTCGTTGGCGCTCCGATCGTCACCGGCACGGCTCGAGGAGAACTCGCACCGTCGGCCCGGTAACATCGGCTCGGTGAGTGCTCTACCTGATTCTCTGCAAGCAATCTGCGACGACTTCCATGCGCTGCCGGAAAACGACCGGCTGCTGCTGCTGTTGGAGTTCGCAGATGGTCTCCCGGAGGTACCCGAACGCTACGCCGACGCTGATTTCGAACGCGTAGAAGAGTGCCAGTCCCCCGTCTTCATCACCACTGAGGTGAGCGAAGATGCGGTTGCACTGTTCGCAAAGGCACCGGCTGAGGCACCAACCACGCGAGGGTTCGCTGCGATCTTGGTTGAGGGCATCAGTGGTTTGCACCCACAGCAGGTGCTGGAGGTGCCGAGCGACTTCCCGTTTGCGCTGGGAATCACCAAGCAGGTCTCCCCGCTACGGCTCAACGGCATGATGGGGATGCTTGCCCGCGTCCAGCGCCAGGTTCGCGATGCGCTGGCGTCAGGTAGCGGCGCGGATGCGGTCACGCCATGACCGACACGGGTTCGGAGTCAGCACAGCGCGTTTGGCGCGACCCGGCAGCCATGCCTGCGCCGGAATGGCTACGCCCGTTAGGAAGCACCGAGGGTGAGCACTCCCTCACCGACCGGGAAGGCATCGCTACTTGGCTCAAAGAGTGCTATCGGGCGCCGAAACAGCGGTGGGTTCGGATGAATATGCTTGGCTCGCTCAACGGTCGCGTCACCGGACCTGACGGCACTTCAGACTCGCTCTCGAACCGCGCTGATCGCCGCATCCTGCGCACCATCCGCTCGCTCAGCGATGCCGTCGTCGTTGGCGCACAGACGGTTCGCCAAGAGCGGCACGCAACAACACGACCGACCCGCCTGTGCGTAATCACCTCCTCGGGCGATCTTGCCGGTCACCGTATTCATCCCGATGACGCTGCGGAGCTGGTGTACGTGTGCACCGTGACCAGCGCCCGCGAGCGCGTGCGTGAAACGATGCCCGGGGCGAACATCATCACGTTGGGCACTGATGATTCGGGTCAGTTGCGCCTGCCGGACGTCATAGCCGAACTCGGTAATCGAGGGATGCATCAGCTGGTGGTCGAAGGCGGCGGGCAGCTTATTAGCCAGTTTTTGGATGCGGGCCTGCTGGACGAGATCTGCCTCACCCAGGCGCCGGTGTTTGGTCCGAGCGATGCCCCGACGCTCCCATCATCGACGCTCGGTACCGCGTTCAACCGCGAGCTGGTATTGGAGGATTCGCTCGGGTACCTGTATCAGCGGCTGTTCGCATCCACCTCGCGGCCCTAAGCGAACAGCAACGCGCTACACCCGCTCAGCTGCGGCACAACGTCGACGAGTTGATAGCCATGTGTGCACTTCGCGCTCCCATTTAGCTCGATCAACGTTCCACAGGCGAGTGTGCCGGGCCGCTTCAAACTCGACGTAGTGCACGAGATCCGGTCGCGCTGCTGCCAGTCGCTGACTTCCCCTAACCGGCACGACCGTATCTGCCGATGAGTGCAGCAGCAGGATGGGGATATCAAATTCGTCGGCGCGTTGCACCAGGTTGAGTTCGTCAAGGTCGATGCGCTCTTGGATGCCGACCAGCGGTCGACTGAGCGGCGAGTCGAGCAGTCTCATCCCGCCGCGCGCGATCCAGCCGGGCATCCGCATCAATCCTGCCTGGTAGCTGAGCGTGTCCTGCCAGTCGATAGCGGGTGATTCGAAGAGCAGACCGACAATGTGCGCGCGGAACTCACTGCGGAAGTATGCCTGCGCTGCGATTGCGGCGCCCATCGACCAGCCCGCGAGAATGATGCGCCTGGCTCCTCGGGTCACGGCCCATTCGATCGCCGCATCCACATCACGCCACTCGCTCACACCGAGCCCGTACTTACTGTCGGGGGCGCTTGGCGCTCCCGGATCATTGCGGTATTGCACGACCAGCGAATGCCATCCGGTGACATTCGCAATGGGTACCGTGCGTAAGGGTTCTGTCGGTGTTGCTCCTCGACCGTGCACGTGGATGACCCAGTTGCCGTCGTCGTGTGTTTCGGTGGGGATGAACCAGCCGGGCATATCACCGAGCTCCCCCGGTACGGTGACCACTCGGTACGGCAAGTTGAGGTCGTCAATTGATCGATGCGGTGCTGATACGACTCGCACGTGGGTGGCATCGCGAATGTCACTTCCCTGAGCGGCGGTGAACCGCCGGGTGACCGTATCCACATCCGCGGTGATCGTCTCACCGAGCACTGCCCGCCCTCGGTCCTCATCCCAGAGCATGGTGTAACTGCCAGACGGTTCCGACTCGGTCGTGCGCTGCAGGGTGATCGTGCCGCTGCCGGCGTCGTTCGAATCGAGCGCTACCTCGTGCACGCGCACCGGAGTTTTCGCCCGTTTCGCGGGCGTAACCGCGGACCGGGCGAGCATCGTTGCCGCGGTCCCCACGAGTGACCCAACAACAAGACCGGCACCGGCAACTACCGCCGCGGCTGCCCGCAATGAATCTGCACCGGCATTGTGTCGAGGGGCACGGCTCACGTCAATTCACTCCATCCGTTGTACTCCGGCAGCGCACAGCCCAGCACCACCGCCGCAAGTCTGTCGCATACCAACCGCGCATTCCTTCACGGATGCTGCGAGCATTCTGCGTGCGAACGGCGTGGCACCCGCTGGACGCGATGGGATTTCATACGCTCGTTGCGTGGTCGTTAGCTTGCATCCGGTTCCGGCGGAATTTACCGTTGCCACCGAGTCAATTCGAGCGCTCGAGTATCGCAGCGATCTGCAGGTACAAGAGATTCGTCCACCCGAAGGTCTCGCACCGCATTCGTATGCGCTCTCGGCAGACGTAGCCACCGATGGCACAACGAACGCGGGCCAATTAGGGACCGGCCGCTTCATCCTGCTCCACGACGAGCAGGAGCCTGACGCCTGGCGTGGCGCGTTCCGAGTGGTGTGTTTCGCACAGGCTCCGCTTGAGACCGATATTGGTAGCGATGGCATGCTTCCTGAGGTGGCTTGGTCGTGGCTGGTGGATGCATTGGATGCATCGGCTGCGGACTATCGCTATTCCTCGGGAACGGTCACGGTCGTGAACTCGCAGGGCTTCGGTGAGATCGCCGAGCAGGGCGAGGGTAGCCAGATTGAGATGCGCGCGTCGTGGACACCGCAGGATCTCGATCTCGGCGGGCACGTGGAGGCATGGACAACATTGCTGTGCATGCTTGCTGGTCTGCCACCGGTTGACTCCAATGAGGTTCCGGTGCTGCGGCACGCAGGGCAGGCGCATGGGCTTCGTTGACGCCCAGCGAGCTAGCCGCGGTGATTTGCACGTCATCGATACTCGAGCAATGCTCGATGATGCGATCGAACAGCTCGCTGCGGGGCACGGGCCGGTAGCGATCGACACAGAACGCGCATCCGGCTACCGCTATTCGGATCGCGCCTATCTGGTGCAGCTGTATCGTCGCGGCGCGGGCACGTTCCTAATTGACCCCCTCCCGTTCGACGACCTTCGCGATGTCGCGACGGCGATCGCCTCCGCCGAGTGGGTACTGCACGCGGCAACACAGGACCTCCCCTGTATGCGCGAACTCGGGCTCGAGCCGACGACGCTATTTGACACGGAACTTGCGGCACGGTTGTTGGGGATGCAGCGTGTTGGGCTCGGCTCGGTCGTACACGAACTGCTCGGTGTCGAATTGGCGAAAGCGCACTCTGCCGATGATTGGTCCACGCGACCACTACCAACACAGTGGCTCGCCTACGCGGCCCTGGACGTCGAACTGCTCGTTGATGTGCGTGACGCCTTGGAAGAGCGATTGGTAAGTGCCGGAAAGCATGATTGGGCAACGCAGGAGTTCGTGGCGGTACTCGAACGCGATCTCTCTCCGCGCCCGTTCGAGCAGCGCTGGCGCCGCATGTCTGGCATCCACCAGCTGCGCTCCCCCAAGCAGCTCGCCGTCGCCCGATCACTATGGTTCGCGCGGGATGAACTTGCTCGCGAAACTGACACGGCACCGGGCCGTCTGGTCCCGGATCGTTCACTCAGTGCGGTCGCGAAGACCATGCCGCGCACGCGCGGCCAGCTGGCGAGCCTGGAGTCGTTTACCGGTAAAGAATCGAGAACCGAACTGGATCGCTGGTGGCGCGCCGTCGAAGCAGGTGTCAACGACGAGAATCCGCCCCAGCGTGAACGCAAAGACCCTGGCCACATCCCACATCCGAAGAACTGGGAACGCAAGCGCCCGCTAGCAAACGCCCGCCTACTGGCAGCAAAACCTGCCGTTGCGGATACTGCGCAGTCCCTGCAACTACCAACCGAGAACCTGTTGACACCATCAATTCTTCGGCGTGTGGCGTGGGATGAAACCGCGGTAAAGGCGCATGATGTGGGACTCGAACTACGGATGCACGGTGCCAGACAGTGGCAGATCGACATCGTAAGCCCGGTGATTTCTCGCGCATTTGTAGAAGCCCATCAATCTCACCGGTAAGTATTACGAGGGTTTGGCTAAACTCCTAGCAATCCACCACGGCAGCAACACGACCGCAACGAAGCGGTTATCAGGAGGCATGGTGTCTAACCCAGACGTGTTCTTCATTGACGGTGTCCGCACACCCTTTGGTCGCGCCGGCGAGAAGGGGCTGTATTGGCGTACTCGCGCGGACGACCTGGCCACGAAATCGATTGCGGCGCTGGTCGAACGCAATTCGCGGATCCCAACCGAGCGATACGACGATGTCGCAATCGCCGCGACCACGCAGACCGGTGACCAAGGGCTCACGCTCGGCCGCAGCTGCGCGATCCTCGCGGGTCTTCCGGAGACCACGCCGGGACTTGCAATTGACCGGATGTGTGCCGGCGCGATGACAGCGATGTCGCTCTTGGGCGCTGGTATCGGCTTCGGTCAATACGACATTGCCATCGCCGGAGGCGTCGAGCACATGGGACACCACCCGATGGGCGCCGATGCCGACCCGAACCCCAGGTTCCTCGCCGAGAAGCTGGTCGCGCCGGATGCGCTCAACATGGGTGTCACCGCCGAACGGCTCCATGACCGCTTCCCGTCACTCACCAAGGAGCGTGCCGATGCGTATGCCGTCGAGTCGCAGCGCAAAGCGGCTGCGGCATACGAGCGTGGCGCGTTCGAGCGCGATCTGGTTTCAGTAGCTATTGAGTCGGATGCGGGATGGGGACTGGCCACGCGCGATGAGCATCTGCGTCCAGACACCAGCATGGACGGGCTCCGCGATCTGCGCACACCGTTCCGCGCACACGGTCGCGTCACCGCGGGGAACGCATCCCCGCTCACCGATGGTGTTGCGATGACGCTGCTCGCCTCTAAGGATGCGGTTCGCGAATTCGGGCTAACTCCACGGATGCGGCTGGTGTCGTTCGGGTTCGCGGGTGTGGAACCCGAGGTGATGGGCCTGGGGCCGATCCCATCGACCGAGCGAGCTCTGAAACGCGCGGGGCTCAGCATCCGCGATATCGGACTGTTCGAACTCAACGAGGCATTCGCCGTTCAGGTGCTGACCTTCCTCGACCACTATCGCATCCCACAGGACAGCGACCGGGTGAACCAGTACGGCGGCGCGATCGCCCTCGGCCACCCGCTGGCGGCAAGCGGCGCGCGACTGGCGATGCAGCTGGCGAACCAGTTCGAAGCGCACCCCGAAGTGCGCTACGGGCTCACGGCGATGTGCGTTGGCCTCGGCCAGGGCGGCACGATGATCTGGGAGAACCCACATTGGAACGGCAAGAAGCACCGCGTCGTTGCGACCCAGCCGCAGCGCAACGGTATCGAGCACGGAGGTCTGTCATGACACGCAACACTCGCTCGTCGAAATCCACGTTTGATCGCGCTGCCTATCAGGAGCTTTTAGCGGCAGTCGACGATTCCGAAGTACGCACGCACGCTCGTGTGCGAGATGTTGCGCTCCCCTCCGGGCGCATCCTGGCACTGATCACCCTCGACAACGACCGCGACTACAAGCGTCCGAATACGCTTGGGCCGAACTCGCTGGCTGAGCTCGGCGAACAGCTAGGCCAGCTCGCCAGCCGCGCAGCGGCGAAGGAAATCGACGCGGTTGCCGTCACCGGTAAGCGATTCTGCTTTGCGGCCGGCGCGGATCTCTCCCTGGTCAATGCGTTGACTGAGCGCGAACAAGCCCAGAAACTTGCCGAGCTTGGTCACGATGTCCTCAGCCGATTCGCATCTCTGGGTGTGCCGAGCTTTGCCTTCGTGAACGGTCTCGCTCTCGGCGGTGGTCTGGAGATTGCGCTGCACTGCGACTACCGCACCATTGACGCATCCACACCCGCAATTGCCCTCCCGGAGGTGTTTCTCGGTCTTATTCCCGGCTGGGGTGGCGCAACCTTGCTGCCGAATCTGATCGGCATAGAAGGCGCGCTGAAGGTGGTGATTGAGAATCCGTTGAAGCAGAACCGGATGCTCAAGGCCAAGGATGCGGCCGAGCTTGGGATCGTTGACCGCATGTTCCCGGCGATGAATTTTCTCGAAGAATCCCTGCAGTTCGCGGATGCGGTACTGGCAGGCAGCGAGCGCGTGGAGCGGCCCCATGCACCCGGCAAGCTCGAACGCATTGCCAAATGGGATATCGCCATCGGTATTGCGCGCAAGCAGGTGCGCGAGAAACTCGGCGATACACCGCTGGCTCCCTACCGAGCCCTTGATTTGCTGGCCCGAGCGAAGTCGAATAACCGTGCAGCAGGCTTTGCCGCCGAGAACGAAGCGCTGGCGGATCTGATCAGCGGCGACCAACTACGAGCCTCACTGTACGCGTTCGATCTCGTCCAGAAGCGAGCGAAACATCCGGCCGGTAGCCCCGATACGGATGAAGCGAAGCCGGTCACCAAAGTGGGAGTCATCGGCGCCGGACTGATGGCAACGCAACTGGCGACGCTGATCCTGCGTCGGCTCCAGGTGCCAATCGTGCTTACCGACCTCGACCAGCAGCGCTGCGATCGTGCTGTATCCGCGATCCGCGAGGAAATCGACAAGCTCGCAAGCAAGGGCAGGATTGATGCGGATACCAAATCGCGCCTGTCGGCTAGTGTGAGCGCGACGACCGACAAATCGCAGTTCGCCGATTGTGATCTGGTGATCGAGGCGGTATTTGAAGAGGTCGCGGTGAAACAGCAGGTGTTCGCCGATATTGAAGCGATTGTCGCGCCGGATGCCGTACTGGCCACGAACACCTCTGCGCTATCGGTGCATGAGATCGGCGCCCGGTTGCAGCACCCGGAGCGGCTCGTTGGAATCCACTTCTTCAACCCGGTCGCGGTCATGCCGCTGATCGAGGTGGTTCGTGCTCCAGCGACCAATACGGTGACGCTTGCCACCGCGATGGATGTCGCCAAGAAGCTGAAGAAGTCAGCGGTCATCACCGCTGACCGACCGGGTTTTGTGGTGAACCGCATCCTTGCCCTCATCCTCGGTGAGACGATGCATGCGGTCGAGAACGGAACCGCCCTGGATGTGGCCGATCGAAGTCTTGAGGGCCTGGGCTTACCCATGCGCCCGTTCGAACTGCTCGAGCTAGTAGGGTTGCCGGTCGGTGCGCACGTGCTGGATTCACTGCATGCGGCTTTCCCGGATCGTTTTCACCGCTCGGATGCATTGCAGCACCTCGCTGATCGTGGCGATCTACTGTTGGAACGCGATAGTAAGGAGCGCGCAAACGGCTACACGAAGGCGCTACGACGCGTTGTCGGAACCGCTGGCAAGCACCCGCTCACCCTCCCCCAGTTACGCGAACACATCGAGACGAAGCTCGCGAACGAAGCACGCATCATGCTGGACGAGGGCGTGGTCACCGCCGCCGAAGATCTCGATCTATGCCTAATCCTCGGCGCCGGATTCCCATTCCAAGCTGGCGGCCTCACACCGTATCTGGACCGTGTTGGTGCCAGTGAGCGAGCGTTCGGAGAAACCTTCCACACACCGCCAATTCGCGGCGTGTGCACCGACTAGCTGTCGGCGGCGAGCGAGTCGAGCGTGCGGGCGAGCAGTGTCTCGTCCCCACGCTGCGGCTGCGCGTAAGGGACGCGGTCGCCAGCGACCTGCTCAACCACGTTTCGGGCGATTACTTCGGGGCTGAGGCCGACATCTTCCAGGATTTCGGCGCGCGAAGCGTGGTCGATAAATTCGTCCGGCAGGCCGAGCTCGGTGACCGTGGTATCACTTTCTGCGGCACGCAGATCCTGGCGTAACCTGGTGCCGATTCCGCCGACCACGATGCCGTCTTCGATGGTGACAACCAGGCGGTGGATGCGGGCAAGCTCGATGACCGTTTCTGGTACGGGCACTACCCAGCGCGGGTCTACAACGGTGACGCCGATCCCCTGTGCTTCAACGAGCGCGGCGACATCGAGCGCGATGCTCGCCATTGGCCCGACCGCCACGATGAGCACATCGTGTCCGGTACCCGTTCGGAGCACGTCCACGCCGTCGCGAAGCCGCAGTACCGCATCCACTTCGTCACCGACTTTACCTTTGGAGTACCGCAGGACTGTGGGCCCAGTTTCAACGGCTACCGCCTCGCGCAACTCTTCACGCAGGCGGGTGGCGTCTCGCGGGGCTGCGATGCGGATGCCGGGAACGATCTGTAGCAGGGCGAGGTCCCACATGCCGTGGTGGCTGGGCCCGTCTGGTCCGGTGATACCGGCGCGGTCGAGAACGAAGGTGACCGGCGCTCGATGCAGACCCACATCCATCAACACCTGGTCAAATGCGCGGTTCATGAATGTGGCATAGAGCGCGACCACGGGATGCAATCCCCCGTAGGCAAGGCCCGCGGCGGTGGTGACGGCGTGCTGCTCGGCAATGCCGACATCCATCACTCGCTCGGGGAATGCTTCATGCATCGGCGCGAGGCCAACCGGTCGCAGCATCGCTGCGGTGATCGCCACGATGTCTTCGCGTTCACGCGCGATCTCGACCATCTCCTCGCCGAACACCCCGGTCCAAGATTGGCCGGATGACTCACTGACCGGCTCTCCAGTAACCGGGTCGATCTGCCCGACCGCGTGGAACTGGTCGTTAAAGTCCTCGAGCGCCGGTTGATACCCGTAGCCCTTTTCAGTGATCGCGTGCACGATCACCGGTCGGCCGTAGTTCTTGGCCAGCCGCAGAGTTTCTTCCATCGCGCCGATATCGTGCCCGTCGACTGGGCCGAGGTACTTGATGTCGAGGTTCGAGTACAGCTGGTCGTTATTGCTCAGTCGGGATGCGAAGCCGTGCAGTCCACCGCGCACGGCCCGGTGGATACCGCGACCGAACTTGCCGCCAAGTCGAGAGAACCAGCGATTACTCGACGCCTGAAGGAAGGTGTAGGTGCGGTCGGTGCGCACGCGGTTGAGGAAGCGCGCGACACCGCCGATAGTGGGTGCGTATGAGCGACCATTGTCGTTGACGACGATCACCAGGCGGCGGGCATTGTCGTCGGAAATATTGTTCAGGGCTTCCCAGGTCATCCCGCCGGTAAGAGCGCCGTCACCGACTACGGCAACGACGTGGCGGTCACTGTGGCCGGTGACGTTCCAAGCACGAGAGATACCGTCTGCCCAGCTGAGCGAGCTGGATGCGTGCGAGGACTCGACGATGTCGTGTTCGGATTCGTTTCGCTGCGGGTACCCGGCGAGTCCGCCTTGTTCGCGCAGGTGACTGAAATCCTGTCGTCCGGTGAGGAGTTTGTGCACGTACGACTGGTGGCCGGTGTCGAAGACGATGGCGTCCTTGGGTGAGTTAAACACTCGGTGCATGGCGATGGTGAGTTCAACGACACCGAGGTTCGGCCCGAGGTGTCCACCCGATTTGCTGACCGCAGCGACCAGAAACGCGCGCACTTCGTCAGCGAGCTGCTGCACCTGCCTCTTTGAGAGCGCCTTGAGGTCGTCCGGGCTGGCAATGCTCGCCAACAGCGAGTCCGGATCGGGACCAAACGGGGGTTGCGTCGTCATGTGTAATCACCAGAGAGTTGGGGATGCGCGCCTCACGCGCACGTAAACGTCTAGTTTACCGTGACCCGCTCGAAGACGCAGGGCCGTTGAGGGAGTCGGTCGCAATCACTCGGCCTCTGTGCAGGTGGGCTCGCTCAACACCACAGACCTACATTCGAGCGTGCTCTCTCAGTGTTGCGACGGAGTTGTCGCCTCACTACGTCAGCCCTTGGACGTAGGCAGCGCAAACCGTAGATGTAAGTTCACGGCGCAAACGTCGAGGAAGCTCGTCAGCCGTCACTGGAAATGCCAAACTTTTTACAGCCACCAACGGAGGAGCGAATAATCATGAGTTTCGAAGCAGAAATTGATGCCCGCCTCGGCCGTCTTAAGTGAGCCGCCATCGACGCCTATTTGAGAACCGATATGGGAATGTTCGGAGCCGTGCTAGATGAAAGCTATATGTGGGCCTACGCTGACGGCACAACATTGACGGTAGACCGACCAGGCGAGGATGGTAACGGCGGGGAAAGTTCACTTACTTCTTGCGTACCATGATTCAGGACGGCGGCGACCAGTACATAACGAAGTTCGACGAAATCCGATCACACATCGATAGTCTGGTAAAGCCGTGGCGAAGTCTCAAAGAACCAACCGGCATCGACGCGCTGAAAGAATCCTTGGAGGATGTCTATATTCACATCGCCCCAAATGGGGCGCAAAGTGGTGGCGGCACGGGAGTGCAGGCCGAGATAACCGAGATTCAACGCCACCTGTCAGGAATGACGGGGGCAACGATCGCGGCGTATAAGGCGAATTTTCTCGGTGTACTCGATGACGTCGTAAACAATCTCTACCTGTTGGCTGCGAACAGCGCGGCAGCGCTCGGCGCCGCCAAAGGCGCAATCGAGGGTGCTCAGCAGTCGTTCATCGAAGCGCTCGAAGCCGGAACCGATGCCTTCAATAGCGTCAGTGGTGGAGGTGCCGCTGAGTTCAAGCTCGCGATTCAGATCATAAGCACGGCAAACTCCGTCATCGGTGCATTTTTGCCCCCCACAGGCAAAAGCGGTCTCCAGCGCGGCCGGAGCCGTGCTGGGACTCATCGACAAACTCGCACCTTCGGACCCACCGGAAAAAAGCGGCGCACCGGGCGACTATCCCGCAGCTATGGCAGATTTCGAAGCGATGGTTGAATTGGTGAACACGACCCTACGGGACGCGGAAGACGACATCGCAAAGCAGGCAAGAGATTGCTATGCAACCACCTGTAGCCAACACCAGCATTTCGATTTGTCCATACCGAAGCTGTCCGTCGATGAGGGGTCTGTAAACGTCACGTTTATTGATGAAGCCGCAATCACTGACATCGTGTCGACCTATATGCCGGCTATCACCACGGACCTGCAATCGGCGGGCAACGCTGCCAAGGCATCAAATATTGACGATGAAATCGATCGTAATGGAAGCATTGGGAGCGGCGTGCAGGGACCGTCGGGACCGATGCGGGGTCTCACGAGTAGGCTTGCAGATCTCCTTAGGGACCTCTCGTGGGAGACCGAATTCGCCGAAGAACAACTCCGTCTCACACTCGCCGACTTCCAACAGCAGGACCAGGCCAGCGCAGATGCCCTTCGCAAACACGAAGAGGCAATTAACTCGAACCCCTACGATCCTGGAGATGAGTACGTTTAGCGGTAACGGTCGAGTTACCGCATTGACCAGCAGAACCGAAGGAGGAGGTGGACATCATGTCCAACGAAGTGAACGTAGCGGAGTCACCTACCGGTGCAACAAAGACAACAGGTCAAGACGCAGACACGCCAGGCCGAAAGCCCTGGGTCGGGTGGCTCATGTTCGCAATCGCAGCCGTGATTTGGCTCGTAGTCCTTCTGACCATTTTCACGTCGCGAGTCACGCTAACCACCCAGCACGAGGGTGAAACGCAATGTTATTCGCTCGCCGACAAGCTAATGGTCAACTTCAGTAACGCCAACGTGGCATCGAATATGAAATCCGGTGACGATGCCGAGTCCGAGAAGTATCAGTACGGTGACTATCGCGGTGCCGATATTGACGATGCATTCCGTCGCCACAACATCGCGTTGATGCAGGATCGGAGCTGCGAAGCGCAGCGCGCGAACGACGCTGCGAAGCTGAACCTCATCGGCACGGTCGGTGCCACCACGCTCATCTGCTGGGCGTTGATCGCTACGCGCCGTCGCGGCATCCAGCCGCAGTCAACTACCTAAACAGACCAAACCAACGCGCCGCATCCCACGCGAACGGGGGGGGGCGGCGCGTTGCGTCGTTGACGGTTAGCCGCGTGCGACTACCAACTTCGTCTGGCGCTTCGACTTTGCTGCACAGAAGCCACCGAGTGAGGAATCAGAAGAAGCGATAAGTTTCGACCCCTTCGAGGTATTCGACTTCACGGTAACCGTGAACGAAACCGTTGCGGTGTCAGTGCCCGAGACCTCCGGCACGTCCCACGTCAGTGTGGTTCCCGACAGGGTGACGCCCTCGGGAAGCGACGCTACGTCGATAGTGGCATCGTCGAGCACATCAGCGAGGTTCACGTTGAGTTCGCCGCCGTTAAGTGACACCTGCCCCTTGTTCGTCGCGCTCAGCGTGTAGGTCACCACGCTGCCGCGCGAGATGCTGACGCCGCGCTGGTCGGTGGCTTTGGCCTTGAGGTCGTAGTCCCAGACCGAAGGCCACGCTGGCTTGTCACCCTGGTAAATCCACTCGTCGAAGAACTCATCCAAGTCCTTACCCGATACCCGCTCGGCGTGCTCCTGGAAGTCACGGCCGTTCAGGCTCTGACCGAGGTTGTCTTGCACGTAGGTGCGCATGATCTTGTGGAACGTCTTGTCGCCGACCGACTGGCGCAACGCCTCGTACATCATCGCGGCGCGGTTGTACGAGTGCCAGCCGTACAGCTGCGTCTGCTCGGTCATCGCTCCGGGCGCGATCTGCCAGCGAGCATCGTGCTCTGGCACTCGCTGCCACTGGTCGTACAGGCTCTGCGCGGTCGTTGGACCGCCGTTCTTCTCTCGCCAGTACAGCGGTGCGTAGGTTCCCTGCCCTTCGCTTACCCAGATGCTGCCCCAGTCACTTGGGGACACCGCGTTGCCGTACCACTGGTGGGCGATTTCGTGAACGAGAATGCTTTCGCTGCGGGTACCCGGCAAGTCCGCCTCGTTCACGCAGGTGACTGAAATCTTGTCGTCCGGTGAGGAGTTTGTGCACGTACGACTGGTGGCCGGTGTCGAAGACGATGGCGTCCTTGGGTGAGTTAAACACTCGGTGCATGGCGATGGTGAGTTCAACGACACCGAGGTTCGGCCCGAGGTGTCCACCCGATTTGCTGACCGCAGCGACCAGAAACGCGCGCACTTCGTCAGCGAGCTGCTGCACCTGCCTCTTTGAGAGCGCTTTCAGATCAGCAGGCCCGTTGATCGTAGCCAGCAGCGAGTCGGGGGCAGCGGCCGGGTCTGGTTGCTTCGTCATTCGTGATTTCACCGTGTTGTCGCGTATCCGCCCGAGCGGGCGGCGTAACCGCCAATTTTAGCGAAATCCGCACCACTGCGACCAAGAATCGCTGTGAACGTCACCTCATCCTCTCGATGGTGCTGGATCACCCCACGCGCGGATGTCTGCGTCATTACCGGTCAATACGATGAAGCACAGAGCATTCCGCATCGGTGAGGGGCCCCAGATGAGCACGAGTAACGAAATGACGAGCCGCGAAGAACAATTGCAGCAATTGTTGACCGCGCATGAGGCGCAGCGTGAGTCGCTGCAGGCGCGTACTCGACGGTTCCTGCCCGCTGTGGGCGTCACGGTGATTGCGGCTGTCGCCACCATCGCCGCCGGCATTGTATTGTTCATCACCCCGCCACAGATTCATCACAAACGCGTACCGGCTCCGCTGACGTGCTCCCCGCTGTCCGCGCAAACTGTTATCGATGCGTACTACATGGCGCTGGAAGATCCCAGCGAGTTCCTGGATGCGGCAGAGAAGGCCGAGAACAACCCGTTTATGTTCGGCGCTGACTATTCGGATCTCAACGCGAATTGTTTGCATGCCCGCGACGACCGGCTAGCGGTACTGACGGTCACTGTCGTAGCGGGAGCCACGGTGAGTTTGATCGCACTGTATTGGTTGGCGCAGTGCTTGACTGCTCGGCGTGTGCTGCAGCGCCGGACAGAGATTGCCGAGGTCAACAGGCTGCTTCGAAACGATACAGACCACTAAACGCGCTCTCCTACCGAGCCTGTACCCACACGCAAACACGCCGAATCCGCCCCGATATTGGAGAGGATGCGGCGTGCTGTGTTTGGTGCGCTAGTTATTTACCAGAGAACGCAGTACGTACTGCAGAATGCCACCGTTGCGGTAGTAGTCGGCTTCACCCGGTGTGTCGATGCGAACTACAGCGTCGAACTCCACCGGTTCGCGACCGTCACCCGACTCAGCGGTCGGGGTCGCGACCACGTGAACGGTCTTCGGGGTCGTACCGTCATTGAGCTCGGTCAGCCCGGTGATCGTGAACGACTCAGTACCATCCAGACCCAGCGAGTCGGCCGACTCACCTTCGGGGAACTGCAGCGGCAGCACGCCCATACCGATCAGGTTCGAACGGTGGATACGCTCAAAGCTCTCCACGATCACCGCCCGAACACCGAGCAGGCTCGTACCCTTCGCAGCCCAGTCGCGCGAAGAACCGGAACCGTACTCCTTACCACCGAGCACAACCAACGGCGTGCCTTCGGCGGCATAGTTCTGTGCCGCATCGTAGATGAATGACTGCGGGCCACCATCCTGAGTGAAGTCACGGGTGTGACCGCCCTCAACACCATCGAGCAGCAGGTTCTTCAGACGGATGTTCGCGAAGGTACCGCGGATCATCACCTCGTGGTTACCGCGACGCGAGCCGTAGGAGTTGAAGTCCTTACGCTCGACACCGTTCTCGGTGAGGTACTGACCGGCAGGGCTAGATGCCGGGATGGAGCCAGCCGGTGAGATGTGGTCGGTGGTCGTCGAGTCACCGAGCTTCACGAGTACGCGTGCATCCTCAATATCCGACACCGGGGTGAGTTCAAGCTCCATACCATCGAAGTAGGTGGGCTTGCGCACATAGGTCGACTCATTGTCCCACTCGAACGTTGCGCCCGAGGGAGTCGGCAGTGAACGCCAGCGCTCGTCACCTTCAAACACCGCACCGTACTGGCGGTCGAACATATCGGTGGCGATGGATTCGTCGATCGTGCGCTGCACTTCTTCGGCCGAAGGCCAGATGTCGCGCAGGAACACCTCGTTGCCGTCCTGGTCGACACCAAGCGGCTGCGTTTCGAAATCGAAGTCCATCGTTCCAGCAATCGCGTAGGCCGCCACCAGCGGCGGCGATGCCAGGTAGTTCATCTTGACATCAGGGTTGATGCGACCTTCGAAGTTACGGTTACCCGACAGCACCGCGGTGACCGCGAGGTCGTTTTCGTTGATCGCTTCCGAGATCGGCGCATCAACCGGGCCCGAGTTACCGATACAGGTGGTGCATCCGTAACCGACGAGGTAGAAGCCCAGCGCCTGCAGGTCCTTCCACAGGTCAGCCTTCTCGTAGTACTCGGTGACCACCTTCGAGCCCGGGGCCATCGTTGTCTTCACCCAAGGCTTGCGGGTCAATCCCTTTTCATGTGCCTTGCGAGCGAGCAAACCGGCGGCAATCATCACCGATGGGTTCGAGGTGTTCGTACACGAGGTGATCGCGGCAATCGCCACGTGACCGTGGTCGATCTCGAAGGTTTCGCCATTGTTGTTCACCGTAACCGGGCGGCTGATTCGCGAAACGGTCTTTGTCGGTTCGACGCGGGTGACATCGCTCTCATCCGACTCGGGAGTTACCGCGCCGGGGTCGGATGCGGGGAAGCTATCGGCAACCTGCACGTCCGTGAGGTCTTCCTCATCCTGCGTTGCGTAGTTGCGCAGATCAATAGCGAACTGCTCGTGTGCGCGCGTAAGTTCGATGCGGTCCTGCGGACGCTTGGGGCCAGCGATCGAAGGCACCACGGTCGACAGGTCGAGTTCGAGCTGTTCGGAGAACCGCGGCGAGGCGCTCGGGTCGTGCCACAGCTGCTGCTCCTTGGCGTAGGCCTCCACGAGCTTGACCTGCTCTTCGGTACGCCCAGTGAAGCGCAGGTAGTTCAGCGTCTCCTCGTCAATCGGGAAGATCGCCGCGGTCGATCCGAACTCAGGCGACATGTTACCGATCGTGGCGCGGTTGGCCAGCGGGACCTGCGCTACACCCTCACCGTAGAACTCAACAAACTTGCCGACAACACCGTGCTGACGCAGCTTGTCAGTAATGGTGAGCACAACGTCGGTCGCGGTTACCCCCGCTGGGATCTCGCCCGTGAGCTTGAAGCCAACAACCTTCGGGATGAGCATCGATACCGGCTGCCCCAGCATCGCTGCCTCAGCCTCAATACCGCCAACACCCCATCCGAGCACACCCAGACCGTTCACCATGGTGGTGTGCGAGTCGGTGCCGACAAGCGTGTCAGGGTATGCCTGGCGCACGCCGTCCTGTTCGCGCACGAAGGTCACGCTCGCCAGGTATTCGATGTTGACCTGGTGCACGATACCGGTGCCCGGAGGAACCACCTTGAAGTCGTTGAACGCACCCTGTCCCCAGCGCAGGAACTGATAGCGCTCACCATTGCGCTCATACTCAATTTCAACGTTGCGTTCGAAGGCGTCTTCGCGACCGAACAGGTCAGCGATCACCGAGTGGTCAATCACCAGTTCGGCAGGCGATAGCGGGTTGATCTTCTCGGGGTCGCCACCGAGTTCTTTAACGGCCTCACGCATGGTCGCAAGGTCGACGATGCACGGCACGCCCGTAAAGTCCTGCATCACCACACGCGCCGGTGTGAACTGAATCTCAGTGTCTGGCTCGGCCTGCGGATCCCAAGAGCCAAGTGCCTTGATGTGCTCGGCAGTGACGTTCGCACCGTCCTCGGTGCGCAACAGATTCTCGAGCAGCACCTTGAGGCTGAACGGCAGCGTTTCGAAGCCAGCCACCTTGTCAATTCGGTAGATCTCGTATTCGGTTCCTTCGACGTTCAGCACGTCTTTAGCGCCGAAGCTGTTGACTGCGGTCACGATGCTCCTTCGTTCGAGGTGTTAATGATTTATCTCGACGTAAAGATACTTTACCCTATCTAGCTCATCCTCATTCAGAGGACCCGCTCACTTGTGGACGGTACACGCCGCGCACAAACAAGACCGTAAAGACGGCAATAACACCAAATAGCGGAGGACCCATCAGCATCCTTGCGATGCCTAATCCCTGCGTATTGCTTGCCAGATACATCGGCAGCTGCACCGCTAGGCGCAGCGCAAATAGACCGCACCAAACCGCCGTGATGAGCTGCATGAGCCAGAACTCGCGGCGATGTTTTCGCCAGGTCATCCCCTGCCCGGTGATCAGACCCACTACCACGCCAATGAGCGGCCAACGAACCAACATCGAGATGACGAACGCCAGCAAGTACGCCGCGTTCGTCCAAAACCCGATCAGGAAGAAGTCAGTCCCCTGGCCGCTGCGTAGGGCAAGGACTCCGGACAGCACCACCGCAACCAAACCGCCGAGCGCGGAGGCTACTGACTGACGCCGCAGGAGCCGCAGCCCGATGAACACCGCAGCAAGCACCACCGCCGCCGCCACGGCCGGCCACACGTCAAGCGTGAACACATAGGTGACCAGGAAAACCATGGCCGGCGCGAGGGCTTCGACGATGCCGAACCAGCCACCTGTTGCCGCAAGAAACATCTCCACCGGTGATGATGCATCCGCGGCACGTCCGAGCGCCGATGCTCGAGCCGCCCGGGCAGCCTGCTCCCCCACCTCATGTTCGGCCGACGGAGTTACCCGCTGCGGGCCCGTGTTACTCGGAAGACTCATTCGTTCGCGGACTGCTGTGCTTCAGCTCGTGCACGCATCTGTTCAGCGAGCGCTTCCGGCATCTTCATCGCCAGTAGATCGCGCGGCGGTACTGCCTGTGCGCCGCGTACGACCACGATGGCACGGAAAAGTTCGAGCAGCGGCGCAAACAGTTCTTCGTCGCGGGCAGCGGGCCCACTGACAACGCCGCGCACAAACCACCGCGGTCCGTCAACGCCAACAAACTTCAGCGTGCGCTGCTTCGTCGTTCCCGGCGGGGTCATTGTCGCAACCACCGCTGTACCGACTTCGGTCTCTTCGGTGCCGACCGTTGCGCCCTGCTGTTCAAGGGATGCGATGAGTTGCTTTCGCACCGGCTTCCACAATCCGCTGGAGCGCGGCGTAGCAAAAGCCTGCAGCTGCAGGGAGGATCCGTCAAGGTCAATCGCGATACCGACAACCGCACGGGTGGTTTCGTGGAACTCAACCCGAACACCCATGCCTTCCACAGCCGGAATCCGCAGCGCACCAAAGTCAATGTACGAGCCTTCTTTAGGCGCCTCTGACTCGTCAAACGGCCCCGACTCCTCGCGATCCTCCGGAGCCTCCTTCGGTGCCTCTAGCTCGTCATCTTCGAGCTCGGCCTCATCTACCTGATCGTCATCGACATCGAGCCGTTCCGCTTTAATCGTGCCTTCGTCTTTGGGTCGAAATAGATCAAAGAATCCCATGAACTTCTCCTTTCTGCGCTACTGGCGCGCTCCCACATCCGCTTCATCGCTGGTCGCGACCGCTTCCTCATCCGTGGCCGATGAGGAGTAACCGCTCGATCCAAACCCTCGATCACCACGCTCGCCATCCGGAAGCACGTCGACCGGCGTGAATGCGACAGCTGGGATTGGCATAACCAAGAGCTGGGCAATGCGATCACCGGCTTCAATCGAATATGACTGCGAGCTGTCCGTGTTGAGCAGGGAGACCTTGAGCTCCCCGCGGTATCCGGCATCGATAATCCCGGGAGCGTTCACGATGGTGATTCCGTGTTTGGCAGCAAGCCCCGATCGGGGTGCGATCAATCCGACCGTTCCTGCGGGCAGTGCAATCGCAGTGCCGGTCCCCACGAGTGCGCGCTCCCCCGGCGCCAGCGTGACCGATTCGGCCGCGTACAAGTCTGCACCGGCATCTTGAGGATTGGCCCGGTGCGGCGGCTGGCCCACGCAGGGGACGCGGATCGGTTCGGTTGTTCCTTCACTCACAGCATTGAGGGTAGCGAACCAGGCAGCGTAGTCGCACATAAGCCGCTCTCCTCGTCTCGAGCCGGGCCGAATTCAGCAATCACTATGAAAGAAATGATGGACTGATTACGTGTTGTATCGAGAACGAGTGGCCCCGTCGCTGTGGATGTACCTCATTGGTGCGCTGGCGATTCCCGCCGTGATCGCCGTGTTCATCCCGATCAACATCTACGTAGGCATCATCCTCGGGGTAGCGATTTTTGCGGGGTACTGCGCCAGCCTGTACGGGGGTTCACCGACTATTCAGGTCGATGAACGGATGCTCCGGGTCGGTTCCGCGCGTGTCCCGCTGAACCATGTGGGCTCGGTAACCGCAAATGATCAACCCAGTGCGGCGCGACGAGCCGCCGGCCCGGATCTCGATGCCCGCGCCTGGATCTGCCTACGAGGCTGGGTGAATACCAACGCGACGATCGAGATCACCGATGAGCGGGATCCGATCCCTTATTGGCTCGTATCCACTCGCGACCCAAAAGCACTCGCCGCCGCGATTAGCAGTGCGAAACGTGCGCTAGCCAAACAGTCGAATTAACCGCCCGCGCAATCCTTACACAACGGGTTTCCCTCGCTGGATTGGGACGACAGCTGCGAGCGGTGCTTGATGAGGAAGCAGTCCATGCAGGTGAACTCATTCGCCTGCGGAGGAATTACCACCGTCTCAATTTCGACGTCGCTGAGGTCCTCATCAGCGAGATCGAAACCGTGCACGCCGTCACCCTGGTCAATGTCGACGTTTGACGACGCGGATGCAGGTACTCGCTCTTTGAGTGCCTCAATCGAGTCTGCGTCATCGTCAGTCTTGCGTGGTGCGTCGTAGTCGGTTGCCATAGCCATCCAATAGTCTCATTGCTTTACGCGGTGTACCCGCTGGGGCGGTATTTTGCACGAGCCCTGACCTCAATGCAAGTTTCTCACTGCGTTTTGCTCCGCTTGCCACTAGCCCAGCCAGTGTGCAGCCTGATTTTCGCGGCGCGCGTTGATGTGCACACAACTGCAAGCATGTTCTGTGATGCTTGGCAACAGTACGTAGAGAGAGGAACACCATGCAGGATCTGCGATTCGTCAGTATCGAAGATGGCTGGGTGGTTGCCACCAATGAAGCCGGAGAACGTTTCCGTCTGCGTGCCGACGAGAATTTGCGCAATGCCCTGCGGCCAGCCGTGGCCCCTCGACCGCATGCCCCGAAGGTTCCGCCGCGACAGATCCAGCAGCTCATCCGCGCGGGAAAAACCGTTGCCGAGGTCGTAACCCTCACGGGTGCAGATGAAGCGACCGTGTCCCGGTTCGAAGGTCCGGTTGTCGCAGAGCGAAACTATATGGTGGAGCAGGCCCGAGCGCTCCCCGTCCGCCTTCAGCGACAGATTGATCCGCTAGCCGCCGAGGGGCTCACCTTCGGCGCGGCCATTGACACCCGACTGGATGAGCTCGAAGCGCGGGACATTGCGTGGGATGCATGGAAAGACCCCGAAAGCGGCTGGCATATCGGCTTGAACTTCACCACTGGCGATGTGGCCCGAAACGCGCTGTGGCGCTACGACCCGAGAGGGCGAAACCTCAATCCCATATCAGCTGCGGCGATCAGCCTGTCACAGCAAGAGGACCCAAATGAGCTCAGTGCATCGCCCCAGCTGCGCGCAGTACAGCAGGAACGAGTAGAGCAGGTCATTCCGGACCCCGAACCGGAGCCAGAACCCACACATCCTGACTCGGCATCGCCGACCACTTATGAAACGGCTGACCTGCTCGAAGCACTGCGCAAGCGCCGTGGCGAGCGCCAGCATCACGTGTACACCGAGGAGGTCGAGTTCGATGAAGCAAACGACAGCATCGATGACTTCCTGCGCTTTCCAGAACAGGTAAACGACGATGGCCGAATTGCCGAGGTGACGCCGTTCGCTCGTCCCGGAGCCGACGACAGCGACGAAACTGCATCCGCCCAAGAGTCCGAGGTGAATGTCTTCTCGCCGGAGCACGCTCATCTTGATGAACAGATCAATCCGGATACCGATCCGGTTGCGCCGAATCCTGCGAATGCGGACACCAGTTCGATCGATGACAACACGCTCGATCTTGGTGAGATCGACCAGACACCGCGACAGGACACCGGTTCAGTTCCGCGCCGTAAAACCGGGCGACCGGTGATGCCCACATGGGATGAGATCGTGTTCGGCACCCGCACGGATGACGAGTAGCGGGCATCTTCGAGCACTGCATTGAGGGTGGCGACACCCACGGCTCCTACACTGATTGCGTGCGCGGATATACCGAGCACGCTGACGCAATCTCGCAAAGGAGCGCCATGTCATCCCTGCTTGATCAACGAATTGCCCTCGTCACCGGTGGGACCGTAGGAATCGGTCGCGGTATTGCTGAAGTGCTGCGCACGCACGGAGCCAACGTCATCGTCACCGGAGTGGCCGAGGATGAATGCGCCGAGGCTCGTGAACTCGGTTTCGACGCGGTCGTGCTCGACGTCCGCGATCGCACCGCCTGCCAAAGCGTCGTTGACGATGTCGTCGCGAAGTACGGCGGGCTCTCCGTGCTCGCGGCAAATGCCGGCGTCTATCCGCAAACCCCGTTTCGCGAACTTGATGACGACGAGATCGACTTCATCTTCGATGTCAACGTCAAGGGCACAATCCACATGGTGCAGGCGGCAGCGAATGCGCTGCGCGACTCCGGCCGTGGCCGCATTGTCGTCACCTCATCGATCACCGGCAACTTCACCGGTTATCCGGGCTGGGCGCACTACGGTGCAACCAAGGCAGCGCAAATGGGATTCATCCGCTCCGCCGCGATGGAGTTAGCGAAAGACGGCACGACCATTAATGCGGTGCTTCCCGGCAATATTGTTACCCCGGGACTCCAGGCGCTGGGTGATGCGTATCTTGCCGAAATGGCGAAGGCCGTCCCGCTCGGCACCCTCGGCGAGCCTAGCGACATCGGTGAAGCGGTTGCATTCCTTGCTTCTGACGGCGCTCGCTATATCACCGGACAGTCGATTGTCGTCGACGGCGGACAGATTCTCCCCGAAGGGCCGGACGCACTGGCCGCTATGTAACGGCAGCCACGTATCCGCCGCGGCTAGTTAGCGTCCCCGAATGCACCGAAGCGGATGCACGGCACCAGGGTCTCAGCGTCGGTCACCGAGCCGTGCTGACCGCGCATCTGCCGCGCGGACTCCGGCATGGCTTCGGTGTAGTACGCCTGGTTCTCGGTCGCCGCGATGAGCACATCGCCAATTCGTTCTCGTGCCTGCCAGGCGACCTTGGACCCGTACCAGCCCCACTCGATTGCCTGGTCTTGGGTCACCACCAGCGCCCGGCCATCGAGCGCATTTCGAACGTTTTGTGCAAGCTGCATTCGCCGAGCAGCGGTTTCGGATGCGGTTTGGGCGTCGGCGTCCAAGTACAGGTGGCGTAACCTCGGCTCGCCCGCGACCGCAACGACACCTCGCAATGCTTGCTCGGGAATATCAACCTGCGTATCTCTGGGCGTATCCACCATCCCGTGATCCGCAACGACCAGTACACCCACGTCACTCGGGATGCGTGCCACTAACTCACTCATCGCCGCATCCAGCGCTTCAAGCCGCGCTAACCAGGCGTCGGACTCCCATCCGTATTTGTGCCCGACTTGGTCAAGTTCGGCGTGATAGCAGTACACGAGCGGCCGCTCGCGCTGCGCGGCAATGCTCGCTGCGAGCTTGCTGCGTTCGAGCATTGATTCACCGGCGAAGTATTCGGCACCGCGCAAGCTGGCGTGAGTCAGCCCAGATTGACGATACTCCGCCACCGACACCACCGCCGCATCCACCCCTGCGCCTTCAAACAGCGTCGGCGCAAGCTGCCAGACCGCGGGGAGCATGCCCGCGTGATCCCATCCGGCAATCTGGTTACGAACCAGCTCGTATTCTCTATCCCACACTGAGTAGGCAACCATGCCGTGACCGCCAGCAAGCTGCCCGGTAGTGATAGAGGTAATTCCAGCCACTGTTGTTGATGGGAAACTCATTAATTGCTGCCGGTCGCCCCAAGCGCGCATGAGTGTGCGCGCATGACCACTTCGAGCGAGCAGCTGTTGAGCACCGAGGCCGTCAACGACCACAACCACGCATCCACGAACTGCCGGCAAGCCAAATTCGCCAGCATCCCCGCGCATCGCCGCCAGACAATTCGGGAACACGTCGGCGAGGATCGGCCGATCAGATCGCCGGTTTAATAGCATCGGTTTCACGTGTCCAGTTTTTCACAGGCAGGTTGATTCCCCGATGGCTTCCAACTCGACTCCCCCGCTACAAGAACGGATTGAGGATGTCGATGTTGCCGCCGAAATGCAAGGTTCGTTCCTTGAATACGCCTATTCGGTGATCTACTCGCGGGCCCTGCCGGACGCACGCGACGGTCTTAAACCGGTCCAGCGCCGCATCCTCTACCAAATGACCGAGATGGGCTTGCGCCCGGATCGCGGCCATGTGAAGTCTGCCCGCGTTGTTGGTGACGTCATGGGCAAGCTCCACCCCCACAGCGACTCGGCGATCTACGATGCGCTCGTTCGCCTAGCGCAGCCATTCACACAGCGGGTGCCGCTTGTCGACGGCCACGGCAACTTCGGGTCCCTCGATGACGGACCGGCAGCAGCTCGATACACCGAGGCGCGGCTCACCGCGGCGGCACTAGCACTCACCGAGTCACTCGACGAGGACGTTGTCGATTTCGTGCCTAACTACGACAACTCGCTCCTGCAACCAGCGGTGCTACCAGCGGCGTGGCCGAACCTATTGGTGAATGGCTCCTCCGGAATTGCCGTCGGTATGGCGACTAATATGGCGCCACACAACCTCGGCGAGGTAATTCAGGCCGCTCAGCTCCTGCTCGAGCAGCCGGACGCCACCCTCGACGAGGTCATGCGCTGTATCCCCGGCCCAGACCTGCCCGGCGGCGGCCAGATTGTCGGGCTGGATGGGGTTCGGCAAGCGTATGAGACCGGTCGTGGCTCCTTCACCATGCGTGCAACCGCGACAGTTGAGAACGTCACGGCTCGCCGCAAGGGTATCGTCGTCACCGAGCTCCCGTATTTGGTCGGCCCCGAGAAGGTGATCGAGAAAATCAAGCAAGGGGTACAGGCGAAGAAGCTCGCCGGTATCTCTCAGGTCACCGACCTCACCGATCGCAAGTCCGGACTCAAGCTCGTTATCGAACTCAAGACGGGATTCTCCCCGGAAGCGGTGCTCGAACAGCTGTATCGACACACGCCACTTGAAGAGTCATTTCATATTAATAATGTGGCGATTGTCGATGACGCTCCGACAACGCTCGGACTGTTGGAACTTCTACAGGTTTATCTTGACCACAGAATTTCGGCAGTACGTCGCAGAAGTGAATTCCGATTAAATAAACACCAAAATCGCCTGCACCTGGTCGACGGATTGCTGATTGCAATTGTCGATATTGATGAAGTCATTGAAATTATCCGATCTTCTGATGATGCTGAGGAAGCAAAGTCGCGCCTCAAGCTCGTATTCGATCTCTCGGATGCGCAGGCGGAATATATCCTCGAGCTCCGACTCAGGCGACTCACCAAGTTCTCACGCATTGAACTCGAGGCAGAGGCCGATGAGCTACGGCGCAAGATTGCCGATCTCAAGGCGCTGCTCGCAGACCCGAGCCTGCTGCGCGCCCAGGTGAGTCGCGAATTGGGCGAGGTCGCCGAGGCGTTCGCAACACCGCGGCGCACTGTGCTGATCGACGGCGCGCGCCCCAGGAACGCATCGGTAAAACGAGGAAAACGGGCTGAGCTGTCGCTCGAAGCGCCCGACGAACCAACGCTGGTGCTGCTCTCCACAACCGGCCGCATCCTGCGCGTATCACTCGGCGAGGGCGAACGATTCCTGCGGCCCAAACGCCGCACCAAACATGACGCGATCATGGCCTCGCTCCAGATGACCACGCGAGGCGATATCGGCGCCGTTACTTCAACCGGGCGCGTTATTCGCATGACGCCGGTTTCCCTGCCCGCGAGCCCAGCCGCATCTGTGCTGATGAATGCCGGCGTGAACGCGCGAGACTACTTTGGCATTACCGAAAAGCAGGAGAAGATTGTTGGGCTTGTACCGCTAAACGTGGATACGCCGCTGGCGCTCGCCACCGCGAATGGCGTGGTAAAACGGGTGAACCCGCAGGAGTGGGACGCCCAGCATGAGGTTACCGCGATTGCTCTGAAACCAAACGACTCCGTTGTAGGTGCGGCGCGTGCGGGTGACGGTGACCAGCTCGTGTTCGTGACTTCAGACGCACAGCTGCTTCGGTACGATGCAAACCTCGTACGCCCGCAAGGGCCCGGAGCCGCAGGTATGGCAGGAATCCGCGTCCAGGAGGGCGCCCGGGTCATTCACTTCGCGGTCGTACCTAGCGAGAGCATCGAGCAAGCGGTTGTCGCAACTGTGACCGAGCCACCTGCCGATGAGGCGTTATTTGGTGATGCTGCCGCCACGGCGAAGCTGAGCGAGTTCACCCAGTTTCCGGCAAAGGGAAGGGCAACCGGAGGCGTTCGAGCGCATAAGTTTGTGCGCGGCGAAACATCTCTCGCCACAGCGTGGGTCGGGGCTGGCCCAGCACTCGGCAATGCAAAGAACGGCTCGATCCGCCACCTGCCCGAACAGCTTGCCCGACGGGATGCATCCGGTGTCCAACTCGAAGCTCCGGTGGATCAGCTCGGCGGCGCGATGGGTGAGTCCTCGAACTAACCCCCATTAACAGCGTTGGCGGGATGCAGTACGCATCCCGCCAACAGTGGTTGTTTTCAAATATCGCTACCTGCGATGCATGGCCCCTCGGCCGGTTCCATGGCCGCAGATACAGCCGATGTGCTAGGCGCGGTCCTTGCTTCCGCCCCGGGTAATCGCCTCGAAGATCGCGGTAACGATCACGGCACCCAGCAGCGCAAAGAGCCATACCCAGATGTTGAAGAAACCATCAAGCTTCTCCGGACCGACGACCATACCGCCGATCCAACCTCCCACAACACCACCGATGATTCCGAGAATCAGGGTAAGCCACCAGGGGTGCTTGCGCGTGTCCTTGGTGATGGCCTGGGCAATTGTTCCAACAATCAAACCGATAATAATCCAGCTAATCCAGCTCAGGGACATGCTTTAACTCCTTTAAGTTAAGAAACCAAGCCACAATTGATGACTTGGTTGATACTACGCTAACGAATCAGCGTGTCAGTAATATCCAAAGAACCTGAACGTAGTAAATACGAATTATTAAATGCTAACGATCGTCATTAATCGATAACCGCTTGACCGTCCGCGGCAGCGCTGCGCCAGCGTTCAATATAGGTGGGCACGAGCACCGCAGCAGTAAAGAGGAATCCAAGCATCGCAGCCAAGGCAGTGCCCGCCATCACGTCCCGCACGAAGGTAAGCGGGAAGAACGCAAGGGCGAACCCGCTGCTCATCGCAAGGAATGAATCACCGAGCGCGAGCCGCAACACCCTACGCTCGGTGAATCCCCGGTTACCCGGTGCGAGGTTGAGCAGGATGCGGTACCCCAGACACGTTCCGGCGACAGCAAGCGCCGCAATTACGAGCCATGACACGAACCAGCCGCCGATACCTAGCCGCTGCGCATCCTGCGCTCCACCATCGGTAAACCAGGTAACAACAGGAAACGCAGCAAGCCAGGCGAGACCAACGGTCCAGGCAAGCCGCGAAGCAATCTGCCGAAATTCGGGGCGGATGGTGCGCGCGAAAACGCGCACCTCATCCGCATCCGAGTTACTCGCCAAAGTTTGACTCCACGAGTGCTGCCAGCGCGTCGACCGCTTCTTGGGCATCATCGCCGGTTGCTACGAGCTCAAGCTCGGTTCCGCGGCTGGCACCGAGCGCCATGATCCCCAGCAGACTCTTTGCATCAGTACCGTTTACCGTCACTGCAGCCTGAAATGACGACGCGGTCTTTACGAACTCGGCGGCAGGGCGGGCGTGCAAACCGGTTTCGTTCGTCAGCGTGACGGTCTTACGAGCTTCAGCCATGGTGATCTCCTTACACATCAGTTTGACCACGGGATGCGGTCACCTGCTTTGATTGTAGATGTCGGCCGTGTTCTACTAAGGCTTCCCAAGCGGGTCCCACTATGCCCGGCTGTCTGCGTGCAATTGCTGCGAGACCGTAACAACTTGCTCGAGCTTTTCAGCAGCAGCCCCGGAATCGATCGACGCTCGAGCAACATCAATCTGTTCCACCAAGCGCTGTCGGATGGGGCGTTCTGCCGATTCGGGGTTCGTTGCGAGCTCATACGCAACCAACCCCGCAGCTGCGTTCAGCAGCACAATGTCACGTACCGCCCCATCGCGCTCGCCTGCCAGCACATCGCGAGCGATCTGCGCATTGTGCGCGGGTGAACCACCCAAGATTTCCTCGGGTTCGTACTCTCCGAGCCCAAGGTCGCGGGGGTGGACATCATGTTCGCCCACTTCCCCGTTCACCACTTCCCAGATTCTGGAGTACCCGGTGACGGTAAGTTCATCCAGTCCATCATCCCCACGGAACACGAGTGCGGCCGCACCTCTGGTTTGGAACGCACCGACAATAAGCGGGACGACCTCCTGACGAGCAACGCCGACCGCGGATGCTTCCGCGCGCGTCGGGTTAGTGAGTGGCCCCAGACAGTTAAAGACGGTTGGCACGCCCAATGCTTTGCGCACCGCTGCAGCGTGAGCAAAGCCGGGGTGGAACTGATTGGCAAAAAGGAACGCAAGCTGCGTTTGCTCAAAAAGCGCTTCAAGGGCTTGCGATCCGGACGTGCCCACTACCCCAAGCTCGGTGAGCACATCGGTGGCTCCCGACTGACTCGAGGATGCGCGCCCACCGTGTTTTAGCACCGGCGTGCCCGCGCCAGCGATCACGAACGCTGACATGGTGGAGACGTTCACCGTACCCGCAAGGTCCCCGCCGGTGCCGACGATGTCAACTCCCCAGGAGGTCAACCCCGTGGGCACAGCATGCTGCAGGATCGCATCCCGAAATCCGATCACCTCGGCGACGGTTTCACCTTTTGCGCGAAGTGCGATCAACCAACCCGCCAGTTCGGCTTCACTAACTTCGCCACGCATCACCCGTTCCATCGCCCAGGTGGCTTCACGCATGCTTAAATCTTCGCCGCGGAGGAGCTTTTCAAGCATCTGAGGCCATGTTTGTGCTGCGGTCATGACCCCGAGTGTACTGAGCGCTAGTGACTCACCCACTCCATCAACTTGGAGAACCTGAATTTTCCGTCATAATGGGATGCGTGACTTCTGCAACTACAACTCCCGTCGTACCACGCGTTCACCGACCGAACACTGTGGCAATCGGCACGATTGTCTGGCTCGGCTCCGAAGTGATGTTCTTCGCTGGCCTGTTCGCGATCTACTTCACACTGCGCGCGATGGCACCAGAGCAGTTCGCTGCCGGCCACGACGTCATGAACATTCCGTTCTCCGCGGGTAACACCCTGATCCTGGTTGCCAGCTCGGTAACCTGCCAGATCGGTGTCATGCACGCCGAAGCGGGTCGAAAGGACCGGCGCGACAACAACGGTAAGTGGGCCACCGTCGAGTGGTTCTACCTCACCGTTGTGCTTGGTGCGATTTTCGTCTCCGGACAGGTGTTTGAGTACGCAACCCTTGTCAGCGAGGGCTACGTATTCAACCTCAATCCGTTCACGAGCTCGTTCTACATGGCAACCGGATTCCACGGCCTGCACGTTATCGGTGGTCTGCTCGCGTTCTTGATTGTGATTGTCCGGATGTACGCAGTACGTCGCTTGGGTAAGCGTGAGATGCAGAGCGCCATGGCAGTGTCGTATTACTGGCACTTCGTTGACGTTGTTTGGATCGGCCTGTTCTTTGTCGTCTACATCCTGCCGTTCCTCGCGTAAGCATCGGCCCCTAGGAGAGAGCTACACATGTCTTTGACCACTAGTAACCGACCCGCGGTCTCGAAGTCACGCAAGCGTGGGCGCCGGAGCCCGCTTGCGACCGCAGGTCTGCTCAGTCTTGGATTACTCCTCACCGGTGGTGCTTACGGTGCAGTTGACTCGGTTGTCGCCAACGCTGCCGCCGAAGAGCCAGCAGTCGACATGAACAGCGCGCAGACCATCGAAGAGGGTAAGGCACTCTTCAACGCGAACTGCGCCACCTGTCACGGTATGGATGCCGTCGGCACCTCAGAGGGCCCGTCACTGATCGGTGTGGGCGCGGCAGCAGTCGACTTCCAGGTCGGCACCGGTCGTATGCCGCTGCAGAACACCGCCCCGCAGGCACCGGTCAAGCCGGCCCAGTTCACCGAGAAGCAAACCTCGCAGATGGCGGCTTATGTGGCCTCGCTCGCACCGGGCCCAGCAATTCCAGCTGACGAGTACGTCCAGGCAGATGGTGATGCCGCACGCGGTGCAGAACTCTTCCGCATCAATTGCGCAATGTGCCACAACGTAGCGGCCGCCGGTGGTGCCCTTACCGAGGGTAAGTATGCACCGCAGCTGCAGACCGTCGAACCACGCCACATCTACGAGGCGATGCAGACCGGCCCGCAGAACATGCCGGTGTTTAACGACACCAACCTCACACCGCAAGACAAGGCAGACATCATCACTTCGATCCGTTGGATGACCGAAAACACCTCGATGGTGGGCGGATATAACCTCGGCTCGGTCGGCCCGGTAGCTGAAGGTCTGTTCATCTGGCTCATCGGTATTGGTGCGGCTTCGGGCATAGCGATCTGGCTCACCTCACGCCCGAACTAACGAACACCGCAACCACCTGACTTCATCCACCTCATCAACCCAGAAAGGGATAACCCATGGCAGAAGACGAACTCGGCGGGGAGCTCCGTACCGCCAATTCGTCGGACCGCGCGGTTAGCTCGGGCGCTCAGGATCCGAACGTAGAAGCGTTCGACAACCCTGGCTTGCCAGTGCACCACGAGCGGGTAACTGACACGAATCCGCAGAAGGCAAAGACCACCGAGCGCGTAGTAACCGCACTCTTCTGGGTTTCACTCGCCTGCACCATCTTCGCGATTGCCGCCTACTTCATCTGGCCAATCGACCGCGCCGACATCACCAGTGTTCGCTGGAACAGCATGTTCATCGGTCTTGGCATTGCCTTCGGCATGCTGACGCTCGGTACCGGTGCTGTGGCGTGGGCTAAGTACCTGATGAAGGATGAGGAACAGGTCGAGGCTCGTCACAAGACCGGAGCGTCGCCTGCAACGTCAAAGCGTGTTGCTGAGATCTTCAAGCAGGCTGACGAAGAATCTGGCTTTACCCGCCGCAAGATGCTGCGCAACTCGCTAATTGGTGCCGCGCTCGCCCTGCCTCTTCCTGGCATCGTGCTTTTGCGCGACCTCTACAACGGCAACAACGAGAACCCGATCAAGCTGATGCACCAGACGATGTGGGATAAGGGTGTCCGCCTCGTACGCGACCCCTCCGGTACCCCCATCAAGGCATCCGAAGTAACCATCGGCTCGGCCTTCCACGTCATTCCGGAGGGCTTGAACGAGCTCGAGCACGGCAAGCTCAACGAGAAGGCCAAGGCCGTTGTGCTGCTCATGCGTCTTCCTGAAGAGCGCTTGAAGCACAAGCCGGGCCGCGAGAACTGGGCATACAAGGGCATCGTGGCGTACTCGAAGGTGTGCACCCACGTTGGTTGCCCCGTTGCGCTGTACGAGCAGCAAACGCACCACCTGCTGTGCCCCTGCCACCAGTCGCAGTTCGACGTAACTGAGCACTGCAAGGTTATTTTCGGCCCTGCCGGTCGCCCGCTGCCGCAGCTACCGATTGAGGTGGACAGCGAAGGCTACCTGGTCGCTCAGAGCGACTTCCACGAACCTGTCGGACCAACCTTCTGGGAGCGTCGCAATGACTACAACGTCTAATGTTTCGGCCGCCCAGGGCGGCGCAGTCGCCAAGGCTGCAACGTGGTTTGACGAGCGCACGAGCGTTTCGGGTGCCGTCAAGGAGTTCGGTCGCAAGATCTTCCCTGACCACTGGTCGTTCATGCTGGGTGAGGTGGCGCTGTACAGCTTCATCGCCATCCTGCTCTCGGGTACCTTCCTGACCTTCTTCTTTGACCCATCGATGGCGCACACCGAATACCACGGTTCCTATGTGCCGCTGCAGGGTATGGAAATGTCAGCCGCAATGGCATCCACGCTGGACATCTCCTTCGATGTTCGCGGTGGTTTGCTCATGCGTCAGGTGCACCACTGGGCAGCACTGCTGTTCGTAGCATCGATCATGCTGCACATGGCTCGCGTGTTCTTTACCGGTGCCTTCCGTAAGCCCCGTGAGCTCAACTGGGTGATCGGTCTCGTACTGTGGATCATCGCCATGCTTGAGGGCTTCAGCGGTTACTCGCTCCCCGACGACCTCCTCTCCGGTAACGGTCTGCGAATCGTTGACGGCATGATCAAGGGTGTTCCGCTGTTCGGAACGTGGATCTCGTTCCTCATGTTCGGCGGAGAGTTCCCGGGTGACGCGATTGTTGGTCGCTTGTACGCCCTGCACATCATGATTCTCCCGGCGCTGCTGATTGCGTTCCTGGCACTCCACCTGTTGCTCATGGTGGTCCACAAGCACACGCAGTGGCCTGGCCCCGGTAAGACCGAGACCAACGTTGTTGGTAACCCGGTGCTGCCGGTCTTCGCGGCCAAGGCAACGGGCTTCATGTTCCTCGTGATCGGTCTGATCTTCCTGATCGCTTCACTGTTCCAGATCAACCCAATTTGGAACTACGGACCGTACGACCCCTCCCCCGTATCGGCCGGTACCCAGCCTGACTGGTACATCGGTTTCGGTGACGGTGCGCTTCGTCTGATTCCGCCGGGCCTGGAAACATCGCTTGGACCGGTAACGATCACCTGGGCGATCCTGATCCCGTTCCTGCTTATGGGAATTTTCGTGATCGGCCTGTTCGTCTACCCGTTCCTCGAATCGTGGATTACCGGTGACAAGCGCGAGCACCACCTGCTCGACCGTCCGCGTAACGCTCCGTTCCGCACCGCCCTTGGAGCTGCCTGGATCAACCTCTATGCGACGATGTGGGCTGCGGCGTCCTCCGACCTCATGGCGACCCACTTCCACCTCGCGATGGAACACGTCATCCACTTCCTGCAGTTCTGGCTGATCTTCGGTTCCATCATCGTGTTCTGGGTTACCAAGCGCTGGTGCCTGTCGCTGCAGAAGCACGACCGCAACACGCTGCTGCATGGACACGAATCCGGTCGAGTTATCCGCTTGCCGCACGGTGAGTTCCAGGAAGTTCACGTACCGCTCACTGATGAAGAAATCTTCCAGATGCAGTACGAGAACTATGTTCCGGTCAAGCCGTACATCGACGAGAACGGTAAGAAGAAGGGCAAGGCACGCGCTGCCCTCTCCCGCTGGTTCTTCGCCGACCGTGTTGAATCGGTAACACCGAGCGAGCTGGAAGCAGCCAAGCACCACCACGCTGAGATTCACTAGTCGATGCGAGCCAACGGGGCGGAATGTGACCACGCATTCCGCCCCGTTGCGTTTCCCGCACAAGAAGGGATGAGGATGCGCCTCTCTACCGTCAACGTCTTGCTCTACCCGGGATTCGAGCTCCTGGATGCCATGGGGCCAATCGAGCTATTGGCGAATGTGCCTGGTGTGAACGTGCGTACCGTCTACATCCCCGAGCCCGACGCGGAAGGCTCCCCTACCCATCCGGCAGTCATTACGAGTGCTCAGGGGGTGAGGATCTCGGCCGACGCGCCCATCACTGACCCCTGTGAGCTGTTTCTGGTCCCTGGAGGGATGGGAGCGCGTGAGCTCGTTCAAGCACACAGCGCACTGGCGCAGATCCGACGGGCAGCGTTAGCGGCGAACGTGGTTGCATCCGTATGCACCGGATCAGCACTGCTCGCCGCAGCAGGGCTCCTTGATGGCTATCGGGCAACCAGCAATAAGCAAGCGTTCCAGTGGGCAACGGGCTTCGGCACAGCTGTCGAATGGGTGCCGCGGGCGCGGTGGGTTCATGACCGAGACCGCTGGACCTCATCCGGAGTTTCAGCCGGCATGGATATGACCGCCGCACTCATCCTCGATGCGTTCGGTAGCGAGGTGTACGAAACGGTACTCAACCACGTGGAGTACTCCCCCACATCCGACCCCCAAGACGACCCGTTTGCGATACCCGGCAGTAGCGACGCTAACCGCTAGCCGGGATAATTCGCGTGCGCACGCAAGAACTCGCGCTCGGCTCGTGCTGATAAGCGCCCCGTGAACGGAGTGAATGTCACTCGATTGCTATTCGCTCGTGACGATGCACTCCAGGTCCCGATCAGCCGACCTGCGCGCAGCATCCCGTTCTTAAACACTCCATTATTACCGGGGACCAGCTGCTTACTTTGATCCGATGTGAGCATACGCAGGCGGTTCGGGTAGCCGAGCACGAGCTCATCAAACGGGGCAAGCAACCGACCAGCGGACAGTTCGGATGCTCGCTGCGATCGTTCTTCACGCAGACCAGGGCGACCGTATAGGGTCTCCCCATCGTGATCGACTCCGTAATCTTCAAGGGCTGCCGTTGCCTCCACAGCGCTTGCACGAATCACGCCAAGCGGTAACTTCGTCCACCACGCGAAATCCCGGATCGTGGCCGGACCGTGGCCGTACAAGTATCGCTGCAAGAACTCGGTCACTGCCGCCTTGCTGTCACCATTGAATCGAGCCTCAAGACTCGATTCGTTCGGTACCCATGTGGACCTCGGGACGATCAGGTGAACCAGCGCACTACCCGATGCCGAACGGGTGATCGGACCATAGACCAACTTGCCGCCGGCCATAAGGGTAAAGATCAGGTGATAGCGCCTGCCCTGGCCCGTAGGGATGGTTGCCGCCTGCCAAGCCGCACCCAAGTCCTCAACAGACGCGGCAGGCACCCCATAATGAGGCTCCTGACGCGCGAACTCCTCACCAGCCACCGAGAGCGCACGAAAGAGCATTTCCTCATCGATGCCGTGGCTGGCGCGTCGTTTCGCTGCGCTGTTCAGTTGCCGAGGACCACAGAGCTCGGTTATCCAGCCGATGTCATCCGTAGATGCTCCAAAAATCGTGCCTCGCATCGGGTACCCACGAGCCAGCATCCCTTCATTGAAGGCGTCAACCACCCCATCAACCGTTGCGTCATTGGTGCGATACGCCAACGAAGCAATTAAACCGTTGAGATGTTGGCCCTGAGATAGCACCAGGTGCCTTGCCGCGGTCTGCGGTGCCGAGAATGGGTTCCCGGCAATGCCCTGTGCAATCTGGCGCAGTTCGACAAGTTCCCGATCCGAAATGCTCATGATCTTGAGGATATCTGTCGACCCCGGAAACAGCTGATGCCCTGCACACCAGGGTGCAGGGCATCAGCACAGCTAAGGCAATCTAATGACCGAACTTACCTCGGTACATCTCAAACATCCAGCCGAGCAGACCCACCAAACCGATCGGTGCAAGGAAGAATGCTGGCCACCATCCGAATGCGATGGACGCGAACACGAGCGCAGCGCCACCGGCAGCGACTACCGGCCAGATCGAGTACGGCGAAAATACACCGAGTTCAGGATCCGCCTCGTGGATCTCTGCGTCCTCACGGTCTTCAGGAAGCGCCTTCGACTTGAAAGGTTTGTGCTCCATAGACATGTACCAGGCAATGAACGCGGTGAACAGCGTCATCAGAATGAACGCCACGATTCCAACCCATTCCGGATCGTTATCGATCACTGCAGTCCAAACCGTGTAGAAGGCGGTCATCACGGCGTAGAAGAAGACCAGACCGATCATCAGGTTACGGAGTGTTTTCATGAGCTAGCTCACCTTTCCTGCCGCAGGAACGGCGCCATGCGCGCCGGGGGCCGAGTATTCCGGGTGGTTCAGGTCAAACGCCGGACGTTCGGAACGGATTCGCGGAATCTCAGTGAAGTTGTGGCGCGGCGGCGGGCAACTGGTTGCCCACTCGAGTGATCCACCGTAACCCCAAGGGTCGTTGGTCGTAACCTTCTTGCCGTTGCGGTGCGTGAGGTACACGTTCAGGAAGAACGGGATCATCGAGAGCGCGAGGATGATCGCACCAACACTGGACACCTGGTTGGCCCACGTGAAGTTGTCCTCTGCCTGGTACGTGTAGTAGCGACGGGGCATACCCATGACACCGAGCCAGTGCTGAACCAGGAAGGTCATGTGGAAGCCGACAAACAGCACCCAGAAGTGGACCTTACCGAGGCCCTCGTTGAGCATCTTGCCCGTCCACTTGGGCCACCAGAAGTAGAATCCGGCGAACATCGCAAATACGACGGTACCGAAAAGTACGTAGTGGAAGTGGGCGATCACAAAGTAGGTGTCGGAGACGTGGAAGTCGAGGATCGGCGAGGCGAGGATGACACCGGTAAGACCACCGAATACGAAGGTGACGATAAAGCCCAGCGACCAGAGCATTGGCGTTTCGAAGGTGATCGAACCACGCCACATAGTGCCGACCCAGTTAAAGATCTTCACACCGGTCGGAACCGCAATCAGCATCGTCATCAGTGCGAAGAACGGCAGCAGTACGGAGCCGGTTACGTACATGTGGTGTGCCCATACGGATGCGGAGAGTGCGGCAATCGAGATGGTTGCGAGCACCAGCGTCTTATAACCGAAAATCGGCTTGCGGCTGAATACCGGGAAGATTTCGGAGACAATACCGAAGAACGGCAGCGCGATGACGTACACCTCGGGGTGACCGAAGAACCAGAACAGGTGTTGATACAAGATCGCACCACCAGCATCCACATCGTAAATGTGCGTACCAAATACGCGGTCCATCAGTAGTGCGAACCAGGCAACGGTCAGTACCGGGAATGCGAACAGCACCAGGATGGAGGTGATGAGGGTGTTCCAAGTGAACACCGACATACGCCACATGGTCATACCGGGGGCACGCATGGTGATGATGGTGGTGATGAAGTTCACCGCACCAAAGATCGTGGCGTAACCGGTCAGCGCAAGACCTGCGATCCACAGGTGGCCACCAACGCTCGGGCTAAAGGTGGTCAGCGAAAGCGGTACGTATGCGGTCCAACCGAATGCGGCCGCGCCACCAGGGGTGATGAAGCCGAGTACGGCCACGAACGCACCGAAGCTGTACAGCCAGAATGCGAAGGCGTTCAAGCGAGGGAAAGCAACATCGGCAGTACCGATCTGCAGCGGGACCATGATGTTCGCGAATCCGGAGAACAGCGGCGTCGCGAACATCAGCAGCATCACGGTGCCGTGCATCGTGAAGAGCTGGTTGTACTGCTCCTTGGTGGCGATCATCTCCATGCCGGGGGCGAAGAGCTGACCACGGATCAGCAACGCCATCACACCACCGATGCAGAACCAGATCACCGATGAGTACAGGTACATGTACCCGATCTTCTTGTGATCAGTGGTGGTGAGCATGTCGAACAGAAGGTTTCCCTTCCGGCCGACCTTGCTCGGTGAAAAATCAGGTTCCGCTGCCGATGGCGTAGCGGCAGGCCTATTGAGCGTAGAAGTCATTTCACCCTGCCTTAGTGCTGCTCGTGCTTGATTTCCGGAACCGAGGTTCCAGGGTTCTGGTCGTTGCGGTTGTATTCGTCACCGCGTGCACCGGTTTGTCCAGCGTCACGGAGCGACTGGATGTAGTCCTTGTAGTCCTGTGCCGATACTGCCTTGACCTTGAACAGCATCATCGAGTGGTACTCACCACAAAGTTCGGCACACTTACCGATGTACTCGCCCTCACGCTCAACGGTGATCGAAAACGTATTGGTTTTGCCGGGGATCGTGTCGAGCTTGTAGTGGAATTCGGGAATCCAGAACGAGTGGGCTACGTCACGCGATTTGAGGTCGAAGGTGACGTTCGCGCCGACGGGAACGTAGACAACCGGAAGCTTGTCCTCTTCGATTTCGCCCGTCGTCTTACCGTTTTCGTCGCGAACCTCGCGGGCCTGCTCACCTTCGAAATACACGCCACCGTCATACTCGGATCCATCTACCTCGAGGTAGTTGAAGTCCCAAGCCCACTGCTTTCCGTACACCTCAATGTGTACGTCGCGCTCGGATTCATCGGCAACGTCGATAGCGATTGCTTCGTCTCGAGCGGTGAATGCGAAGAAGCCTGCGACGAGCACGATCGGCAGGATCGTGAACATAATCTCGACGGGCATGTGGTAGCGCATCTGCACCGGCATGCCGGTCTCGTTCTTGCGACGACGATAGGCAATCGACGCCCAGATGATCAAGATCCAAACCAGCAGACCGATTGCCATCAGAACGACCCAGGAGTTCGTCCAGAAGGTTCCGATGAGGTCTCCCTTGTCAGATGTTCCGACCTCGCCGGGCATATACGCGCCAAGCTGCTGATCAGTACAGCCAGCCAGCGCAAGCGACGAGGTCGCAGCGAGGGATACCGCACCCGCTACTTTCCGGTAGTTCTTCCGCACGTTGGACCTTTCGAGAAGACGCATTCAGACGTTTCACAGTGTAGCGCTTCTTTGCGGCATTCCAATGCTGCTCCGGGCGCTACCCTCTACTGCGCATCGAAACCCCGAGCTCACTCGGGCACGCAGATGTGTCCATCGTAGACGGTGAGGCGAGCCCGTGGCGCCTGACACGGCGCGATACCGGGCCGCATCCGCGTTGCAGAGCTAGCCACCATACGGCCGGACCGCGGGAGGTTCCGCGACAAGAATGCGCAGTGTGTGCTAGCTAGTGGAAAGAATCACCGCATGCACAGCTGCCCTGCGCATTGGGGTTATCAATCTGGAAGCCCTGCTTCTCGATCGTGTCCGCAAAGTCGATCGAAGCTCCGTGAAGGTACGGGGCACTCATTTCATCCACGATAAGCTCAACACCGTCGAAGTCGACGGATGCGTCGTTCTCCATCTGGCGCTCGTCAAAGTACAGCTGGTAGATGAGCCCAGAGCAGCCACCCGGTTGTACTGCGATTCGCAATCGCAGATCGTCTCGCCCTTCTTGCGAGAGCAATGCCTTCACTTTGTCAACCGCTGCCTGTGTCAGCGTGACCCCGTGAGTCGATTCGGTGACGGCGATTCCGGTGAGCGTGGTCGACATTCTTCCTCCAAAAGCGTGTCGGTATGCGCGCAGTTCGCGCGGATAAGGATTGCAGCCTACAGGCGGCAGTGGTTATTCCGCTCGTTCAGCCGCAGTGATGAGGTCAGCAAGGAACAGGACCTCGGCACCAATAGCGCATTGCAACGATCCTAAATGCTGCGACTCATTCGGCGAATGTGCTCGCGTATTCGGGTCTTCCACGCCCGTCACCAAGACCTGAGCCCGCGGGAATTGTTCCTTGAAGTCAGAGATGAATGGAATCGATCCGCCGATACCAATCTGTTCGGCAGGATGTGGCCACGCTCTCGACATCGCGGCAAGCATCCGCTGAACGCCGTCGCTCTGCGCATCAACAAGTACGGGTTTGCCGATCGACAGTCCCTCGACTGTCAGCTGCGAACCAAAGGGAGCATTGGCCTTGAGGTGATCAACAATGAGCGCTGCTTCACGCTCACCATCCGCACCGGGCGCAATACGAGCAGAGATTCTCACGCGCACTTCCGGCAGAAGCGTGTTGGATGCATTGGCCACATTGGGTGCGTCAATGCCAGTGACGGTGATGGACGGCTTGTACCAAATACGCGAGTTAATGTCACCGTTTCCGATCAGCGCTCCCCCGATGACGCCCGCGTCACGGATGACATCATCCGCATCCACCGCCGGCGTTACCGCTTCATGTTCGGCCAGGCCCGCCACCGCGACGGAGCCGTCCTCGTTCCACAGCGTTGCGAGTAGTTTCGTTGCCGCCATGAACGCGTCAGGCACCGCTCCACCAAACATGCCAGAGTGCGAGGCATGTTCAAGCGTGCGGATAGAAACGTTGAAGACCACATTCCCCCGCAGGGCCACGCTCAAACCGGGCACATCGGTAGTCACATTCGAACTATCCGCGACGATGATGTAGTCGCCGCCGAGCACGTCGCCGTGTTGTTCAAGGAACTGCGAGAAGGTGTCGGAACCTCGCTCCTCTTCCCCTTCAATAAACACCGAGATACCAATACCCAAGGGCAGGCCTTCGGCCTCCAACACATCCCGGAGTGCCTCGAGCGCAGCGATATGCAGCATCACGCCCGCTTTGTCATCACTCGCGCCGCGACCATACATCCGATCACCGATAATGGTGGGCTCGTATGCGGGGGTGTCCCACAGCTGCGGGTCTCCCGGTGGTTGCACATCGTGATGCGCGTACAGCGTGACCGTGGGGTAACCGGGGTTCGCCGGACGGTGCGCGATCACACCGGGCTGGCCGGGGCACCCCTCAGCAATGTCGTACTGGTGAATTTGCACCGACTCGAAGAGCCCCGTCTCGGTCAAGAATTGCGCGGTGAGTTCAGCTGAGTCGCGCACGTGGGTGCGGTCGAATGCATCCCAGGAGACAGAGGGGATGCGAACCAGTTGCGCCAATCGAGCGATCGTGCGGGGCATTCCCAACGCAACGCGGTCCAGAAATGCTTGATCGAGCTGTACAGCATCTTCGGCAGTCATATCCCTAGCTTACGGGGCCGTCAGCAGAACGCTCTCGGTGCGCATCCGTTACTGAATCCGCACAAGTCCCGTACCATTGAACAATCCCAGTTTCGCAACACCAAAGGACAACATGGCATCCTCGTCCGCTGGCAAAACCGATCACGCTGCCACCACTGATTCCTCCGCATCCGGCAAGAAGGGGCCGACCCCTCGCCGACGCGACGCCGAAGCGGCAAACTTCCGCCCGCTCGTGCCGGAAGACCGGAAGAAGGCGCGAAAGGAAGCGAACGCGAAGTTGCGGCAGGAGCAGGCTCGCGCACGCGAAGGTATGGCTCGCGGAGATGACCGCTACCTCCGCCCTGGTGAGCGAGGACCGCAGAAGCGCTTCCTGCGCGACTTCATTGATGCCCGATTCACGCTCGGTGAGCTGCTACTCCCCCTCATGTTCTTGGTCATTTTCGCAACGATGATTCCGCAAGCATACGCGGCAGTGTGGGCAATGGCGTTCATCTGGATCTACCTTGCGATCTGCATTATCGAGGGTGTCATCTACGGTGTCATGATTCGCAAGCGCATCGCTGCCAAGATCGGTCAGGACAAACTCGAAAAAGGCTTTATCTTTCAGGCTCTCGGTCGGTCCATGCAGATTCGGATGCTGCGACTACCGAAACCGCAGGTCAAGCGGTTTAGCCAGGTCGAGTTCAAGGGCTAACACCGCAGCAGCTAACCAGCGCCGGGTCACCAAGCTGACTCGGCGCTGTTGTATTTAGTGGGAGGAAGCACCCGAGCGCATGCGAGCAAGCTCCCGGTTAATCGCTGACGCCCACGCCGGTCCCTCGTAGAGGAACGCGGTGTATCCCTGTACCAGCGTCGCACCCGCATCCAGTCGCTCTTGAACATCAGCGGCAGTGGTTACACCACCCACGGAGATGACGCAAAACTCTTGCGGAACGCTCGCTCGCACTGTTCGCAGCACCTCCAGCGATCGCTCACGCAACGGCGCACCGGAGAGTCCACCCTGCCCGTAGGCGTCAACAATGCGCCTCGGGGTATCGAGCTCTTCCCGCGAGATCGTCGTGTTGGTCGCGACAATGCCATCCAGCCCGATCCGGACTGCCAGCTGGCAGATCCTCTGGATCTGCTCATCGGTGAGATCAGGGGCAATCTTCACGAGCACCGGGACACCACTGGCGGCTTTGCAAGTGGCTTCGAGGATCGGTGCCAGTGCATCGAGTTCTTGGAGTCCGCGAAGACCGGGGGTATTGGGCGAGGAAACGTTAACGACAAGGTAGTCGGCGGCGCTACGAAGCATCGTCGCGGCGCGAACATAGTCGTTCACTGCTTCTTCGGCAGGTGTTGACTTGTTCTTGCCGATATTGACGCCCACGATGCAGTCCGCCGAACGTACCTGTTGTAGGGCTGCTAGCGCAGCATGGGCACCGCCGTTATTGAATCCCATCCGGTTAATCAAGCCACCGTCCTCGGGCAGGCGGTACATGCGGGGTTTTGGGTTACCGGGTTGAGCAACCGGCGTGACCGTACCCACTTCGACGTGACCGAATCCCAGCGCGGCGAGCCCATCGACAAGCTGTGCGTTCTTATCGAATCCAGCAGCGACACCGAACGGCGACGGAAACTCGAGCCCTAATGTGCGCACTCGAAGCTCGGGAGCGGGAGCGGTCAGGTGACCGATCGCACTGGCAACGATGCGGTTCTGACCGATTGCTCGGATGACACTGGCACCGATGTGATGCGCTCGCTCGGCGTCCATGCGTCGAAATACCGTGTTGAACACGAGCCGATATCCCGCTCTCAACGCGTTGTGCAGCATGGTGTTGGTCTCCCTACGTCAGTGTGGCTAGCGTTGGTTGAACTGTGGGCCCCTCGGTTCGGGTTACACCGGTTCGCCGTCGACCGAGTCGCCCGCATATTTAGCCTGGACATCATCGTTTCGCAGCCGGTCAATGGCAGCCGAAAAATCATCGAGTGATTCGAATCCCTGGTAGACACTCGCGAATCGGAGGTAGGCGACATCGTCGAGCTCGCGCAAGAACGGCAGAATGGCAAGACCGATCTCGCCGGCTTCAACCTGCGATGCGCCTGACGAGCGAATCGTTTCCTCAACTCGCTGTGCGAGTTTCGCTAAATCGCTATCGGTAACCGGCCGGCCCTGACATGCCTTTCTCACTCCCGCGACGACCTTCTCGCGCGAAAACGGTTCGGCAACTCCGGAGCGTTTTGTGACCACCAAACTGGCGGTTTCCAGTGTTGAGAATCGTCGAGCACAATTCGGACACTGCCTGCGCCGCCGGATTGCGTAGCCATCATCGGTAGTGCGGGAGTCAACAACCCGTGAGTCGCTGTGTCGACAAAACGGACAGTGCACGTGTACTACTCCGCTCGCTCGATGTTGTCCGACGCACCTGTTCTTGTCAGCACGGCGTCAGCATGTGCCGGTAGATCTTCCGCCGTAGCAATCGCTCGTAATGGTTCTGCTACATCCGCGAGCGCGGCTGCGTCGTAGCGGATGATCTGCTGTGCGCGCAGGAAGGTATAAGCGCCGAGGCCGGATGCGTGTGCGGCCTGTCCCTCGGTCGGTAGTACGTGGTTGGAGCCGGCGATGTAGTCACCAAGTGGTACCGGTGCATAGTCGCCCATGAAAATCGCGCCGGCGTTCGTGATACCGGCAAGCGTGGCCTCGTTATCGCGAGTTTGAATCTCGAGGTGTTCCGGGCCGTAGGCATTCGACACCCGGCAGGCTGCTGCCAGATCGTCAACGAGCACTACGGCCGATTGTGGTCCGGTGAGTGAGGTGGCAACGCGTTGCGCATGACGAGTGGCAGCGGCGAGTTCGGTCAGTCGCGCACACACGCGCTCCGCAAAGTCTTCGCTATCGGTGACGAATACGACTCCGGCGAGCTCATCGTGCTCAGCCTGGCTGAGTAGGTCTGCCGCCACAAAATCGGGGTTCGCCGAATCGTCGGCGATGACCAGAATTTCCGTAGGGCCAGCTTCGGCATCAATGCCCACAGTTGCGCTCACCGCGCGCTTTGCGGCGGCAACCCAGACATTGCCCGGCCCGGTGATGACGTTGACCGGAGCTAGTTCGATATCGGGAACGCCGTACGCGAATGCGCCGATGGCTCCCGCACCACCCATGGCGTAGACCTCATCAATGCCCAGCAATTCAGCAGCGGCCAGAATTGTCGGATGCACTGATCCTTCGAATTCTGCCTGTGGCGGTGAGGCGATGGCGATTGAGGAAACACCGGCAGCCTGGGCGGGTACGACGTTCATTACCACGCTGGATGGGTACACCGCCTTGCCTCCCGGTACGTACAGGCCTACGCGTTCCACGGGTAGCCACCGCTGTTCGATTACCGCACCCGGAGCCATCGTGGTGTGGGCAGTCGGTGGCACCTGGGCTTGTGATGCCTTGCGGACGCGCGTGATCATCGTTTCGAGCGCAGAGCGCACTTCACTATCGAGCGATTCGAGCGCCTGGACGAGTTCCTCACGCGGTACGCGAAGGTGACGCGGAACCGTGTTGTCGAAGCGTTCTGCCTGTGCCAGCAAGGCGGCGCTCCCCTGGGCGCGGACTTCATCAATGAGCGCGTTTGCTCCCGCGAGTGCGCTACTTACATCAAGTTCAGCACGCGGCAGCGTGTCTCGCATCGCCGCATCGTCAAGCTGTTTGCCACGAAGATCGAGTTGTTTGAGCATGATGCTCTCAGTCTAGTTGGCTGTGACAGCGCATTTACGCTATTCGACGCTCCCCGGTCCGAGAATTGCGGCCAGCTCGGAATAAATCGCCGAGCCGAGCTGCACTCGATGTGGTAGCTCAAACTTTCGCACAGCGGTTTCGGTGTGCAAGTGCAAACGAACCTCGGACTCCCCCGGGTGGCGTCGCAGTAGCTCATCAAGCTGTGCCACTACTTCTTCGGTGGCGCGGGTATCCACCACGGTCAGGGTCAAGGGCCGGTTATCGCCAACGGCCAGCTGCGGAATTGCGATTCCCTGGGCGGTGATGGTCACACCGTCGTCACGGTTCTGTGCTCGACCTCGAATCACCGCAATCTGGTCACCTACGAGCTCGTTCTGATACTCCGCATAGGTCTTTCCGAGGAACATGACGGTGATCTCACCACCGAAATCCTCAACGTTCAGGATGGCGTATGGGTTCCCGGAGTTGCGCGCGATGCGGTGTTGCACGGTGGTGACGAGGCCAGCGATTTGCACCTGCTCACCGTCACGAACCTCGGTATCGCCGATGAGATCCAGGATTGGGGTGGCGGCGAGCTTGGCCAGCTCGGTTTCTAGGCCCTTTAGCGGATGGTCGGAGACATAGAGGCCGAGCATGTCGCGTTCGAATGCGAGTTTGTCTCGCCGAGTAAATTCGGGACGCGGTGGAACTGTTGATTCTTCCTCTTCGAATTCCATTAGCCCAGCGAACAGGTCGACCTGGCCGTGTGCCTCGTTACGTTTCTTGCTGACCGCCGCATCAACCGCATCCTCGTGCGCCTCAACAAGGGCACGCCGGGTATCGCCCATAGTGTCGAAGGCACCGGCTTTAATGAGGGATTCGACCGTGCGCTTATTCGCGACCGACAGCGGTACTTTGCTGAGGAAGTCGTGGAATGAAGTGAATTTGCCCTCTTGCTCTCGGGCTGCGACGATATCGGCGACGACCTGATCGCCCACATTACGCACGGCGCCCATGCCGAAGCGGATGTCATCGCCGACAGCTCGAAATCGCAGCGTGGATTCGTTCACATCGGGCTGCAGGACGCGGATGCCCATGTGCCGGCACTCGTTGAGGTACTCAGCAAGTTTGTCGCGTGAGTCACCGACGCTGGTGAGCAGCGCTGCCATGTACTCGGGTGCGTAGTGTGTTTTTAGGTAGGCGGTCCAGTAGGAGACGACTCCATAGGCGGCCGAGTGTGCCTTGTTAAAGGCGTAGTCAGAGAACGGCAGCAGAATGTTCCACAGCGCGGTTACCGCGTCGTTGGAGAATCCGTTCGCCGCCATTCCTTCAGAGAAGATTGAGAACTGCTTATCCAGTTCGGCCTTCTTCTTCTTACCCATTGCACGCCGCAACAGGTCGGCCTGACCGAGCGTATATCCGGCGACTTTCTGCGCGATCGCCATGACTTGCTCTTGATAGATGATCAGGCCGTAGCTTTCCGCGAGGATGTCCCGCAGCGGTTCTTCAAGCTCGGGGTGGATGGGGGTGATCGGTTGTAGACCGTTCTTACGCATCGCGTAGTTCGTATGCGAGTTTGCCCCCATCGGGCCGGGGCGGTACAGCGCGATCGTGGCCGAGACGTCTTCGAAGGAGTCCGGTTTCATCTGGCGCAGCAGCGCGCGCAGTCCGTTACCGTCAAGCTGGAACACGCCGAGCGTATCTCCCCGGCTGAGCAGCTTGTAGGTTTCTGCATCATCGAGCTGCAATTGCTCGAGGTCAAGGTCCTCGCCGCGGTTGGTGTTAATGTTCTCGATGGCATCCGAGATGATGGTGAGATTACGCAGCCCGAGGAAGTCCATCTTGATTAGGCCGAGGGACTCACACGCCGGGTAGTCAAATTGCGTGACGATCTGTCCATCCTGCTCACGCTTCATCAGCGGGATGACGTCGATGATCGGATGCGAGGACATGATCACGCCAGCTGCGTGAACGCCCCACTGGCGTTTCAGCCCTTCGATACCGCGGGCGGTATCGAAGACTTTCTTGAAGTCCGGAGTGGATTCGATCACCGTTCGCATCTCGCCCGCTTCTTTGTAGCGAGGATGTTCCGGGTCGAAGACACCGGAGAGCGGGATGTCTTTGCCCATCACCGCAGCAGGCATCGCTTTGGTCAGTGTGTCGCCGACAGAAAAAGGGAACCCGAGCACACGGGATGAGTCTTTAAGCGCCTGTTTCGACTTGATCGTTCCGTAGGTGACGATCTGGGCAACATAGTCGTCACCGTACTTCTCGGTGACGTAGTGGATCACTTCCGAACGTCGGCGATCGTCGAAGTCAATATCGAAGTCAGGCATCGACACACGGTCTGGGTTGAGGAACCGCTCGAAGATGAGGCCGTGTTCAAGAGGATCCAGGTCGGTGATCCTCAGCGCATACGCGCACATTGAACCGGCTCCGGATCCGCGCCCCGGACCAACTCGGATACCGTTCTCTTTTGCCCACTGGATGTAGTCGGCCACCACAAGGAAGTAGCCGGGGAATCCCATCTGGGTAATGATGCCCGTTTCGTAATCGGCCTGGGCACGCACGTCCTCGGGAATCGTGTCGCCGTAGCGGTAGTGCAATCCGCGATCCACTTCTTTGGCGAACCAGCTTGCCTCGGTCTCCCCCTCTGGAACGGGATACGCTGGCATGAAGTTTGCTTGCTCGTCGAACTCCGCTTGGCAGCGTTCTGCCACTACGAGCGTGTTATCGCATCCCTCCTTGAAGTCCCGGAATAGGTGGCGCATCTCTTCTGCGCTCTTGAGGTAGTACCCCTCACCGTCGAACTTAAACCGATTCGGATCGTCGAGTGTCGATCCCGACTGCACGCACAACAATGCCTCATGGTGAACCGCGTCGTGTTTGTGGGTGTAGTGCAGGTCGTTCGTCACCAGCAGCGGTAAATTAAGGTCCTTCCCCAAACGCAGCAGATCGTCTCGCACGCGTCGCTCGACTGAAACGCCGTGGTCCATGAGTTCGAGAAAGAAGTTCTCCTTCCCGAAAATATCGCGGAATTCCGCTGCCGCTTCGATTGCCAGATCGTATTGACCGAGGCGCAATCGTGTCTGTACCTCGCCGGACGGGCAACCGGTCGTGGCGATGATGCCATCTGCGTACCGAGAGAGCAGCTCCCGGTCCATCCGCGGCTTGAAGTAGTACCCCTCTATCGAGGCGTAGCTGGAGAGCCGAAAGAGGTTATGCATCCCTTCGGTCGTCTCGGCAAGCATGGTCATGTGGGTGTAGGCACCACCACCGGAGACATCGTCGCCACCACCATTGCCCCATTTCACCCGGGAGCGATCGGAACGGTGCGTACCGGGCGTGAGGTACGCCTCCGTACCAATAATCGGCTTGATGTCGTACTTTTTGGCGGTGCGATAGAACTCGTACGCCGAGAACATATTGCCGTGGTCAGTCGTGGCAATTGCCGGCATCCCCATCTCGGCAGCAGTTTTAATGAGCTCTTCGATCTTGGCAGCACCATCGAGCATCGAGTACTCGGTGTGGTTGTGCAGATGTACGAACGAGTCAGACGACGCCACGAAGTTCCTCCCACTAGATCGGACACCATCCTACGCGGCCGAATACTGGCGTCGATTCGATCAGTACGCGTCGCGGGCTACACCTTGCCGGCGCGCAATGTCTCGAGTGCATGTGCGAGGTCGGTGGGATACTCCGAGGTGAAGTGCACATATTCGCCAGACTCCGGGTGTGCGAACCCCAAGCCAACCGCGTGCAGCCACTGGCGGTCTAGTCCGAGCGCGGCAGCCAGTTTAGGATCGCCGCCATACAGCGGGTCACCCATGCACGGATGGTGTTGGGCCGACATGTGCACGCGGATCTGGTGGGTGCGTCCCGTCTCGAGGTGTATCTCGAGCAGCGATCCACGCCGAAACGCCTCGAGCGTCTCATAGTGAGTAATCGACGGTTTACCGTCGGCAACCACGGCGAATCTCCATCCAGAACCGGGGTGACGGCCGATCGGCGCGTCAATTGTGCCTACCAGTGGGTCAAGCAGCCCCTGCACAACAGCGTGGTACGTCTTATCGACCGCACGATCGCGGAAAGCCTGTTTCAACACCGAATATGCTTTCTCGCTTTTGGCGACGACCATCAGCCCGCTGGTGCCCACATCCAAACGGTGCACGATTCCCTGGCGCTCCGGCTGCCCTGAAGTTGAGATTCTGAATCCTGCGGCGGCAAGTGCGCCGAGCACGGTCGGACCGGACCAGCCGACGGACGGATGCGCCGCCACACCAACCGGTTTCATCACGACCACGAAGCTGGGTTCGTCGTGCACAATCTCCAGCTCAGGAACCTCAATCGCTTCGACCTCGGGGGCTCGATCGGCTTCCCACTGGACATCGAGCATTGCGCCGGCAACCAATCGGTCAGACTTGCCGAGCGCGACACCATCCTGCCGCACCTGGCCTCGGTCGGCGGCGGTTGCGATCTTTGTCCGACTCAGCCCCAAGAGTTTGGCGACACCGGCATCAACACGGGCACCATCAAGCCCGTCGGGCACTGGCAGGATGCGGGATTCCATCAGGCATTCTCCGAGTCGAGTGCAGTTGCCGAGTCTGCCGATTCGTTCACCTGCTTATCTCGCCCACGACGTCCATCCAGACCGACGTCGAAGAGCACGAGTAACACCAGACCTGCCATTCCAAGCGAAATACCGATGTCAGCGATGTTGTAAATTGCCGGCATCATCCACGGCGTCGAGATGAAGTCGATCACGTGGCCCTCACCAAAGGAGGGCTCGCGGAATAGCCGGTCGATGAGATTTCCGATCGCCCCGCCCAGTACGGCCCCGAATACGCATGCCCACTGCCACGAGCGGATGCGACGGATGTTCGCGATGATGGCGATCGTGATGCCGCCGGCAAGCAGCGTCAGCAACCAGGTGCTATTCGCGACCAAAGAAAATGCCGCTCCGGGGTTGCGAACGAAATGCCACTGCAACACATCGCCGAGCACGGGAATTACCTGCCCCTCGACCATGCTACTGACCACGATCTGTTTTACGACCTGGTCGATAACCACGAGCGAAATCGCAATTGCCCCCAACATGCCGGCAATGCCGATACGTGGGGACAATCGCGATGCAGACTGAGAGTTCACGCTGTCTTGTAGCAGGGCAGCGTGCTACTTGTTCTTAGCGTCAAACTCGTTGTTTGCCGAGGTGAACTCGTTGAGCTGACCTTCGATGTAGGTACGCAGCGAGGTACGGTACTCGCGCTCAAAGCCACGCAGCTCTTCGATGCGTTCTTCGTAGCGAGTCTTGGTTGATTCGAGGTTGGTGATGATCTCACGTTCGCGAGCCTCGGCGTCAGCAACGAGGTTGCGGGCCCTGTACTCAGCTTCAGACACAACGCGGTTCGCGTGAGTCTCCGATTCCTCGGTGCGACGTGCGGCTTCAGCTTCTGCCTCGGTTACCAGCTTGCGGGCCGCGGCTTCACCTTCGGCGACCAGCTGGTCACGGGCGCGTGCACCCTCCGCAACGTGCTCATCGTGCAGGCGACGTGCCAGCACGAGCAGGGATGAAGATGATTCGGCTTCGTTGTTCGCGGCGGCTGAGAGCGACACGGGCGAGGCTCCGGTTGCCGGGGCAGGCTCGGTTTTCGGTTCCGCGACCGGTTTGGGAGCAGCTTCCGGTGCTGGTGCTTCCTGAACTGGCGCTGCCGGCTGCGCTGCTGCAGCTGCGCCCTCCTGCTTCAAACGCTCGTTCTCGGCGCGAAGCTCTGCATTTTCGGCCTGAAGTCGCCGAAGCTCTACGACAACCTCGTCAAGAAAGTCATCGACCTCATCCTGGTCGTACCCTTCCCGGAATTTCGTCTGCTGAAAACGCTTATTAACCACGTCTTCCGGTGTCAGTGCCATCAGAGGCCCTTTCATTCGAGGCAAACAATTTACAACGCTCACATTACGGCACAATTGCCACGTTCGTCACATCGTTTGTTCAGTTCGTCCCTAACAAATGGTGATTTCAGAGGAAGATTCGTGCAACAAGGCTCGACAATACCCCAGCCGCAATGACCAGGATGATCCATGCGATATCCAGTGATGCCCCGCCGATCGGGACCGGTTTAACCACCCGCCGCACCAGGCGCAATGGCGGATCGGTCACGGTATACGCAAGCTCAGAAAGCACGAGGATTATGCCCTTCGGCCGGAACGCTGGGGCCAGTACCTGCACCCAGTCAAGAATGAACCGCGCCCACATTGCCACGGTGAATACCTGCAGCAGCACAATCAGGATCGTTCCGACAATTTGCATACAGTAACCATTCCATCGGCAGGAAGTTTGAACAAGCGAGACAGCACCACAGTGGGCGCATCGGCGTGGAGCAAGTTCGGCGGTGCGCGCCATGCACACCACCGAACTCAACAGATTCGTCAAGGCGTATGAGATCTAGTAGTCAGCGCTACTCACTGCCTCAGTGAGCGATGCTGCGCGAGCTCATCCCACACGGGTTATACGAGGAACGTCGCCTCGTTCTGGTTCGAAGTCGATTCACCGTGTACGGCGATATTCTCAGGGGTAAGCAGGAACACGCGGTTCGTTACTCGCTCGATCTTGCCGTGGAGACCCTGCGTGAGTCCCGAGGCGAAGTCAATAATGCGACGTGCATCCGCATCAGTCATCTGCGACAAGTTCATGATGACCGGCACACCATCACGGAAGGATTCCGCGATGAGCTGGGCGTCCTTGTCGTAAGCCTTCGGGTGGACAGTCAGGATTTCGTTCATCGCTCCAACGTTCGGTGAGACTGGACGGGGGGATGCGGCCGGTGCTGCCGACTTATTCGGGGACGCAACCTTGTGGATGGGAGTAACCGGAGCCGCAGGTGCACTGTGCTCTTCAACGGGGGCAACTCGATCGGTCGGTGCCTGACGGGATGCCGGCTGCTGCGATGCGGATGCCGTCTCGTCCTCTTCAGCCAATCCGAAATAGACCATGGCGTTACGCAATGGATTGCTCATACTGATGCCTCCTGAACCTGTCTGCTTTCACTCCACGTTACGGGGCGGTCGGGCGCATTCCCGTTATTGCCGTGCCGATTCGTAGGTGTGTCGCGCCCTGAGAAATTGCTGAGCGGAAGTCATGCGACATCCCCATCGAGCACCAGGTGGCTTCTGGAGCGAACTCGCGGATGCGTTCACTCGTTTCGCGAACCGCGGCAAATGCCTGATCGGTATCTGCTCCAATCGGGGCCACTGCCATAACACCACGCAGCGCAAGGGTGTCAGTGTCAAGAATGCGCTTCGCCAGATCCGGCGCCTCGTCCAGGATCACTCCGCCTCGAGACGTGTCGCCGTCTAGGGAAAGCTGAATAGTCACTTCAACCGCGCGACCGTCTTCTCGTTCCAGCTTCGCAAGCGCATCAACGAGGTCAACGCGGTCGATCGATTCGATGACATCCGCATATCGACCCACCTGACGAGCCTTGTTTCGCTGTAATTGCCCGATGAAGTGCATGCGGGCCTGCTCACCCGCGACCTCGCGTAATCGTGCCGCCTTGTTTCGCGACTCCGGGTGACGGTTCTCGCCGAAGTCGCGTACGCCGAGCTCGTACAGGGCGTCGATGATGTCGAGATCATGAAACTTGGTGACCGCCACCAGGGTGATGGACGCGGGGTCGCGATCGCATTCCTCAGCCGCTGCGGCAATCTGTTCGCGAACGGTGGCTAGCCGCCCCGCGAGTGCCTCACGGCTCCCCCAGGACGGCTGCAAGCTCTGATTACTCATACTTTGACCTAGCGCAGGAACTCTGGGATGTCGAGATCGCTCTCATCATCCGAGTATGGCGACTCCTGCTGACGAGGAGCGACAGTCGGAGCCTCAGCGGTCGACCATGCTGGGCTCTCGCCCAGGCGGGCACCGGGCTGCTGCGTGTCCGGTGCACTCTGGGTTGCCGGAGCGAGTCGCACGCCTTCCTGCGAGGGCGCATCCTGCTTCGACGCTTGTGCCTCTTCGTCAGCGTTTTCCGCTTCCTCGGCACCATCAGCACTATTGCGAGCGGTAGCTTCAGCAAGAGAAGGCAGCGGGTTTGGTGCGGAATTGACGATCTCGTGCGACTCCAGAGGCCGCGGTTCACCACCGTCGAATCCTGCGGCGATAACCGTGACCCGGACTTCGTCACCGAGCGTGTCGTCGACGGCCGTACCGAGGATGATATTGGCGCCATCATGCACTGCATCTCGCACCAGCTGCGCGGCCTCGGCAACCTCAAACATTCCGAGGTTCGAACCACCCTGCACGGAGAGCAATACACCGTGTGCGCCCTCGATGGAGGCTTCGAGCAGCGGTGAGGCGACAGCAAGCTCAGCGGCCTTGACAGACCGGTCGGCGCCTCGAGAGGTACCGATACCCATGAGTGCTGAACCGGCGCCCTGCATCACCGACTTCACGTCCGCAAAGTCAACGTTGATAACACCCGGGTTGGTAATCAGGTCGGTAATACCCTGCACACCGGCAAGCAGCACCTGGTCCGCCGTAGCGAACGCTTCAAGCATCGAAATACCGCGGTCGCTAATAGCAAGCAGGCGGTCATTTGGCACCACGATGAGGGCATCGACCTGTTCCTTCAGTGCCGCGACACCGTGCTCAGCCTGTTCTGCGCGACGTCGGCCCTCAAAGGAGAACGGCTTGGTGACAACACCGATCGTGAGCGCACCGATCGACTTCGCAACCCGCGCGACGACCGGAGCACCACCGGTACCGGTACCGCCACCCTCACCTGCGGTGACGAACACCATATCGGCACCGGCAAGTGCTTCTTCGATCTCCTCCACGTGATCTTCTGCCGCACGTCGACCAATCTCTGGGTCGGCTCCGGCGCCGAGGCCGCGAGTGAGTTCACGCCCCACATCGAGCTTGACGTCGGCGTCGGACATCAGCAGCGCCTGCGCATCAGTATTGATTGCAATGAATTCAACGCCGCGCAAACCGATTTCGATCATGCGGTTCACAGCGTTGACACCACCGCCACCAACACCGACGACCTTAATTACGGCGAGGTAGTTGTTCGTGGGTGAGTCTGGGTTCGACACGTACAGGCCCCTTTGTCGTTGTCGGATGCGGTTTCGCAATTTCACGGTGAAATTCGAAGTTGTGATGCAACGTTATGACTCAACCACTGGCCAAGACTTGTTGCACGGTGGCGTGTTGCCCGCCAACCGCAATTCGTTTAAACCCTAGGTTGAGAGTTTTCGGGCAGTGATAGCCGCGATCGTTTGGGTCGATTAGCCGGCTCGGGTCACTGGCTGTTCCGGGCTCGATACGTCGAACTCGGATGCGGACCCGTCGGTGGCGTTCATTAACGCCTGCAACACGGTTAATTTCGTCTGCGTATCACTGCTGCTGCCCCACATAACCTTCCGACCGTCTCTGAGCGTGAATCGGATGCTGTCTACAGTTTCTGCTTGCACCGTTGCGATCGTCTGTAGAACGTCAGCGGGGAGGGCAGTGAGCACATGACCGAGTTCCGCGAACTCGGCTCGTTTACTCGGAGACGTCGTAATTGCTGGCAGCGACTCCTTCGCTCCAGGATCTTCCCACAGCGAAACTCCTGCCCCATCCACAACGGTCACCGAACCGTTCTGTTCGATAACACCAATGGGCTGCCGCTCAATGATGTGCACGATCACGGTATTCGGCGGGATCCGTTGAACCGTATAACTTTGCACGAGCACAAACTCGCGCAGAATCGCCTCGACATCCCCATCCTTAACCTGGGCAATGGGTCGGTCTTTGATCGGTTCCAGTGCGCTGGTGACTTCATCCGCATTGAGGCGCTGTGTGCCTTCCACACGCACATCAGTAACGTTCATCAACGGGCTATAGATCGCTGCTGCCAGCAGCGCCAACAACAGTACAAATGCGCTAGCACCGATAATCACGCCCCGACGCCGCGCACGCCGGTGCCGAGTGAATCGCTTGATCTCCGCGCGTTCGTGTTGTTTCCGAGCGCGCGCAGCACGCCAAACAGCAAGCTGGCTCGTAGCGCGGTCGGAGCTGGATTCCCGATCTGGTTCTTGGGAATCCTCACGATCCTGGTTGGGTCGTCTCATTGACGGTCGGCCATATCGTTGTCGTCGTTCGCGAGAGCCGCCAGCAGCTGCGGCACAATCCGGTTGACGTTTCCGCAGCCGAGCGTGATGACAAAATCGCCCGCTTTCGCGACACGAGCCGTTGCCGCGGCTGCCGCATCCCACTGCTCGTGATACTCCACGACCTGCGGGTTCCTAAAGTCATTACTCACCAATGCGCCCGTGACACCTGGAACCGGATCTTCCCGAGCTCCGTCGACTGCCAGCACTACCGTGTGGTCGGCGCACCGCTCGAGCACATCGGCGAATGCCTCATGCATCGCGAGTGTCCGAGAGTACAGATGTGGCTGGTGGACGGCAATGATACGGCCGTCACCGACGACCGAGCGCGCTGCAGTGAGTGCTGCTTCAACTTCGACCGGGTGGTGCGCGTAGTCGTCATACACTCGCACTCCGCGCACTTCGCCCTGAAGATCGAACCGGCGTTTCGTACCACCGAAGTTGCGCAGTCCCTGCACGGCGCTGGCCAGTGAGTAGCCGAGTTCCCCCAGTACGGCGGCCGCGCCGGCTGCGTTCACAGCGTTGTGCTCGCCCGGAACCGGGATCCAACCACTTGCTGACTCGTGCACGTTGGTGAGGGTAAACGATGTGCCACCGTTCTCCCCGCGGATATCGGTGACACGCACGTCATTGTGTTTGCCCCGACCAAAGGTCACGATCCGTTCATGAGTAATCGCGGTGGTGAGTTCGCGTGCGAGCGGATCATCGCCGGAGATCACGACTGCTTCGCGGGCGCGCGTGGCGAAGTGCACGAATGCTTCGTTGAATGCCTCAGCGCTTCCATAGTGATCGAGGTGGTCATTGTCCACATTGGTGATCAACGCGATGGCGGTGTCGTAGAACAAGAATGAACCATCGGATTCATCGGCTTCAACGATGAACTCATCATCGCTGCCCATGTGTTGATTTGAGGCGATTGACTCGATGACACCGCCGTTGACCACGCTCGGATCCGCGCCGAGTCCGATCAGGGCGCTGGCGATCATGCCGGTCGACGTCGTCTTGCCGTGAGCTCCAGCAACAGCAATAACTCGTGACCCGCGCGTCAGCCAGACCAGTGCTTGGGAACGGTGGATGATGTTGCAGCCACGCTCACGGGCGAGCACCAGTTCCGGATTATCTGGCCACAGCGCCGATGTCACCACGACAGTGTCAACATCCGCTGCCAAGTGATCGGCGTGGTGCCCGATGTACACCGTTGCGCCCAGCTCCTGCAGCTTCTCGGTGTAGTCGCTTGCGGAACGGTCCGAGCCAGATACCCGAATGCCACGTTCAAGAAACATGGTGGCGATTCCGCTCATACCGGAGCCGCCAATGCCGATGAAATGTGCGTGGGATATGCGCTCTGGAATCTGCGCGTTCGCGTCGGGACTAATCACGGCAACTCCTCTGGTCTGTACAGGGACGGTCCTGGTCAGGCTGCGGCAACGATAAACACGCCCCATGCGCAGCTCGCTGTGGCAGTAAGGGTACCGTCCTCGAAGCTAAAATCGAGCGATTCACTGCCGCATCCACACAAGTTGTACTGCTGACGAGTTCGAACGGCCGATCAGCGCAGCCGGGGGCAGAAGCGGTTCCGGCTATGGTTTCGGATGCGCCGCAATGGTCTCGTCGATGCGTTCGGCAAGCTGTTCTGCCGCGTCGCGCACGCCCAATCGTCTAGCGTTCTCGGCGAGCTGCCTGCGGCGCGGTTCGTCCGCCAACAGCGGCAACAGTTCTTCGCGCACGTGCGCGGGGGTGAACTGTGCGTCGGCGATGGTCACAGCCGCGCCAGCAGCAAGGACCGAAGCAATGTTGTGGGACTGTTCACCATTGCCAACCGCATACGGAACGTACAGCGTGGCTAAGCCCACGGCGAGCAACTCACTCACCGTTGACGCACCGGCACGGGCGATGATGAAGTCGGCGGCGGCAAACGCAAGATCCATCCGGTCGCAGTACTCGACCACGTGGTAGTTCTCGAGCTTCGGGTCATCAAACGGCGAGAGGCGACCGACAATGTGCAGAATCTGCCAGTTTCTTGACTGCCCGTCAGTAGCGTCGATGAGCTCTTGTCCGAGTTCGCGAATCGTGTCATTGATGCGTTTCGCACCGAGTGACCCGCCGGTAACTACGAGCGTGGCGCGGTTCGGATCCAAGCCAAAGTATTCGATCGCCTCCGAGCGGCTTACCCGCGGGTCAAGGCCGGCAATTTCGCGTCGCAACGGCATCCCGATGACACGTGCACCCGGCAGTTTGGTATTTGGGAACACTACTGCGGTTAGCTGCGCCCAACGTGCCCCGAGTCGATTCGCCAGACCCGGCATCGCATTGGCTTCGTGCACGATGATCGGCACCCGCTTACGCGCAGCCACGTACGCGGGCGTTGCTGCATAGCCGCCAAACCCGATGACCGCATCCACCTGTTCTTTCGCGATGATGGTGCGTACGCGAGATACCGCTCGCCGAAACCGTGCGGGGAACGCCAGGGCCGCGCGATTGGGCCGTCTGGGAAACGGCACTTTATCAATCGTGAGCAATTCATACCCGCGCTCTGGCACGAGCCGCGCTTCCAGGCCCTCTGCTGTACCGAGCACCAGGATGCGAGCGCGGGGATCGCGTGCTCGCAGCGCATCGGCAGTTGCCAACAGCGGGTTAACGTGACCGGCCGTGCCGCCGCCTGCTAGCAGATAGGTGGTCATTACTGGCTCCTCGTATTGCGTACTGCTGATTGCGAACCGTCAGTTTCGATGCCCAAGCGGCTAGCGCCCCGCTCGTTTGCGTTTTCCTGACTCAGCTCAGCTGCTGCGGTCTCGCGACACACCGATAACACGATACCGATGGCCAAGAGTGACGTGAACAGTGCCGAGCCACCCGAACTCAATAGTGGCAAGGGCACGCCGAGTACGGGGAGCAGCCCGAGCACAACCGCAATATTGACGAAGGCTTGAAACACAAACCAGGTGAAGATCGAACCAGCGATGACTCGTCCCGCGGGTGAAACCGATTCGTTCCAGATCCGGAGCATCATGATCCCCATTGCGGCGATCAGCACGATGACGAGCAGTGCACCAATCGTCCCCAGCTCCTCGCCGATGATTGCAAAGATGAAGTCATTGTCGGCTTCGGGGAGCCACGACCATTTCGCAGTGGAGTTACCGAGTCCCACGCCAAACAGTCCCCCTTGTGCAAGCGCATAGAAACCGTGGGAGGTTTGCCAGCAGAGCCCCTCATAGTCACAGTTTCCGGCAAAGAAGCTCGTAATTCGCGCGACACGGTTTGGTGAAATCGCGGCCATGAGGATGGCGCCAGCCACGGCCAGGGCGGCGGCGCCGAGGATGAAGCTGAGCCGGATACCACCGAACCACAACCCGCCGAGGACCAGGGCACCAATAACCATCACTGTTCCGAGATCCTTACCGGCCAGGGCAAGTCCGAGCACGATGGCAACCGGAAGGCCAATCGGGATGATGACGTTCTTTAGTTCCCGTAGCGACTCTCCTTTGCGCGTAATCATCATTCCGAGCCATACGGCAAGCGCCACCTTCGCGAACTCGGCGGGCTGAATGGTGATGAAGCCCAGGTTCAGCCAGGCTCGGTTTCCGCTCACCTCGACACCGAGCGGCGTGAAGACCAACGCCTGCAACACGATCGCGAACAGCAGCCCCAGCCAGGCAACGTTACTGGACCAAAACCGCACGGGCAGTCGCGACGCAACCAACATGATCGGTATTCCGATCACGGCAAACAGGCCCTGACGTAGAAATCGCGTCGACAGCGTATTCCCCGCGGCAAACTCCTCAACCGAAGAACTCGAGAACACCATCACCAAGCCGAACGCCACGAGCGTAAGCACGATCCCGGTGAGCATCGCCGCGTTGAAACTCGCGGGCTCATGCCCTGAGAACAACTTGATCCGGTACGCCGTTGATCCTGACCCCGCGGGTTTCGGTTCCTCAACGTCGGGAGCACTGGATGTTGACGAAGCACCCTTCCGGTTCGTTCGCCCTGCCATCGTTCGCTCCCCTACTACCCGATTCGGCCCATAACCAGGAACATGTTTCCGCATTTCGAGGGTAACCGTCCCTAACGCTGCGGAGTGTTGGCGGGCCGGAGCCTGCCCTTAGCGCAGGTTCTCACCGCCGGGGGTCTCAAACGCCCGATGCACGGCCGCAGCGAACTGATCCCCGCGATCTTCAAAGCTGTCAAATTGATCCATGGATGCGGCTGCCGGTGCGAGCAGTACCGTGTCACCGTCCTGCGCGTGGTCGCGTGCCGCGCGAACCACCGCATCCATGACCGGCGCACCGCTGGCCTCGGTAATCTCAACAACCGGGACCTGTGGTGCGTGCTCCGATAGCGCCTGCAGCACAGCACCTCGGTCGGCACCGATCACGATCGCTGTTCGCAAGCGATGGGCCTGTTCGGCGACCAGCGGTGCGATATCGACGCCCTTAAGCAAACCACCCACTACCCAAATCACGTGCTGATACGCAGCAAGCGAGGCATTCGCGGCATGCGTATTGGTTGCTTTCGAGTCGTTAATCCAGAGCACACCATCGCGCTGCAGGACACATTCGTTACGGTGCCGGTCGAGTGAGAAGGTAGCGATTGCTGCGTGAATCGCCTCACAGGACACCCCATACGCACGCGCCAGAGCGGCTGCAGCCAAGGTGTCCTCAACCAAGTGCTTGGCACCCAGCCCGCGCTCACGTAGTTCGTCCATCGTTGCCAGTTCAAGTGCCCGATTGCGGCGGTCATCAAGGAATGCGCGGTCAGCAAGGATTCCCTCAACGACACCAACGTTGCTCGGATTAGGCACATCGGTACCGAATCCGATCGCACGAGCACCCTCGACCACATCGGCTTCCTCGACGAGACGGCGAGTGATGTCATCGTCGAGGTTGTAAACACAGGCGCGTTGCACCTGATGGTATGCCCTGCCCTTCGCCTGCTGATACGCCTCATAGCTGCCGTGCCAGTCAAGATGGTCCGGCGCAATATTCAGTACCGCTGCCGCCACCGGCGAGAGCGAATAGGTGTGGTGTAGCTGATAGCTGGAGATCTCAACCACAAGAGCTTCAAATGCCGCCGGGTCACGGATCGCATCCAGAATCGGTATGCCGATATTGCCAGCCGGTGCTACGCGCACACCACCAGCCGCGAGCATGTGCGCCGCCAGCTGTGTTGTTGTGGTCTTGCCGTTCGTACCGGTTACCAGCAGCCAGTCAGAGGGCGCGCCTTGCTTATCGCGTAGCCGCCAGGCCAGCTCAATATCACCCCACACCGGCAGCTGCTGCAAACGAGCCCACTCCAATAGCGGGTGGCTCGGTTTGTAGCCGGGTGAGGTAACGACGAGTTCCGCATCAAACTCGGTGAGTTCAGTAGGGATCTCTGCTGCGGTGGAAGTGACCACAACCGGCACCTCGAGGACCCGCAAGATTGTCTGCCGGTCTTCATCCGGAGCGCCTGTGACCACAAGGACCTTGGCGCCGAGTTCCTGAAGCGTATCGGCAACCGCGAACCCGGTCTTGCCGAGGCCAAACACGGCCACCCGCAGGCCCGACCAGTCGTCGTGCCAGCTACGCAGAGCGTCCACGTCTGGAGACATCAAGCACATCACTTTCCGAACATGTCGCTCGCAAGCGACCATTCCGTGTAGAAGAGCGCGAGACCGATGATCGCAAAGAGCACACCCACGATCCAGAACCGTACGACGACCGTTTGCTCGGCCCATCCCTTGAGTTCATAATGGTGGTGGATGGGGCTCATGAGGAAGATTCGCTTCCCGCCCGTTGCTTTGAAGTAGGCGCGCTGCACAATCACCGAACCGGTATCGAGAACGAACAGACCCGCGATCACCAACAGCAGGAGCTCCGTTCGGGTAATGATCGCCATTGCAGCCAGCGCGCCACCGAGAGCGAGTGAACCGGTGTCGCCCATGAAGATCTTCGCCGGCGAGGTGTTCCACCACAGGAACCCTGCCAGCGATCCGACAATCGCAGCCGCCACGATCGCCATATCCAATGGTGCATAGACCTCGTAGCAGGCCTGGGCAACCTCGTGCGAGAGTCGGTCGGCACCACAGAGCTGGTTGAACTGCCAATAACCGATCACCCCGTACGAACCGATCGCGAAGATCGACGCACCGGTAGCGAGCCCGTCCAGACCGTCGGTCACGTTGACAGCATTTGATGTGGATGTGGTGATCAATACGATCCACACGACCACAGCGAGGGTTCCCACGAAGAGACCGAGCGACAAGAAATCGATATCGGTGTCGCGGAAGATCGATACGGCGCTGGATACGACCGGTACGCCATCCTCATTGACCACCTGCAGACCGATGAGGGCAAACAGTGCGGCAACGACCACCTGACCGGCAATCTTTTGCCAACCGCCGAGGCCGAGTGATTGATGCTTACGAACCTTGAGGAAGTCGTCGATAAAGCCGATGACTGCGTGACCGAAAAACATCAGGATGACCAGCAAACCGCTGGCCGTCGGTGGTTCCATCGTCAACAGACATGCCAATAGGTAGGCGATGATGCTGCCCGTGACAAACACGATGCCACCCATCGTTGGGGTTCCACGCTTGGCATAGTGCTCTTTCGGCCCGTCCTCGCGGACATACTGTCCCCAGCGGAGCCGGTTGAACACCTTAATGAACGCGGGGGTGAGGAAAAGCGTGAATGCCAGACCGATCGCTCCCGCCAACAGAATGCCGATCAAGTGTCTAGTCCCTTCGCATACTCACCGAGTCGATCTCCGAGCGCGAGCAATCCCGCCGAGTTCGACGATTTCACTAATACCACGTCTCCCGGACGTAACTGTTCGCTAATCGCGGTAAATGCCTCATCGGCGTCCGCGAAGAACACCGCCTCATCGTCCCAGCTACCTTCGGCGACGGCGGCCAGGTACAGCGGTCGTGCATCCTCACCGACCACGCAGGTGCGTGAAAGCCGCAACCGTACCGCAAGTTCGCCGATGCGCTGATGTTCTGCAACGGAGAACTCGCCCAGCTCGGACATTGACCCCAATACGGCAATCGTTCGCTGCCCGGGTGCGGCAATCTGTGCGAGTGTTCGCAGGGCGGCTGCCATCGAGTTTGGATTGGCGTTATAGGCGTCGTTGATCACCGTTACGGACCCAGCATGCACGACTTCCATCCGGCCGCGCTCAGCGAGCGTCGTGGATTCAAGCACCCGGACGATCGTTGTGATCGGTACTCCTTCAACCCAGGCAGCGGCGCTTGCCGCGAGAGCGTTCATAACGTGGTGCTCGCCGATCACGGGGAAATGCACGCCTACCGGCTGCTCCCCCGGTACGTGCAGAAGGAAACGGGTTCCGTCCGCTGCTACCTGCACTTCAGTAGCACGCACATCAGCGCTCTCGGACCGACCAAACCAGACGATCCGCCCGGGAGCCGCTGACTGCATCCGCACAACGCGGGCGTCGTCTGCGTTGAGCACCGCAACACCGTCCTGCGGGAGCGCTTCAACCATTTCGCGTTTGGCGACCTCGACGCGATCGATACCGCCGAACTCCCCCGCGTGGGCAAGCCCTACGCCGAGCACGATCCCGACATCCGGCCTTGCCATCTGTGTCAGCGAACGAATCTCGCCGATGCGGCTCGCGCCCATCTCTGCCACGAGTGTGTCGGTGGTTTCAGTCACGCGTAGGAAGGTTGTTGGGGCACCCACTTCGTTATTAAACGAAGCAATCGGCGCAACGACGTCACCGACCTCGTCGAACATTGACCGTAAGAGGTTCTTTGTTGTGGTCTTACCGTTGGACCCGGTAACTGCAACCACACGCATCCTGCCCAAAGCACGAACGCGAGACACAACTTCGGTAGCCAAGTCACCGAGCGCGCGAACAGTATTCGCAACGATAATCTGCGGTACTTCAACGTCACATTCGCGCTCACCGATTACCAGAGCCGCACCGTTCTCTACCGCCTTACCGGCGAAGCGGTGCCCGTCAGTGACTTCTCCTGGCTTGGCAAAGAAGATGTCACCGGGCGTGATCTTTCGCGAATCGGTATCGCTCACCCCCGAAATTACCGTGTCACCATCGGTCGTCTCCGTCAGGACCAGCCGTCCGCCAACAATGTCTGCAATGGTCGCAAGCGTTAACGAAATCATGCGCTACCAGCCCGCCTCATCGAGCGCGGCGCGGGCAGTTTCCAACGCCGAGTAAGCAATAGCGCCCTGGGCGCGATGCTGCACCGACTCGTGGCCCGGGCCGGCGTTAATGATTACATCCCCGGGTTCAGCACGCGCAATCGCCGTGCGCAGCGCGGTTTCCGGGTCAGCGATCTCTTCAACGTTCGCACTACCCGTTGCCGTTGCGGCACCCATAAGGGTGGCGCGGATGCTGGCAGGGTCTTCAGTGCGCGGGTTGTAGTCGCAGATAATGACGCGATCGGCGAGTGTTGCCGCAATTTCTGCCATCGCCGGACGCTTGATCGTGTCTCGGTCACCATCGGCACCAAAGACCATCACGAGTTCGCGCTCCGTACGCGGGCGCAGCGCGGTGAGGGCACTGCGGAATGCCTCTGGAGTGTGACCATAGTCGACATACACTTGCGGACCGCGCGGATCCGTCGATACCAGCTGCAAACGCCCCGGGACCTTCGCAGAGAAGCCGCCGGCTGCATCCAGGGCGTCCTGGATCTGTTCCGGTTCCCAACCGCCCTGTAGCACGCTAAGGATCGCGCAAGCAGCATTCATCGCCGAGAACTCACCCGGCATCGCAATCGTCGAACGAACGGTGCGCTCCTCCGGACCGTGCAGCGCAAAGCCAACACCGTGTTCCTCATGCCACGATTCAACCCACCAATCGGCACCCTCGGACTGACGTGAGGCGACCGTTGTGACTGGGATGCGAGTTTCTTCCACGACTCGGCGTCCCCAGTCGTCGTCCACATTCACAACACCGCAACGAGCAGCTTCGGGCCGGAATAGTGCAAGTTTCGCCTGGAAGTAAGCCTCTTCATCCGCGAAGTCGTCGAGGTGATCGTGCGAGAAATTCAGGAAAGCAACGGCCTCGAGCTCGATTCCTGCAAGCCGGTGGCCGAGGGAAGTGTGTGCAGACACTTCAATCGCGGCGACACGATCCCCGACCTCGCGCATTCTCGCCAGCAGGCTGTGCAGCTGATCGGATTCTGGAGTGGTCAAGACCGATTCAATATGTTCATCACCGACGCGGCGCTCCACCGTGGTGGAGAGCCCACAGTCAACGCCGAGGTGCTCGAACAGCTCAGCTGTGAGGTAGGAAACCGTGGTCTTGCCGTTCGTACCGGTTGCGCCGAATAGCCGGGGCTGCATCGGATCAGTGCGGTACACCCAACCAGCGATGTGACCGAGTGCAAGTCTCGGGTCATCAACCAGAATGACCGGCACGTCCACGTGCTCGCGTTCGACGATCTCACCACCGGCCGCATCCGTCGCGATGGCAACAGCGCCTGCGTCAATTGCCTGTTGCGAGAACTCCGCTCCGTGCCGGCGTGCGCCCGGGATCGCCACGAAGATATCGCCGGCATGGGCTCGCTGGGCTGAGCTAGTTACTCCGGTTACTTCAAGTCCGTCAATATTGGTGTCATTCGCAAGCTCCAACCCAAACTCCACGCACAGCTCCGAGAGCACACGCGGAACCGGATGATGGGGACGAATACTGTCTTCGCGCAACGGTCTTCCTGTAGTTACTTAATGATCTTGAGTTCCGGCCAAGGCTGTGGCGATGGCGGCACCGCATTGACAGAGAGCACATAGGACATTGTCTTCTGCCATGCCGGAGCCGCGGAACTACTGTTCTTGATGGTAGTCGGGTGCGACAGAGTAACCAGCACAACGTACTGGGGGTCGTCGATCGGCGCGACACCGACCAGCGAGACATTGTGCTCACCCTTGATATACGTACCTGATTCTGGGTCGACACGCTCAGAGGTACCGGTTTTGATACCGATTCGATAACCAGGGATGGCGAGCTCTTCTGCGAGCCATCCCTCCTGCGCAGTAGCCTCCATGGTCTCCAGCGCCATCGTGGCGGCTTCCGGAGAAATCACGTGTGTTGCTTCACCCTCGGGGATGTCGGTGGCTGTCCCGTCCGGTCGCGTGCACTCGCGAACCAGACGGAGTGGTTTGCGTTCACCGTTATTCGCCAGGGTCTGGAAAGCACTTGCCATTTGCGCGGGCGTCGCAGTAATGCCGTGACCGAATGTCGTGGCGTGTTCGGTTTGCGGATCCCACTGGCTCGGCTCGCTCAACATGCCCGCTTCTTCACCTGGGAAGTTCACTGCCGTTCGAGTGGTGAACCCGAATTTCAGCATTGCGTCATAACGATCTTCTTTCGACACTCGCATCGCGAACTCCGCAGTGCCGACGTTCGAAGACTCCACCATGACGCCATTGATGTTCATTTGTGCAGTCTCGTGATACGAGTCGTCACCAAAGTCAGCACCGTCATCGTGCGGCCAGTGGTCGGGCACGGAGATGACATCGTCACGAGTAACCGCTCCCTTGTCGAAGAGAATCGATGCGGTGATGGGCTTCATGATTGACCCGGGCTCGTAGGGTGCCAAGAACGTGTTTGCGCCTCGTGCTTTCTCATCCGCGGACGAGGGATCGTTCGGGTCGAAAGTCGGATACTCGGCGGCAGCAACGACCTCACCGGTCTTTGCCTCAACCACAGTGATCGTGCCGTACTCCGCTCGGACACGCTGCACTTCCTCTGCCAGAATCTGTTGCGTGCGCCACTGCGTATCCACGTCGAGGGTGAGTTTGAGGTCTCCCCCAGGCACCGGTTCTTTATCAACAACAACCGAGCCAGGAATCGTCACCCCATCGGCGGAGCGCACATAGGACTCCTGACCGTTCTCACCGGCCAAGCAGCTGTCGTACTGGCTCTCCATCCCCGCCAGCGGCGTACCATCACCCCCAACAAACCCGACGATGCTCCCCCCTACTGCCCCGTTCGGGTAGGTGCGCATGGGGTGACGTTCAAAGTAGACCCAGGGAATACGAAGGTCACGAATCTGCTGGTACTGCTCAAGATTGACCAATTGAGCGAGGTAGCCAAACTCCGACTCAGGGTCGGCAGCGAGCAGCGCGTCAACGCTCGCACGTAACTTACCCGCATCCTGCTTGGTAATCTTGGCAATTTTTTGCAGGGATGCCTCGACGGTGATCGTCTCGTACTTGTTGGTTGTTGGGTTCAGCCGCTTGAAGTCCCGCATGTTGACCGGCGCGATCGTGACATCGAAGCGATCCACACCGGATGCCAATACGGCACCATTACGGTCAAGTATTTGCCCTCGGCTCTCCCAGAGCGTGGATTCAACACCGCGCCTGCCCTGCGCTTCCTCGTTCAAATCGGCCGCGTCGATCACCTGAATACCGATGAGGCGGATGAAGAACGTCGCCACTACCACGACAATGACGATGAACGCGGGGAACGCGCGACCACCGCGACCTGGCAGCTTTCGTTCGGACATTAGGTGTGGCTTCTCCCCGGGTAGCTAACACGAGCCGATCTGGACGCCGAGGCGCCCAAACCGACTCGTATCGGCGGTACTAGTGCGTCTCGGGTGAACCGAGTTCAAACTCAGACGGTACGGCAGGTTTGGCCGGGGTTTGGCGCGACGCACCGGCGCCGTCTCGCTTTTCGGGTTTCGCCTTCTCAGCCTCGGGGGTTTCAGGTTCGGCCGCCTTGTTTTCTACCAGCGCTGGATTGATCGGCTTGGCCACTTCACCAGCCTGGCCCCGGTCACCCTCTACAGTGCCCGAATCAAGGTTCAGGAACACGTAGCCGCCGCTTGGCACCATCCCGATCTTGGTGGCGCGTTGCGCAATCTGCTGCGGTGAGGCTGCAGCATCGGCGACCTCAATTGCGGCGGTTCGTTCACGCTGCAGCTCCAGACGTTCCGATTTCAGCGACTCGGCACGATAGGCGTCTTGCATCATCACCGTCGCCAATGCGAGCTGCAGTACAACCACACCCAGAAGCAGCGAAATAAACACAGTAAGTTTGCGGCGTGACATTGCGGAGTGACGCCGCAGCTGTTTCACAAGCTTCAGATGACGAGGCTGCTCACTATCGGGGCCGTGCTGCGGGCTCGTTAGTGGCGCGGAGGTGTTGTGGCTGGTCAAAGCGCTCATGCGTTGCTCCTCCGAACTCGTTCGACCGCTCGTAGTCGAACGGGTTTTGCTCTTGGGTTTTCGTCAATTTCCTCGGCCGAAGCTTGTTCGGCGCCTCGGGTGAGTAGGGCGAACTCCGCCTGTAACGCCTCGGGCAGCACTGGGAGATCACGCGGAGCTGACACCGAGCTGACTTCAGCAAACATGCGTTTAACGAACCGGTCTTCGCCGGACTGGTAGGCCTCGACGAGCACCCGACCACCGATGCTTATCCGATCAAGTGCCTGCGGTAGTGCACACTCAAGCGCATCGAGCTCACCGTTAATTACCACCCGCAGCGCTTGAAACACCCGCTTCGCCGGGTGCCCTGCGTTTCGGCGGGATGCGGGGGTGGCAGTCTGCAAGATCTCTACGAGCTGGCCTGTGGTTGCGATTGGCGCTTGTGCACGCGCGGTCACGATGGCGCTCGCATAGCGTGGCGCAAGTTTTTCGTCGCCGTACCGGTAGAAGAGCTCGCGCAGTTCCGTTTCACTCGCTTCGGCAATCAGTTCCGCGGCGGTCTGGCCGCCCGAGCGGTCCATTCGCATATCCAGCGGCGCATCCTGCATGTACGAAAAGCCGCGCTCGGCCTCATCCAATTGCAGCGACGAAACTCCGAGGTCAAAGAACACACCGTCTACTTCACTGATACCGGCTTCATCGAGCACCCGGTCAAACTCGTCGAACACTGCGTGTGCGGTGGTGACTCGATCGCCAAACTGCTCCAGGCGTTCCTGCGCGATGGCAAGAGCGGCTTCATCACGGTCGATACCGATCAAGCGAGTGTTCGGGAAGCGCTCCAGCACCGCGCTGGCATGGCCACCCATCCCGAGGGTGCAGTCGACGTATACCGATTCGCGGTCTGCGCGCTCGAGCGCAGGTGCGAGCAGTTCAACCACACGGTTGCGCAGCACCGGCGTGTGAATCTGGTCGAGATTGCGTGCGGCCATAGCTACCCCGCCGTTTCGCCCCATCCCCCGATCCCGAGTTATTCAACCTGGCGCTGGGGAAGATGCGTCAGGGTAAATAACCGGGGATCGCAGGCTGAGGACTAAAACAGCCCGGGAATCACCTCCTCGGCAGTCTCGGCAAATGCGGCTTCCTTGTCGTGTACGTAGGTCTCCCATGCCTTGGCTCCCCAGATCTCAGCACGAGAGCCGGCGCCGATGACGGCCAGCTCTCGCTCTAATCCGGCGTATTGACGCAGCTGCATGGGGATGGTCACTCGCCCCTGTTTGTCGGGGGTCTCGGCATGGGCGCCCGAGAGCAACAGGCGCAAATAGTCACGCGCCTGCTTGCTCGTCACGGGTGCTTGACGGATGCGGTCGTGAAACCCCTCGAACTCGGCATTCGAGAACACATAGATGCAGCGTTCTTGCCCTCGGGTCAACACCACGCCGTCGGCGAGCTGGTCGCGAAATTTGGCGGGCAGAATCAGCCGGCCTTTCTCATCCAGTTTTGGTGAGTACGTACCGAGAAACATGCCCACCTCCTTCGCGTTTCGCTCACGCACCGATACCACTTCGCATCATGCACCACCACTTTACTCCACAACCCCCCACCAGTCGAGGAAAACATCCCCGTTTTTCTCGTTCCTCTCTGTGTGTTTCCTTGGAAAATAAGGGAAGATCTGGGGTGGAGTGAGGTGGAGGAAAAATCACCAGTTTGGTCAAGTCGACCAAGGTTGTGCGATACCCCGGGCGGAAACGCCTCGATATGCAACAACTGCAACTGAGCAACAGACGGCGAAACGCGCTGAGCGAACTACGGTGGAGCGAAGTGGGGGCCAGCCACAACGGCGGTTCAACTAGCGCGCTTGGGAAGCACCAGAACTACCAACGCCAAACGCTCGAAGCGCAAAAAACGGGCTGCTGGTCTACTGTGACCAACAGCCCGCGAGTGCTATGCAATAAGCGAAACTAGTTACTTCCGTCCTGGCGGCGCTCCCATCGAGACTCCATGCGCTGCATAAACGACTGACCGCCTGCCCCAGTGGAGCTTGGCGACTTTGGCTTACGGCCGGCGCCGTTCTTACGCTCCGAGCGTGGCGTGCCAGTCGACGAAGAGAGCGCCCAGAATACGCCCGCCACGATCACTACGAATCCTGCGATACCAATCAGCGGCTGTCCGAGGACGAGACCGAGCACAATAACTCCGACCCCGAGCGCAAGGGCAAGGATCGTATTCACGACCATTGTTGGCGAAACCGAGAGCTGCTCACTCGGCGTTGTGGAGACCACATCCGCTTCATTGGAATAGAGGTTGCGCTCCATCTCGTCGAGCAGTCGCTGCTCCTGTTCAGAAAGTGCCATCTTTCCCTCGCCCCGTTTGTCATTCAGACCGCATCCGGCTACTAGCTGCCCACTCTACCTTCATCCCTAGGGAATAGCATGGAGTTCATGAGCAGCCCTGACGGATTGATTGACGACGTAAACGAGCGCCTTCGCACACTCTTCGCCCAGCAGCGCCCCCGTTTAGAAGCAATCAGCAGCGAGCTCTCACCGGTACTGGATCACCTCATTGATTTCACCGCGGGCGGTAAGCGCACTCGCGCGGAGTTCGTTGCGACCGGGGCCCGAATGGTCAACCCAGAAGCTGCCGAACAAGCCCGAGCGGCCATCATTTCGGCAGCAACCGCACTCGAGCTTTTTCACGCCGCTGCGCTCATCCACGACGACCTCATTGATCGCTCCTACACCCGTCGAGGGAAGCCCGCCACGCACCGCTATTTCGCAGGCCTTCACCAGGCGAGCAATTGGACTGGCGACGCTGACCATTTCGGGGTCTCCGGGGCAATTCTCGCCGGAGACTTATTGCTCATGTGGAGCGATGATCTGCTCGCCGAAGCGCTAACGCACGTTTCGCCCGTCAACGCACAGGCCGCGGCGATTGCCTTCAGCCGTATGCGCACCGAGGTTACCGCGGGCCAGTATCTGGACATCGTTGAGGAGAACGCCTGGCCGCTTGTGGACGCGGATAAACGCCTGAGCCGAGCAATCATCGTGGCAACTTCTAAGTCTGCTCGGTACTCGGTCGAGTCGCCACTGCTACTCGGGGCAACACTCGCAGGCGCCGATGAAGCCACCCTTGACCTCGCCTCGCGAATTGGCTTACCGCTCGGCCTGGCATTCCAGGTGCGCGACGACGTCCTCGGGGTATTCGGCGACTCGCAGATCACCGGAAAACCCTCGGGCGATGATCTGCGCGAAGGGAAACGCACTGTGCTGATCGCAGAACTGAGTGGTCGGGTGGATGAAGAAACCGCGCAGTTTTTTGACACACGACTCGGCCAACCCGATCTGAGCGCGGAAGAAATCACTCGGATGCAACAGGCGCTTCGTGACTCTGGCGCGCTGGACGCCGTTGAACAGCGCATCCAAGGCTGGCTCGATGACGCAGTTTCCGCAATTGAAGGAGCGAACCTGCATCCGGTGGACGAACAGCGATTCATCAATCTCGCCCAGCGGATCGCGCAGCGCAACGCCTAGCAGCGCGCTCGCCTCAAGGCTGCCCCGCAGGGCCCACTAATCAATGAACAGCTGAACCGCTTTGCGGACCGTGGACTTGTGACCTGCGATGAGTGCAGCCACCGGAGTGCTGCCGATAAAGTCGTCTTCTCGCAAAAGCCACGCCATCGCTTCCGAACCGCGAACACCGTGATCGTCGAGCAGTGTGAGCGTCCCACGCAACCCAGCGAGGGGCTCACCGTTCTTAATAAAAGGTTCGGGAATCTGCAATTCGCCTTCATACGAAGCGGCGAGCAAGTAGCGGTCCTCGAGTAGCCGATGCAATCGGCCCGACGAGACTCCCAGTCTGGATGCGGCTTCGCTGAGGGTGAGCCAGTCAACGGTTGCAAACACTGCCGTAGATTCAGATTCGGTCACATGAACATCGTTGCAGACCCGAGCGCATCATGCGAATGCGGCACCGTTTCCAATATCCGCAACGAAACGCCCCCTACCCCGGTGTAACGATCTTCGCCGTGCCGGAGTTTCGTTAGTGAGGAGTCAACACCTCCGACTACGCTGCCAGCGTGACCCAAGCGAACTCGGATGCCCTCATCGGTCGTCTCATTGATGACCGTTACCAGGTGCGTTCGCTGATCGCACGGGGCGGTATGGCAACGGTGTATGTCGCCACCGACGTTCGACTCGAACGTCGCGTAGCGATCAAGATCATGCACGAGAACCTAGCCGCAGACGACGCATTCCGTGTCCGTTTCATCCGTGAGGCGAGAGCTGCCGCACGCTTGGCGCACCCCAACCTCGTCAATGTCTACGACCAGGGCGAAGACGGCCACCTGGCCTATATCGTCATGGAATACGTACCCGGCATTACGCTGCGTGATCTCTTGCACGATCACCATCGCCTCACCGTTGAGCAGACTATCGACATTATGGATGCGGTGCTCGCGGGTCTGCAGGTCGCACACCGTCAGGGCATCATCCACCGCGATATCAAGCCCGAGAATGTTCTACTCGCCGATGACGGTCGGATCAAGCTTTCTGACTTTGGCCTGGCCCGCGCGGCAACCGCTAACACCGCATCCGGCTCGGTACTTCTGGGCACGATTGCTTACCTTGCCCCGGAGTTGGTAACCAAAGGTGCTGCGGATGTGCGCAGTGACATTTACTCCGCCGGCATCATGATGTACGAGATGTTGGTCGGCGAGCAGCCGTATCGCGGCGATGAACCCGTCAACATCGCCTACCGTCACGCGAACGACAATGTTCCGGCACCGAGCGAATCGCAACCGGGCATTCCGCAAGAGCTCGATGATCTCGTGATTTGGGCAACGGAACGCGCCGCCGAGGACCGACCAGCCGATGCCGGTGTCATGCTTGCTGCGCTTCGCCAGGCCGAACGTGATATTGCCGCATCCGGCGGCGCCCCCGTACCGCCAGAAGCCGCAGTTCCGAGCAACATCGGCAATACGACGCAGCTACTGGCGACCACTGATGATCCACTCGACCAGCGGTATCAGCCCACTGGCGCGATATCAGTGGATTCGGCCACCGCCATCGCTCCGCGCGAGCACGGTCCGTCTGCAGCAGGACGATTGCAGCGCGTCAACCGCCAGAAACGGCGCTCCGGCATTGTCGCCGCGCTGGTGGTACTGCTGTTTGCGCTGGGGGCTGCTGGGTTCGGCTGGTGGAATGGTTTTGGCCCTGGTTCGTACGACCCTGTTCCCGATGTTATTGGTCAGCCGAAGGATGAAGCGACCAGTTCGATCGAGTCTGCGGGCTTTGCTCTTGGCGAAGTTACCGAGGAAAACTCGCTCGATCATCCCAAGGGAACCGTGATCGCTACTGACCCGCCCAGTGGTAGTTACATCGCCCCAGACTCCTCAGTTTCATTGCTCGTTTCGGCCGGGCCTCGATCACTGACGGTCCCGAATGTTGCCAACTTGCCGACAGCTGAGGCCGAACGAGTGATTACGGATGCGGGCTTCACCGTTGATTCGGCAACCCACGTCTACGAGTTCTCCGACGATGCCGCCGAGGGACTTGTCATTCGCGGCACTACGGTGACCGGTGAGGAGCTACCAACCGAGATGCTCGAGCAGGAGCCGATTCGGCTGGTGGTGTCGTTGGGCTCCGTGCCGGACGTGTCCGGGAAGAACGTGGATGAGGCAAAAGCGACGCTCTCAGAAAAAGGACTCAATGCGGAGGTCGTTGCTGAGGAGCACTCACGGACCGTTCCCGAGGGTGTGGTGATTTCGCAATCTGCCGCATCCGATCCGATGAAGAAGGGCGATACGGTCAACCTGGTGGTATCCCTCGGCCCGGATCTCGTTGAGGTGCCGAACGTGGTCGGTAAGAAGGCCGAGGAGGCAATCGCCGCCCTCGAGCAGGCAGGCTTTACCGTGCAGCACAGCATCCCGGGGATTCTGTTGAAGGATGCGAAGGTCTCGCGACAGGACCCCGCAGGCGGGCAGAAGGTCGAACGCGGCTCAACCGTGAAGATCGAGGCAACATTCACGTTCTGACCGGGCGCTGTGGCTCGCGCGCCCGGTCAGACTCGCGAGCAATACGCACCTAGTGGCGCTGTTGCAGCAGCTCTGCGACTAGGAAAGCCAGCTCCAGTGACTGTCGGTGGTTCAGACGCGGGTCGCACAGCGATTCGTACCGCGTCGCCAACTTGTCTTCATCGATATGTTCGGCACCACCGAGGCACTCGGTCACGTCATCGCCGGTGAGCTCGACGTGGATACCTCCAGGATGTGTGCCCGCGTCCTGATGTGCTTCGAAGAAACCGCGCACTTCATCCATCACGTCATCAAATCGACGAGTCTTGTATCCTCGTTCGGTCGTGAAGCCGTTTCCGTGCATCGGGTCGGTAACCCACAGCGGTGTTGACCCTTCGGCTTTGACTGCAGCGAGCAAGTCGGGCAGTACCTCGCGGATCTTACCCGCGCCCATGCGCGTGATGAACGTGAGGCGACCCGGCTCACGTTCCGGGTCAATTTTGTCCATGATCCGCAATACGGTGTCTCGGTCGGTGGTCGGCCCCAGTTTGACACCGATTGGATTGCGAACTCGGGCGAAAAAGTCCATATGGGCTTCATCGAGATCGCGAGTACGTTCGCCGATCCAGATGAAATGCGCTGACACGTCATAGGGCAGCTGGGTGCGCGAATCGATGCGGGTCAGCGCGCGCTCGTACTCGAGCAGCAATCCTTCGTGTCCGATAAAGAACTCAACCTCGCGTAGGGCTTCGAAGTCGGCACCGGTGGCCTCCATAAACGCCATCGCACGGTCGATTTCTCGCGTCATAGCGTTGTACCGACTATTGGCGGGGTTGTTGGCGAAACCACGGTTCCAACTGTGCACCGCTCGCATATCCGCATAGCCACCCGTGGTGAACGCACGGATGAGGTTCAGCGTCGACGCCGAGGTGTGGTACCCCTCGAGCATGCGTTTTGGGTCGGGGGTGCGTGATGCTTCGGTGAACGCAAAGTCGTTCACGATATCGCCCCGGTATGCCGGCAGCGTTACGCCTTCGCGTGTCTCCGAGTCCTTCGAGCGCGGCTTGGCAAACTGACCGGCCATGCGCCCCATCTTGACCACCGGCAGAGCGGCACCGTAGGTCAATACCAGTGCCATTTGCAGCAGCGTGGACACGCGGGCACGGATCTTCTCCGCGGTTGCCGCAGCAAACGTCTCGGCGCAATCGCCACCCTGAAGCACGAATGCTTCTCCCGCTGCCGCCGTTGCCAGCCGCTTCCGAAGCGTGTCGACCTCACCGGCGAACACCAGCGGTGGGCGCTTCTTCAGCTCGTCCAGCACCGCATCCTTCTCGGCATCATTCGGCCATGTTGGCTGCTGTCGGATAGGCAGATCTCGCCAAGCATCGAGGCCAAGTTCAGTCGCACGGGCTTCTTCAGCGATTGGATCAGTAAATGTCATCTCTTAGTTTTTCCTTGCTGCCTGCGCCTGTCGGTTCTTCACCGAAGATGCATACACGTCTACGTATTCTTGATCGCTCAGTTCGGCAATATCCGACATGATTTCGTCGGTGATAGCTCGAAGAATGAACCGGTTGGGTTCCATCCCCTGATATCGAGTAAATTCCATCGGTTTGCCAACCCGGATGCCGACGCGGCCGGGCTTTGGCCGCTTCGCCCCGATGGGCATGATTTTTTCGGCTCCGACCATAACGATCGGCACGACCTGAACTGGCTGTTCACATTCCAGAATCATCCTCGCGATTCCGGTCCGTCCCCGATACAGGCGGGCGTCGGGGCTGCGGGTACCTTCGGGATAGATACCCAGCCAATCTCCTCGGTTCAGCACTTCGAGCCCAGTCTTCAATGCTGCTTCTGAGGCCTTACCGCCCGAGCGATCAAGCGGCAGCATGCCCGTACTAAGGAAGAACCAACGGGTGAGTTTCCCTTTGATGCCTTTACCCGTGAAGTATTCGGATTTCGCGAGAAAGTAAATGCGCCGTTTGAGGATGAGCGGCAATAGGAAGGAGTCAATTACCGAGAGGTGGTTGGATGCGAAAATAACGGGCCCCTTATCCCGCGGCAGGTTCTGCGCCCCCTCAACATCTGGACCAAAGAGCCGTCGCAGTATCGGGCCAGCAAACACATGCTTCAGCAGCCAGTAGAACATTCCTTGGGGACCTCCGTATCGCGACTGCCATCATACCCAGCAACTTGCTTGGCAACCCCGGGCACACCGTTACCGGGGTCCACCGCCCAGAGCATGTTGTGTACATTATTGCTTTGAAACTCCGATTACTCTTGGCGGTGGTGGCAACGGCGCAACAATACCGCCAGTGCCCGACCAGCATCCACAGTGATCGAGATGAGTGCCGGATACCCATAAGCAGCAGTGTGGAGACGAAAGAAGCGAGCTATGAATATTCAGCTGTCGCACGATCCTGAATCATCGACGCCGATTGAAGCATCGCGGGAAGCCGATTATCCGGCCGAACCAGATCTCAACGCCACCGACCTTCTCAAGCGTCGCGTTGCCCAAACTCCGCAACGAGTTATCTTCTCAGTTCCCGACACCGACAGCTCCAGCGGCTGGCGAGACATCACCGCAAGCGAGTTCGATGCCGAGGTCACCGAGATCGCCAAGGGCTTTATCGCCGCCGGAGTAACACCGGGTGACCGCATCGCGTTCATGGGGCTGACCAGCTATGAGTGGACGCTCATCGATTTTGCGCTCATGACCGCCGGAGCCGTCATGGTCCCGGTCTACGAAACCAGCTCGCCCAAACAATTACAGTGGATGTTGAGTGACTCTGGTGCAGTCGGGTTCATCTCGCATTTGGCCGAACACCGTGACCGGTACGAGCAGATCGACGGACAAGAACGGCCTGCACTCACCTGGCGATGGTGCCTCGAGGACGGAGATCTAACGACCCTCCGAGAGCAGGGCCGGGAGGTATCTGACGGGGCCGTCGAAGCGGCACGAACTGCTGCAAAAGCTGCCGATATCGCCACAATCATCTATACCTCAGGCACCACTGGCAACCCCCGCGGTGCAGTCATCACACATAGCAATCTCATCGAGCTCGGTAAGAACATCCTCGGTCCGCTGGATGACATCGTCTCTACACCCGGTGCCTCTACCCTGCTATTCGTCACGCTGGCACACGTGTTTGCGCGGTTTATCTCAATCTTTTGCGTTGCCAGTGGTATCAGGGTCGGGCATCAACCAAACACCAAACTGCTTGTTGAATCGCTGGGCAGCTTCAAACCAACGTTCATTCTGGCAGTGCCCCGTGTCTTCGAGAAGGTGTACAACTCGGCGCTCGAGAAAGCCACTGCCGGCGGTAAGAAACCAATCTTCATTCGCGCGGTCCGTGTTGGCGTTGCGTATTCACGCGCACTGGATGCGGGACGTGTCCCGTTCCTACTGCGCCTGCAGTACCGCCTCTACGACCGTCTGGTCTACAGCAAGCTGCGCGCTACACTCGGCGGAAAGGTAGCCCATGCCGTGTCCGGTTCCGCGCCTCTGGGCGAGTTCCTCAGTCACTTCTACCGTGCGCTGGGCGTAATCATTCTCGAGGGATACGGCCTTACTGAAACGACTGCCCCGGTTTCCGTCAATCTCCCCGAGAACTTCCAAATCGGAACCGTTGGCCCACCGCTGCCGGGGTGCGCAGTTCGCATTGCAGACGACGGTGAGCTGCTTACCAAGGGTGTGAACGTATTCCGCGAGTACTGGAATAACGAGGAAGCAACCCGGGAAGCCTTTACCGAGGACGGTTGGTTCCGCACGGGTGATCTCGCATCGCTCAACGAAGATGGATACATCACCATCACTGGCCGCAAGAAAGACCTTATTGTCACCGCGGGCGGCAAGAACGTTGCGCCGTCAAAGCTGGAGGACATCCTGCGCGCAGACCCGATCATCGGCGAGTGCGTCGTAGTTGGCGACGGCAAACCCTTTATCGGCGCCGTTATAACCCTCGATTCAGAAACCCTCCCCGGCTGGCTGGAGTCCAAAGGCTTGTCAGCAGATATGCCGCTGAGCGAGGCAGCAAAGAATGAGGCGGTCATGCATCACGTCCAAGCCGCCGTCAATCGAGCCAACAATACGGTCTCGCGAGCCGAGTCGATACGTAAGTTCACCATCCTCGATTACGAATTCACGCTCGAAGACGGCACGCTGACGCCGAAACTTTCCATCAAGCGGCACGTGGTTATGGAGCGGATTCGCGATGAGGTGGAAGAGCTATACCGCAACACCGGTGAGGTAAAAGCTCTCTAAACGAGGGGGCCTCGAGCGTTCAAAACCAGTCGGACTCACGGATTTCGCGCAGTGCCCGGCGGCGTTCATCCTTACTCAAGGTGTCGACGTACACGATGCCCTTCAGATGGTCAGTTTCGTGCTGCAGCATCTGCGCCATCAGCCCTTCGCCTTCCAGGACGATCTCGCGACCCTCGAGGTCCTCACCGCGCACCCGCGCGTAGGGATAACGGCTCGTCTTGCACCATAGTCCGGGTACGGACAGGCACCCCTCATCAATCTCGCGCGGTTCGCCGGATACCTCTTCGAGCACCGGGTTCAGGATGTAGCCAACACGACCATCGATGTGGTAGCTAAACGCGGCCAGCGAAACACCGATCTGCGGAGCCGCCACCCCGGCTCGGCCTTCCATATTGGTGGTGTCCAGTAGATCCTCGACCAGTGCTCGAACCTGGTCGTCAACCACCCGGATCGGGTCGGCCTCGGTACGCAAAACAGGGTCGCCGTAGTACCGAATTGTGCGAACGGTCATGTGTTGTATTCCTTTTCAGCAGTGAGTAGCAGATTCTCAATAATCTCGCTGGCAGCCGGATGCGGCCAATACTGGCCTCGCGCCAGGTTCTCGACCGACATGCCAAACGCAGCAGCCTGCACCAGTGGCTGCAAAAGAATCGCCGCATCGCGACCAATGATGTGTGCCCCAAGCAGCTGCCCATGCTCGCGATCAACAACGAGCTTGGCGAAATGCTCAGTATCTTCGAGCGCCCACCCCCAGGCCGTGCCGCTGTAGTCCTGACGCACTTCAAACGCATCCACACCCGCTGCCTGCGCGTCAGCGAGCGTCGCGCCGAAGGTCGCGATCTCGGGATCAGTGAAGACCGCCATGGGTACCGGATTCAGTGTGTTACGTACGGGTTCACCGGTTCGACTCGTCAGGTTGGCAACGACGATGCGTGCTTCTTCATTCGCCACATGCTTGAGCTGGTGCGCGTTTGTCACATCGCCGAGCGCGTACACGGATGAGAGCGGTTCGCCAGCAGCCAGTACCCGCTGTGCGTCGTCCACCACCAATCGTCCGTCGGCATAGTGGTCGAAACCAGCTGCTTGAGTTGCCAATCGGTCGGTGTTTGGGATGCGGCCGGTTGCGACCAGTACCAGTTCGGTGTTGAGCGCCGTGCCGTCGCTGAGCGACAACTCGATTGGTTGTTCGCTATCGTCTGGAACCGCAGCCGCAACGACCTCGGTACGCTCACGCACATCCCAGCGCCTCGACGCGACTGCGGTGAATGTTCGCGCGATATCGCGATCCACCGCGCTCACCATCTCGCCTCGGACCAATTGCGTGACCTTCACCCCGTAGGCATGCAGCATGAAGGCGAACTCTGCGGCAATGACACCGCCCCCGACAACAGTGATGTCGTTTGGTAGTTGTTCCAATCTCAGTAGCTCATCGCTGCTGAGTACTCGTGGCCCAAACGGCAATTGCGATAGTTCTCTCGGACGGGAGCCGGCCGCAATGACAATTCGCTCAGCCTGGAGACGTCGTCCACTCACGGTCTCTAGCGTTTGACGGTCAACAAAGTGAACTCGCTCGCGAATCAGGGAGATATTCGGCTCCCCGCTAGCGCGGTACTGCTCCCCCGCTTCGGAGATGGCGTCGATACGGCCAAAGATACGGTCGCGAACTTGCGGCCACTGTGCGCTGGCCTCCCCGTGAACCCCGAGGTGCTCGGCTTCTCGAACTTCGCTGACGATTCGTCCTGGATGCAGGAACATCTTGGTGGGAATACAACCCACATTGAGACAGGTGCCACCGAAATGCGCGCCATCGTCGATGATGGCGATCCGCAGCGCTACTAGTTCCGCGGTGGGGATGCTGTTCCCCGATCCTGCCCCGATAATGACCAGGTCAAAGCGTTCTGGCTCCACGCGTGAAGGCCTCGTTTCTGCATTAGATGTCTCGAACGCCGCCCCATTGAAGCGCGACGACACCCATCATGTCAAAGCAATATGCGATGACTACAATTGCAGTACAGCTACTGCAGCGGCGCACCTCGTACCGGCCGCGGTTAGCTTGCGCGGTTCTTGCGCCGTTCAGCCAGTTCGTCGATCGGTTGTGCACGGTCGGTCTCTACCTCAACGAGGTTGGATTCGACCTCACGCAGGACCTGGCCAACAGCGATACCGAACACTCCCTGACCGCGCTGAACGAGGTCAATTACCTGATCGTTTGAGGTACACAGGTACACACTCGCACCGTCAGACATGAGCGTCGTTTGTGCGAGATCCGTTACCCCGGCGCTGTGCAGCTGCTCTACCGCAACGCGGATTTGTTGCAGCGAGATACCCGTTGCCAGCAGGTTCTTGACGAGTTTCAGCACGAGGATGTCGCGGAAAGAATACAGTCGCTGAGATCCCGAACCGGTTGCATTCTTGATGCTCGGCTCGACCAGGCCGGTGCGCGCCCAGTAGTCGAGCTGTCGGTAGGTGATGCCGGCGACATTGGCGGCAACTGCGCCCCGGTACCCTTCGTTCGGGTCGAGATCTGGCAGACCGTCGGTGAAGAGCAGCCCGTCATGGATGGTAGGTCCGTTCGCGCCAGTAGTTGCGCTCATGACGCCAACCTTTCTCGGCCCAGTGCCGCGTTTGCCTGTTCTGCGTTCGCCACAGTGTCGTACGGTGCCTCATTGCTGAAGCTGATCGGTGTCGCGGGAACATCCGATGTCTCCCACAGTCTAGGGCAGCTGCGAAAGAACTTCGAGGATGTAATCACAACGTTGTGATCGTTTCAGAGTTGCCGAGGAATTCATGGCGACTCGCCGAAAGTCTAACCTTCAACCCAAGGTTGAAACCAAACTGTGATGTGTTATTAGCGAGCCCGGGGGTCGGATACTGCCTGCACCAACAGGGCACAGCGCACTCGGTTCATCGCCTGCGCTAGCTCTACCCTCGTAGCCTCAGCGCGAGCCGCCGACTCTTTCGAATTCTTGCGAGCGATCGGTGCCACAACCTGATCGATCAGGCTCAGCTCGTGCTGCATCGCCGATCTAAATGGCCGCAGGTGCCGAGGTTGAATACCGTGCCGATCCAGAGTGACGAGCGTGGTTAACAATGAGAGTTCGTCCTCGCCGTACCGGGTAGTGCGCACAATCAGCCCGGCACTGTGGGCAGCGTCCAATAGCTCCCGCGAAGCACCCGATCGTCGCAGCAACTCGTCACGGGTGATGGAAGCACCTGCCGCAATCATGCTGTTCTCGGCGCCCGTGATGGTTTTCATTCCCGGAAGCGCAGGCTTTTCGCCACGATCAATCGCCTCCAAGTACTCACCGATGACCTTCAGCGGCAGATAGTGATCGCGCTGCAGCGACAGCACGGTGCGGATGCGTTGCACATCGCTTTCCGAGAACTTGCGGTAGCCCGCCGCCGTGCGAGCCGGATGCACCAAGCCCTGTTCCTCAAGAAAGCGTATCTTCGAGGGAGTGAGCTCTGGATGCTCGGATGCCAGGCGCTGGAGCACCTGGCCAATCGACAACTTTGGAACCGATCCGTGTATCGCACCGGATCTTACTGGTGTGGCGCCCATGGTTACAGGATGGTGCTGCCGGGTTCGGGAGTGATGTCGAGCGGTGAGGCATAGAAGGTGAGCCGGTACTTACCGATTTGCACCTCTCCGCCGTTTGCGAGCTCTACCTGGTTGATGCTCTCACCGTTGTAGTAGGTACCGTTCAGCGATCCGAGGTCGCGCAGCGAGAAGGTGCGACCGTTGCGAGTAAATTCAGCGTGACGACGAGACACCGTGACATCGTCCAGAAAGATCTCGGCGTTCGGATGGCGCCCGGCAATCTGCAGATCGGTATCGAGCAAGAATCGCGCACCGACGTTGTTTCCGCGCCGCACGATAAGCAGCGCTGAGCCAGACGGGAGCGCCCCGATCGAGTCCATCTCTTCTTTCGACACGCCCCCGGCAATCAACGCTGCCAATTGCGCGCTAAAGTCGCCGGTGAACGACATGGTCGACGACTGCTTGCTTCCGGCATCACCGTCGTTGAATGACGGCGATGCACCTTCGCGATCGTCGAAATTCGTCATGTAATCCTCCTGCTTCATTGGAACATCAAGCGTACCGCAGTGCCGCTTCAAGAATCCGAATAATTACCAGTACACTCGCGGCATCATGGATGAGCGCTATGACTTTGATCCCGTCGCCAGAATGCGCGAAGCACGCACTCCGAAACCTCCGCGAGCCATACCCGCGCGGCGAGGGTTATGGCTGGAAGAATGCACGACCGAGTTCTACGGTCAGCTCTCCGGCGCAACCCGCGAAACCGTCACGTTACAGGATGTCGACGGTGCGCGTCGAAGTTTCCCGCGAGACACCGTGTTTTTTGACGAAGACGGCACCCCAGTACGCCTGTCGTTTGCGGCAAATGCACCAACAGTGCCCATTCGAAGCACCTCGGGTTCCGTGTATGTGAAGGATGCACCGGCTCGCGTTGCCCGTGCCAGTCGAATCTATGTAGAGGGTCGCCACGATGCCGAGCTCATCGAGAAAGTGTGGGGGCACGATCTGCGCGTCGACGGCGTGGTGGTGGAGTACCTCGAAGGAGCAGACCATCTCGAAGATGTGCTCAGCGCCTTCCAGCCGAATACACAGCGGCGCGTCGGCGTCCTCCTCGATCACCTCATCCCGGGAACAAAGGAACATCGGCTCGCTCAGCACATCACCGAACGGTACGGATCCGATTGCGTCGCGATCGTCGGTCACCCCTATGTCGACGTGTGGCAGGCCGTCAAACCAGCACGGCTCGGAGTGGAAGCATGGCCCGTCATCCCGAAGGGACAGTCCTGGAAGCACGGCGTGTGCGCGGCATTCGGCTGGCCCCACGAAGACCAGGCCGATATCGCTCGCGCATGGCAGCACATCCTCTCCCGCGTGCGGACTTGGACCGACCTGGAGCCATCGGTCATTGGCCGGGTCGAAGAGCTCATCGATTTTGTAACGCGGTAGTCCAAAACCAATTGCCCATATCTGGGCATGGAGCATGCTTGTGCGCAGCAGCGCGCGAGCGGCTGCGCACTGCGCTGTCGTAGGCAAGCGGTACGCTCACCTCATGCGCATCCTGCACACCTCTGATTGGCATATCGGCCGCACGTTTCACGGTGAGACGGTCCGAGAGCACCTGGGCGTCGCGCTGGCGGCGATCCCGGAATGGGTCGATCGCTATGACGTCGATGTGGTGTTGGTCGCTGGCGATATCTTCGACTCCTCACTGCCGGCAGCGTGGGCTTTTGAAGAACTCACCGAGCTCCTAGTGAACATTCGTGAAGCGGGCGCACAGGTCATCCTCTCTAGTGGCAACCACGATTCCGCGCAGCGCCTGGCGTATATGGCACCGCTGGCCGCCACAGCCGGAGTACATGTACGCGCCGATCCGGTGGCCCCCATTGAGCCGGTCATCCTGCACGATGAATACGGCGAAGTACGCTTCTACCCCATCCCCTACTTGGAGCCGGCCGTGGTGCGCACCCGCGGCGATGAACAGGCAGCTGAGGTACGCACCCAAGCCGATGCCATCGCTTGGGCGACCGGGCGCATCCAAACCGACCTCGATGCGCTCAGCAACCCAAAGGTTCGAACCGTCGCGCTTGCGCACTGTTTTGCCGCTGGAGTTCCCGCTGCTACGCCAGGCTTCGACCTCGAACGCGATCTCAGCGCCGGTGGCCTGGACGTAGTGCCGGTCGAACTATTCACGCCATTCACCTACGTTGCTCTGGGGCATATCCACTCACGCATGAAACTAACCGATTCGGTTCGCTATAGCGGTGCACCCCTGCACTATTCATTTACTGAGACCGGTACCGATCGCGGCGCTTGGCTGATTGAGTTCGATGCTGCTGGCATCAAGGAATCTCAGTGGCTGGAGTTTCCTATTCCGCGAGCGCTTCGCCAGATCACGGGCACTCTCGATGAGCTCCTGGAGGGCACCGAGCACGACGATGCCCGTGCGGATTGGCTTCAAGTCACGCTGACGGATGCGTTACGGCCGATTGATGCCATGCTCAAACTGCGCCGTAAGTTCCCATACACCGCGCAATTGCTATATGCACCGCCGCAGTCTCCGCGTGAGGCTGAGACCTACCGCAGCAAGCTTGCCAAGGCGAAGAACGATTCCGAGCGCATCATTTCGTTCCTCAAGCATGTTCGCAACGGTGAGGAGACGAGCGAGAGCCCCAATTGGTCTCGTGAGTTGGAGATGGTTGATTCACTGATTGAAGCACGCGCGCAACAGGAGTCGACACGATGAGGATCCTGCGACTTGAGCTAGCGGGGTTCGGCCCGTTTCGGGATCGGCAGACCATTGATTTTGCCGAGCTCTCCCACCAAGGATTGTTCCTGATCGCCGGGAAAACCGGTTCCGGAAAGTCGTCGATCTTGGATGCGGTCGTGTACGCGCTCTATGACTTCGTGCCTCGATTCGATAAGAAATCCGATGAGATCCGCAGTAGGTTCTGTTCGCCAACGCAGCGAACCCAGGTGGTGTTGGAGTTCTCTCATCTCGGGCGCGATTTCCGGATCAGCCGTTCCCCCGCCTATGAGCGACCGAGTCAACGCGGTGACGGTTTCGTTGTCGAGAAAGCTGCACAGTCGTTCGAAGAGTACATTGACGGATCCTGGCAGGTTATGGCAACGAAGGCACGCGATGTGGATGCGAAACGGACCGAGCTGTTTCCGCTGACTGCGCAGCAGTTTCTGCAGGTAATCATGCTCGCCCAGGGTCGCTTTCAGGAGTTCTTGCATGCCAGCTCAAGCCAGCGTCAGGCGTTGCTGCGAACGCTCTTTGCCAGTGGCCGATTTGACGCCTATGCGGAAATCGCGAAGCAACGAGCCGATGAACTGCTTTCGACACTGAACACAACCAAGAACAGTTTGAAGGAGCTGGCGCGAGCGATCTTTGGCGAGTCAAACGACCCCGAGCAGGAGCTCACGACAAGCGCGTTAACGGCGCGAACCGAGGCAAATGAGCAGGCCATCGCGGATGCTACGACCGCGCACCAAGCCGCTGCCACAGCTCACGAACAGGCAGCCGAACACGAGCGTTCCCTCAGCCAGACACACCAGAACCAGCTCGCGCGCAATGCCCGACGCGAAGAGCTCCGCCGACTCGAAGAGGAACGGAGCGAGATTGTCGAGCAGGTGCAGGCACCTCTCGCAAACCATGAGCGGGCAACGCAACTGCTCCCCTTCATCCGTGAGGTGACCCGCAGAGAACAGCGCGTTACCACGCTCAATTCGCAGCTCCTTGACCAGCAAACCCGGCTTCGCGACGTGCTTGCATCACGAACTACCGACCAGCTTGCCGAGCTATCCAGCTCAACCCTGGCAGCACAGCTGGCAGCAGGCAGCGAACGATCCGGCACCGCACAGGCAATCGATACCGTTCAGCTCGACGAGGTGATTGATGCCTGCAGCGCTACGATTCACGAAATTACGACGGCGGAACAGCTGACGGAAACATCGAATGAGCTCACCAGGGTAATTACGACGCTCACCAACAAACGAGATTCGACCCAGGCCGACCTGCACGTAGTAACCAAGGCAATTCGCCAGCTCCCCGAACAGATCGAAACCGCACACGCTGAACTCTCCGAACAGTCGGAGCAGCTGGCGGAGCTTGAGCGTGTTCCAGAACGCTTGAAGCGCGCTCGTGCGAACCGCAACGCATCCGAACGCGCGAACCAGCTCCAACTCGTTGCCGAGAGGCTGACCGATGAGCTTGCCGCTTCGCTGACACAGCAAGAGAACGCTGTCCACCACGAACGCGAACTGATCGGCAGGCGGCTGCAAAATAGCGCCGCTGCGCTCGCTCAGCAGCTCGTTGCGGGGTCCCCATGCGCTGTGTGCGGCAGCATCGAGCATCCGAACCCAGCGGGTAACGAAGGTGAATCGGTTGATGATGAGATGCTGCGTACTGCTGCTGACGCGGTTAAACATGCAACCGAACACACGAACCAAACCCGTGACCGGCTCACATCCGCAACGACCGAGCGCGAAGCACTCATCAGCGCCGCCGATGGGCATGACACCGAGCACTGGGATAACGAGATCGCCACGCTCGCAGTCCTGCTCGAGCAGCGAGCACGACTCGCCTCGGAACGCGATAACCTCACCGCACGGCTCACCGAATTACGGCAGCAGCTGAAGGATGCGCAGCAGCGTGAACAGCCCCTGCGCACCGCAGTCGATACCACCAGCATCCAGCTCGTCGAGGCCGAAACCACACTGCGCGAACACCAACATCGGATCGCGCTGATCGCCGGGTCGTTCCCTAGCCCACAGGCCAAGCTCACTGCCAGCACTGAACTGCGCGAGCATTGCAGTACGCTGCGCAATCTGTATGCATCGCTCGATCATGCGCTTACCGAGCGCGAACAGGCGCAGGAACGTTCGGATGCGGCGATTGCGCAGAGTGAGTTTAGCGACGCAGCACAGGTGGTCGCTGCAGTGCTTGACGAGTCAACAGCTGCCAGGCTTACCGCCCGATTACAAGAACACACCAGGGCACTTGCTGCTGTCGAGACCTATCTGGCAAGACCGGAAGTTCGACAACTTCCGGAGGCGCTAGTGGACACGAGTTCTGCAACTGCGGCTGCCGCCGAAGCCCTGCAGCAGCGCGAGCTCTCACAGCGCGACCTCACCATCGCAACCGCGCAGCGTGATCGCGAACACGACCTCATTGAGCGGGCAACATCGTTACTTGCAGTCAGTGAGGAAACCCTCGATGAGGCCGAGCTCTGGGACCGGCTCGCGCGTGATCTGCGCGGACAGAACGAGTATCGCCAGAGCCTCGAGAGCTATGTGCTGGCAGCATTCCTCGAAGAGATTGTCTCCGCGACGAACGTGCGCCTGCAGCACACCACCCAGGGCCGGTACGAGCTCGCGCTGGACGACAGCGTGGGTGCCTATCGCGCACAATCGGGCTTGGGCATCAACGTGATTGACCTGTATAACGGTGCAACCAGACCCGCGACCTCACTATCGGGAGGTGAAACATTCCTCGTATCGCTCTCCCTGGCGCTCGGCCTTGCTGATGTCGTATCGAGCAATGCCGGCGGCGTCAGCCTCGAGACGCTATTTATCGACGAAGGTTTTGGTTCGCTCGACCCGCAGACGCTCGAGGTCGCGATGCAAACACTCGATCAGCTCCGCAGTGCTGGGCGCGTAGTCGGCGTTATTTCACACGTCCCAGCGATGCATGACCGCATCCCCACGCGAGTGGAGGTGTGTGTTGGCGCCGACCGCTCCAGCAACATCCGCGTAACGAATGCCTGCGAATAGTGGCCGGCGCCTACACGGCTAGTTATCGGTCGGATGCGGGAGTTCGAGCCGGTCTAGAAAGGCCCTGATATCAGCGATCTCGGTCGGCGAGATGGCGTGTGCCAGCTCGGGATACTGATGCACGCTGACGTCGGTGTGCTGTGCCAACCACTGGGCTGACATTGGGAAAGCCTCAGTGGGGATGGGGGAATCGTCGCGTTCGCCCCAGCCGAAGAACACCGGGCGCTGCAGGGATACGAGCTGTGCATCCTCATCACCCTCGTCGGGAATGACGAATCCCGAGCACAGTACCGCGGCGAGCACTCGTTCGGGAGCTGCACGCAGGAGCTCTCCGGCCATGACCGCGCCCTGTGAGAAGCCAATTGGGATGACGGGCGATTGCGGCGCAATGTCGTCAAGCAGGGCAAGCAGCGCGGCGCAGGAGCGGTCAATGGCATCCAGATCAAGCGCGTTGTGGTCCGCTGTGGCGCCTTCAATCCCCTCAAGTGGGAACCACGAATAACCCTGTCCCGGCGCGTTCAATGGCGCCCGCACAGAAATCCAATCGAATCGCTCATCGGTAGTGCCGATACCAAGTTCGACCAGCAGACCGAGTAGGTCTCGCTCATCGGCACCGATGCCATGCATTGCCAGGATGAGGGGGCGGCCACGCAGTCCTTGTTGCGGTCCGAGCACGGTCGTGATTGGTGTCACTGCTGTCATACCGCAAGTGTGACAGCTGCGGGCGAACACAGGCTCCACATCATGACCGGAGTTGCTGAGAAACAGCGCGGGGGTACCGCTGCGCGATACCCCCGCGAATGTGCACGAGCTGGCTAGTCGTGCATCGTTGTACTAGGCGCTAGGACGAGCCTTGATACGGACGAGTTTCTTGTTAACGAACTCGTCGATACCGATCGGTCCGAGTTCACGGCCCGATCCCGAGTTCTTCACACCACCGAACGGCAGCTCGGCGAGCTCGCCGCCGACCTCGTTGGCGTAGACCATACCGGTCTCGTGCTCGTGCGCGATGCGGTCGATGGTCTCCTCGTTCTTGGTGAAGACGATTGCACCGAGACCGAAGGGCGAGTTGTTTGCCAGTTCGATGGCCTCGTCAACGCTTTCCACCTTGAAGATCATGGCGATGGGACCGAAGATCTCCTGCGTGAATACCGGGTTGTCCGGGGTGACGTTGGTGAGTACACCGGGCTTGATGAAGGCGCCGTCGCGCTCGCCACCAACGAGGGTTGCACCCGCGGCGACTGCGTCCTGCAGCTGTTTCTCGATACCTTCGGCAGCCTTGAGCGAGGACATTGGACCGTAGTCCTGGCCTTCCTGCGTCGGGTCGCCGCCCTTGAGCGAGTTCATCTTTGCGGTGAACTTCTCAACGTATGCGTCGTAGTCCTTGGCAAGCACGATGTGGCGCTTGGATGCGTTACATGCCTGACCGGAGTTCTCCATGCGACCGGCAACACCGGCCTCAACTGCCTCGTCCAGGTCGTCAACGTCGAGGACGAAGAACGGGTCAGCACCACCGAGCTCGAGCACAACGCGCTTGAGGTGGCGGCCGGCCTGTTCGGCAACGATGGCGCCGGCGCGCTCCGAACCGGTGAGCGATACACCGCGGATACGGTCGTCAGCGATGATCGGCTCGATCTGGTCGTGGCTGAGGAAGAGGTTCTGGTAGACGCCCTCGGGTGCCTGTGCATCCTCGAAAATCTTGGCGATTGCCAGGGCACATCCCGGGGTCGAAGCAGCGTGCTTGAGCACGATCGGGTTACCGAGCGCAATGTTCGGTGCTGCGAAACGAGCAACCTGGTAGTAGGGGTAGTTCCAAGGCATGATTCCCAGCAGCGGGCCGAGTGCCTGACGACGTACAACCGCGAAACCACCGGTCGATGCGTCGATCGGCTGGTCCTTCAGCAGTTCCTCTGCGTTGTCTGCGTAGTACTGGAAAATTGCTGCCGAGAACTCGACCTCGCCAACAGCCTGCTCAATCGGCTTACCCATTTCCTGGGCGGCGATCATGCCGAGCTCCTGGGCACGCTCTTCGTGCAGCTTTGCGACACGAGCGAGCAGTTCGGCACGCTCAGCCACAGTGGTTTCCAGGGTCCAGGACTTGAATGCGTTAAACGCCTTTTCGAGCGCCTGCTCGACCTCGACCTGGTTTGCGTTAGGGTATGACGCGATTTCTTCGCCGGTGGCCGGGTTGACCGCAGTGAAGTCAGCCATTGATCCTCCTTGATTAAATGAACGACGTTCGAAACACATCAAACCATGAAATAGCGCCGAGTACCTCCGAGCAGGCTGAGCGGATGAGTGAATAATGAACTTTTCTCTATCGGATATCGCCGCAGGGCTACCGGCTGCGTCACTCATCCCGCCGCTGACCGACATCGTTGGCTCGTCACAAACACACGCCGTCGTCGTCGCCCCACCCGGTACCGGAAAGACCACTGTGGTGCCACCTACCCTCGCCAATCACTCCTCAGGGAGGGTCGTCGTCACCCAACCGCGGCGAGTAGCAGCCCGCGCTGCGGCAGTACGACTTGCTTCCTTGAGCAACACACCCCTCGGTGAGCGAGTGGGATACGCAGTACGCGGTGAGCAGCGCTCAAGCAATCGAACCCGCGTGGAGTTTGTGACCGACGGCTTGCTCGTGCGCCGGCTGCTGCATAACCCCGAACTCGACGGGGTGAGCTGTATTGTGCTCGATGAGATTCACGAACGGTCACTCGATAGCGATCTTGCCGCCGCGATGCTGCGCGAGCTCGCATCCCTACGAGACGATCTCACGATCGTGGCCATGTCGGCAACCGCGGATGCGGCCCGCTGGCAGGAATTCTTCGGCGCGCAGCTGCTCGAGGCGCAGGCACCAATCCACCCCCTGACCGAGCTATGGCGCCCCATGACTGGCCACCGACTGGATGCCCGCGGACCGCGCCACGAGTTCCTCCTACACCTCGCGGAGATCAGCGTCGCCGCGCATCACGAGAGCAAGAGCAACGGCGCGGCAAATCGCGTCCTCACTTTCGTCCCGGGCGTACGTGAAGCGGAACGCGTCACGCAACTCATTCAAGAGCGCGGAATTGCAGCGGCGGCACTGCACGGATCACTGACATTGCAGCAACAACAGCGGGTGCTCGAACAGGGCCCAGGTGGGGATGTCATCGTCGCCACCACAATTGCCGAGTCGTCGCTGACCGTTCCCGGAGTGCGCACCGTTGTTGATTCCGGGCTCGCTCGTGAGTCCCGTATCGACTCGACACGCGGCCTTGCCGAACTGGTAACCGTGCCCGCATCAAAAGCCGCTGCCGTCCAGCGCGCTGGCCGCGCCGCTCGCCTTGGCCCCGGAACCGTATACCGCTGTTACGACCGCACCACCTGGGGTGCCATGCCACCGCATCCGCTCCCAGAAATAGCAACCTCTGATTTCGCGCAAGCTGCGCTCACGCTGGCAGCATGGCACGGATCCCGCTGTGATCTCGCGCTACTTCCTGAGCAGCCACCCGCTGCGATAGCGCAAGCAGCCTTCGACGAGCTGGAGTCACTGGGTGCGCTCAGCCGTGGGGAACTCACCGATTTTGGCCGCACCATCAGTTGTATCGCGACACATCCACGACTGGCGACCGCGTTGATTAAGGGTGCCTGCCGGTTCGGGAAAGAACGCGCAGCAACACTGGTCGCAGTCTTGGCCAGTAACGAGCGTGCACCCGACGGTGATTTGCTCTCACTGGCACGGTCATTGCAGCGCGGCGAACATCACGCTGCGAAACGGTTTGCCCGTGACCGAAACGCATTCTTGCGTGCTATTCCCGACGATCTCGAGGGTGCTGCGGAGCAAGTCGGTGACACCGATGACGCGTTGGCAACGATTGTTGCCTTGGCCTACCCGGACCAGCTCGCTCGCGTGCGCGATCGTGAGCAGCACCAAACACCTGCGGAATACCTCACTGCCGCAGGTCTCGGAGCTCGCTGCACCTCCGCAGCGCTCAGCGGGACACAGTGGCTTGCCGTCAGCGAATTGCAACGAACACCGTCGGGGAACGTGATCCGCGCGGCCGTCCCGATTAGCTTTGAACGGGCACAAGAGCTCGGATCGCACCTCGTTCAAGAACACACTCGCTATCACTGGCACGGGCTGCAACTGCGCGCCACACGCGCTCGCTCCCTCGGCGCGATTACGCTCACGGAAACGCCCACTGCCGTGGACGCGGCGATTGCAACTGAGGCAGTGCGGGAGCGCATCAATCGCGACGGCGTGGATTGGTTGAAATGGAGCCGCGCCGCCGATCGTTTGCGCCGACGCCTCGCCCTCGCACACCACATCCTTGGCGACCCCTGGCCGGAGGTTACCGATGCGGCGCTCGCCGAGAATCTCGATCACTGGTTCGCCATCGAGCTGGATGCGGTGGCGCACGGCACCAGCATCGAAACTATTGATCTGGCAGCACCGCTGCTACGCCTACTCCCCTGGCCCGAAGCGACCCGATTCGACGAACTCTTCCCGGAACGAATCGAAGTGCCGTCAGGATCGAAAATACTCTTGGAGTATCCGAGCATCGACCGCGTCTCCGAGGCACCGATACTCGCCGTAAAACTGCAGGAATGTTTCGGCTGGCAGCAATCGCCAAGCATCGCTGATGGTCGCATTCAGGTGGTGTGCCATCTGCTCTCCCCCGCAGGAAGACCACTGGCCGTCACCGCCGACTTGGCGTCATTCTGGGCAGGGCCCTACGCGCAGGTACGCGCGGAAATGCGCGGCCGCTACCCGAAGCATCCCTGGCCCGAAGACCCACTCACCGCCACCGCGACACGACACACCAATGCCCGTGTACGCAACAACCCGTAATTGCAGGCAGGCAATCTGCGGTAGCGCCTTATTCGTCGACCCCGTCGGCAGACTGAACAGCCGCGGCCGGGGCGTCTACGGCCACCGAGGCGTATCCACCGGGGCTCAGTGAACGCATCTGGGAACCCACCCCCGAAGACATCAGTACCCACAGTTCGGCAGCCGCACGATGCACATACCTTTCCAACTCAACCGAATTGAGATCGGTGCTCACCACAAACACGCCGGTGGGCGCAACCAACGCTCTCAGATAGGCAAATTGCGAACGCAGATCACCATCGACCACGAGTGTGTGTCGATAAGTCCCCGCCGTCGCCGCGAGCACGAGCGGTTTGGCGATAAACAGCTCTCGATCAAGTACCTGCAGCAAGAGAGTAAACAAACCGCTCGGTTTGGCCTTAAACACCGGGGAACTCGTGATGACGCCATCGGCGTCACGAAGATCACGATTCAGCTGCTGCAGCCGGCTGCTAGCGATTCCCGTCGTGAGCGCCTCCGTGATATCGGCCGCGAGTTCGCGCAGCTCCACCACGCTCACCCTCACCTGAGCACCATCGCTTTGCGCAAGATCCACAACCCGACCGGCGATGCGCTCGGCAACCATCCTCGTCGTTGACGGTGTTCCCATCCCTGCGCTGAGCACCAGCAATCGAAACTCGCCGGGCGTCGGATCAATACTCGTTATTGCGCTCGTCATTTCCCTCTTCGGCCACTGGCTCGACTGTGGTTCATACCCGTGCGGATGCGTCGGTTGGCATTTTCCGCCGGAACGGGCAGCACTGTGACCGTTCTCCAGCGTAATGCGCTCACGATCGATACGACTGAGCACGCGGCTACCCACAGGTACACAGGCGACTCATCGCGCAAGGTTCGCCGAACGCATCCACGACTCGCGTCACCGATAGTGTTCCGTCAACTCACCGGTACCCACTAGGCTTGAACGCATGACGCCTCCAACGGAACACACGGAGTCGGAGGCAACCCCTGCCGCGACGCCGTCCTTTAACGACCTCGGCCTGAGCGACGAAGTACTCGCCGCCATCAGGGACATCGGTTACGAAACCCCATCACCGATTCAGGCACAAACCATTCCGCTCCTGCTCACCGGACGCGACGTTGTCGGGCTCGCACAAACCGGTACGGGGAAAACCGCGGCGTTCGCGCTGCCCATTCTTTCGCGGTTGCAGCCCGGTGCCGCCAAGCCGCAGGCGCTCGTCCTCTCACCCACACGTGAACTCGCCCTACAGGTTGCCGAAGCCTTTGAGAGTTTTGCTAGCAAACTCCCTCAGGTGCGCATGGTCCCCATCTACGGTGGCGCTTCCTACACGAAGCAGCTTGGCGCACTTCGACGCGGCGTCGACATCGTTGTCGGAACCCCTGGCCGCATCATGGACCACCTCGAACGCGGCACCCTGGACCTCACCGAACTGAAATACCTCGTCCTCGACGAAGCTGACGAGATGCTCAAGATGGGATTCGCTGAGGATGTTGAGACGATCCTCGCCGACACCCCAGACGACAAACAGGTGGCACTGTTCTCGGCAACAATGCCGCCACAAATCCGCAAGATCTCTCAGCAGTATCTTCATGATGCGGCTGAGGTCACCGTCAAGTCGAGCACGCAGACCTCAAAGAACGTCAGCCAACGCTACTTGGTGGTCTCCTTCCAACAGAAGGTAGATGCGCTGACCCGCATCCTCGAAGTTGAAGAGTTCGACGGAATGATCATCTTCGTGCGCACGAAGAGCGAGACCGAACAGCTTGCCGACCGGCTGCGCGCTCGCGGGCTCTCGGCCAATCCGATCAACGGCGATATCCCACAGGCGCAACGCGAACGTATCGTCAACGACCTGAAAACAGCGAAGCTCGACATTCTGATTGCCACGGATGTGGCCGCCCGAGGTCTCGATGTGGACCGCATCACCCATGTGGTTAATTTCGATATTCCAACCGACCCCGAATCGTATGTGCACCGCATCGGCCGCACCGGTCGTGCCGGGCGCACCGGTTCGGCAATCAGCTTTGTTACTCCTCGCGAGCGCCGACTGCTCAACCACATTGAGCGAATCACACGGCAACCGATGGAGAAGATGAAGCTACCGTCGATCTCAGACGTCAACGAGACCCGACTCTCCCGCTTCGACGACGCCATCACGGCCGCGCTCACGCAAACCTCCCGCATCGAAGCGTTCCGCGACATCATCGACCACTATGTGCGCCACAACGACGTTCCCGAAGCAGATGTGGCCGCAGCATTGGCGGTCGTTGCCCAGGGTGATGACCCGCTGCTGCTGGATGAGTCGAGCGATCCCCTCGAGAAGCTGCCCACATTCTCGGGCGGGCGAGACCAGAACCGCGAGCGGCGCGGGCGCGACCGCTCGGAGCGGTCGACGCGCGAAGATTTGGTGCCGTACAAGATTCAGGTCGGCAAACGTCACCGGGTCATGCCCGGACAGATCGTTGGTGCACTCGCGAATGAAGGTGGACTCAGCCGTGAGGATATTGGCTCGATCAATATCTTCCCGGGATTCTCAGTGGTGGAACTCCCTCGGGATCTTGACCTGTCGAAGTTCCACGGAACTCGGGTCGCCGGCCAATACATCGATATTCAACCTGACCGTGGCCCTCGCCAACGGGACGCTGCCAACGGTCGCCGAGTCAGTGGTCACCGCCCCCGTGGCGATCGTCGTTCCTACGGTGACCGTTAACATCGATTAACCCGGAGCGCTATTTCACCCCGCGCCGGGCGATCATCTGTTCACGTACCTCACGTCGGAGCACTTTGCCGACCATCGTGCGCGGCAGGGTGTCCACCGTGTCAATTTCGCGCGGCACCTTGTACGGGGTTAACCGCTCGCGACAGTAGTCCCGAATCTCGCCATCGGTAATCGCACTTTCCGGGCGCAATGCGACGGAGGCAGCAACAATCTCCCCACCATCCTCGCGAGGCAGTCCGACTACGGCAGCATCATCAATGTCGGGGTGGGTGAGCAGAACTTCCTCCACTTCCACCGGCGAAACGTTAAACCCACCGGTGATGATAAGTTCCTTCAGCCGGCCGACGATTGTAATGAAGCCGTCTTCAGACACTGTCACCAGGTCGCCGGTGCGTAGCCATCCATCCGCGCTGAGTACCTGCTCGGTTTCTTCGGGGCGATGCCAATATCCGCTGAATACCTGCGGTCCCCGGATGAGTAACTCCCCCGCCTGATCAACACCGAGGTCACGCGTTGGATCATCGGGATCCACCACGCGAATTTCTGTGCTCGGAAACGGCACGCCCACGGTCCCCGGACGTCGAGTGCGCCCCATGGGGTTCCCTGCGGCAACCGGAGCGCTTTCAGTCATGCCGTATCCCTCAACCAGCAGTCCGTTCGAGTGCGATTCCCACCGCTCCACCGTCTGCGGCGGGAGGTTGACGGCGCCCGAGAGCGCGTAGCGAATCGATCGCAGGTTGACCTTCCCCCGTTCGGCGACACGACACAGTTGGTCGTAAATCGGCGGCACACCGGGGAAGAACGTCGCTGGGGTCTTGGCCATGGCGTCGATGATCAGCTTGGTGTCGAACTTCGGGAACAGCACCAGCCGCGCACCGATCGACATCCCAAAGGTCAAACAGAGTGTCATACCGTACGCGTGGAAGAGCGGCAGCACTCCGTAGAAGACCTCTTCTCCGACGCGCAAGCCGGGAACCCACGCACGCCCCTGCATCGCGTTTGCGACAAGGTTCTTATGTGTCAGCTTCGCAGCTTTCGGTTCGCCGGTAGTGCCGCTGGTGTACTGCAGCAGGGCAAGATCGCCCAGTTCCGGTTTTGGATGCCGCCGCGGTAATCGTCGCGATGACAGGAGTTCCTGCCATTCGGTGATATCGGATGCGGTGGGTTGCGCCGTCAGTGCCTCTCGAGCTTTTCGTGCGGCGGGCAGCGGTAGGCGAAGTTTGAATCGCATTGATTTCGGCATCGCTTCAATCATGTTGACGCTGATGATCGCATCCGGTCGAACATCACTCGGGAACTCAGCGATGCTATCGACGAGTTTGTCCCAAACAATCGCGAAGGTCGCACCGTGGTTTTCGAACATCTTCCGCAATTCGCGCGAGGTGTAGAGCGGATTGTGTTCGACAACGATGGCCCCCAGTCTGACCACTGCGTAGAACGCCACCACATGCTGCGGGCAATTCGGCAAAATGATGGCGACCCGGTCACCGGCGCTCACACCAAGTTCTCTCAGCCCCTGTGCCACTCGCTCAATCTGCTCACCGAGCGCACTGTAGTTCGTCACTTTGCCGAAGAACTCTAAAGCGGGGCGATGACCGTAACGGCGGATTGCCCGTCCCATCATGTCGGTTAGCGACTCAGTTACTTCACCGATCTCGTGCGGCACATCATCCGGATACGCCGACAACCACGGGCGCGCTGCAAACGGGTGTTTTGAACTCATACTTCCTCACCAATAGCCGAAATGATGCTCGAAACCGCGCGGCTTCGCTGCCGCATTGCCGCCATATGACTCAACCGCGCCGATGCGCATTCGTGTATCTGCCGACAAACTCCAAAGCACTATCTATCGTTGCAGAAATTGGCTGTGTAATTAGCCGTCGGCGAACTCTCGCTCATAACGCTGCTGCAATTGGCTCCAACCATATTCTTTTGCCCGTGTTCCGACCAAACGCTCCTGCTCTTCGCCCTCGAGAATGGCGGCGAGTACAGCAAAGCAGACCTGCCATCCGGCAGCGTTGTACGAGGCCATTTCGGGAATTGCCAACACATTGATGCAGTCGAGCCGGTCACCAGATATGCGCCAGGTGATAGTGTCATCGCCCCAGCGGTGTACCAGCTCGTGACCCGGCTCAACACTGATGACGTCAGCGGGAAGCGCGTCGAACTCCGCCGATTCCCTCGTCGTTGCTGGCCCGACTTCCGTGAGCGGACGGTCGGGCACAATTGGTGACCATTTCGCGAGTTCCGCCGGCTCCGAAATAAATGACCAGATCGTTTGCGGGTCCGCGCCCTCGGTGAGAAACGATAGTTCCAGTGCCGCCTGTCCTGCGGCACGGTGAAGCCGGGGAGCAATGTTCAGTGCCAGAATGCGATCTCGAATATCCATACCGCTACCCTGGCCCATCACACCTGATAGTTACTCCCGCGTACCGGTCATAGGCTTGCTGTATGAGTGATTTCGACTACTTTGCCCACGATGACCGCTCCCATTTCGAGCGGATGCTCGCGGGCTTGCCGTATGTGGCAAACGCGGAACACGAAGCAGCAAACCGTCAGGCGATGGCACTCGCTATCCAGTACGAACGCGACTATCTCGAGAACCCGGAACGAGCACAACAGACGCTCCAACGACTCTGTGGGGAGCTGGGCCCTGAAGTAACTGTGCGCCCGCCGCTTCGCGTTGATTACGGCGTTAACCTGCACTTGGGCGAGCGAACCTTTATTAATTACGGCCTGACGGCCTTGGACGTGGCGCGCATTTCCATCGGCGCGAATTGTCAGATCGGGCCAAACGTTCAACTATTGACGCCCACTCATGCGCTCGAGCCCATCCCTCGGGCTGCGGGGGTGGAAAGCGCAGCGCCCATCATTATTGGTCGCAATGTTGGGTGGTGTCGTCATTGGCGAGTGATCGCGACAACAAATTGCCGTGGTGACGATATCCGATATTTGTGTGTCGCACCTCGCGCACGGTCGACACGCACCGCAGCAGCGAACGCATACCATTCTCTGAACAGCGGGGGAGCCCGATGCGCTCCACCGCGTACGTGGTTACGCGTGCCTTAGCTCACGAATAATTGAGCTGCCGTGATCAACGTCATGATCACACCGTACGCGAGCAAGCCACCGACGACCAGCCAGGAGATCACCACGCGTGCGGTTCCCGGCAGGGCCTGGTTCGCGCCACCGCGTTCGTCACCGCGGCCATTCAGCGCCTCGAGACGTTCGCGGACCTTGTCTTCTGGTTCGTGATAGCGCTCGTGAACGGACTTCACCAGGAGGTTTGCGACGAATCCGACGGCGAGTAGACCAACCATCGTCAACAGTGCCGGCTGGTAGTCAGCCGCGGTCATCGCGCCCGGTTCGCCGCGGGCGTCAAGCACACCGTTCACGATAAGTGGTCCGGCCACACCCGCTGCCGACCATGCGGTCAGCAGGCGGCCGTGAATAGCGCCGACTTCAAACGTGCCAAACATATCGCGCAGGTACGCAGGAATGGTCGCAAAGCCACCGCCGTAGAACGAAATCGCAATCGCAGAGAAGAGCACGAACAGCGCGATGTGCAGGTGGCCGGCAAACGCCAGCAGCAGGAACATGACAATTCCCACACCGAGGTACATCATGTAAATCGGCTTGCGGCCGATCTTGTCGGAGAGGCTGGACCAGACGAACCGTCCACCCATATTGAACAGTGAGAGCAAACCGACATATCCGACCGCAGCGGCGGTGGGGACGAGCGACTCACCGTCAACTCGGAAGAAGTCGGTAATCATGGGGGCGGCCTGTTCGAGGATGCCGATTCCTGCGGTGATGTTAGTGAAGAGCATGACCCAAAGCAGCCAGAACTGCGGGGTGCGGATGGCCTTCTTCGCCGACACCGAGGCCGAGGTAATCATCGACTTCTCGCTCTTCTTCGGCGGCGTCCAGCCCTCCGGTTTCCACTCCGGGTGCGGGATGCGAATGTTAAACACACCGATGGACATCACCAGCGCGTGGATCACCGCGAGCGATACGAAGAGCAGTGTGAGTGCTTGCCCGTCGGCTACCGACCCCTTCGCGGTGGGATCGTAGCTCGGGTCGTACATCGTCATGAGCTGACGCGATAGCGGGCTGGCGACCATTGCACCGCCACCAAAGCCCATAATTGCCATTCCTGTGGCGAGACCGGGACGGTCAGGGAACCATTTCATCAGTGTCGAAACCGGCGAAATGTAGCCGATACCGAGGCCGATACCACCGATCACGCCGTAGCCGAGATACACCAGCCACAATTGGCTAGTGGCAATACCGAGGGCTGCCACGAGGAAGCCACTCACCCAGCACAGCAGCGAGGCAAACATTGCCTTTCGCGGCCCTTGGCGGTCTACCCACGTGCCCAGCACTGCTGCTGAGCTACCGAGCATCACAATTGCGATCGAAAAGATAATTCCGATTTCGGTTTGGCTCGCATTGAAATGTTCAACCAGCGAACTCTTGTAGACGCTGGTTGCGTATGCCTGACCAATGCACAAATGCACGGCAAGCGCAGCTGGAGGAATTAACCACCTGTTATAGCCGAGTGGAGCAATCGTGTTCTTCCGATTAAAGAACCCCACACGCTCGGCGGTTCCCGTCGTCGTTGACATCAAATCCCCTTTAAGTTCTGATCTGCCAATGAGCATGTAATTGTCCGCTTTGCAATACACCATAGGACAAATTCGCACCCCTCCTTCGCGAATGGCATTCATTTATCCCTTAGCGAGCGAACCGCTCAAGTTCCGCTCATTCACGCCGAGCCCATGCAGCTTCGCTGCTATCCGCTCAAACGTTCGGCGTACTCTGGGCATACGCAATACGCCCATCGCAAAGCAGACGTACCATGCCCGAATCCGCCCAACCGCATCCGCATACCGACCGCACGCACCCAGTGGTGCGTGCCATGCAGTTCGGCCAATACGTGATCGGTACGGTACTAATCACTCTGGGAATGATCCGAGCAATCGGCTGCGCGAGTTCGCCGTGGCCAGCCATACTTGCCGGCGCAGCCCTGGCCGCGTGGCTTTTTAGTGGACTAATCGTCGCGAATATCTCGACGCAGTCACGCGCGACGAGAATCTGGTTTGTTGTCGGATGCGTTGTGTGGCTCGGTGCCGTGGTCGTATCGCCGGACTTCGTGTGGCTCGGGTTCCTTATGTGGTTGTTGTGCGGACACCTGCTGCCCCTTGGACCAGCACTCATCACCGCGCTCGGCATCCTGACGGTCATCATTACGGCACCGCTGATGCACCATGGCACAACGTCGGTTGCAAACATCGTCGGCCCGGCCGTGGGTGGTGTGTTTGCGTTCGGTATCTCCCGCGGCTACCTGGAGCTACTCAGGGAAGCAGAGCGACGCGAGGCCACGCTCGAAGCCCTCGAGCGTGCCCGGGCAGAAACCGAGAACCTACAAGATGAGCTCGCGCTGAGCCAACGACGGTCAGGTGAACTCGCAGAGCGCGAGCGTATCGCCCGCGATATTCACGATACGGTTGCGCAATCGCTTTCCTCGATGCAATTGTTTGCGCACGCGGCAGCGGGGACGACCAAGGGTCCGGACGACAGGCGTGGATTTGAGCAGCTCGCAACGCTTGCAAGCGAAGGACTCACCGATGTTCGACGAATCATTGCCGAGCTCTCCCCCGCGGAGCTCGATGACGGGGCACTTGCCGAAGCGCTTGATCGGATGCTGCAACGGCTCTCCTCGCAAACGGGGATCGAATACGCCCTCGAGGTGGACTCCACGCTACCGACACTTGCCCCCACGACCGAAGTGACCCTGCTGCGGGCGGCACAGTCCATCCTTGCGAATGTGCGCACTCATGCCCGTGCCTCGCACGTCACGGTCAATCTGATCGACGAGGGCGAGATCGTGCGCCTGGATGTCATTGACGATGGCATTGGCTTCGATCCCGCAGGGTTACGCGCGGGCCCAGCGAGCTACGGGTTGAGATTTTTACGCAACCGACTCCGTGAGCTCGGTGGTGACCTCGCTGTGGAATCGGCGATATCTGAGGGTACGGCCTGTTCCGTACACCTACCGATTCACGCTCTGCCCGAGCCCACATCCCAATCACTGGAGGATGAACGGTGACCATTCGAGTGCTGTTGATTGATGACCACCCGGTGGTCCGCGCCGGGCTTCGGGCGGTACTTGATGCGCAGGAGGACATCGAGGTGATTGCGGATGTGAGTGATTGCACTCAGGCCATTACCGCCGCCTCAGACGCTGCCCCGGATGTTGCGCTGACCGATCTGCGGCTCGGCGACGGTGTTGACGGCATCGAGACGACGCGTCGATTGCGGGCACTAGCGAACCCACCGGCCGTGCTCGTGCTAAGCACCTATGACCGCGATGCTGAGATTTTTGGGTCGATCGATGCCGGTGCGGCGGGCTATCTACTCAAAGATGCCCCACCAATAGAGATTGCGGATGCGATCCGTGCAGCGGCATTGGGTAAGACATATTTTTCGGCCGAGGTTGCGCAACGCGTGCTGCAGGGACTGCACAACCGCCCACCGCAACTCACTGAACGAGAACTCGACGTGCTCAAACTGCTCGCCACCGGCGCAACAAACAAAGAAATAGCCCGCTCCTTAGTGGTTTCCGAAGCCACAGTGAAAAGTCACCTCGTCCATATTTTTAGCAAGCTCGGTGTTGACAGCCGCTCGCGCGCAATTCGTGAAGCACAAGAAACCGGACTCATATGAGCCGCTCTGATCGAGCGCAACCAGTGGGCCGTCAATCAGCAATCGGTAATGATCACCCCGTAGTAGTGGAAACGCCGAAACGGCCACTCTCATTCGAGCAAAGGAGCAGATGTGACGTTCTTCGAAAACAAGGTAGCCCTCGTTACCGGTGCCGCATCCGGTATCGGTGAATCCTGCGCCAAAGAATTGGCGTCGCTTGGCGCTCGCGTCGTCGTCAGCGATATCGACACCGACGGCGCCGCTCGCGTTGTCTCGGACATCACCAGCGCCGGCGGCCAGGCCGCAGCATTCAAATTGGATGCATCGAGCTGGGAGGACAACAAGGCTGCGGTTGAGTTCGCAGTCGCGGAGTTTGGCGCCCTGCACTTTGCGGTGAACAATGCGGGTATCGGTGGTCTGCCCGGTATTGCCGGAGAGATCGATCTGGACGCGTACCGCCGCATTATCGATATCAACCTCAACGGCGTCATGTACGGCATGCGCGCCCAGATTCCGGCCATGCTGGAAGCAGGTGCTGAGCACTGCGCCATCGTGAATATGGCGTCGATCCACGGTGAGGTGGGTGTTATCGGTAACGGCGCCTACACGGCGGCAAAGCACGGTGTCGTCGGTCTCACAAAGAACGCCGCCGCCGAGTACGGACCGCAGGGACTGCGCATTAATAGCATTGGTCCGGCCTATATTGACACGCCGCTGCTGACGAACATCCCTGCCGAGATGAAGAATGCTCTCGTCGAGCGCCACCCGCTGGGGCGGCTCGGTAAGCCCGAGGAAATCGCGAAGGTTACCCGGTTCCTACTCAGCGATGACGCCAGCTTCATGACCGGCAGCTATGTGCTCGTTGATGGCGGCTACTGCGCGCTGTGAGCGCACCGCGTAACTCATCACGATGACTGCACATACCGATCGGGTTGCGATCATCACCGGTGCGGGGGCGGCGGACGGCATCGGATTCGCCGCCGCCCGCGCGCTCGGCGCTGCCGGGTACCGCGTGGCACTGTGCGCGACCAGTGACCGCATCCACGACCGTTTAGCGGAGTTTACGAACGAGTTCGGTTCCGATCGCGCGATCGCCTGTATTGCGGATCTCACCGATGCGAACGCCGCTACCACCGTCATCAGTGAGGTCGTAGCGGCATTCGGGCGGATCGATGTCGTGGTGAACAATGCCGGGATGACGTCAGTTACCGACCCGCTGAATGACCACGAAGCATCCGCCATCGATGCGCTGGATCCCTCCGGGTTTCAACGGTCAATCGACCGCAACCTCGGCACCGCATTCAACGTAATCCGTGCTGCGCTCCCCCAGCTTCGAGCGAGCACAGCAGGGCGCATCGTGAATGTGGCCTCTGTTTCGGGACCGGTACTGGCCTATCGCGGTGATGTGGGCTATCACGCCGCGAAAGCGGGAATGGTCGGGCTCACCCGCGCCCTGGCCGTGGATCTCGCCGAGGAAGCAATAACGGTGAACGCTGTCGCGCCGGGATGAATTGCCACCGGCTCGTCCACGGACGAGGAGCGCGGCTAGCGGTCTTGTTTCGGGACCCGCTTACACAGCGTCAGGGTCCCGATCGCGAGATAACTACCTCCGAGCGGAATCGACACATATGCATTCCGATAGTCGATGGCGATGAGTGCGTATGCGTTTATGCCGATAATGAGCACACCGAACACGATCAGTGTCCACGCAAACAGGCCGGTGACTGCTCTGGGGTTTGTGGCTCGATCGACGTAGCTGGCCATCCCGCCGAGGCCCAGCAGGGCGATGAACAACGCAACCGCTGTCATGGCGAGGAATTCCCCGAGCGCGAATGCATGGCGCTCGGGGTTCACCAGCGGCGCGACCGCCGTCGAAATGGCTGCGAGCACGAGTGCTACGCCCACGGCCGCGATGATCGCGGCGCGCTGGGCTTGCCAGTCCAGACGATAGCGGTGGTTGCCGCGTTGCAATAGCTCACGAAGTCCCACAGCGCCACTGTACAAACTCTGCCCGTGCAAACGCATAATCCTCCGGGTTCCGCGTGGTTACAGGGAACTCGGAGGATTTCTGGTCGGGCTGACAGGATTTGAACCTGCGACCCCTTGACCCCCAGTCAAGTGCGCTACCAAGCTGCGCCACAGCCCGATGTGCCATAAAGCAACCTGGATAGTCTACCGCATTATTCACGCCCACAAGTGCCAGCCGGCTCTCATGCGCACAATCTGCGAAACTAACACCATCATGCCTCCCGAACTCGCACCCACCGATGCGATACCAGTGCTCGTAGCTCGCACTGTGCCAGTGCGGGCACACACCGACCTTGCGGCGCTCGTCGAAGTTGCATTCGGCCACCATCCCGGTCGCCTCAGCCATGCCTGCCCTAGCTGCGGCAGCAGCGCACACGGACGCCCCCTATTCCCTGAAGCACCCGGAGTGCACGTATCGCTCGCGCGTGCAAGCGACCACAGCGCCGCCGCTATAGCGGTATGCGAGACCACTGCCATTGGCATTGATATCGAGGCGAAGGATGCGGCTGCGTTTCCCGGGTTTGCTGATGTGGCGTTACATCCAGAAGATCCTTCGCACATCGATCACACTCGCATGTGGGTGCGCAAAGAAGCGTTCCTCAAGGCACACCACCGCGGGCTCGCAATCGATCCCCGGCAGGTGCGAATCACAGCGGATGGCACCGTGCTGGCGGGGTTAGATGGGCAGATCTTCGACCTCGAACACTGGCCCGGCTATCGGGCCGCGCTTGCGGTACGCACCGACCGGGCTGTTCGCATCCGACACATCATCCTGCCTATTGACACACGTTAACCAACCACCGGTAGCGGTGGCAGCTCTGCTTGGTACAGCCACGAATGCAGCAGCGATTCGATCCGGTCTGCACGCTCCGGAACGGCAAGCCGGCAGTGGTCCACGAACTGCTCCGTGGTCACCGTTGCGTCTGCGTTCTCCGCCACCCAGTCACGCAAGATGCGGAAGAAGCGCTCATCCCCGCATTCGGCACGCAGGGCGTGCAGCGTGAGTGCCCCGCGCTTATACACCCAATCGTCGAAGAGACGCCGCACTGCCGGTCGGGCAAGCGTGCTGCGAGCGGGCATCGGCGGCAGCATGGCATAGTGCCGCGCCGCCTGCTCCTGCGAGGTGAGCCGATCGCTGTGCCAGCGTCGGGAATGTTCTGACCACAGCCATTCCGAATAGCAAGCGAATCCCTCGTGTAGCCACATGTCATGCAGCTGCTGACTGGTCACACAATTTCCGAACCATTGGTGCGCGAGCTCATGCGCGACAAGCCGCTCGTTTTCCCACGTTGGCGTCACGAAGTTGCGACCGAAGCTGCTCAGGCCCTGTGCCTCTAGCGGGATCTCGAGCACATCGTCGACGACCAGGGCGCGGTACTCGCAGTACGGATAGTTGCCGTAGCACTCGGCGAAGAAATCGACCATTTCCGTCTGCTTCGCAAAGGCCGTACCTGCGCCAACGCCAATACTGGCCGGATGCACGATCGACACCGGCACGGTCGCATCGCGGTGTTCTTCGCGATACTTACCGATCTGCACCGTTACCAGATACGGTGACATTGGCCGATTCATTTCATAGGTCCATGTCGTAGTTCCGCCTTTGGCGACGCGTTCGGTACAGGTGCCGTTGGCGATCACGCGGTATCCGGATGCGCAGTGGATGCGGATACGGTACGTCGCCTTGTCCGCGGCATCGTTATTGCACGGGAACCAGCCCGGTGCCCCTTGCGGTTGGGAAGCAACCATCGCCCCATCCGTTAGCTCTTCCCAGCCGGCCTGGCCGTGCACACCGGGAACCGGACCGGGCTTACCCGCCACGCGCACATCGAGCGCAAACCGATCGCCGAACATCCGATCGCCAACCTCAACCGAAATACCGTGTTGTTTCCGTCGAAACTTGGCCTGAACCCCGTCGACAAATACCTTGGATGCGTTCAGCCCATAGAGGTCTACGTCGATTCGCGTGGTTGGCCGCACGATCTCGATCTGTAGCTCGGCGCGTTCCTCAAGACGATTCGTGGTGATCTTGTAGTGCAGGTCGAGGTCGTAATGCCGAACTCGATAGCGAACGTCACCGTAACCGGGCAGATAGGGATCGGGTGTGTGCATCATTCTGTTCAATCTGAGTACTGGGTGGCTGTGCGCGTCCGTTAGCTAGTGCTCGTCGAGCCACGGACCGATAGGGTTACCGGTCCACCGTGTTCGATCCGGTGCTCGCTCACCACGCATCACCAGCGAGCCCGGCCCGATCGTAGTATCTCGCCCGAGCGTCGCCGCCGGCAAAATGACCGAGTGCGGACCGAGGGTCGCGCCATGATCGAGCGTGACCGCATCCATCGAAAGTACCCGATCGTGGAAGAGGTGTGTTTGCACCACACAACCGCGGTTCACAGTAACGCCATCACCAAGTTGGATGAGGTCGTGTTCCGGCAGCCAGTACGTCTCGCACCACACTCCGCGACCAACCTTGGCTCCCATCATGCGGAAGTACCAGTTCAGCACTACGGTTCCGGGAACGTACCGCAGTAACCAGGGCACGGCGAGCGACTCCACGAACGCATCAGCAAGCTCGCTACGCCAGACCATGCCGGACCACAGCGGGTGTTCGGACGGACGCCAGCGACCGATCAGCAACCATTTCGCGATGACCGCCACCAGGACCGCGACTGCCCCGCATCCGAGCAACACAAGTCCACTCGTTGCTGCAGCCACTCCCCAACCGAGCGAGCCCGCGATCCACAGCAGAATGCCAGCACCGCACACGTGCAACGTCAGATGCGCGAGCAGAGCGAGGATGCGGCATGTTTCGACGGCACCGCGCGCGATGCGCAGACGCATCGGCGGGTTGTAGGCTCGGGATGCATCCGTCTCGTGCTCCACGCGGCGCAGTTTTTCGGGAGGCGAACCAACCCAGGATGCGCCAGCCTTTGCTTTCTTGCGACGAGGAGCTGCAGAAAGCACCGCAACGAGTGATTTCTTCGGCACCTTTCGACCCGGCGAGGTCATGCCGGAGTTTCCAACAAACGCCGCGCGGCCGATCTTTACCGATTCAACGCGCAACCAGCCACCGCCAAGCTCATACCCACCGATCAGGGTGTCGTCGGCGAGGAAGGCTCCGGCACCGATCCGGGTGAGCTTCGGGATCATCAGCACTGTGGAGGCTTCCGCATCCTTGCCAACGCGAGCACCCAGCAGTCGTAGCCACCAGGTGGTTGCGGCACCGCCATAGAGCGGGAATAGCCAGGTGCGTGCTTCGTCCATGATGCGCAATGTCGCCCAGGCGCGCAGTGCCGGGCCGCTTTGGGCCGGGTAGTGACCGGGTTTCAGACCGACGCCGAGGAGTCGAACGGCAATCAGGATGCACAGGGCCAGGCTCGCGTAGCCGGCAAGCACAGCAAGCACGAAATACCCGAGCAGTGCCGGGGTGATATCTGCGATGCCGGTAACCGATTGCAGCGGCTGCCAGAGAGCCAGTGCTCCCACGGCTACCGCGAGCATTGGCAGGAGCGAAATCAGCACTCCGGTTGCGGCATACAGCAACGTGTAGATGGGCCGTTGTTTGGGGCGTCGCGATTCCCACGGGCCGCGCGCATCACCGATCTGCACGGCAGGGCTTCCCGACCAGCGCTGTGCTGATTTCACATTCGTAAACACGGTAGAGCCCGCGGCGATCTCCGCCTCGGCACCGATCTTGACGCCGCCGAGGATGGTGGACCGGGCACCGATACGCGCTTCGCGACCAATCTTGATAGCACCGATGTGGATGCGGTCCCCGTCGATCCAGTGACCGAGCAGGTCAACTTCGGGTTCGATAGCCGCGTTATTGCCAACCGTAAGCAGGCCCGTGAGCGGCGGCATCGTATGCAGCTCGACATTGCGTCCGATACTGCAACCGAGTAGCCGGGCGTACCAACGCACCATTCCGGCGCCGGCGATTCGGCCAGCACCCAGCTCTTCGGCGGCACGTTCCGCGAACCACAGCCGCAGGTGCACGCTTCCGCCACGGGTATAACTGCCTGGCCGTATCCCGGCGAGCACCACTTTGGCGATGAGCGCAGAAACGACAAGACGGCCCGGTGCACAAATGAGCAGTAGCCATGCGATCGCGAGTAGCCACCACGGCAATAGCGGTGCGATGCTTTCAGCCAGCGGTAGTCCCACCAGCGCTGCGAGGTGCATCCCAATCCCAAGCCAGGTAACCCAACGCAGGCCGGTGATCGTACGTAAGAACAGCAATAGCACCAGCTGGATGGTGTGTGTACCGACGGAAACCGGACGCACCCGTTCGTTTAGACGGCCAGCGGAGCTCTCCAGCCCGTCAAGCCAGGACGCAAAATCACCGAGCGTGTGATGCTCATACAGATCGGCAACGGTTGCGGTAACGAACCGCTCGCGCACTCGCGCAATGATCTGCGCGGCAGGTAGCGACCCGCCACCGAGCGCAAAGAAGTCTTCATCCGCGCTCGTGGGACGAGCGCCGAGGACGTCATTCCAGATGCCGGCGACCCAGTTGGCTGTATCCCCCAGGTCGGTTCCGGTTGCGCTGTCATCCTCTGGCAGCGGCCAAGGCAGGGCATTGCGGTCAATCTTCCCCGATGTTCGGGTCGGTAGATCGTCGACGATCGCTAATCGTGGCACCAGCGCAGCGGGCATATCCGCGCGCAATTTCGCGAGGCTTGCATCCCGATCAAAGGTGTCGTCCACGGTGATGTACCCGACAATCAGGGAGTTGCCACTGGCGGTTTTGCGCACCGCAGCCGCTGCTCCACCAACGCCGGGGAGGTCCAGTAGGGCCGAGTCAATTTCTCCGAGTTCGATCCTTCGGCCGCCGACCTTCACCTGATCGTCAGCGCGACCTCGGAAGAGCAGACCCTCGGGGTCGTTCACTACGACATCACCCGATCGGTAGGCACGGTCCCAGCCGAGGCTCGGCATGGGCGCGTACTTTTCCGCATCCTTTTCCGGGTCGAGATAGCGTGCGAGTCCGACACCACCGATGATCAGTTCGCCCTCTTCACCTGCGGGCACGGGGTTACCCTCGGCATCAACCACCGCAAGGTCCCAGCCAAGCAGCGGCAGACCGATACGCACCGGTGCGGAGCCGTCAAGTTGGGCGGCGCAGGAGACTACGGTCGCTTCGGTCGGGCCGTAGGTGTTCCACACCTCTCGGTGTTCGTTAGCGAAGCGAGCGCCGAGCTCCGGTGGGCACGCTTCACCACCCACGATGAGCAGCCGGACCTTATCCATGGCCGCCGCGGGCCACAGTGACACCAGCGTCGGCACCGTAGAAACAATCGTGATGTCGTTCGCCACCAGCCAGGGGCCAAGGTCCATTCCCGAACGCACCAGAGAACGCGGTGCAGGAACAAGACAGGCACCGTTTGCCCAGGCAAGCCACATTTCTTCACAGCTCGCATCGAATGCGACCGATAACCCCGCCATCACCCGATCGCGCGTGCCGATCGGCGCCTGCTGCAAGAACAGCTCCGCTTCCGCATCAACGAAGGCTGCGGCACTGCGATGGGTTACCGCCACACCCTTGGGCTTACCGGTCGATCCGGAGGTGAAGATCACCCAGCAGTCATCGTCAAGTGTGGGTTCGGTGACTTCAATCGGTGCTCGCGCTGTTGTCAGCCCAGAAGTCACCGTCAGGTCTGCGGTAATAACCGCAGCCACATCCGCTTCGTGAAATACGGTGCGGGCGCGCTCGTCCGGGTCTTCTGCGTCGACGGGAACATAGGCGGCGCCGGCAAGAAGAATCCCCATCACGGCAATGTAGAGATCGGTCGTACCCGAGGGGATGCGAACGCCCACCTTATCGGTACGGCCAATTCCTAGCTCGGCAAGGGATGCGGCGACCGCTTCGGCGGCCTCGGCAAATTCTGTGTAGGTCAGCTTGGCGCCGCCGGCGTCCAATGCCACCGCATCGCCGTGCTCAGACACTGTGTCGAGAAAAATATCAACGAGCGTTCGCGGCTGTGGCGCACGCGCGCCAGCCAATAGCGGGTCGTCTACGGAATTCATGGTGAGTTGAGACAACATTGATTGCCTCGCATCCTTTCAACAATGCTCGAGCGGGTAAACAAGAGGCAACCATCCTTTATACACCCTTAGTTTACCTTTTGTTAACCTTTTTCGCGGGAGTTCATTGATTGATCACGCACCGCACTCCGGCAATCACACGACACCCTAAGATTGTTCAGCAACGCCGGGCGATGGTCGCCCGACCGAGCATGCTGAGGAGACTTCAGGTGTCCACCCCGCCATCCCGATCCATCATCGAACACAACGGCATCGAGATCATTGCCGAATCGCAGCGCACGGCAACGCCCCGCCAATTGTTCTGGCCGTGGTTTGCCGCGAATGTGTCCGTGTTCGGGATGAGCTACGGCACGTGGATCTTCGGCTTCGGTGTCTCGTTTTGGCAAGCGACACTGGTAGCACTCATCGGCATCCCGATCTCCTTCGCGCTGTGCGGGCTCATCGCGATCGCCGGCAAACGCGGCAGCGCCCCGACCATGGTGCTCTCCCGGGCTGCGTTCGGCGTGCACGGCCAGAAAGTGCCCGGAATCGTCAGCTGGCTCACCTCGATCGGCTGGGAAACCTTCCTAGCCATCATGGCGACGCTCGCTACGGCGACCGTGTTCGCTCGCTTGGGCTGGCCAAGCGGAACCGAGGTGTTGATTGCCGCGGCCATTGCCGTTGCCGCCCTCATCGTCGTTGCCAGTGTGCTCGGATATCACACCATCATGAAACTCCAGGGTGTTCTTACCTGGATCACCGGCGCCGTCACCATCCTGTACATCGTGCTCACCATTCCGCACATTGATTTGGATGCAGTACTGGCCATTCCCGCAGGTGACCCGCAGGCAGTCATCGGCGCGCTGGTCATGGTCATGACCGGATTCGGGCTGGGCTGGATCAATATTGCCGCGGACTGGTCGCGCTATCAGCGTCGCGATGCATCCGATGGCGCCATCGTGGCGTGGAACACGTTCGGCGGGGCTATCGCGCCGGTACTCCTGGTGATCTTCGGCCTATTGCTGGCCGGCAGCGATCCCGCACTTATGGACCAGATTGCGCTCGACCCAATCGGCGCGCTTGCCTCGATTCTGCCAATCTGGGTACTCGTACCGTTCTGGCTCGCCGCCGTATTGGCTCTCGTATCGGGCGCCGTCCTGGGCATCTACTCCTCGGGCCTCACCCTGCTCAGCCTCGGCCTCAACATCCCCCGCCCGACAGCAGCCGCCATTGACGGAGTGATCCTGACTGCTGGAACGATCTACGTGGTGTTCTTCGCACCCAACTTCATCGACCCGTTCCAGAGCTTCCTCATCACCCTGGGAGTACCCCTCGCCTCCTGGGCCGGCATCCTCATCGCAGACATCCTCACCCGCCGCCAGCGCTATGACGAACAGGCCCTCTTCGATCCTCGCGGCCGCTACGGCAGCATCGATTGGATCTCGATCACAACGCTCGTGGTTGCTTCGGTTATCGGCTGGGGGCTCGTCATCAACCAGTTCGCCGATGCCGCGAGCTGGAACAATTGGCAGGGCTATCTACTCGAGCCGCTGGGGCTTGGCGGGCGAGAGGGCGCATGGGCTTACTCGAACATTGGCGTGCTCGTGGCACTCGTGCTGAGCTTCGTTGCCACACTGCTCCTGCGACGCAAGAAGATCCATCGGCAAGAGGCGGGTTCCTTGGACTCCGAGGTCTAAGCCAAGCTACTGCTCGGCAAGCGAACGCAGCATCGCCACATCCACCACCTCTAGGGATGCCACAACCGTGGCGCCCAGATCGGCAATTGCTTGTGCGTCTTCGGGAACGCTCGGGACCGCGAGCACTCGCGCACCTGACGCAATCGCCGCGCGCACACCGCTGAGGGAATCTTCGATGGCGACACAGCCCGCGGCGTCAACACCGAGCTGGTCCATCGCCCGCTGATATCCCTGCGGATCGGGCTTGGCACGGTCAACCTCATCCCCCGCGACGGTAACCGCAAACTGCGCATTGAGCTGCGCACACACCGCATCAATATGCATCCGATAGCTCGACGACACCAGCGCCGCCGGCAGCCCTTCGTGTGCCACTGCATCCAGGAGCGCCGCTGCTCCGGGCTGCATCGGGATTGCGGTTCGGGTGATGGATTCCGCCACCGAGTCGAGCAGCTCGTCCATGATTATTTCAACGGATCGCGGCACTCCCCCGCGCTGCAATTGCAACGCGGTGTACCGCAGTGACTTGCCGACCGTGCGTTCAGCGTCATATTGACTCCATCGGCCACCGTAGCGGTCCGCGAGCGCCTGTTCTTCCTGCGCCCATCGTGGCTCGGAATCGATCAAGGTACCGTCAAGGTCGAAGAGCACTGCCTGGAGTGCGCTCATGCTACCTCCCCCACTCGTCGCGCGACCGATACGCTGTTTGCGTCATGACTTTAGCCGCCAGCGATTCACTCGACCATGCCACCACGGCACTCGAACGCGCCGATTGGCAGCAGCAACGAGCCGATCACGCAGACCGAGCCGACCGGCTCACCGCAACCTATCGCGCTCACCGGGCTCGCGGCGAGCGTCACGCAATCGATGACTTCTTATTCACGTACTACTCGTACCGACCTTCAGTACTGCGGAAATGGCATCCAGGTGTAGGCACCCGCCTCTCAGATGCGCAGGAGTACGCCACTGCCCGATGGTACGTAGTGGATGCGTCCGGTCACGTCACCGTTGACGCACGCGCATTCCTTGAGGAGCGAAGCGATCTGGTCCGTAACATCACCGCGTTGAATCGTGCCGTACTGGGCCGCCCAGCCCAGTACGGTTGCTTTGGCCTGCACGAATGGGCAATGGTGTATCGCGAGGACGAACACCGCCACCCGATTCCGCTGCGCCTGGGCCAACGCGCAACCGATGAAGTCGTCGAAACCCACCGCATCCAATGCAGTCACTTCGACGCATTCCGCTTCTTTACCCCCGAAGCCCGACCGCTCAATACGCTCCAACCGACGCGAGCGCAGCAGTGCGCACTGGATCAGGGCGGCTGCCTGCACGCAAACATGGACCTATACAAGTGGGCGATCAAACTTGGCCCGCTCGTTCCCGGTGACTTACTCTTAGACACCTTCGAGCTTGCCCGGGAGATTCGCTGGCTTGATATGCGCGCCTCCCCCTACGACGTCAGCGACTACGGTGTGGATGCGGTCAAGATCGAAACTGCCGAGGGCAAGGCACAGTACGTGCGCGAGCAGCGAGCATTCGCCGAGCGTGCCGCCGACATTCGCGCTCGCCTACTCGAAGTGATCACCACCGCGGAACGCATAGCTTCCGGTGACGATCCACGTGCATCGAACTAACGCGATCCTTCCGGCTATCAACGGCGCGGCGCCCCGACTCACGATCGTGAGTCGGGGCGCCGTCGAGTTATGCGAAGAGTGGGCTGACGCTATACGTCGAGCACGTCCTTGCGGTGCGGTACAACTGCCGGGTGTACGCCGCCGATCTTCTCGATCACGCGCACAACCTGCTTTGAGTAACCAAACTCGTTGTCATACCAGACGTACAGCACCAGGTTGCGCCCGTTCGCAATCGTTGCCAAGCCGTCAACGATGCCCGCGCGGTCGTGGCCGATGAAGTCGGTGGAGACAATATCGGTCGACTCCACGTAGTCAATCTGCTGGCGCAGGTTCGAGTGCAGCGAAACCTGGCGCAGGTATTCGTTGACCTGTTCCTTGGTTACCTCAGTTTCCAGCTCGAGGTTGAGCACAGCCATGGACACATCCGGGGTGGGAACGCGGATCGCGTTACCGGTGAGCTTGCCTGCAAACTCGGGAAGTGCCTTGGCGACCGCCTTTGCCGCACCGGTTTCGGTGAGCACCATGTTGAGGGTGGCGGCGCGTCCACGACGGGCGGCCTTGTGGTAGTTGTCGATGAGGTTCTGGTCGTTGGTGAACGAGTGCACGGTTTCGACGTGACCGTGGCTCACACCGAACTTCTTGTCGAGTGCGTGCAGTACCGGGGTGATGCCGTTCGTGGTGCAGGAAGCAGCCGAGAGGATCTTGTCCTCGTCGGTGATGTCCTTGTCGTTAATACCGAACACCACATTGCGGATGTCGCCCTTGCCGGGTGCGGTGAGCAGGACGCGCGAAACACCCTTCGACTTGAGGTGCTGGCTGAGCCCTTCTTCGTCGCGCCAGCGGCCGGTGTTGTCGACGACGATGGCGTCGTTGATGCCGTACTGGGTGTAGTCCACCGATGCCGGGTCGTTCGAGTAGATGACCTGGATGAGGGTGCCATTGGCGAGAATGGTGTTGTCTTCCTTGTTCACCTGGATGGTGCCGCGGAATGGTCCGTGTACCGAGTCGCGGCGCAGCAGCTGTGCGCGCTTCTCGAGGTCATCATCGCCGTTCTTGCGTACGACGATTGCACGCAGTCGAAGGCCGGGGCCCGTGAGCGCCTGGTCGACCAGAATGCGAGCGAGCAGACGGCCAATACGGCCAAAGCCGTAGAGCACAACATCGGAACCGGTCTGGTTCGGGTCGGCCTGGTGTACGTCCTTCAGCTGCTCGGCTAGGAACGTGTCAACATCCTTGTTGCCGCCAGCCGCGTACAGCTGCGAAAGCGCACCCAGGTCAACCGAAGCGGTGGTGAGATCCATGCGCACAAGCGATTCGAGCAGCTGCTTGGTCGTGGTCAGTTCGATACCGTCGCCACCGCCGGCGTGGTGGCGGGCAGCGCGATGCGCCTTGATGATGTCGATTGACGAGAGGTTGATGAGTCGACGGCCGTGAATCGAGGTGACGATATTGTGCTCACGGTACAGCTTCGAGATCAGCGGGATGAGCTGCTCTGCCGTCGCGACGCGGTCAAACCACTCTGCTTGAGCGGTCGAGTGCACTTGAGTCATGAGGATGTCCTCCATTGGTCATGTGTTGGCGCAAATACGTGGTGACCACGTTCTTCCAGCCTACCGAACTTCATGCACAGTAACGTGGCCGCATCCCGAGCGTTTGGGATACGGCCACACTCACGAATACCCGCGCTATTTCTTGCGCTTTCGACGCTCGCGAACGCGCATATTGACCTGCAGCGGTGTACCCACGAATCCGAATACCTCGCGCAGTCGACGCTGTACGAACCGGCGGTACCCCGGGTCCAGGAATCCGCTGGTGAACAGCACGAATGTGGGCGGTCGGGTCTGCGCCTGAGTAGCAAAGAGGATGCGTGGCTGTTTTCCGCCTCGCAGCGGATGCGGGAACTCTTGGGCCAGTTCGGTCAAGAACGCATTGAGTTTGCCTGTGGGGATGCGGGTGTCCCACGATTGCAGGGATGTGGTCAGGGCAGGTACGAGTTTGTCGAGGTGGCGTCCGGTTTTCGCAGATAGGTTAACGCGCGGTGCCCAGGCGACGTGCGCGAGGTCCCGTTCAATCTCACGCTCGAGCTGCCAGCGCCGTTCATCGTCCAGCAGATCCCATTTGTTGTATGCGAGCACGAGTGCGCGGCCAGCCTGGAGCACCAGCTCGATGATCCGCAGATCCTGCACGCCGATTGGTTCAGTCACATCCAGCACCACAACGACCGCTTCCGCCTTTTCGATCGCTGCGGCCGTGCGCAGCGTGGCGTAGAAGTCGGCGCCCTTTTGCAGGTGTACGCGCTTGCGGATACCGGCGGTATCAACCAATCGCCAGGTGCGGCCCCCGAGCTCCACGAGTTCGTCGACGGGGTCGCGAGTCGTTCCGGCCAGTTCGTTGACGACCACGCGCTCCTCACCGGCCGCGCGGTTCAACAGGCTCGATTTCCCGACATTCGGTCGACCCACAATCGCGACGCGGCGAGGTCCGCCAACTTCTTCTTTGGCGACCTTCGATACCTTCGGCAGCACGCGCATCGCTTCGTCCAGCAAGTCGGCAACGCCGCGACCGTGCAACGCGGACACCGGCCACGGTTCGCCCAGGCCCAGGTTCCACAGCGCAGCAGCGTTCGGTTCTTGCACCGCGTCATCAATCTTGTTCGCCACCAGAATCACAGGCCGGTCACTGCGTCGCAGCAGCCGGACGACCTCTTCATCGGTCGAGGTGGCGCCCACATTCGCGTCGACCACAAACAGCACCGCATCAGCAAGTTCGATTGCGATCTCCGCTTGCTGCGCCACAGAACGATCGATGCCCTTCGCATCCGGTTCCCAACCGCCGGTATCAACCACAGTGAAGTTCCGGTCAAGCCACTGAGCACGGTAGGAAACGCGGTCACGAGTAACGCCGGGTACGTCCTCCACGACGGCTTCTCGACGACCAATAATGCGGTTAACCAGTGCCGACTTACCCACATTTGGGCGGCCGACAATTGCCAGCACCGGCAGCGCCGGCATCAAGAAGGTGCCATCATCGGCGAAGCGGCCCGCCAGCACATCGAGGTCGTCGCCTTCGAGCTCGTACTCTTCTAGGGCACGCCGCAGTACTTCGGCACGCTGCTCGGCAAGATCGTCATCGAGCTCGTCGAGTCTTGCGGCGAGCGCTTCGTCATCAATATCGGAATCGCTGTAGGTGTCACCCGCAACATATTCGGGTTCGTAGTGCGAGGCACCCGCGATGTCGAAGGCGTCCTCGCCCGGTAGCTGTTCGTTAGGGTCGGCCATTGCCGGTCCTTTCTGCAATGAGCTGCACCACCGCGTCGATCACGGCTGGCAGATCCATATGCGTTGAGTCAATCACGTCGACGCCCTCGGCGGCCTCCGTGAAGTTCGTCACCCGGCCGTCTTTGCTGTCGCGCAGCAGCACTGATTGCGCCACTGCCTGCGGGTTATCGGCAAACCGTTCAGCTTGGCGCCTGGCGATTCGCACCTGCGCATCGGCGGTCAGCAGAATACGCACCTGCGCATCGGGAACGACCACGGTGGTCATATCGCGCCCCTCGGTGATGATGCCCGGTTCGTTCGCGCTGTGCAGAATCTCTCGAAAACGCTGGTTCACCGCATCCCGAACCGCCAACACGCTCGCGACATAGGACACCTGGTTCGAGATTTCGGTCGTGCGGATCTCACTGGTGACGTCCTCACCGGCAACGCGCACCCAGCGCTCATCCGGGTCAATTGACAGCTCCCATACGTCCAGGAACGGGGTGATCGCGGCAGTCACCGCATCCGGATCGGTGATATCGATACCGTGCTGCAGGCAGTACCAGGCAAAGGCTCGATACACCGAACCGGTATCCAACAATTGCAGACCCAGCCGGTGTGCCACCTGCCTGGTAACCGTCGATTTCCCCGAGCCGGCGGGGCCGTCAATCGCCACAATCATCGCGCTCATTCGGCCACCTTCCACGCCCGCTGCTGCAACTCATCCATGAGCCTTACCCGATGTTCGGGCAGCACCGCCAGCTGCGCCAAGCCGAGCTTCGCGCCCTGAGCATGCTCGAGACGCAGCTCCTCGATGTTCACACCGGTCTCGCCGATATCGTTAAACAGTTTCGCCAATTGTCCCGGAGCGTCATCGATGAGCACGGTGAACGTTTCGTACACCTGGGTGGTGCCGTGCTTGCCTGGAATACGGGCAACACCCCGGTTACCGGCAATCATCCGATCGGCGACCGCGCGCCTAGCCCCGGGCGCATCCATATTCTCGAGAGCATTGGCCAGCCCGTCGATATCTCGGGCGATATCGCGCAGGATGCGGGCGACTCGCGGTCCGTTCGCGGCAAGGATCTGGTTCCACATCGTCGGATCGCTCGCGGCAATCCGGGTGACATCGCGCAGCCCACCACCGGCGAGGGATGCCGCGTTCGCCTCGTCCTCAACGAGTTGGCTTGCCATCACACTCGAGATCAGTTGCGGAACGTGGGAGATCAGCGCGACCGCACTATCGTGTGCTTCCGCGTCCATATTGACCACGGTCGCGCCGAGGTCGAGGGCGAGACCCTCAACTTCCTGGAGTGCGCGCACGGTGGTCTCCTCGTGGCTGGTAATCACCCACGGGCGCCCCAAAAAGAGGTTCGCGCGACCTGCCAGCGGGCCGCCGGTCTCGCGGCCAGCCATCGGATGAGAACCTAGGTAGCGAGCGAGGTCTCCTCCATGCTCGCGCACAGTGTGCAGCGGTGCCGTTTTCACACTGGTAACGTCGGTTACGATCGCGTCCGGCCAGGCGCGAAGCTGTTCGAGCAGCACTTTCCCGGCAACATCCGGCGGCACACACACCACGACGAGTTTCGGTGTGTGCGCTCCGGGGTCTGCCAGGGCTTCGGCTTCCTGAGCGTTCGCGGCTTGGGCGATGCGCCCGGCCCCGTAGTCAGCGGCGAGCCCCAGTGCGACCGGCGAAGCGTCACTCAGCAGCACCTCAACACCCTGGCTGCGAAGCCCGAGGGCCACGGATGTACCGAGGAGTCCCGTACCGACAACCAGCACGGGCGAGTCAGTTCGTACCGGAGTCATGCGCCTTGCTCCTGATGGTCGGTATCGGATGGGGCGATATTGCGTTCGGCGCGGCGCCCGAGTTTTAGCAATTGCCCCAGTTCTCGGCCGGTGAGCTCGCGCATCTGGCCCGAAGCGAGGGTACCCAATTGCAGCGGCCCGAAACTGCGACGAACTAGCGATTGCACGGGGTGGCCGACATGCTCGAACATCCGTCGAACGATGCGGTTTCGACCCGAGTGCAATGTGATTTCGACGAGCGTGCTGCGACCGCCGGCTGCCCGGTCGATGATGTGTCCCGAATCAGCCTTGATGAATCCGTCATCGAGCTCGATGCCTTCCAGGAGCTGTTTCATCGTCCCCGGCTGCAATTTGCCGCGAACCTTCGCAACATAGGTTTTCGTCACACCGAATGACGGGTGGGCGAGCACATGCGCCAGCTCGCCGTCGTTCGTGAGGATCAATAATCCGCTGGTATCGCCGTCCAGGCGCCCAACGTTATAGACCCGGGTTTCGATCTGTTTTGCAAACTGCCGCAGGTCCGGTCGGCCAGCGTCATCGTGCATGGAGCTCACTACGCCGGTGGGTTTATTCAGCATGAAGTACACGCGCGATTGATCGAACTGGACCGGGGTACCGTTGACCGTGACACGGTCCCGCTCCGGGTCAATTCTGGTACCAAGTTCGGTGACTTTCTTGCCGTTCACCATCACCTTTCCGGAGGCGATGAGATTCTCGGATGCGCGGCGCGAGGCGACACCGGCGTTTGCCATCGCTTTTTGCAGTCGGACACCATCCGTGGGTGCCTGCGGTGCCGGTGCTGCAGCATCCGGTCGATGCTTTGGATGGAAGGGGATGTCGTCGAAATCAGCGAGTGTGTATCCGCCGGCAGGGCGTTGTTCGATCGCTTTGCGGACTGCTTCTCGCTCCTGCCGCTGCTCGCGCGCGCGCTCAATGCGCTCAAGGTCACGCTGTTCGTCACGGGAGTGCTGCTGCCGGTGCTGCGACTCGTTGTTCCGCGAGCGGTGTGCCTGCCCGGAGGCGCGCTTGTTTCGAGTCGTGGATGCGCCACGGCCACCCTGGCTGTTACCTCGGCTGCGAGGTTGACCGTTTCGGTTAGCCCTGTTCATTAAATCCATCCCGTCCGTCGTCTAGCAGCGGAGAAATCTTGGGGAGTTCTTCCAGTGAATTAATCCCGAGGTACTCCAGTAACAGCGGTGTTGTTTCGTATTGAATCGCACCGGTGAGCTCATCATGCCCGGCCTCGGCGACCAGTCCCCGGTTCACCAGAGTACGAACCACCGAATCAACGTTCACTGCTCGAACCGCCGCGACCTGAGATCGCGTAACCGGTTGCTTGTAGGCGATCACCGTGAGGGTCTCCATCGCTGCTTGCGAAAGCCTCGACGGCTGCTGCACCGACACATAGTCACTGACGATGTCGTCGTACGCCGAGCGGACGTACATACGCCAGCCACCGCCGACCTCACGCAACTCAAAGCCCCGCTGCGGTCCCGCATCCTCACCATTGTAGTCGGCGACGAGCGACTCAATAGCGCTGCGCACCTCGGCCACGGGCTTGGACACCGCCGCCGCGAGGGTCACTACGCTCACCGGCTCATCGCTGACGAACAGGATTGCTTCCAGAGCGCGGGCCAGCGGCACCTCATGGGGATCAGTGGTCATAGTCGCTCCCGAGCGTTGCGAGTTCCTCGTCATTCCAATCCTCTGCGCTCCAGCTGACCGTGAGGTCACCGAGCGGGTCATGCTGGGTGAGCATCACCGCGGCCCGTCGATACAGCTCGAGCACCGCCAAGAACCTAGCGACCACAATGCCTGGGCTGCTCGCATCACTGACAAGTTCTCGAAAGGATGCGGGAGTTCCCGATTGCAAGCGATGCACCAGGAGTTGTGCCTGTTCGCGGATGGAGACCGGCGGCGCGTGCAGGTGGTCGAGCCCAACCGTCGGGACCGCTTTCGGTTCGAGCGTCAATGCGGCGATCGCGGCGAAGTCCTCGAGTGTGTGCTGCCAAATGAGCTGCGGTGCTCGATCGACATAGTGTCGCTCCAACGGCACGCTGCGCGCATGCCTGGACCCCTCCTGCACCATCCGCTCTGCAAACCAGGATGCCGCCTGTTTGAACGCTCGGTACTGCAACAGCCGCGCAAATAGCAGATCGCGCGCCTCAAGCACTGCCACATCCTCCGCATCCACATAGTCGCCCTGTGGCAGCAAACTCACCAGCTTCATATCGAGCAGCGTTGCGGCTACAACGATGAACTCGCTGGCACGATCGAGGTCGTAGGTGTGCTCGAGCGCAGCGACGTGCGCAATGAACTCGTCAGTAATCTGCGAGAGCGCAATCTCGGTGATGTCCAGCTCGTGTCGAGCGATCAGCTGGAGGAGCAGGTCAAAGGGTCCGGAGAAGTTGTCCAAGCGGACTCGAAAATCGGCGTGCTGACTGCCGAGTGAATCTGCTGTTGGCGACGTGACGTCGTTATGCTGCTGCGCCACGAGCCACCAGCTCACGCGCAAGTTGTCGGTAGGCTTGGGCAGCCGGGTGACTCGGCGCAAACTCCACGATCGGCACGCCAGCGACGGATGCATCCGGGAACTTCACCGTTCGGCCGATCACCGTGTCAAATACCTTGTCGCCGAACACCTCGAAGACCCGATCGAGTACCTCACGACTGTGCAGGGTGCGACCGTCAAACATGGTCGGCAGGATGCCGTCGAGTTCCAACGCCGGGTTCAGCCGCGAACGAACCTTGTCGATAGTTTCGATGAGCAGTGCGACACCGCGAAGCGCGAAGTACTCGCATTCCAGTGGGATCATCACACCGTGACTGGCGGTGAGTGCGTTCACGGTCAGCAAGCCGAGCGACGGCTGGCAGTCAACAATCACTACATCGTATTCGTCGGCAATACGGCGAATAATCGAGGCGAGGATCTGTTCGCGGGCAACTTCGGTCACCAGGTGGACTTCTGCTGCCGAGAGATCGATATTGGCGGGGATTACATCTAGACCGGCAATATCGGTGTGCTGGATGGCCTCATGCGGATCCGCGGTGCGACCGATCAGCAGGTCGTAAATCGTGGGCACATTGTGCGTGGTGAGTCCAAGACCCGCCGAAAGCGCGCCCTGCGGATCAAAGTCGATGCACAGCACGCGGCGCCCGTAACCGGCCAGAGAGGCGGCCAGGTTGATCGACGTGGTGGTTTTACCGACACCACCCTTTTGGTTGCACATGGCAATCACGCGAGCGGGCCCGTGGCCCGATAGCGGTTCAGGTACCGCGAACTTCTTGTAGCTGCGCGTCGACACTGCTTCGGCGCTGCGGATTGCGCCCGCTTCGCTGCCGGCTGCTGGCGGTGTGGCCTCACCGGCGTTTGCCCGGTTTGGCTGCAATAGCTCGGCTGGGACTTCCAGGCCGGGAAGTTCGGTCAGGTCGGCTTCGCCTGTAGACATAGCGCGCGTCCGCCTCCTCGTTCGTGGGTAAGGGAAATCGGTACCCAATGCACCCGATGCTAGTGCGCAACCGGCGAGCGGCGGACCACAACTGGCGGTTCCCCGTCAAGGCACCTCAAGCTCTGCTTGAAGGTTCTGTTCCGCGAGCGCATCACCGGGCCGGTCAGCGTGCTCGGGGATGAGAGGTGGCGTACATTTCGCGTAGCGCGTCGACGGTTACCTTCGTGTAGATCTGGGTTGTTGATACGGATGCGTGTCCGAGCAGTTCCTGCACCACTCGCACATCGGCACCTCCCTGCATCAGATGCGTCGCGAACGAATGGCGCAGCGTATGCGGCGACACGTGCGCATCAAGTTCAGCGCGCTGAGCAATTCGCTGCAGGATATTCCACACTGAGTTTCGTGAGAGCGCGCCCCCGCGTACGCCCAAGAACAGCGCCGGGCTACCGTTCCCGCGCGCAGCGAAGACGGGGCGAGCACGCACGAGATAGGCGTCCAAGGCATCCTGAGCGAAGGATCCGAGCGGCACAATCCGCTGCTTATCCCCTTTACCGCGAACTCGGATCATATCGCGGTCGAAGACGTCATCGACTGCGAGCCCTACCGCCTCCGAGATTCGCGCACCGGATGCATAGAGCAGTTCTAAGAGCGCTCGATCGCGCAGCGCCTCGGGTGCTGTACCCGAGGCCGCATCCAGTAGCCGCTGAACCTCGTCGATCGTCAGCGCTTTGGGCAGGCGTGCGGGGAGTTTTGGGGTCTGCACATCACGGGCAACATCATCCTGTACCACGCCCTCCTCATCGAGGAAACGATGAAACCCTCGGACGCTGGAGGTGATGCGTGAAGCGGATGAGGCGGCCAACTCCAGCCCGCCCTGCGCCAATGGCGCACGCAACCAACCAACAAACTGTTGCACATCGCTGGCCGCGATCGAGTTCACATCCGAAATATCGCGGTCTTCGAGGTATTCCAGGTAGCGAGCTAGATCACGACGGTAGGCCGCCAGGGAGTTGGTCGAGAGTCCGCGTTCTATCGTCACATGGCGCAAATACTGGTCGCGATAGCGTTCCAGCTCCCGGCGGCTCACGCTGTTGCGCCGTCCTGCAGCGCGCGCGGTACCGGGGTCGGCATTCCCGGTCGTGTCGGCCACGGGGTATCCGCGGCTCGTAGGGGCTGCCAATTTCGACGACGACACTCATTGGCGGCAAACAGCGCTTGCAAGAGCGCCGGGTTATGGAATCGGTCGGCAAAAATCGCGCTCACCGCATCGTCGAGGTGCATCCAGCAGCGTTGGATGTCTGCTTCTTCGTGGACGCGCGTGAACTGTTGCGGGGTTGGCCGCAGCTCGCGCGCCAGGTAGATCCGGATCGATTCATTCGATCCTCCGGGCGTGGTCCAAAAATCGAGCAGGAGGTCCCAGCGGTCGGCAATAAGGTCGGCTTCCTCAGCCAGTTCTCGCTGCGCGGCAGCGAGCGGGGATTCGTCCGGCCCGTGATCGAGCAGTCCGGCCGGTATCTCCCAGTTCCGTCGTCGTACTGGGTGACGGTACTGCGAGATCAGCAGCACCCGCTCGGATTCATCCATGGCAAGCACCGCCACCGCTCCGGTGTGGTCGATAAACTCCCGCTGAATCGGCGTGCCGTGATAGTCGATACTGTCGCCGACAACGTTCCAGACCCATCCGTGATGGGCTAGCGCACGGTCGGTAACGGTGTACTGCTCGGAGGTGTCAGCGATTTGTGCGGGATCGATGGCAGCTGATGACGGTGTCGACGACATTCAACTCTACTGCTCTTCGGATGCGCTGTCTGCGTCGCTTGGGTCGACCTCGACCAGGCGGCTCGCTGCCTGTCGCTCCAGCGACGCGGCGACAAGGCCGGCGAACAGCGGATGCGCGCGATTGGGTCGTGATTTCAGTTCCGGATGCGCCTGGGTCGCGATGTAGAACGGGTGTTCATCCTGCGGGAGCTCGACAAACTCAACCAGCTGATCGTCCGGCGAGGTTCCCGAGAACACGAGTCCCGCATCCGCCAGCTGCTGGCGATAGCGGTTGTTTACCTCGTAGCGGTGACGGTGTCGCTCGCTGATCTCGGTGTCGCCGTACAGGTGCGCGGCGAGCGAGCCGTCGGCGAGATGTGCCGTGTACGCGCCCAAGCGCATCGTGCCGCCAAGGTTGCCACCGTCAATAATGTCGATCTGTTCGGCCATCGTGGCGATGACCGGCGACGAAGTGGTTTCGTCGAACTCGGTTGAGCTCGCATCGGCGATACCGGCGACATTGCGCGCATATTCGATCACCATGCACTGCATGCCAAGGCACAGCCCGAGGGTCGGGATGCGGTTCTCGCGCGCAAAGCGCAGCGCGCCGAGTTTTCCTTCGATACCGCGGATGCCGAAGCCGCCTGGTACACAGATTCCGTCGACATCGCCGAGGTGCTCTGCAGCCGATTCGGGGTCTTCACACAGATCCGAGGCAACCCACTTCAGATTCACCTTGGCATCGTTGGCAAACCCACCCGCACGGAGTGCTTCGGTAACGGATAGGTAGGCGTCTGGCAGATCGATGTATTTGCCGACCAGAGCGATATTGGCAACGCGCTTCGGGTTGTTCACCACCGAAAGCAGCCGCGACCAGTCTTCAAAGGCGAAGGTGTCCTGAACGGGCAAGCGAAGCTGGTCGATGATGTAGTCATCCAATCCCTGTTCGTGCAGCTTGCGCGGAATCTCGTAAATCGAAGATAGGTCAGGGGTGTTGACGACGGCGTCTTCATCAACATCGCACATGAGCGCGATCTTTGCGGCGTTCTGTTCGGTCACCGGTCGGTCGCTGCGCAATACCAGTGCGTCGGGCTGAATACCGTAGGAGCGCAGCGCGGCCACTGAGTGCTGCGTCGGCTTAGTTTTCTGTTCACCGGATGCGCCCATGAACGGCACGAGCGAAACATGTACGAAGAACACGTTCCCACGGCCGAGCTCGTGGCGGATCTGTCGGGCGGCTTCAATAAACGGCAGCGATTCGATGTCGCCGATAGTGCCACCAACCTCGGTGATGATGACATCCGGTCGCGGCGACTCGGACGCCTGCAACCGCATCCGGCGCTTAATCTCATCGGTGATGTGCGGGATCACCTGCACGGTATCGCCGAGGAACTCACCGCGACGTTCGCGCGCGATCACGGTCGAGTAGATCTGCCCGGTCGTCACGTTCGCCGCCTGCGAGAGATCTACATCGAGGAATCGCTCGTAGTGGCCAATGTCGAGGTCAGTTTCGGCACCGTCATTGGTGACGAACACTTCGCCATGCTGGAACGGATTCATCGTCCCCGGATCAACGTTGAGATACGGGTCGAGCTTTTGCATGACCACGCGCAGGCCGCGAGCGGTAAGCAGGTTACCGAGACTGGCCGCCGTTAACCCTTTACCGAGGGACGAAACCACGCCACCGGTGACAAAAATCTGCTTGACCGGGGTTTCCCGCTGCTCTTCACGTGCCGTTGCGCTGTTCACGGGCTCTTAGTCTACCGCAGCACCATCGACGTTAAGCGGTTCGATACGGCCCCTCGCCGTGGCCGTGCGGTACACGCCGACACCACCACACTCGACGCTAATCGCGTTGCTCGCGATGCTTCGCCGCGAGCGCAAGGAGTTCTTCGGCGTGCGCATTACCGTGTGCCGAATCTGGCAGTCCGGAGAGTAGCCGCGTGAGCTCTGCAATGCGCTCGGCCTCATCGAGTTCTCGGATCGTAGCGGCGGTGACTTCACCGTCCGTTGATTTGGCGATCTGTACGTGGTGATCGGCAAATGCCGCGACCTGAGCGAGGTGGGTCACCACGATAACCTGACTGGTGCGGGCAAGACGTTGCAGTCTGGCACCGATCTCGAGTGCGGCAGCGCCACCGACGCCCGCATCCACCTCATCAAATACGAGTGTGGGTACCGGGTTTGCGGCCGCCAGCACTACCTCGAGTGCGAGCATGATGCGGCTGAGTTCACCACCGGAGGCGCCCTCACCAATTGGTGCTGGTTTCGCGCCCGGATGTGGAGTCAGTAGGAACCGGATGCGGTCGCGACCGTGGCGACGCACATTTTCGAGTGCGCTCACATCCACTGAGAACTGTGCGTGCGGCATCGCCAGGGCGTGGAGTTCTGCGTCCACGCGCTGCGCCAGCGTGGACGCGCTATCGGCACGAATCTGGCTGAGCGCGGCGGCCGCCTCGTGGAGTTCGGCACGTTCGGATGCAAGCTCCTCGCGCAGTTGCGGGATGCGTTCTTCACTATCGCCAAGTTCCAGCAGTTCTCGCCCGGCGCGGGCGGACTGTTCGAGTAGCTCGTCAATGGTGTCGGCACGAAAGCGGTGTTTCAGCTCGGTCAATAGCGCGAGCCGCTCATTCAGTGAGTCGAGTTCGCCGACACCATCCATATCGAGATCGGCGAGGTATCCCGACAGTCCGGTGGCGAGTTCGTCGATGGTGTATTCGAGTTCGCTCGCGGTTTCAACAAGCCCTTCGAGTGTGGCATCGCTGCGGTGAGCGCGCTCGATGGCACTACGAATCTCCTGTGCCATATTGCGCACCGAGATTCCGCCGGTGTCGTCCACCAACTGTCGGTGCGCATCCCCCGCGAGCTGCCGAAGTGACTCAATATTGCTGAGGCGTTCGATCCGTGACAGCAGGGCCGCATCCTCGCCCGATTGTGGTTCGGCTTGATCGACCGCGGCAACGAGGTCACGAAGCTGCGCTGCCCGTTGTTCACGCTGAGCGGCCCCGTGCGTTAGCTCGTGCAGGGTCGCTTGCAGCTCTTCGACGCGGTCATAGTGCTGGGCGATGCGATCGAGGGCGCGGCTGGCGGCCTCTCCCCCAAATCGGTCAAGCGCCTCGCGCTGGGTTCTCGTCTCAGCGAGGCGAATCTGGTCGCTCTGTCCGTGCACAGCGACCAGCAGTTCCCCGGCCTGTGCGAGCGTGCCCGCAGGTACGGCACGCCCGCCGAGCCATGCGCGCGATCGGCCCGTTGCCTGCACCTGGCGGCTCAGCACCACTGTTGCCCGGCCGGATTCGTCGTGCTCGGCTTCACCGCCGGCTTCTTCAACCAGCACCGACACGGGATGGTGCTTGTCGACGACGACGTGGCCGTCAACGTTGGCCCGTGTCGCGCCTTGACGCACTGCGCCCGCTGCTGCCCTACCGCCGAGCAGCAGCCCCAGGGCGGTAACCACGAGCGTTTTACCGGCACCGGTTTCACCCGTGATCGCGGTAAATCCCGGCCCAAGCGGCAGGGTCGCCTCGTCGATGACGCCAAGGCCCTGGATGGAGATGTCTTCGAGCATTATCGCCCGTCACCTCGCCAGCCAACGATCGGCAGTTTGAACTTCTTCACCAATCGGGTAGTAAACGGGCCCGGGTGGATGCGAGCGAGTCGCACAGGCTGTTTGGAGCGGGTGCCAGTGACTCGTGCCCCGGGTTTGAGTTCGATCGATCGACGTCCATCGAGCCAGACGATGCCGCTTGGGCCGTTCGGGCTGATCTGTACCGAGAGTTCAGAATCGGGCGCCACCACAATGGGCTTGGTGAATAGCGCGTGTGCCGATACCGGTACGAGCAGGAGCGCCGCCACCGCCGGCCACACGATTGGCCCGCCGGCTGAGAACGAGTACGCGGTCGACCCGGTGGGTGTAGAAAACAGCACCCCGTCACATCCGAAGCTCGAGAACGGCTCACCGTCTACGTCAATGGCGACTTCCAGCATCCGCTGCCGCTCACCCTTTTCGATCGACGCTTCGTTGAGCGCCCAGCTGGACGCACCGGTGCCGTCCGGGTTCACCACATCGACGTGCAGCGCCATGCGTTCCTCGACCTCGTACTGTCGGTCGATCACTGCTCGCATCATTTCAGGCAGTGTTTCGCGTTCGCTTTCCGCAAGGAACCCGACGTGACCGAGGTTCACACCCAACACCGGTACGGAGGTCTCACGAGCCATTTCGACGCCGCGCAGAATCGTGCCATCGCCGCCGAGCACGGCGACGAGTTCACAATCGGAGACCCGGCAATCTCGCTCCAGGAGGTCGATCTGTTTTGGCATGAGGTCGGGCCAGCGCGCGGTCAGCGACTCATAGCTGCTCGCTTCCAGCACTGGACGCACACCGTGGCCGGCGAGATAGTTCAGCGTCTCAAGCGTGGCTTGGATCGCGTCGTTTCGCGCGAAATGGCAAACCACGAGGATGCGGCGCAGCGGCGCATCGGTCGATTCGCTCATTGTTGATCCTTTCCTCGCCGGTATCCAACGATCTTACGAACCGCGTGCTGAAGCCCATCCCAGTCGGGCGGAATCGGCGTGTACCCGCTGCCCTCAGCGGCCGAGTCAACTGCTGGACCATCGACCGCGTCGCCGCGGCGCAGCCACAGCAGGTACTCACGATTGCCGTGCGTTCCTTCAACAGGCGAAGCAGTGATCCCCTGAGGATGAAACCCGATCGCCCGCGCGTTCTCGATCACATCGCATACCGCGTCCACGGCAAGCGCATCGTCACGCACAATACCGCCGGATACTCCGGAGCGGCCCACCTCGAATTGCGGTTTGATGAGCAGCACCGTATCGCGCGCGTTCGCAACCGTCTGCCAAATGATCGGCAGAATATGCCGCAGGGAGATGAACGAGAGGTCGCCCACCACGAGGTCAATATCGTCGGCGCAGAACTGTGCATCCCTGTCCGTAAGCAGCGTGTCGAGTCGAGATCGGTCCAGATATCGCGCGTTCTCGCCTTCGATCACGGTAACGCGCCCATCGTCTCGGATTTCGGCCGCTAGCTGGTCGTGGCCCACATCCAGTGCCACGACTCGCGAGCATCCGTGCGCCAACAGAACCTGAGTGAACCCGCCGGTTGATGCCCCCAGATCGAGTGCTGTGCGCTCGGCCACAGAACAACCAAATGCCGTCAAGGCGTGCTGCAACTTCCCGGCGGCACGCGAGACGAACTCGGAGCGTTGGGTGATTTCAATCTGGTCGTCATCGCCAACGCGCGTTGCCGCCTTATGAGCCGGCTTCCCGTTGACGAGCACATGCCCCGCACTGATGCTGCGTGCGGCATCAGTGCGGCTGCGCACGAGCCCGCGCGCAGCCAGTGCTTGGTCCAAACGCATTGCGCTACGCCTCGTCTGGCGCTTCCTGTTCGCAACCGTTCGAAGGCGGCTGCGGCAGCGTAGCTTCCGGGTCGTCCAGGGCACGCTTGAGCGCATCCAGCTCGTGTTGAAACACTGCTGCCCGCTCGTTCAGTGGTAGGTCATGCCAGTCCCCGGCAGTTTGTGGGGTGGATGCGGCGGGGTCGTGGGTCGTATCCATTAGGCAGGTCTTTCGGTCGCGGCGTCGCGGCTCGCATCCCAGGGACGTAGCAGCGACTCCGGAAGTTCGAGCGCATAGATGAGCTTGTCGGAATTCCAGATTGCCGCACATGCTGCGCGAATGAGGTCAATGCGCGTGTGCGAGCTCGACTTGATCTGCAATCGCACGCCATCGAGCACAACTCGAGCGCTACCCGCCGTGGCCGCAATCACTTCCTCCGCTCGCTGCTTGACCTCCACCTGCGGGTACGGCTCACGAAGCCCCCGCAGGTCTTCCACGATGAAGTCCGGGCGTTCCTCCGGGCCGGCCGCGACCAATTGTTTGGGGCCATCAACACCGGTGAGTACCAGTGCTGAGGGAATACCGGCGCGAACGGCGCCCTTAATGTCAGTATCGAGCCGGTCGCCGACCATGATCGGTGCGTTGGCAGAGAACCGTTCAACCGCCGTTTCGTACAGTGGCGTCTCGGGCTTTCCCGCAACGATCGGCAACTTCTGCACGGCGGTGTGCACGGCGCTCACCAGCGTGCCGTTACCGGGGGCAAGTCCGCGGGCGACCGGGATAGTCCAGTCCTGGTTGGTGGCAATCCACGGAATATCGCGGGTCAGAGCAAACGATGCCTCCGCGAGGTGCGCCCAACCCACATCCTGCGCAAACCCCTGGACCACCGCATCCGGCTGGTCATCTGCCGAGCGCGTGACCCGATACCCCGCCTTCTGTAGCTCATCGACCAGACCATCACCGCCAACGACGAGCACAAGCCCGCCGGGCGCTAGGTGTTCGCGCAATAGGTGGACTGCCGCTTGCGGGCTGGTCACCACATCCTCGGCCACGGCCCCGAGTCCAAACCCGCTGAGCTGTTCAGCAACCGCGGTGTCGGTACGGCTCGCATTATTCGTGATGTACCCCACTCGAATTCCCGAACCCGCGATCTCGGTAATCGCTTCCACGGCGTGACCCACCGCGTTGGCACCCCGGTACACGACACCGTCAAGGTCGAGCAATAGGGTGTCTTTGCCCTGGATGGGGGCGGGGTCGAATGCCTGCCGCTGACGGAACAGTCCCATAATTCTCCTCACTGCACGAAAAACGACCGCTCACCCGGCTTGCCGCTTGCGGGCATCGGGTCGCTAGAAGTCAAAAAGCGATGGCTGGTTGTCGGGTCCGGTTTGGGATCGAGGTTGCGGATCGTGTTCGGACTGTTCCGAAGTCTCGGTGTTTTCGGCTTCGGATGCGGCGGGAGACTCCTCCTCGTGGCGCTGCGGTGTCGCGTCTGCTCCCCCATCCTCAAGATCTGCATCGATGGACGCCAGGATCTCCCGGTATTCGGCTTCGATTACCTCTTCGATTGCTGCTCGCGAGCTCGGATCCTCGGCCGGTGTTGCGGGTTCTGGCTCGGCCTCGGATGCGGCCCCGGCCGACTCGGATTCCGTGCCCGCGGCTTCGTTTGCGCCGGTTTCCTCTGCTTCCTCCGGATCACCGTGCAGCTGCGGATCGTAGTCCGGGTTTGCTTCGTTGATCACTTCGAGCGCCTCGAACTCATCGTGCTCAGCAGCTTCGAGGGCCTCGGCAGCAATCGTAGCGGCACGATGCCAGTCGCTCGCCTCGCGGTCCCGCCCAAGGTCCTCAAGCACAGTGGCGTAGGCGCTGAACAGCGCCGGGCTCCACGAATATGCTCGGGTTCTATCAAGCTGTGGAATCTCCAGCTCCGCCAGAGCAAGTTCTGGTTGTCCCTGGTCGAGGCGGGCGCCGGACATCACGATGGCCAGCTGCACCTGCTGTGCCACATCGAGGGTCTTGATGTCGATGGATCGCCCGAGCTCCAGCGCGCGATCAGGCCGACCCAACCCGCGTTCGGAGTCAACCATGAGCGCGATCTGGTCGTCACGGCCAGAGATCCGTCGATAGGTACGAAGTTCGCGTAGTGCGAGCGCAAAATCACCGATGTTGTACGCGGTGATGGCCAGGGTTTCTCGAACCATAGCGATTCGTCCGCCTCGCCGAGATGCGCTCAGCGCGTGCTGATGCGCCAATTGCGGGTCGCTATCGATGAGCAGAGCGACCATCGCGAGGTGCTTCGCGACAAACTCAGCGTTGTCCTTCGAAAGGGTCTTCAGTTCATTGCGCGCACCGATCGGCAGATCACGTTCGGTGATGCCCTCTGGAATCTGTGGGTCTTCGTGTTCCTGCCGAATTGCTCGCAGGTGTTCCGGCCGCTGCGGTTGCAGGCGTGCGCTGTCTTCAGCAGGACGAGCGCTCCGACCGTATTGCCGGCGTTCACCCGCGCCACGAGAACGCTGGCCGCTGCGGTAGTCACGACGCCGGTCACCATGCTCGTCGCGGCGCTGACCGTAGCTACGCTTACGCTCATCGCGCTGCTTGTGGTCGCTACCCCGCGAACGGTCACGATAGTCGCCATCAAACTTCTTGCGGGGACGCTGACCTCGATTGTCGTCGCGGTATCGGTTATCGGATGCGTATTCCCCGCGCCGTCCGCCATCGCGCCGGCGTTCCTTGTGGTCACCGGAATACCGATCGTGGCGTCCTCCTGCGCGCGCACCGGAACGTGAACCACCGGATCCGTGGGGAGCGCCGCCTGGGCCACGACGTCCGCGACCGCCGTGATTGCGGTTCTTTCCCTGGCCTGAGCCATGCCCACGCTGATTCGCCATATGATTCCCTCCATCGGTGCGCTGTGCAGTTATGTGCTCCCGAGTGTACGCGAGCGACAGTACATACGCGCGTATAGCTAGCCAAACAGACCTGACTGAGTGCTACTGCAGTAACGCAGCGGCGCTAACCGCCAGGTCAATGACAGCGCGACATTGAGCCGCTGCTAGTCCAGTTCCCCCGCTGCTTTTGCTGCCAGCTGTTCCTCACCTGCGGCTTCCCACACTTCCCAGGCCGCACGTAGGTTCAGCAGAAGAATGACAATGCCAAGGATGAGGTCGGGTACGCCCGTACCTTGCAGCGCGGTAATGCCAGCCATTGCGAGGATGAGGATGTTGACAATGACGTCGTTTCGAGCCGCCAACCAGGCCGCTTTGGAGAGCGATCCCTTACCGGTGCGGAAGCGGTGGAGCAACCACGCACATACACCATTGATTAGCAGCGCTCCGAGCGCAGCAAGCGCCACGAATACTGGGTCGGGGGCCTCGGGATGCTGGAACTTACGTACGGCCTGTACGCATGCGGCGATCGCGGGCAGTAGCAGGATGAATGCCATAACGCGGCCCGCCCGAGCCCGACGACGCAGTGAAAAGCCCAGGGCAAGAACAATGAGCAAATTGATTGCGGTGTCTTCGAGGTGGTCGACCGCATCCGCGAACAGTGAAACTGACCCGAGCACGATGGCAGCGGCGGTTTGCACGAAAAACCACAAGAGATTCAATACCGCCACCAATAACGCGGTACGCCGCAGGTCCAATGAACCAGCCACAACGACCCCTTACTCTCGCGATGAACAACGGCACGAAACCCGGAAACAAGAAAGTGGCGGGGTAAGTAAGGCACCCGATAAAGGCACTTACTCACCCCGCCACATCAATAAGAATTGTTCGGCGGTGTCCTACTCTCCCACAAGGTCCCCCTTGCAGTACCATCGGCGCAAAGACGCTTAGCTTCCGGGTTCGGAATGTAACCGGGCGTTTCCATCTCGCTATAACCACCGAAACACTATTGACTTACCAACACACAACAACCACCACGATGGTTGCCGCGAGTTCCCGACTGCAAGCCAAGAACCACACAATGGACGCGAACATTAAAAAACGTAGTAATCAAATCATCGGCGTATTAGTACCGGTCAGCTCCACACATTACTGCGCTTCCACATCCGGCCTATCAACCCAGTCATCTACTGGACACCTCTCCCCAAAAATGGGACGGAAGTCTCATCTTGAAGCCGGCTTCCCGCTTAGATGCTTTCAGCGGTTATCCGTCCCGAACGTAGCCAATCAGCCGTGCCCTTGGCAGAACAACTGACACACCAGAGGTTCGTCCTTCTCGGTCCTCTCGTACTAAAGAAAGATCTTCTCAAACTTCCAACGCGCGCAGCGGATAGAGACCGAACTGTCTCACGACGTTCTGAACCCAGCTCGCGTACCGCTTTAATGGGCGAACAGCCCAACCCTTGGGACCAACTCCAGCCCCAGGATGCGACGAGCCGACATCGAGGTGCCAAACCATGCCGTCGATATGGACTCTTGGGCAAGATCAGCCTGTTATCCCCGAGGTACCTTTTATCCGTTGAGCGACAGCGCTTCCACAAGCCACTGCCGGATCACTAGTCCCGACTTTCGTCCCTGCTCCACTTGTCAGTGTCACAGTCAAGCTCCCTTGTGCACTTACACTCAAAATCTGATTACCAACCAGACTGAGGGAACCTTTGGGCGCCTCCGTTACTCTTTAGGAGGCAACCGCCCCAGTTAAACTACCCACCAGGCACTGTCCCTGAACCGGATCACGGTCCGAAGTTAGATAACCGGAATGACCAGAGTGGTATTTCAACAACGACTCCACCAACACTAGCGTGCCAGCTTCACAGTCTCCCACCTATCCTACACAAGCCATCCCAATCACCAATACCAAGCTGTAGTAAAGGTCACGGGGTCTTTTCGTCCTGCTGCGCGTAACGAGCATCTTTACTCGTACTGCAATTTCGCCGAGTTCGCGGTGGAGACAGCTGGGAAGTCGTTACGCCATTCGTGCAGGTCGGAACTTACCCGACAAGGAATTTCGCTACCTTAGGATGGTTATAGTTACCACCGCCGTTTACTGGGGCTTAAATTCTGTGCCTCGCCGAAGCTAACACTTCCTCTTAACCTTCCAGCACCGGGCAGGCGTCAGTCCGTATACATCGTCTTGCAACTTCGCACGGACCTGTGTTTTTGATAAACAGTCGCGTCCCACTAGTCTCTGCGGCCACCACACCCTTTCGGAGTAAATCCTAATAAGTGGGAGGCCCCCCTTCTCCCGAAGTTACGGGGGCATTTTGCCGAGTTCCTTCACCACGATTCTCTCGAACTCCTTAGTATTCTCTACCTGACCACCTGTGTCGGTTTAGGGTACGGGCGACTCAAACCTCGCGTCGATGCTTTTCTCGGCAGCTGAGGATCACCAACTACGCCTTACGGCTTCCGCTTCAGTTCTCAGGCACACAAGCGACGGATTTACCTATCACTCACCCTACAACCTTGCCCGGATACAACCATTCACCCGGATTGGCTACCTTTCTGCGTCACACCTGTTACCACGCTACCCTCCCCAGCATAGGTTCGAACGCTCCCCCAGAAACAGGACCCAAAGGGCCCCGAACCCGGGATCGGGCTCTTAGCATCACTGGTTCAGATTGGACGGTTCTTCGCCGGTACGGGAATATCAACCCGTTATCCATCGACTACGCCTGTCGGCCTCGCCTTAGGTCCCGACTTACCCAGGGCAGATTAGCTTGACCCTGGAACCCTTAGTCATTCGGAGGACGGGTTTCTCACCCGTCTTTCGCTACTCATGCCTGCATTCTCACTCGTGCACCGTCCACACTCGGGTTCCCCCAGCACTTCACCCAGTACACGACGCTCTCCTACCAATCCCCAAACGGGAATTCCACGATTTCGGTGGTGTGCTTGAGCCCCGTTACATTGTCGGCGCGGAATCACTTGACCAGTGAGCTATTACGCACTCTTTCAAGGATGGCTGCTTCTAAGCCAACCTCCTGGTTGTCACTGCAACTCCACATCCTTTTCCACTTAGCACACGCTTAGGGACCTTAATCGGTGATCTGGGTTGTTTCCCTCTCGACAATGAAGCTTATCCCCCACTGTCTCACTGCTGCGCTCTCACTTACCGGCATTCGGAGTTTGGCTGACGTCAGTAACCTGTTGAGGCCCATCGGCCATCCAGTAGCTCTACCTCCGGCAAGAAACACACAACGCTGCACCTAAATGCATTTCGGAGAGAACCAGCTATCACGAAGTTTGATTGGCCTTTCACCCCTAACCACAGCTCATCCCCCCAGTTTTCAACCTAGGTGGGTTCGGTCCTCCACGAGGTCTTACCCTCGCTTCAACCTGGCCATGGCTAGATCACTTCGCTTCGGGTCTAGAACATGCGACTCAACGCCCTCTTCAGACTCGCTTTCGCTACGGCTTCCCCACACGGGTTAACCTCGCCACACATCACTAACTCGCAGGCTCATTCTTCAATAGGCACGCCGTCACCCCAAAAGGCTCCGACGGATTGTAAGCAAACGGTTTCAGGTACTATTTCACTCCCCTCCCGGGGTACTTTTCACCTTTCCCTCACGGTACTTGTCCGCTATCGGTCACCTGGAAGTATTTAGGCTTATCGGGTGGTCCCGACAGATTCACACAAAGTTTCACGGGCTCCGTGCTACTTGGGATACTCTTCAGCCAGCCAGCACTGTTTCAACTACGGGACTCGCACCCCCTATGGTCAGGCATTCAAACCTGTTCGCCTACAGTACAAACACAACTCGCCGCTCGGTAGCGCGACACAAAAAGTCCCACAACCCCGACCATGCAACGCCTACCAGCTATCACACACGACCGGTTTAGCCTCATCCGCGTTCGCTCGCCACTACTAACGGAATCACAATTGTTTTCTCTTCCTGTGGGTACTGAGATGTTTCACTTCCCCACGTTCCCCCTCATAGCCCTATATATTCAGACCAGAGTGACTAGATTAAATCCAGCCGGGTTCCCCCATTCGGAAATCCTCGAATCAACGCCCGTTTATCGGCTCCCCGAGGCTTATCGCAGATTACTACGTCCTTCTTCGGCTCCAGATGCCAAGGCATCCACCGTTTGCCCTTAGCAATTTGATCACTAAAAAACATTCAACAAAGAATCAAGAAAAAACTTGAACTTCAAAGAAACTACCAACCACCACAACACCACACCCAAACAGATGCAACATCGCGGCAGTCAAGATGCTCGCGTCCACTATGTAGTTCTCAACCAACAACCGGAATCCAACACCCACAACCACCAACAGGCAGCCATGAACATCAGCCCAAGGAAACCAACCGGCCCCCAAGGACCCAACAGCGTGCACACCCAACAACCAAACCCCACAACTTTCCAGCATCAACAACCGTCAACACGTACTCACTGCAAGACCCAACCATCAAGCCTCTGCCACATGTTCCACCCATGAGCACCCACCACCACACTCGGGCAGCAGGCACCAACACCCAACCAACGGGTGCCAGATAGCTCCTTAGAAAGGAGGTGATCCAGCCGCACCTTCCGGTACGGCTACCTTGTTACGACTTAGTCCTAATCACCGATCCCACCTTCGACGGCTCCCCCCAAAAGGTTAGGCCACCGGCTTCGGGTGTTACCGACTTTCATGACTTGACGGGCGGTGTGTACAAGGCCCGGGAACGTATTCACCGCAGCGTTGCTGATCTGCGATTACTAGCGACTCCGACTTCATGGGGTCGAGTTGCAGACCCCAATCCGAACTGAGACCGGCTTTTTGGGATTCGCTCCACCTCGCGGTATCGCAGCCCATTGTACCGGCCATTGTAGCATGCGTGAAGCCCAAGACATAAGGGGCATGATGATTTGACGTCATCCCCACCTTCCTCCGTGTTGACCACGGCAGTATCCCATGAGTTCCCACCATCACGTGCTGGCAACATAGGACGAGGGTTGCGCTCGTTGCCGGACTTAACCGAACATCTCACGACACGAGCTGACGACAACCATGCACCACCTGTATACCGACCCAAAAAGGGGGCGACCATCTCTGGCCGTTACCGGTATATGTCAAGCCTTGGTAAGGTTCTTCGCGTTGCATCGAATTAATCCGCATGCTCCGCCGCTTGTGCGGGCCCCCGTCAATTCCTTTGAGTTTTAGCCTTGCGGCCGTACTCCCCAGGCGGGGCGCTTAATGCGTTAGCTACGACACAGAAACCGTGGAATGGTCCCCACATCTAGCGCCCAACGTTTACGGCATGGACTACCAGGGTATCTAATCCTGTTCGCTCCCCATGCTTTCGCTCCTCAGCGTCAGTAACGGCCCAGAGATCTGCCTTCGCCATCGGTGTTCCTCCTGATATCTGCGCATTCCACCGCTACACCAGGAATTCCAATCTCCCCTACCGCACTCAAGTCTGCCCGTACCCACTGCACGCCCGAGGTTGAGCCTCGGAATTTCACAGCAGACGCGACAAACCGCCTACGAGCTCTTTACGCCCAATAATTCCGGACAACGCTTGCACCCTACGTATTACCGCGGCTGCTGGCACGTAGTTAGCCGGTGCTTTTTCTGCAGGTACCGTCACTTTCGCTTCTTCCCTACTAAAAGAGGTTTACAACCCGAAGGCCGTCATCCCTCACGCGGCGTTGCTGCATCAGGCTTGCGCCCATTGTGCAATATTCCCCACTGCTGCCTCCCGTAGGAGTCTGGGCCGTGTCTCAGTCCCAGTGTGGCCGGTCACCCTCTCAGGCCGGCTACCCGTCGTCGCCTTGGTAGGCCATTACCCCACCAACAAGCTGATAGGCCGCGAGCCGATCCAGAACCGAAAAATCTTTCCAACCAAAGACCATGCGGCCTTGGCACCTATCCAGTATTAGCCACCGTTTCCGGCGGTTATTCCAGAGTCCTGGGCACGTTGCTCACGTGTTACTCACCCGTTCGCCACTAATCCACCAAAGCAAGCTAAGGCTTCATCGTTCGACTTGCATGTGTTAAGCACGCCGCCAGCGTTCGTCCTGAGCCAGGATCAAACTCTCCGTAAAAAATACAAACCACACAACCAAAAGTCATGCAGCCGAGTTCAATCTGACAAAACACAAACCAAAAAACTGGCCTGCTTCATCCAAAAAAAGGAACCAACACCCACCAACAACATGGCAGGCAAAAGGTCCAACAAAAAATTGGCATATGACATAGTGCACACTGTTGAGTTCTCAAGGAACGGTTACTCCGCGCAGCTCCACATGTCGCGCTTTGCCACGGGGGTTCGTCTGCCCACTGCTGTTCGCGATGACTCACGAGCTTTGCGTGGGACTTGGTAGATCATCGACTCTAGCTTGTTTACCTCGCGTTTGCAAGATGTTTCCTAGACGATGTGTGTTGCGCGTTGAGCGGTTCAGCTTGACTGCGTTCCGCGCTCTTCGAAGCAACGAGTGAATACATTACGCAGATTCACGGGCACCGGCAAGTCCATGTGCATTCCGGGCGTGTCGCGCTGAGTAATGCCGAAGTCCGGCCACTGCCCCGCCTAGCTGACGCGTGCGCCGACGAGGGTCTTCTTTCCCCGACGGACGATAACGACCGAGCCAGGTAGCAGGTCTGTCTCTTCAAGTACGCGATGCTCATCTCGCACCTGCACCTTATTGACGGTTACCCCGCCCTGCTTGATGGCACGACGAGCGGAACTCAACGATTCCTCTGCCTTCGTCGCAACCAAAACCTCGGCGACGGTCACCCCGAGGGAAGCATCAATGTACGGCAGCTCGGCGACCGCCTGCTCAAGCACTGCCCCATCCAGCGCGGTTAAATCGCCCTTACCGAACAGCGCCTCGCTCGCTGCGATTACTGCCGCAGTCGCCTCAGTTCCATGCACCAGCTCGGTGACATGCTTTGCCAGCTGCTTTTGCGCCTCGCGCTTGTACGGCGCCTGCTCAACCTGCTGTTCGAACTCCGCGATCTCAGCCCGACTAAAGAACGTAAATACCTTGAGCCGGTCGATGACGTCACGGTCATCGGTGTTGAGCCAGAACTGGTAGAAGGCGTACGGCGATGTCAGCTCGGCGTTGATCCAGATCGCGTTGCCCTCGCTCTTACCGAACTTCGTACCATCCGAGTTCGTGATCAGCGGGCTGCCCATGGCGTGCACGGTCTTGCCCTCGGTACGACGAATCAGCTCGACGCCGCCGACGAGGTTGCCCCACTGGTCCGATCCACCGGTCTGGAGCTCGACACCGTAGCGACGGTTGAGTTCGAGGAAATCGAATGCCTGCAGAATTTGGTAGCTGAACTCGGTGTACGAGATACCCGCATCCGAGTTCAACCGCGCGGCGACCGCATCCTTTTTCAGCATCGTGCCCACGCGGAAGAACTTTCCGAGGTCTCGCAAGAAGTCGAGCGCCGTCAGCTCGCCAGTCCAGTCCAAGTTGTTCACCATGCGTGCCGGGTGCTCGCCCGCAAAGTCGAGGTAGCCCTCGATCTGTTCGCGCAGCCCCTGCACCCACTGCCCAACGGTCTCGCGCGAGTTGAGGGTGCGTTCCGCAGTGGGACGTGGATCACCGATCAGCCCGGTTGATCCCCCGACCAGACCGAACGGGTTATGGCCGGCAAGCTGGAGTCTGCGCAGCAGCAAGAGCTGCACGAGGTGACCTAAGTGCAGGCTCGGCGCCGTCGGGTCAAAACCGCAGTAGAACGAGATCGGGCCCGCATCCAGTCGCTTACGAAGCTCATCGATATCGGTAGAAACGTGAATATAGCCGCGCCACTCGAGCTCATCCAGGATGTGGTCGAACGAGGGGTCATTGCGCTGCCAAGAGAGATCACGTTGAGTCACGTTCGTAACTGTAACAACAACGAGGTTGCTGCTCGGTCTTGTGCCCGCGCGCCACGCAGCGTTGACTATGACAAAACCGGGGCTGCCGCAATGGACAACCCCGGTTTCCGGGAGTTCTTAGCGGAGCTCAGCCGCCAAACTCATCGAGCTCTTCGAGCAGGTCGCGGAACTCACTGATCTGCTCAGCAACACGATCGGGTGCCGTGCCACCGCGTCCGTTACGTGTGGCAACAGAACCGTCGATAGTGAGTACCTCGCGTACCTCGGGGGTGAGCAACTCTGACACGCTCGCGAAATCCTCATCGGTCAGACCGTCGAGGTCAACACCCTTTGACTCGGCAAGCCGAACCGTCGCGCCTGAAATCTCATGCGCATCCCGGAACGGTACGTGCCGTTTGACGAGCCACTCGGCAACATCGGTCGCCAGGGAGAACCCCTGTGGAGCGAGCTCACGCATCCGCTGACCATTGAATTGCATGGTCTGCACCATGCCGATGAACGCCGGCAACACGAGCCGGAGCTGCTCAACCGAATCGAACAGCGGTTCCTTGTCTTCCTGCAGGTCGCGGTTATAGGCCAGCGGCAGGGCCTTCAACGTGGCAAGCAAACCGGTGAGGTTACCGAGCAATCGGCCCGCTTTACCGCGCGCCAACTCGGGAATATCCGGGTTCTTCTTCTGCGGCATGATGCTGGAGCCGGTTGAGAAGGCATCGTCGAGGGTGACAAAACCGAACTCTTTGGTGTTCCAGACGATGATCTCTTCGCTCAGACGCGAGATATCGATCCCGATCTGTGCCAAGACAAACGCGTATTCGGCGGCAAGGTCTCGTGCCGCCGTACCGTCGATTGAATTCGTTACAGCAGCGCTGAACCCGAGCTCAACCGCGACCGCACTCGCATCCAACCCCAGGGTCGAACCCGCGAGCGCACCGGAACCGTACGGAGACTGATCCAAACGAATGCGCAGGTCGCGCAACCGCTGCAGGTCGCGAATAAGCGGCCATGCGTGTGCGAGCAGCTGGTGCGCCAATAGCACCGGCTGTGCGTGCTGCAGGTGCGTGCGACCGGGCATGATGATCGTCATATTCGCCTCGGCCTGCGAGGCGAGCGCACCGGCGAGTTCGGCAACAAGCCCACCGATACTGTGCGAGCTATCGCGGATGTACATGCGCAGGAAGGTCGCGATCTGGTCGTTCCGGCTGCGTCCAGCACGTAACTTACCGCCGAGTTCGTGGCCAGCGATGCTCATGAGGCCACGCTCAAGGGCGGAGTGCACGTCCTCGTCCTGTTCCTGCGGGGTAAACGACCCGGTTACCACTTGGCGCTCGAGCTCATCCAGGGCATCGATCATACCGGCGAGCTCGTCGTCGTTGAGGTAGCCGGCCGCGGCTAGGGCGCGTGCGTGCGCACGGGAGCCGGCAATGTCGTAGCGAGCGAACTGCCAGTCAAACTGTGTTGACTTGGACAGTGCTGCAAGTTCGGGCGACGGTCCGCCAGCGAAGCGGCCACCCCAGAGGGCGCCGTCTTCGCTGGCGCGAGAGTTCGACTGCGTCATCGGCTAGAGCTGAGGCTTGTCGCGGCGGGCAGCGATCTTGGACGGCAGGCTGTGCAATTCGATGAACCCGCGTGCCGCATCCTGGTTGAAGGTGTTGCCCGTGTCGTAGGTGGCCAGTGAGTAGTCGTACAGCGAGTGCTCCGAGCGACGGCCGGTAACCACGGCGCGTCCCTGGTGCAAGGTCATGCGGATCTCGCCGGATACCTTCTGCTGGGTGTGCTCAATGAAGCTATCGAGTGCAACCTTGAGACCACCGAACCACAGGCCGTCGTACACGAGGTTCGACCATTCAACCTCGACCTCACGCTTATAGCGGTGTACATCACGCTCGAGCACGAGGTCTTCCAGCTGCGTGTGCGCTTCGATGAGCGCGATGGCAGCGGGTGCTTCATAGATTTCGCGAGACTTGATGCCCACTAGGCGGTCTTCGACCATGTCAAGTCGGCCAACGCCGTGCGCTCCGGCAAGCTCATTGAGCTTCTCAACCATCTGGCGCATCGACAGCCGCTCGCCGTCGAGCGCAACCGGAACACCGGCTTCGAAGGTCAATACGATCTCGGTTGGGTCACGCTGGATGGTCGGGTCCTTGGTGTACTCGTAGAGGTCCTCAACCGGTGCGTTCCAGGGGTCCTCGAGGAAGCCGGTCTCTACGGCACGGCCCCACATGTTCTGGTCAATCGAGTAGGGCGATGACTTCGACTGGCGAATTGGCAGCTTGTGCTCTTCTGCGTACTCAATCGCGACGTCACGGGTCAGCGAGAGGTCACGGATCGGGGCGATCGATTCGAGCTCGGGAGCAACGGCCGCAACCGCAGCCTCGAAACGAACCTGGTCGTTACCCATACCCGTGCATCCGTGTGCGATCGAGTTCGCACCGAGTTCGCGGGCGACTCGCGCCAGGTGGCGTGCGATCAGCGGCCGCGACAACGCCGATACGAGTGGATAGCGGCGCTGGTAGAGCGCGTTAGCCTTCAGTGCGGGGATGAGGTACTCGTCTGCGAACTCGTCCCGCGCATCCAACACCACTGCCTCAACGGCACCGCAGCCGAGGGCACGCTGACGGATCTGTTCAAGGTCTTCGCCGGCCTGACCAACGTCAACCGCAAAGGCGATTACATCTCGGCCGGTTCGCTCCTTGATCCACGGAATTGCAACGGAGGTGTCAAGCCCTCCCGAATACGCAAGAACGATACGTTCAGTCATTGTGCTCCTTCAGCAGAACTGGCCTTTTCCCTATTCTATGTGTCCGGCCAGCGGGTATGTTCAATTCGATGACGACTATTACGCCGGTAGTTGCTCCCCGCGCGACTTGGCAAGCAGCCACACCAGCAGCGCCTTCTGTGCGTGCAAACGGTTCTCTGCCTCATCCCAAATCACCGATTGCGGACCGTCAATCACATCCGCATCGACCTCGAAGCCGCGGTCGGCAGGCAGGCAGTGGATGAAGATGGCGTCCGACTTGGCAGCCGACATCAGTTCCTGGGTCACCCGGTAGGGCGAGAACGTTGCGACGCGCTCATCGCGCTCTGCCTCCATCCCCATCGAAACCCAGGTGTCGGTGGCGATTACGTCCGCGCCGCGAACGGCGTCTTGCGGGTTGGCGTGTACTTCTACCGAGCCACCCGTTTGGGCGGCAATTCGGGTTGCGTCTGCGACAACGTCCGCGCGCGGCTGGTACCCCTGCGGGGATGCGACGGCGACGTGCATCCCGGCAACAGCACCGGCGAGCAGGTAGGAGTGCCCCATATTGCAGGCACCGTCACCGACGAATGCGAGCTTTTGGCCGCGGGTGTCGCCGCGGTGCTCGCGAATCGTGAGCAGGTCGGCGAGCAATTGGCAGGGGTGGAAGTCATCGCTGAGGGCGTTGATCACCGGTACGCGGGTGCCGTTGGCCATTGCTTCGAGCCCGGATTGCTCATAGGTTCGCCAGATGATCGCTTCGGTCATGCGCTCGAGCACTCGGGCGGTATCGGATGGGGTCTCCTTGCCGCCGAGCTGGCTCGTCGCGGTGGTGAAGATCAGCGGGCTGCCGCCGAGCTCCGAGATGCCGACGTGGAAGGACACTCGGGTACGGGTCGAGCTCTTGTCGAAGATGACCGCAACCGACTGTGGTCCTTCAAGCGATCGTGCCGCGAAGCGGTCCTTCTTGAGTCGGGCCGCGAGGTCAAGAATTTCACGCTGCTCTTGGGGGGTGACGTCATCATCACGCAAAAAATGTCGAATCATGCTGGTCCTTTCACAGATCATTTGCATCGGGGGTAACTTCGGTTCCGAATCCATCAGTGGTGAAGATTTCAAGCAGTGTGGAGTGCGGCACACGACCGTCGATGATCGTCGCGCGGTTCACTCCCCCATCGATTGCCTCCACACAGGCCTGCGCCTTCGGAATCATGCCCGAAGCAAGTCCCGGCAGCATGCCGCGCAGTTCACTCACCGTAATGGTGGTTGCCAGGGATGCGGGGTCGGGCCAGTTTCGGTACAGACCCTCAACATCCGTGAGCATAACCAGTTTCTTGGCGCCCAGGGCAACCGCGAGCGCTGCCGCGGCCCGGTCAGCGTTAATATTGAGTGCCTTGCGCGGCTGGTCGATATCGCTGGCGATGGTCGACACGACCGGGATGCGGCCGGCAGCGAGATCGGCGAGTACCACTCCCGGGTTGACAGCTTCGATCTCACCGACGAAACCGAGGTCGATTGCCGCACCGGACGCATCCTGGCGCTTGCGCCGCGCCTGAAACAGGCCCGCATCCTCACCTGAAATCCCAGTTGCAACCGGGGCCACTTCGTTGATGGCGGCCACCAGTTCGCGCGCAACCTGGCCGCCCAGTACCATCCGCACAATCTCAATCGCCTCGGCGCTGGTGTATCGGTAACCGGCGCGGAAATCGGAGTCGATGCCAACTCGCTCCAGCATCCGCGAGATATGCGGGCCGCCGCCGTGGACGACGACCGGACGCATCCCGGCATGGCGCAAGAAGGCAATATCTTCTGCGAATGCGGTGATCAGCTCGGGGTCGACCATGGCGTTGCCACCGAACTTCACCACCATGATCTCCTTGTGATAGCGCTGCATCCACGGGAGCGCCTCGATGAGCGTTTCGACCTTCGCTGTGGGCACAGTGAGCGCCCCGGTGGCGGGGTGGCTTGTCTGGTTGGGCTGATCGGACATGGGTTCCTCTTGCCTAGTTCAGTCAGGCGCGACGATCGGATGTGGGTTTGGGCGGCGAGCTTGCTGTATTCGAGGCGGCTACGGGGCAACTCCGTTCACTGGCAATGCAGTTGCTTCGGCCATACCGAGTGCGATGTTTGCGGACTGGATCGCCGCGCCGGCGGTGCCCTTACCGAGGTTGTCGATGGCGGAACACGCGATCAAGCGACCGGAGCGCTCGTCGTATCCGATGGCGAGCTGCGTGCGGTTGGAGCCGATCACATCGCCGGTTCTCGGTAGGGAGCCCTGCGGCAGCAGCTCAATGAACAGTTCGCTGCCGTAGGCATGTTCAAGCGCTGCGACCGCATCCTCAACGCTGCGACCGGTACGCATCCGTGCCGAGCAGGTCGCGAGAATGCCGCGAGCTGCGGGCACCAGTACTGGAGTGAAGGTGATGGCCACATTTGCGCCGGAAGCCCGCCGCAGATTCTGTCGAATCTCGGGGATGTGACGGTGCGTCCCGAACGGTGAGTACGGGGTAATCGAACCGATCAGTTCGCTCGCGCTCAGTGCCGTGCTCGCTTTCTTGCCGGCGCCGGATGGCCCGACTGCGAGCACCGCCGTGAGATCGGTGCCGTCGATGATGTCGTGATGCATCAGCGGCGCTAATGCCAGCGTTACTGCGGTGACATTGCAGCCGGGAACCGCGATGCGGCGTGCTGTGCGCAGCAGCTCGCGCTGTTTCGTGCCGTCGCGTAGAACGAGCTCGGGCATACCGTAGGTCCAGCAGCCGGCGTGGTCGCCACCGTAGTACTCGGCCCAGTCCTCGGCGCGTTCGAGTCGGTGGTCGGCGCCCGCATCGAGCACCAGCGTGGATGCGGGCAGTTGCGCCGCGAGGTTCGCCGAGTGGCCGTGCGGTAGCGCCAAAAAGACCACATCGTGTCCGGCTAGCACCTCGGCATCGGTCGCTTGCAGAGTGAGGTCACCGTAGCTGGCCAGGTGCGGATGCACGGCGCGCAGCGGCTGTCCGGCTTGGGAGTGAGCGGTGACCGTGCGCACGGCAAGTTCGGGATGGTTTGCGAGCAGTCGGAGCAGCTCGCCGCCGCCGTACCCCGAAGCTCCCGCGACCGCCACCGAATATGTCATGAACCTAGTGTAGTCGCATCGCTATGCGCGGATTTGCGCTCCGAATCGTTCGGCGGCGACCGTTGCACCCGCTTCTTTCGCTTCGGTTGCTTCTGCCGCGGTGAGGGTGCGTTCGTTCGAGCGGAACCGCAGCGCGAAGGTGAGCGACTTTTGCCCTTCCTCCAGACCTTTGCCGCGGTAGTCGTCGACGAGGCTGATGTGTTCCAACAGCTCACCAGCGCCCTCTCGGACCGCGGCCAGCACTGCTCCGGCGGGTACCTCACTGTCCACGACGAGTGACAGGTCCTGTGTGGCTGCGGGCACCCCAGCAATCACACCGGCCGATACGTGTCGCGGTGAGTGTGCCAGTACCGCATCCACATCAAGCTCAACTGCCGCGACCACGCGCGGCAGATCGCGTTCGTCGGTCACCTGCGGGTGGAGCTCACCTGCGTAACCGACCGTGTGCGCCTGACCGTTCGCATCCACAATCGAAACCTCAGCGCAGCGTCCCGGGTGGAACGCCGGGTGCGTTCCCTGCTGCACGGTGAACGTGGCCGCCGTCGCGAGCGATACCCGGTCGAGGACCTCCATAGCGTCCTGCCAGCCGAAGGCGACTGCATCCGTACCGGGCTGTTTCGCGGTGCGGTCCCCCACCAGTACCGCAGATACCCAGTACGGCTGCGGCGGTAGGGATGCATTGAGCGCGGCGATCGTCGCATCGCTCGGTCGCTGTGCAACCGGTGGTAGCTCGGCAACGCCGTACTCAACATCGCTTTCCGGCCGGAATACGCGCCCGAGTTCGAACACGGCAACATCAGTCATGCCGCGCGACACATTGCGGTGTGCGGCTTCCAGCAGCCCCGGAAGCAAGCTGCGACGCATCCACGCCTGTTTCGCATCGAGCGCGTTTGCGAGCTTGACCTGCGCGACCTCATCCTCACCAGCGACCGCACCGAAGAGTTGGTTATCGCGTTCGGTGACAAACGGGTAGGTGATGACTTCGGTGTGACCGGTGCCAGCCAGCACGTCGGCAATCTTGCGGCGCAGCTCTTGGCTACGGGTGAACCCGCGCCCGGTAGCCGCCTGCGGAACGACCGAAGGGATGCGGTCAAAGCCGGCGAGCCGGCCGATCTCTTCTACCAGGTTGACGTCTTCGGTGAGATCGTGGCGCCAGCTCGGGGGGATCACCACATAGTCGTCACCGTCGCGGCCGACCGTGCAGCCGGTGGCAGTGAGCGCTTCGCTGATTTCTTCCGCCGAGTATTCGATACCCATCAAGCGTGCGGGCAGCCCCGCAGCCATGGTGATCGCTGAGCGCTCGGCCGGTTTACCGACCACAACACCCGCGGGCTCCAGCGTGCCACCGGCAAGCTCAATCATGAGCTCAGCGACGCGAGCTCCCGCTTTCACGGCAACCGCAGCATCCACACTGCGAGCAAAGCGTCGCGATGCCTCCGAGGGCAGCTTGTGGCGACGTGCAGTGCGCGCGATCGAGATCGGCGCAAAGTTTGCCGCTTCGATGAACACATTCTTGGTCTGCTCGCTCAGCTCGGTTTCGGCACCGCCCATGACACCGGCAATACCGATCGGGCCGCGATCGTCAGTGATGAGGATGTCTTCATCGCTGAGCTGACGTTCCTTGTCGTCGAGCGTGGTGATCGTTTCGCCCGCACTCGCGCGACGTACATGGATGCCGCCACGGAGTGCATCCATGTCGTAACCGTGGATTGGCTGGCCGAGCTCGAGCATCACGTAGTTGGTGATATCGATCAGCAGCCCGAGTGAGCGGATGCCGGCCAGTCGTAGTCGCGACTTCATCCATGTCGGTGTGGTCCGGGTGCCATCGACACCGGTCACCACAAATCCGGCAAACACCTCACTCAGCGGTTCGTCGCGAACCGCGAGCTCGTCGGCCAGGGTCACCGGAACACGCACCTGGGATGCCTTCTCGGCGATTCCCCGGGCGATCAAATCATCAAGTTCTGGCCTGAGCGCCGGGTCCGAGAAGGCGGCACCGGTTGCGTGACCGTACTCGCGAGCGAGCCCACGCATCGACATTGCGTAGCCGCGGTCCGGGGTGACGTTAACCTCTATCGCGACATCGTCAAGCCCCAGCAGCGGCAGCGCGGGAGTACCGACTTCAGCGTCAATACCGAGCTTGCCCAGCACGATGATGCCGTCGTGGTCTTCACCGATTCCGAGTTCGCGTGCCGAGGCCATCATGCCCTCAGAAACGTGGCCGTAGGTTTTGCGTGCTGAGATGGTGAAATCACCAGGTAGCACCGAGCCGGGCAGGGTAACTACGACCTTGTCACCAACTTCGAAGTTGTGAGCGCCGCAGACAATGCCGTGCACATCCGCGGCGGTAGTGCCTTCCGGTGCCACACGAACCTGGCACCAGTTAATGGTCTTGCCGTTCTTCTGCGGCTCGGGGATGCGTTCGAGCACCTCACCGACAACGATCGGACCGCTCAGCTCGCCGCCGTGGACCGCCTCGTCTTCCAACCCGACGCGAACAAACGCATCCAATACATCCTGCGGGGTCGCATCTTCGGCAACCGCTACGTACTCACGCAGCCATGAAAGAGGTACGCGCATGACTAAATCACCATCCCGAACTGTTGGCTGAACCGAACATCACCCTCGACCATGTCGCGCATATCGGTGAGCTCATTACGGAACATCAAGGTGCGTTCAACACCCATACCGAACGCAAAACCGCGGTACTCCTCCGGGTCGATACCGGCTGCCTTAAGCACATTGGGGTGCACCATGCCGCATCCGCCCCACTCGATCCATCGCGGGCCACCCTTGGCCAATGGATGCCAGACATCCATTTCGGCGCTGGGCTCGGTGAATGGGAAGTAGTTATTGCGCAAGCGGATCTTCGCCTCTTCGCCAAAAAGCGTGCGGGCGAGGTGTTCGAGGGTGCCGCGCAGGTGAGCCATGCTCAGATCCTTGTCGACCGCGAGCCCTTCGAATTGCATGAACGCCGGCGAGTGCGTGGCGTCAAGTTCATCGGTTCGGTACGTGCGACCTGGCGAAAGAATGTACAGTGGCGCACCGCGCTCAAGCATCGAGCGCATCTGCACGGGAGACGTGTGGGTGCGCAGCAGCATGTGCCGCTCGACCGGCTCGACAAAGAACGTGTCCTGCAGTGCGCGGGCCGGGTGGTCGGCGTCGAAATTGAGAGAGTCGAAGTTAAACCACTCGTTTTCCAGTTCCGGCCCGTCGGCAATCTCCCATCCCATACCGACGAAGATGTCGCTGACACGATCGCGCAGCAGGTTCAGCGGGTGGCGGGCACCGTTTCGCTCGCGTACCGAATAGGCAGTGACATCCACGCGCTCAGCGGCCAACCGTGCCTCGGCCTCGGCTGCCGCAAGTTCAGCCTCACGCGCGGCATAGGCCTTGTTTACTTCGCCGCGAGCCTTACCGATCAGCTGGCCAGCAGCCTTCTTCTGATCGTTCGGCACCTGACGCATGGCAGCGTTCAGCTGTGCGAGGGCGGACTGCTCACCGAGGTGCTCAGAGCGCACCTGCTTCAATGCAGCGGCGTCAGCAGCTTCGGCAATCGCAGTGAGTGCGGCTGACGAGGCAGCACCGACAGCTTCCTCAGTGATGGGGTGCTCGGATGCGTTTGGTTCAGACACGCTGCCCAAGTCTAGTGGGTGCGGTACTGGCAGTGAGTACGCGGCTCGAATTAGCTCGGGTTTACCGGCGAATCGGCTCCGCAGCGGTGACTGAATGCGCTCTCGTACAGGCACACGCTCGCTGCGGTGGCCAGGTTCATCGACTCGGCACTGCCATAGATCGGCACCACGAGGCTGGTATCGCACTGTGCGACGACCTCGGGTTCCAACCCACGCGCTTCGTTCCCGAACACCCACGCGGTGGGAGCGGCAAGCTCGCCCTGCTCGCGCGCTTCGAGCAGGTCGTGACCGTTGACGTCGGCCGCAGCCACCCGCATCCCCGCCATACGAGCGCGCGTTGTTGCATCCGACACATCAGCGTCAATAGCGATTGGGATGTGGAAGATCGAACCGGTAGTAGCCCGGACAACTTTCGGGTTATATAGGTCGACCGTGCGGCCGGTGAGGATGACCGCATCGGCGCCGGCCGAGTCGGCAACGCGGATGATGGTGCCAAGGTTTCCGGGATCGCGTACTTCTTCGAGAATGGCCACGAGCTTGGGCGAATCATCAAAGAGACGCTTGATGGCGGCCGGGAATTGCCGAGCGACCGCAACAACGCCCTGTGGCGTACGCGTATCGCTCATCGCATCCACCACTTCTTCGGTGGCAAATACCGGCTCAATGTCGGAGCCGTCGGCAAGCTCTGCAATGTCGCGGTGCCGTTCGAACGCGGTCGGGGTGACGAAGAGTTCTTCGACCAGATCGGGGCGATACATCAGCGCCTCGCGCACCGCCTGCGGGCCTTCAAGTACGAACAGCCCCCGCTGCGTACGCTCGGATTTCTGCGCAAGTTTACGAACATCGCGGACACGCTGGTTTCGGACTGATTCGATCAACGAGGCCTCCTCGGGTTAGTGCAGTTTCGATGGTAGTCAGCACGGCAGATTCACCGACCATGTGCCGCACGGCGTGGAAAACGACTGCGGGCAGTCAAGTTGCCTTGACCGCCCGCGACTCGAAGAGCTGCGATTAGTTACGCAGCGTTCTTCGGTGCCGAAGTGTTCTCCGGCAGTGCCTGCTTTGCCTGCTCAACGAGCGCTGCGAACGCGGCGGGCTCGTTTACAGCCAGCTCGGCGAGCATGCGGCGGTCAACCTCGACACCGGCCAGGTTCAGACCCTGGATGAAACGGTTGTAGGTAAGACCGTTAGCGCGCGATGCTGCGTTGATGCGCTGGATCCACAGACGACGGAAGTCGCCCTTGCGGTCCTTACGGTGGTCGTAGTTGTAGACAAACGAGTGGATGACCTGCTCTTTTGCCTTACGGTACAGACGCGAGCGCTGTCCGCGGTATCCGGACGCTTGCTCGAGAATAGTGCGACGCTTCTTCTGGGCGTTAACCGCCCGCTTCACACGTGCCATTGCAGTGTTCTCCTAAAAATTGTTCCTGGCTCGGCGCGGTAGCGCGCGAGCATTTGGGGTTACTTACCCAGCAGCTTCTTAACGACCTTGGCGTCCTGAGGGGCGAGGACCTGGTCCTTATTCAGGCGTGCCTTGCGGCGAGCCGACTTAACCTCGAGGTTGTGGCGCATACCGGCCTGCTGCTTGCGCACCTTGCCGGTGCCGGTGAGCTTGAAGCGCTTCTTGCTACCCGAGTGGGTCTTCTGCTTCGGCATTAGTTCTCCTTGGTTGCTGATTCCGCAGCCTTCTTGGCCGGTTCGGCCTTCGCTTCGGCTGCGGCGGATTTAGCGGCGCGGGCGGCCTGCTTTTGCTGGATACGCCGTGCGTTTTGTTCCGCTTTTGCCTCGGACTTGTTCTTGACCGGGGCGACGATCATCACCATGTTGCGACCGTCGAGCTTGGGGCGGTTCTCGCTGGAACCGTATTCGGCGACATCATCAGCGAACTTCTGCAGCAATTTGAGACCGAGTTCGGGGCGTGACTGCTCACGGCCACGGAACTGGATCATTGCCTTGACCTTGTCTCCCGCTTCAAGGAAGCCAATGGCCCGCTTGAGCTTCGTCTCGTAGTCGTGGTCGTCGATCTTCAGGCGGAAGCGGACTTCCTTGAGCACGGTGTTGGCCTGGTTGCGTCGTGCTTCCTTGGCCTTCTGTGCGGCTTCGTACTTGAACTTGCCGTAATCCATGATCTTGGCCACGGGCGGCTTGCTGTTCGGCGATACTTCGACGAGGTCAAGGTCGGCTTCCTGCGCCAGGCGCAGTGCGATCTCGAGCTTGACGACACCGACCTGCTCGCCTCCCGGTCCGACCAGGCGGACTTCGTGAGCACGAATTCGGTCGTTGGTGCGTGGTTCGCTGATGGATGACTCCTTTGCTCGCGGGTGATTTGCTTCACGGTGGTGAAACTTCAGATCGTCTCACCGTAGATACCGCAGCATCACACGCGTGGCCACTGTATTCGTTGGGCGGACCCAACTTCCCCAGTACTCGGTAAGAGTCAACCCGATTGCGTGGGCGGAGGTAGTGGCGTACCCGGTAACCTAAACGGTATGCGCGGGTGGGACGAATCCTCTTGTCTCAGAGTCTGCAGCGCAGACACCGGCGACTAGCGTACCAGAATTCGTGCTCGAAAGGAACATCATGAACGAGCAATCATCGGCCCGGGACAACGCCAACGAACCTCTCGCTGACACGGAGCTGGCCGCATCCATTGCCGAGCAGGAACGCGATATCGCTGAGGTACCGGCCGTTGAACTCATCACGACCGTGGCCGTCCACTTGATGTCCGCCGCCGCAGTTCACCTCGGTCTTGGCGACGAACCCGAACCACAGCGAGATCTCGACGAGGCACGCAAACTCATCAGCGCACTCGCCGGCCTGGTCACCGCATCCCTCCCCTACCTTGGCGACCACCACGCCCGTCCACTGCGAGACGGACTGCGGTCGCTGCAATTGGCGTTCCGGGAGGCATCGACCTCGCCCGATCCGGTTGGTAAGGGCCCGGGCGAAGACCTCACCGGCCCGGTATTCGCCTAGTGCAACGACACTGCGACCCCTCGGCGGGGTCGCAGCACTGGTTTGTTCGGATGCAGCGGGCTAGGCACCGATTCGACGGTTCGCCTGCTCGTATTGGGCGCGTTCTGCGCGGATGCGCAACTGTCCGTGCACCTCGAGCGCAACCACACCGATCGCCGCGATGACGGCCACCGCGATCAACACTTGCGAACTTGGCCATGCGAAGCCGAAGAACCATACGGTCACGGGAATGAATAACGCGGCAACAAAAATACCGATGCATCCCAACATGACGATTGCCAGCAGCGGCCCGAACGGACGACACAGCAAACCGAGCACCCACAGACTGAGTACGGCGAGCACGAGCGCGTTCGCGGTCTGCTGCTGCGCAACGGTTTGATCATGCATTCCGCCAACAATCGTGATGGCCACAAGCCCCGCGGTAATAACGATTCCTGCGGGTACGGCAAACTGCAGGGCGCGGGCAAAGAATCCCGGGATGTAGCGACGGGTGTTGGGGATGAGCGCCAACACAAAGGCTGGCCAACCGATGGCGACGCCATCAAGCAGTGCCATTTGCCGAGGCTCAAACGGGTACTGCCACAGCAGGGCACCGAAAATGATCGCCACGGCGATTGCCCAGGCGGTCTTAGAGAGATAGAGCTTGGCAAGACGCTCGATGTTGGCAATCGCCTGCCGGCCCTCATTCACCACATTCGGCATGGCTTCGAACTGGTTGTCGAGTAGCGTCATCCGCGCCACGGCACGGGAAGCTCCCGAACCATTACCCATGGCGATACCGAGGTCGGCGTCTTTCAGCGCCAGCACGTCGTTGACACCGTCACCGGTCATCGCCACGACGTGGCCACGTGCCTGTAGGGCGTGCACCATCGCACGTTTCTGGTCTGGGGTCACGCGCCCGAAAACACGTGACTCATCCATGACCTCTCCCAGCTTGCCCTGGTCGTCCGGGAGCGTTCTCGCATCCACACCCGACTCGTTCTCGTCAATGAGGCCGACCTGTCGAGCAACCGCCGTGACCGTTCGCGAATCATCTCCCGAGATGACCCGTAGGGACACGCCCTCCTCGGTGAAGTAGCGCACGGTGTCAGCCGCATCCTCACGGACTCGCTCACGCAACACGATCAGCGCAATGCCGTGGCGTTGTTCGGCGAGTTCGCACGATTTGATCTGTGCTTCGCTCAACGGCTGCTCGCTATAGCACAGCGCCAATACTCGCTGGCCAAGGTTCGCTCGTCGTTCAACTTCGGCGAGCAGTCCGGCATCGCGTTCGCTGTCGAGAATCACATCCGGACCGCCAAGGATCCACGTACCGCGAGCCCGATCGTCATCGATAACCAGTGCCTGCCACTTACGGCTCGAGTGGAAAGGGATGCTGGCGCGCACCGGGAGCGCCAATTCCGCCGGGTACTGCTCCCCCATTGAGACGGCCGTCGAGTTGGCATCGTCACTCGCTGCAATCGTGGCCAGGGCGTTTTCCCATCCGGCTGGCATTTGCTCGGTCTCGAATGTTTCGCGGTAGCTGACGCCGCCCTCGGTGAGCGTGCCGGTTTTGTCGAAGCACAGCACATCGACGCGCGCGAGCCCCTCAACCGCGTGAAGCTCTTGCATGAGCACTTTGCGTCGCCCAAGCTTGAGCGCACCCGCGGCGAACGCCACGGAGGTCATCAGCATCAGTCCCAGCGGCACCATAGCGATCGCCGCGGCGACCGCACCGACCGCGGCATCGCGCCACGCTTCGTTTCGGATCGCTTCATCCCAACCGCCAAAGGCGTGGATCTGACCGTTGATCACGATCAAAATCACCGGCAGCAGCAACCAGGCGATGATTCGCAGAACGCGGTTGATGCCCTCACGGATCTCGGAGTTCACCAACGAGAAGCGCTTTGCTTCTTCGGTGAGGCGTGCCGCAAAGGATGCGGAGCCCACGCGCGTCACCCGAGCTTGCCCTGATCCGCCCGCGACAATCGCGCCGGAGAGTAGCTGATCACCAATGCGCTTTTCGACCGCGTCCTCTTCGCCGGTGAGTAGCGATTCGTCAAGCTGGAGGCCTCGAGAGGACACCACAATCGCATCAGCGGGAATCTGGTCCCCCGCTTTCACGGTGATGAGGTCGTTGACCACGAGTTCCTCGCGGGCAAGATCACGCGCCTCACCGTCGCGCACCGCTCGGGCGTGCGGCGCGTGCAGTACTCGAAGATTGTCGAGCTGCCGTTTTGCCGAGTACTCCTGCCAGATACCGATGATCGCGTTCCCGACGGCGGAAAACCCGAAGACCGCATCCTGCCATCGACCGAGGAACGCAAGCAGCGCGAAACACGACACCACGATGCCGTTAAAGAGCGTGAACACGTGAGTGCGCAGGATTGCCCAGATTGACCTACTTGTTGCGGTTGATAGGGCATTGTCGCCGTGTTCGGCCCGCGATGCTTCGACCTGTCGTGCACTCAGACCGCTGCGTACCCAGTCGGGATGGAGCCCATCAGTGACTGTGGCGAGATCGGCTTCGGCTGGTGCCACGTCGGTGGCGTCGGCGGCGACGTCGGAATTCGGAATGGAGCTGGTCACGACTTCATGCTATCGACGGCGAAAGCGAGCAAACAATCCTGCTTTGGGTGGAAGCTTTGGGCGGTTGCCACGTTGCTGCTGCGACATCGCCGACGTTTCCGGTGCGGCCTGGAGGTCGCGGATGCGCGCAATACGGATGCCCAGTGAGTCGACGATCTCTAGCACCGCCTCATCGCTGGCGAAGCGTTGCTGCACTGCAGTGAGGACACGATTGAGTTCCTCGTCCGGCAGTGATTCGGCAACGGCAAGTTCAAGCATGAGTTCCGGGCCGGCGAAGTTGCAATGCGGATCGCCCGGCTGCAGGTCGATTGATTGCAGGGCCTCATACTCTTGTAGGAGCGCTGAGCACACCGCCTGCACGGTTGGATGTTGCCAGGGCAGTTCATAGGGCGTGTCCTTTGCGATCGCCCACACCGCCGGTCGTCGCACCGCAAGCTCGGTTTCGCTACCCGGATCAAGGATCATCAACTGCGTGCCCTCGCTCACTGCCGCGAGTGCCGCTTTCCGGACGTCGATTGGCACGGGTCGCGCATCCGGATCCCACGCCTGCATCGCCGCGACACTACTGAACACCGGAAGCGTTGCTCGACCGTCGGGAGCTTTGACCGACACAATCGACAGGTCTGCCGATTTGTCGACCGTTTGGCCGGCCTCGTTCACACCGGCTTCACCCAGGTGGGCAACCAGTGGGATGAGCACGCGTACTTCGCGCAGCGTGTCAATAACCGTCACCAGACTGCCAGTGCCATCGCGCAACTCGGCAATGCTCGTTACCAGTGCTGCTGGTGCCTGTCCGTCGTCATCTGCCCACGGGTTCTCGGAAAAAGTGCGCCCCTGCCAGGGCTGCCCGGCCGAGTCAGTGAGGTGTGCACGCAGGTGCTCCGGCAGTTCAACCATGTGGCGCGTTACTGTTGTCCGGCCACATCGAGTGCTTCGCGGAGCGTAAACGCACCCGAATACAGTGCCTTACCCACGATCGCACCCTCTAGGCCGAGCGGCACGAGCTCACGCAGCGCGGCGATATCGTCGAGGCTGGATACCCCGCCGGAGGCAACAACCGGGCGGTCTGTGCGTTCCATGACCTGTTTGAGCAGCTCGAGGTGGGGGCCCTTCAACGTGCCGTCCTTGGTCACATCCGTGACCACGTACCGAACGCAATTGGCTTCTTCGAGCCGTTCGAGCACCTCCCACAGGTCGCCACCTTCGTGAGTCCAACCGCGCGCTGCCAGCGTGGTGCCGCGTACGTCAAGGCCAACAGCAATGAGCTCGCCGTACTGAGCGATCACCTTGGCCGCCCACTCCGGGTTTTCCAGGGCAGCGGTGCCCAGATTGATGCGCTTCACGCCCATGTCTACGGCACGCTCGAGGGATTCATCGTCGCGAATACCGCCAGAGAGCTCGACCTGTACGCGATCACGCAGTGAACGGATGACTTTGCGGATGACGGCGCGGTTCTCGCCTCGCCCGAAGGCTGCGTCCAGGTCGACCAGGTGAATCCACTGGGCGCCCTGCTCTTCCCAATCTGCGGCGGCGCCGACCGGGTCGCCATAGTTTGTTGCGGAGTTCGCCTCGCCCTGGACCAGTCGCACCGCCTTACCGTCGGCGATATCGATGGCAGGAAACAGCGTCAGCTCGGACGATTCGTTGAATTCACTCACGGTATTCCTCGGCAGTTCAGTTGGTCGCGGCTGTGCCGCTCAGGATGTGATTCGTCGGTTCGGGCCCGCGTGGCTTGCACCAACGACGCCCTACAGCGTACCCACCCAATTACGTAGGAGCGCAATTCCGGCGGCACCAGATTTCTCGGGGTGGAACTGTGTCGCGCTCAGTGGCCCGTTCTCGACGGCTGCGACGAACCGCTCACCGTAGGTGGCATAGGTGCAGCGCACGGGTTCGGACCCGGGAAGCACTACCGGTAGTTCGATATCAGGGACCGCATACGAGTGCACGAAGTAGAACCGTTCCTGTTCGATCCCGGCAAAGAGTCGTGTTGCCTCAGGAGCGTCTACGGTGTTCCAGCCCATATGCGGTAGTCGTGCGGCGCGCAACTGCCGCACCGTGCCTGGCCACTGCTCGAGCCCAGCGGTTCCCTGTGTGTCGGTGTCACGTTCCTCGGACCACCAGAACTCATCAGCGTTCTTGGCGTGGATGCGCCGATCAATTACCGGGGGCTGTTCGGTGTCGTCGTCGCTATCGGTACTTGCACTGGCCAGCACTCGCTCGGCTGCGGGGTTGTGTTCGCAGACATCGGCCGCATCGGATCCTTCGATGCCACGTTCAAACATGACCTGCATCCCGACGCAGATGCCCATGACCGCACGTCCCCCGGCAAGCCGGCGCTCGATGATCTGCGGGCCGTTAGCGGCACGCAGCCCCGCCATTACTGCCGCGAACGAACCGACGCCTGGCACGAGCAGTCCATCGGCCGCCATGCACACCTGCGGATCTGCGCTCAGAGTTACCCGTGCTCCAGCTTCCTGGAGCGCTTTGAGGGCGGAATGAACATTCCCGAAACCGTAGTCGAACACGACCACATGCTTGCGCGCATCCGTGGCGGGCACTCCCACCTGCTGTTCCGCATCCGCTGACTCGTCGCGCACCATCGTTACAGCGCGCCCTTCGTGGAGGGGATGCCGTGCACGAGCGGGTCGAGTGCCTTTGCCGCTCGGAATGCGCGCGCAAATGCTTTGAACTCAGCTTCAGCGATGTGGTGTGGGTCGCGGCCGGCGAGTACACGCATGTGCACAGTGAGCCCGGCGTGAAACGCGATTGCTTCAAAAGCGTGCCGCACCATCGAGCCGGTGAAGTGGCCGCCGATTCGGTGCAGCGCGAAGCCTTCGGGCTCGCCGCTGTGGACGAGGAATGGCCGACCCGAAATATCGACGACGCACTGCGCCAATGCCTCATCGAGCGGAACCAGGGCGTCGCCGTATCGCGTGATGCCGCTCTTGTCGCCCAGCGCCTCGCGGATTGCCTGGCCAAGCACGATCGCGGTGTCTTCGATGGTGTGGTGTTCATCGATGTGCGTGTCGCCCTTGGCGGTGACCGTGAGGTCGCTCAGCGAGTGCTTCGCGAATGCGGTGAGCATGTGGTTATAGAACGGCACTCCGGTATTTATTTCGCTGGTACCGGAACCATCGAGGTTGATCGTGAGCTCGATGCTGGATTCGCTGGTCGAGCGTTGTACGTGTGCGGTACGGGTAGCGGCCATGGTTACTCCTTGGATGGGGCAGGGCTATTGGGTGCGGGCGTGCGGAACTGGGGCGCAAGCTCGCGCAGTGCTTCGATAAACGCCGTGGTTTCTTCTTCGCTACCCGCACTTACTCGCAGACAACCGGGCAGGCCGTTGTTACGGATGAGGATGCCTCGGTCGTAGAGCGCCGTAAACAATCCTTCTGGATCCGATACGCCACCGAACGTCACAAAGTTGGCGTCGGAGCGATACGGCCGAAAACCGATCCCTTCGATTTCGCTAAGGAGCCGGTCGCGTTGCACTCGGATGCGGTTGACCTGAGCGAGCATCGTATCGGCGTGTTCGAGGGCCGCGATTGCCGCTGCCTGGGTGATCGCGGACAGGTGGTAGGGCAGTCGGACGAGCCGGACCGCATCCGCCACCGCCGGGTCGGCGGCGAAGTAACCCAAGCGAGTGCCAGCAAAGGCAAATGCCTTCGACATCGTGCGCGATACCACGAGCCGTGGACGGTTCGGCAAGAGCTCGAGTGCGGATGGGACACCATCGTGACGGAACTCGGCATACGCCTCATCAACGATGACGATGCCGTTCGTTGCCTCATATACGGCCTCGATCACGTCAAGGCTCAACGGTGTACCGGTGGGGTTGTTGGGTGAACAGAGCAGCACCACATCCGGCGACTGCGCACGCACTTGCTCGGCGGCGTTTCGCGGCGATAGCTCGAAATCTGCATCTCGGGTTCCGGCGATCCAGGCGGAACCGACGGCGCTGGTGAGTAGCGGGTACATCGAATAGGTCGGTGCAAACCCCATCACCGAACGCCCAGGGCCCGCAAAGGCCTGCAATAGCTGCTGCAGTACTTCGTTAGAGCCATTTGCCGCCCAAATGTGTGCCGCTTCAAGCCTGTGGCCCAAGTACGCTGCGAGGTGTTCGCGGAGCTCAGTGAACTCGCGGTCGGGATAGCGATTCAGCCCCGGCAGCGCGAGGGCTATCCGCTGGACGATTGCGGTGGCCACCGTCTCGGGAACCGAGTAGGGATTCTCGTTGACGTTAATCGACACCGGCAGCGGCGCCTGCGGTGCGCCGTAGGGCTTCATGCCGCGCAAGTCGTCGCGAATTGGGAGATCTTCGAACGTGGCCATTCCCCCATCGTAGTTGGCCGGCGACACAGCGCTGCTACAGCTTCGGCAGCGCGATCTCTTGACCGGCCTGCAATGAAGCGCCGTCGAGCAGGTTCAAGCGCTGGATTTCGGCCACTACGTCGCGAACATCACGGTCGCCGGCGATCTCTTCGGCGATGCTCCAGAGCGTCTCACCCGAAAGCACCGTGTGCGTCTCGAACGCCTCACCGCTGGTGACCGTATTGTTTGCGATCGCGTCGGGCGCCGTAACGATCGCCAGACCGCCAAGCACCGCGAGCGGGGCGAGCAGCGCGCCTGCAATGACCCGACGACCACGCACAGTCAGGCGAATGCGTGTGGGTTTGGTGGACGTTGCCGCGTTCATCATGACTACCTTTCGTCGAAAACATCAGTGGACGTTCGAACCATTGATTCGAACTTACATTCGAACATTCGAAAAAGCAAACAAATCTTCCGAACAGTTTTGCGACATGCTCGAACAACTGTTTGAACATTCACGAGATGCTCGATACTGTCGGTTCAACACATCAATCAGTCGACCATGTGCCTACGACACGATTTGTTGCACCCCTCGACTCACCAGACAGGAGCGCCGCTGTGACCGTTCAACGAAAGCCCCTCACCTCGGTTCAGGAACGGGTCCTCGGCTTCATCGCCGAGCACATGCAGCGCAATGGTTACGCCCCGACGATCCGCGAGATCGGCGATGCCGTTAATCTCAAGAGCTCCTCTTCGGTCGCCCATCAGCTCGCTCAGCTCGAGAAGTACGGGTACATTCGCCGTCACTCAAACCAGGCGCGCACCCTCGAACTACTGGTCGATGTGGCCATGCCCGATGAGCCCGCTGCGGTAACGCCGAGCCCAACAGCAATGGTGCCGCTGGTGGGTCGCATTGCTGCCGGTATTCCGATTACCGCCGAGCAACAGGTCGAAGAAATCTTCCCACTCCCCCGGCAGGTAGTCGGTGGCGGCGAGCTTTTCCTGCTGCGCGTGAGCGGCGACAGCATGATCGATGCGGCAATCTGCGATGGCGACTGGGTCGTCGTGCGCCAG